>NZ_JBIRRR010000029.1:0-108047 GCF_044333795.1 Streptomyces sp. NPDC020917 | reverse complement strand
CAGCTGGCAACTCACTCCGGCCACCGCATAGCGAACCGGGGCTGCCCAGCCTCCGACCGGACAGCCCCTCACCAAGATCTTCATGAGTCTTCTAGCCCGGCCCGCACCGGCGCCGCACCCTCGTGGACCCGGCCCATTCGGGGGAGCCGCTCGCCCAGGAGGGTTCGGTCGGGCCCGCACCTCCCCGAAACGGCGCGGAACGCGACCTAAAGTCACGCTCCGAACGGTCCCGGCGAAACCTCGCCCGACGGTCACATCGAGGAGGCTCATCCGTGATTCCCTGGCGCGAACGACGTGCACGTCGTGAACGGCGCGAGCACAAGGCCGCCTTCCTGGTCGCCGCCGCGGCCGCGGCCGCCGTGGTGGCCCTCGCGCCGTCGGCGGCCGCCGCCGATCCGTCGTCGACCACGGTGCAGGCGTCGCCCTCGTCGGCGTCGACCGGGCAGCTGGTGACCCTGGACGCGACCGTGACGTGCAGCTCCGACCCGAGCACCGGGCTCGGCGTGTCGTTCTTCGACGGCCCGGACCTCCTCGCCACCGCGCCCGTCTCGGCCAGCGGTCAGTCCACGCTGACCACCGGGTTCACCACCACCGGGACGCACACCATCACCGCCGCCTTCAACGGCGACGACGGCTGCAGCGCGTCGAACGGCACCACCGACGTCACCGTGTCCGAGGCCCCCGCACCGCCGTCGAACACCCCGGGCTGCCTGCTGTGCGGCCTGGTCGACTTCCACGTCGGGGACATCCACAACAACGTGAACATCAACAGCCACAACATCACGAACATCCACAAGTGAGCCCGGCCGCCGGCCGGTGGACGCGGCGAAGGGGCGCCACGGGTCCGTGGCGCCCCTTCGCTGCGTCTCCTGCGAGGTGTCGACTGCGGCCGTCGGGCCGTCGGGTCGTCAGATGAGGCCGAGCTCGCGCACCGCGGCGCGCTCCTCCTCGAGCTCCTTCACGGACGCGTCGATACGGGTCCGCGAGAACTCGTTGATGTCCAGGCCCTGCACGATCTCGTACGCGCCGTCCTTGGTGGTGACCGGGAACGAGGAGATCAGGCCGGTCGGCACGCCGTAGGAGCCGTCGGACACGATGCCCATGGAGGTCCAGTCGCCGTCGGCGGTGCCGTTCACCCAGGTGTGCACGTGGTCCAGGGCGGCGGACGCGGCGGACGCGGCCGAGGAGGCGCCGCGGGCCTCGATGATGGCGGCGCCGCGCTTGGCGACGGTCGGGATGAAGGTGTCGGCCAGCCACTGCTCGTCGTTCACGACCTCGGCGGCGTTCTTGCCGGCGACCTCCGCGTGGAAGACGTCCGGGTACTGCGTCGCGGAGTGGTTGCCCCAGATGGTGAGCCGCTTGATGTCCGCGACCTGCACGCCGGTCTTCTTCGCCAGCTGCGCGACGGCGCGGTTGTGGTCGAGGCGGGTCATCGCGGTGAACCGCTCGGCCGGCACGTCCGGGGCGTTGGACTGGGCGATCAGCGCGTTGGTGTTGGCCGGGTTGCCGACCACGAGGACCTTGATGTCGTCGGCCGCGTGGTCGTTGATGGCCTTGCCCTGCGGCTTGAAGATGCCGCCGTTGGCGGACAGCAGGTCGCCGCGCTCCATGCCCTTGGTGCGGGGGCGGGCGCCGACCAGCAGCGCGACGTTGGCGCCGTCGAAGGCCACGTTCGGGTCGTCGCTGATGTCGATGCCGCGCAGCAGCGGGAAGGCGGCGTCGTCCAGCTCCATCGCGGTGCCCTCGGCGGCCTTGAGGCCCTGCGGGATCTCCAGCAGCCGGAGCTTCACCGGCACGTCCGCGCCGAGCAGGTGGCCCGAGGCGATGCGGAAGAGCAGGGCGTAGCCGATCTGGCCGGCCGCTCCGGTGACGGTGACGTTGACGGGAGTGCGAGTCATTGCCTTCTCCTGGCCTTTGCTGCGGTGTGCTGCGGCGGGTTGCGGTCGCCCCGGCAGTGGCCCGAGCGGCCCTTCACGTGGATCTCTCGGCGTCAAGAGAGCCACCCGTCAGGCTATCGCGCGCGGCGGGCCGCCTCGACGCGCGGTCGTGTGGTGACGGTCACCGGCCGGAACGGTTTCCCCGCGGGGGGCGGCCCGGGAGGACGCCGGGACGCCGTCCCGGGGACGGGTCGGGGCGGGGCGGCCGGGTCGGGTCGGTCGGGGCGGGGCGAGGCGGCCGGGCGGGCGATACGGCCGCCTCAGCCGATGCAGACGCCGAGCAGGATCAGGCCCAGGCACACCTGGGAGCGGGTCGGGCTGGGGCTCGGGCTCGACGGGCTGCTCGGCGCCGCGGTGGTCCCGCCGCCGCCCGTCGTGGTCGGCGGCGCCGCGGTGGTCGTGCCGCCCGGGCTGCCGGCCCCCGGCGGCGCCGTGGAGCTCCCGCCGGTCGCGGGCGTGGCGGACGGCACGGGGGACGGGGACAGCGAACCCATCGCGGGCGACGGCCGGTCCCCGGTGGGGGCGCCGCCGGTCGGGTCCGCGCCGGCGTTCGCGGTCGTGCCGGAGCCGCCCGAACCGGCCTTCCCGGTGGGCGATCCGCCGCCCGACGAAGCGGCGCCGGTGTCGGGGGCGATCCCGCCGGACACCGAGGGCCCGGCTGTGCCCGGCGGGACGCGGCCCGTGCTCGGGCCCGCGGTGAGGAGGACGGCCACGAGCGCGGCGACGGCCAGCACGCCCACGGTCGAGAGCAGCAGCATCCGGCGGCCGCGGCGCGGCAGCCCCTCGTCGGGCCCGAGCGGGTCGAGCGGGTCCGGGTGCGGCAGGGGCTTGCCCCGGCCCCGGTCCCCGGAGCCCGAGGCGGCTTTCTCGGCGAGCTTCCACAGGGCGCCGATGCGGTCGTAGTCCGCGCCGCTGACCTGGGCCAGCACCTCGACCGCGTCGAGCGGCGGGAGGTGGCGCCCGGCGAAGGCACGCTCCCAGGACTCGGCGCTCTGCGCGGTGCGGGCGGCCAGCGCGGGCACGGTCAGGCCGCTGCGGTCCTTCATCCGCCGCAGCTGCGTGGCCAGGCGCCGCATGTCCACCGGGATGCGGTCCGCCAACGGCTGCCAGTGACCCATGGCGCACCCCCTCGCCCTCGTCCGTCCCCGCCGGGGGTCACGCTAGAACAGGCGTGCCCGCCCGCACCCGTTTTCCCGCACCTCCGCCCGGAACGGACCGCTTCGTGCTATACGCCCGCGGGGCCGCCTGTACGTCCGCGAGGCCGCACGTCAGGCCGTGTTGCTGCCGGAATCGGCCCCTTGAGTGGCGTGTCACCCGGCGTGACGGCGCGCTGCGAGGTCGTGCCGGATCCGGCCGGTATGCGTGGTCCGTCAGGTGCGCCAAGCAGAAGGCTGGAGACGATGGTTGGGCGAAGGAAATTCCTCATGGCCGGCGCCATGGGCGGTGGTGCGGCCATGCTTCCTCAGGGGCTTGCCCCGGCGCGGGCGTATGCGGCGCCGGCTCGCGGGATGGGCGGCGCCGACGCCCCGGTGACGCAGACGCCGCCGCTGGAGAAGTACGTCGATCCGCTGCCCACGCCGCTCACAGCCGTGCCGGATCCCTCGGTCTATCCCGGCGCCGACTACTACGAGATCACGATGCGCGAGGGCGAGTGGCGCTTCCACCGGGACCTCGGGCCGGCGAGGGTGTGGGGCTACTGGGCCACCAACCCGCACCGGGCGCACCGCCCGATCGGCATGGGCTATCTCGGGCCGACCATCGAGGTGGCCCCGGACCACCCGACGGTCGTCAAGTACCGCAACGAGTTGCCGACCACGCACATGTTCCAGTACGTGATCGACCAGATCCGCAGCGGGAACCCCCAGCTCACCCCGATCCCCCCGCCGCCGTACAAGAGCGAGCAGCCCTTCCCCGCGAACGTCAACGTGTGGAATGTCGTCCACCAGCACGGCGGTTACACACCGCCGCAGTCGGACGGCACCCCGATGCAGTCGTTCAGCCCGGACGGTGTCCACGCCGCGGACTACGCGACGCTGGACCCGAGCCGGGTCCGCCCCAACGAGGCGATCTACGCCTACACCAACCACGACCAGTCGTGCATGCTCTGGTACCACGATCACGCCATGGGGATGACCAGCCTCAACGTGTACGCGGGACTGGCCGGCCTCTACGTCCTCCGCGACCCCGCCGACGAGCGACTCGGCCTGCCCAGCGGCGAGTTCGAGGTGCCGCTGATCCTCCAGGACCGGACCTTCAACTCGGACGGCTCGCTCGCGTACACCATGACCGAGCGGGAGGGGGAGGACACCCCCGTCGTCAACGGGAAGGCGTACCCCTACCTGGCCGTGGAGCCGCGACGCTACCGGCTGCGCTTCCTCAACGCCTCCAACGAGCGCTTCTGGCGACTGCGCTTCGACACGCCCAGGGACGTGTTGCCGCAGCCCACGCTGCCGTTCTGGCTGATCGGCACCGACGGCGGCTTCCGCAGGCCGCTGCAGATGCTGAACTTCCTGATCTCGCCGGCCGAACGGTACGACCTGATCGTCGACTTCAGCAGGATGCCCATGGGCACCTCCATCACGCTGACGAACTACAACGCGCCCGTCCACTTCCCCGACGGCGCCGGGCCGGAGATCACCGAGGTCATGCAGTTCCGGGTCACCAGGCCCCTGTCCGGGCCGGACCGGACGACGCCGCCCGCGCAACTCGACCTGCCCGCGGTGCCACCGGCCAAGGTGGCACCGGACACCCGCCGGCGGCAGTGGGTCGTCTACCAGCACCAGCTGTTCGGCACCATGACGTTCAACGCGGTGCCCTTCCCCGAGCCGTCGCAGGACTTCGTCACCGACGGCTCGACCGAGGTCTGGGAGTACGTCAACCCCAACCACGACGGGCATCCCATGCACGTCCACCTCGTCAACTTCCAGGTGCTGAACCGGCAGCCGATGGACGCGGCCGCCTACCAGGCCCAGTACGAGATCTGGATCGACGGCGGCCGCAAACCGGAGGACCTGCCGGTGCTGGAGAACTACCTCACCGGCCCGCCGATCCCGCCGGACCCCGACGAGGCGCTCTCGTGGAAGGACACGTTCAAGTCCTATCCGGAGACGGTGACCAGGATCGTCATCCCGGACATCACCCCGCCGACCGGGCCGATCGCGTCGATCCCGGGCAGCGGCGCGGAGTTCCCGGCGATGTACATCCACCACTGCCACATCCTCGAGCACGAGGACGACGACCTGATGCGCCCCTGGACGATCGTCCGCGACGACGGCTGAGACCGCCCGGCCCCGGCACCTGCTGGGCGGGTGCCGGGGCCGGCGGCGCCCGTCGAGTACGCCAGGGCGGTGCGTCTAGCGGACGCTGAAGTGGATGATGTCCTCGAGGAAGGGGATGCGGATCAGCGGGTTGGGCTGGGCCATGAGAGCCAGGAGCAGGATGGCCAGGCCGAGCACGCCATAGGTGAGGACATCCGTGAAGCGGCTCCGCACCGCCAGCATGCCCACGTTGACGACCGTCCACCGCAGCACCGCTCCGACCAGCAGCGCCACCCCGATGGTGATCGTGCCCGCCCGGAAGGCGCCCGTCG
The DNA here is from genome assembly GCF_044333795.1 of Streptomyces sp. NPDC020917. NCBI lineage: Bacteria > Bacillati > Actinomycetota > Actinomycetes > Kitasatosporales > Streptomycetaceae > Streptomyces > Streptomyces sp. NPDC020917. The sequence goes on along the minus strand of NZ_JBIRRR010000029.1, from coordinate 102,521 downwards.
CCGTGACGACCAGACCGATCGCCACGCCGGCTATGACCAGCAGGATCGGCCACTGCCTGGCCGGGGCGGGGGCGTCGCCGCCGGCCGCCCGGCCGCCGCCCTCGGGTCGCGGGGTGCTGCGGGTGACCGCGGGCCGGCCGCCCGGCTCGCGGCGGGACGAGTGCCGCCAGGCCGGCTCCGGCCGCGCGTCAGCCGACACGGCCTGCCGCCTCGACGACGTTCTGCAGGAGCAGGGCGCGGGTCATCGGGCCGACGCCGCCCGGGTTCGGCGACAGCCACGCGGCGACCTCCGCCACCCCCGGGTGCACGTCGCCGACGATCTTGCCGTTCTCGTCGCGGCTGACGCCGACGTCCAGCACGGCCGCGCCGGGCTTGACGTCCTCCGGCTTGACGATGTGCGGCACACCGGCCGCGGCCACCACGATGTCGGCCTGGCGCAGCTGCGCCGACAGGTCGCGGGTGCCGGTGTGGCACAGCGTCACCGTGGCGTTCTCCGACTTGCGGGTGAGCAGCAGCCCGATCGACCGGCCGACCGTGATCCCGCGCCCGACGACCACCACGTGCGCGCCGTTGATCTCCACGCCGTGCCGGCGCAGCAGCTCGACGATGCCGTTGGGGGTGCAGGGCAGCGGGCCGGGCACGCCCAGCACGAGCCGGCCCAGGCTCATCGGGTGCAGCCCGTCCGCGTCCTTGTCCGGGTCCATCAGCTCCAGCACCCGGTTGGTGTCGATGCCCTTGGGCAGCGGCAGCTGGACGATGTAACCGGTGCACGCGGGGTCGGCGTTCAGCTCGCGGACGACCGCCTCGATCTCGTCCTGCGTCGCGGTGGCCGGCAGTTCGCGCTGGATGGACGCGATGCCGACCTCGGCGCAGTCGCGGTGCTTGCCCGCGACGTACCACTTGCTCGCCGGGTCGTCGCCGACCAGCAGCGTGCCCAGGCCGGGCGTGATCCCCCGGGCCTTGAGCTCCTGGACGCGTGCGGTCAGCTCTGCCTTGATCGCGGCGGACGTGGCCTTGCCATCGAGAATCTGGGCGGTCATGCCCCCATACTCGCGGATCCGCCCGGCGGGCGGCGAATCAGGTCCCGTCCGGTCCGCGGAACGGGCGGATTTGTCCCTTGCGCGGCGCCCGGCGCCGGGCCCACGATGTGCCGGTCCCCCCTCGGCTACGCCGCCCCCGCCCGCTCCTCCGCTCGAAGGAACCGCACGTGAGCCAACCCCCCGGTCCCGCCAATCCGTACGGCGAGCAGCCGCCGCAGCAGCCCTACGGCTACCCGCAGCAGCAGCCGGCGTACCCGCAGAACCCGTACGGCCAGCCCGGCCCTGCGGGGGCCTATCCGGGCTTCCCGCAGCAGGCCGGCTACCAGCAGCCGTACGACGCGATGCCGCCCTACGCGACGGCGCCGCAGGGCATGCCCCCGCTGGCGAGCTGGGGCGCCCGGCTGGGCGCGACGCTGCTCGACTTCCTGATGGTCATGCTGGTGCCGTACGGCCTGTTCATGGCCGGGTACCTGCGGTACTCGGTGAAGGTCGCCAACCGCTGGAAGGACTGTGACAACCTGCACATCACGCGGGACAACTGCCCGGTGCCCAAGGTGCCGACCGGTTCCGTCGTGCTGATGCTGATCGGCGGCGTGCTGATGCTGGCCGCGACCCTGTTCCTCTGCTACCGCGAGGGCACCACCGGCCAGACGCCGGGCAAGCGCATCGTGGGCATCCGCGTGCTGCGCGAGCGTGACGGCTCGGCGATGGGATTCGGCCTCGCCTTCGGCCGCCGCCTGCTGCACGTCCTCGACTCCCTGCCGTGCTGCCTGGGCTACCTGTGGCCGCTGTGGGACAGCAAGAAGCAGACGTTCGCCGACAAGTGCGTGTCCACGGTGGTCATCAGGGACCCCAACTAGCCACGCCCGCACGACGCCAAAGGCGAACGGCCGGCGGCCGCGCCCTCGTTGCGAGGACGCGGCCGCCGGCCGTTCGCCGGTCCGGGCCCGTCAGGCCCGGACGCCCGGAGGTCAGTGGAAGAAGTGGCGGGTGCCGGTGAAGTACATCGTCACGCCGGCCTTCTGCGCGGCCTCGACCACCAGCTCGTCGCGGATCGAACCGCCCGGCTGCACGACGGCCTTGACGCCCGCCTCGGCGAGCACCTCGAAGCCGTCGGGGAACGGGAAGTACGCGTCGGACGCCGCGTAGGCGCCGGTGGCGCGCTCGGCACCGGCCCGGGCGACCGCCAGCCGGGCCGAGTCCACCCGGTTGACCTGGCCCATACCCACGCCGACGCTCGCGCCGCCCTTCGCCAGCAGGATCGCGTTGGACTTCACCGCGCGGCACGCCCGCCAGGCGAACGCCAGCTCGGCCAGCTCCTCCGCGGACAGCGCGTCACCGCTGGCCAGCGTCCACGCCGCCGGGTCGTCGCCCTCGGCCTGGAGCCGGTCCTTGACCTGCACCAGGACGCCGCCCTCGATGGGCCGGTACTCGGTCTCCGCCTGCGGCGCCTCGGCGCACCGCAGCACCCGGATGTTCTTCTTGCCGGACAGCACCTCGACCGCGCCGTCCTCGTACGCCGGGGCCACGATGACCTCGGTGAAGATCTCCGCGACCTGCTCGGCCATCGCCACCGACACCGGCCGGTTCACCGCGATGACGCCGCCGAACGCCGACGTCGGGTCGCAGGCGTGCGCCTTGCGGTGCGCCTCGGCGACGTCCGCGCCGACCGCGATCCCGCACGGGTTGGCGTGCTTGATGATCGCCACGCATGGCTCGGCGTGGTCGTACGCGGCGCGGCGGGCGGCCTCGGTGTCGACGTAGTTGTTGTACGACATCTCCTTGCCGTGCAGCTGCTCCGCGCCGGCCAGGCCCTGGCCCGAGCCGTCGCTGTACAGCGCGGCGCCCTGGTGCGGGTTCTCGCCGTAGCGCAGGATGTTCTGCCGCCGGTAGGTCGCGCCGGTGAAGTCGGCGAAGCCGCTGTCGCCGTCCGCCGCGTAGCCGTCGGCGAACCACGAGGCCACGGCCACGTCGTAGGCGGCGGTGTGCTGGAACGCCTCCGCGGCCAGCCGCTTGCGGGTCGTCAGGTCGAAGCCGCCGTCCTGCGCGGCGGCCAGCACGTCGGCGTACCGCCCGGGGCTGGTGACCACGGCCACCGAGGGGTGGTTCTTCGCCGCGGCGCGGACCATCGACGGGCCGCCGATGTCGATCTGCTCGACGCACTCGTCGTCGCTCGCGCCGGAGGCCACCGTCTCCCGGAACGGGTAGAGGTTGACCACGACCAGCTCGAACGGCAGCACGCCGAGGTCGGCGAGCTGCTGCCGGTGGTCGGAGATCCGCAGGTCGGCGAGGATGCCGGCGTGCACCTTGGGGTGCAGCGTCTTGACCCGGCCGTCCAGGCACTCGGGGAACCCGGTCAGCTCCTCGACCCGGGTGACCGGCACCCCGGCGCCGGCGATGCGCGCCGCGGTCGACCCGGTCGACACCAGCTCGACGCCGGCCGCGTGCAGCCCGCGGGCCAGCTCCTCCAGACCGGTCTTGTCGTACACGCTGATCAGTGCACGGCGGAAGGTCCGCTTGGTCTGCGTGCCCTCGGTGGGGGTGACGTCGGCGCTCATGCCGGGATCCGTACCTTTCGTCCTTCGATGCGGTAGCCGTCGCGCGACAGCCGCCCTACGACGTCGACGAGCAACCGCCGCTCGACGTCCTTGATGCGCTCGTGGAGCGCGTCCTCCGTGTCGTCCTCGCGGACCTCGACCGCGCGCTGCGCGATGACCGGGCCGCTGTCGACGCCGTCGTCGACGAAGTGGACGGTGCACCCGGTGACCTTCACGCCGTACGCGAGCGCGTCGCGGACGCCGTGGGCGCCGGGAAAGCTCGGCAGCAGCGCGGGGTGGGTGTTGACCAGCCGCCCCCCGTACCGGGCGAGGAACGCCTTGCCGACGATCTTCATGAAGCCCGCGGAGACCACCAGGTCCGGCTCGAACGCGGCGGTGGCCTGCGTCAATGCCTCGTCCCAGCTGTCGCGGTCGGGGTGGTCCTTCACCTTCACCACGAAGGTGGGGAGCCCGGCGCGCTCGGCCCGTTCGAGGCCGGCGATGCCGTCGCGGTCGGCGCCGACCGCGACGATCCGGGCACCGTAGTCGGGGTCGGCGTCGATCGCGTCGATCAGCGCCTGCAGATTGGTGCCCGAGCCGGAGACCAGGACCACCAGGCGGGCGGTCCGGTCCGGGTCTGCGGGGCGGTCAGGGCGGGCGGGGGTGCGGGCGGCCACTGGCGGGGGCTCCCTTGGAGGTGGTGCGGTATTGGATGATCGTACGATGCGGGGGCCGTTCGCATTCCGGGGAACCCTACGAGCCCGCCGACCGTCAGCAACGATACCGGCACTCTGGACGGCCCCCGCGGGACGGGGGAGCGCGCGGACGGTAGCGTCTGGCGGAGAATGGAAGTTCGCACAGGGCACCCACTGACCGGAGGAGTCGAGCCCAAGGGGATGGCGCATCACATCATGAGCAGCGGCAGCAACCGTTTCGTGCTGCGCGCGCCCGAGGGCGATCAGCGGGACAACCCGTTCGCGCCGCCGCCCGCCGGAGCGCCTGACCGGCCGTGGCAGCCGCGGCAGCCGGAGGGCCCGCGGGGCGCGCAGTCGCCGTCCGGCGAGGGCCAGGGGGACGGCGGTTCCTCCGGCGATTCGCAGGGCGGGGCGCCCGGGGGCTCGCAGGGAACGCCCGACGGATCCCAGGGCGGGCAGCAGGGCGGGTCCCCGCAGGGGCCGCCGCCTCCGCCGCCCCCGGCATGGGGCAGCCAGTGGAGCAGCAGGCAGCCGCAGTCAGGACGGCCCGATCCGTTCGCGCAGCGCCCACCGGACCAGGAGGCGCCCACCGGGCCGCAGGGCACCGGACCGCGGTTCGACCCCACCGACCCGGCGCACCGCCGGTCCCGCTACGCGCTGGTGTGCGGCGGCTGGGGCCTGATCTTCGCGCTGCTCGGGTGGACCGCGATCGGGCTGCTGCTGGGCGCGCTCGCCCTCTACTGGGGCATCAGCGCGCTGCGGATGTCCCCGGAGGACCGTGCGTCCGCGCGGGCCACGGCCGCCTCGGCCCTGGCCGACGCGACGCAGTCGCCCCGCCCGGCGCCCCCCGCGCCCGGCCCCGACGCGCAGCGGTCCTTCCTGACCGCCGCGTGGTCCGGTGTGATCACCAGTGCTCTGGCGCTGGCGATCGTCGCGGCGACGTACGGCTTCCAGTTGGCGTACCGCGACTACTACACGTGCAAGTCGGATGCTTTGACGCAGCCGGCGGCGCATGCGTGCACCAAGCTTCTGCCGACGCCGTTCCGGGATCTGCCGGCCTTCCGCCGCTGACCGCCTCCGGCGGGCCGGGAACGGCCTGGTGCGCCTTGCGCCTGCGGGGGCCTCTGGGATGAGGTGCGGCTCTCCCCTGCGCGGGGCCGCGCCTGACGGCGGGTGAGGTCCGCGCTTCCGTGCGGGTCAGGCTGCGCCTGGCTCGGGGGCGGTTCGGCACCGCCGGGTCGGTTCGTCTCGCGTCCCGCCGCGGCGGCGGGATCAAGGGAGCCTCTCGGCTCCCCCGGGCCCCACGACGATCAGGCTGCGCCCGGCTCGGGGCGGTTCGGCACCGCCGAGCCCGCTCGTCTCGCGTCCCGCCGCGGCGGCGGGATCAAGGGAGCCTGGCCGCTCCCCTGGACCCCACGGCGACTCCTGAGCCCCAGGCTGCGCCTGGCTCGGGGGCGGTTCGGCACCGCCGAATCGGTTCGTCTCGCGTCCCGCCGCAGCGGCGGGATCAAGGGAGCCTGGCCGCTCCCCTGGGCCCCACGGCGACTCCTGAGCCCCAGGCTGCGCCTGGCTCGGGGCGGTTCGGCACCGCCGGGTCGGTTCGTCTCGCGTCCCGCCGCCGCGGCGGGATCAAGGGAGCCTCTCGGCTCCCCCGGGCCCCACGACGATCAGGCTGCGCCCGGTCGTCCACTGGGGCCCCACGGTTGTTCGGGGGCGCGGGGCGGGGTCATGCGGGTGGGTTGGAGCCACTGGGGGTGGGGGGTGGGGAAGGGGCGGTCGGGGGGAGGGGCGGGGGGAAGGGTGGGGGGGTTGGCCAGGGGAGGGGGTCGGTGACGGAGGGGGCGGGGGCTTCGGTGGGGCGGCGGAACGTGGGGCGGGGGATGCGGGGGCGCCAGGGGGAAGCAGGGCGCGGGAGGTGGGGGCGCCACGCGGAGGTGGGGCGCGGGATGTGCGGGCGCCAGCCGTGGGCGGGGTGGGCCACGTGCCAGCTCAGCACGAGGGCTCCGGGCACGGCGAGGACCAGAACCCACGCCGCGCCCGCGGACCCCGTCAGCCACCACGTGGGCCCGAACGTGGCGAGCACGTCGTTGCCGAGCGCCCCGCCCGCCCACGCAGCGGCCACCGCCAGCCCCGCACCGTAGAAGAGCGCCGCACCGCAGGTGACCCGCAGCGTCCGCCACCCGCTCAGCCCCGCTCCGCCCGCGCACCACGCCACCGCGCACGCGGCCGCCGCGGGCAGCGCCAGCGTGGCCCAGCCGAAGACGCCCGCTCCCCCGGTCCCGGGCAGTGCCGCCAGCAGCGGGAAGGACGGCAGCAGCGGATACCCGGACGCCCCGGCCGGGCCCACCACGCTGCCCGCGCCGACGCAGAAGCCGGCGCCCAGCGCGTAGGACGCCGCCCACACGGCCAGGTTGGGGATCAGCGCGGCGGCCAGCAGCAGGACCGCGACGCGCCCGGCGTTCGGCCCGCTGAGCTGGCCGTACGTCCGCCCGACCGCGTCCCAGTGCCAGGCCAGCGCGGCCGCGCCGAGCAGCGCGCCGCCGCCGAGCAGCACCCCGCCCGCGACGGCCGCGGACCGCAGCGCCGCCGCGAGTTCCTCCGCGTAACCGCGGGGCAGCGGCAGCCACGAGTCGAGCGGCGGCCGCCCGCACCCCGACCAGGCCCCGCACGCCACGGCGACGGTCGCGAACAGCGGCACGTAGAGCGCGGTCAGGGGCGCGACGCGGATCGGGCCGCCCGACGCGTAGACGACGGCGACCGCCGTCACCGTCAGATAGCCGGCCAGCACCCAGCGGGCGACGGCGAGGGCATGGCGCACGTCGGGCGGGCCGTCATGGCCGGTCCTGCCGCCCGCTCCGCGCGCGTCCGGGGCGTGCGCACCATCGGCCCCCTTTCCGTCCCCGTCGGCGGCGTCGTCCGCGTCGCGCTCCCCGGCGACCGCGGACGCCGTGCCCCGGTACAGCAGCCACGCCGGGACGGCGCTGAGCAGCAGCGGGGTGAGGCCGACGGGTGCCGGGTCGCCGGACAGAGTGCCGGTGCGGACGAGTTCGGCGCCCTGGGCGAGCAGCCACAGGGCGGCGGTGAGGTGCAGCGCGCTGCCGAGTCCGCTGTCGGGGTAGGGCGAGCCGATCCAGAGCAGCAGGACGGCGACGGCCGGCACGCCGAGCCCGAGGCCGGCGGCGACGGCGCCCGCGGCGAGCGCGGACACCCGTTCCGCGGCCCACCGCGCGTGCGGCTCGGGGGCCGCGGTGGGGGCCTGGACGGGGTCGGTGGTGTGCGTCACGGCGACCCATGCTGCCAAGAACACCCGTTTCGCCCCGGCAGCGGGCGAAAAGTCGTCGTGTCGCGCAGTATGAGCGCTATGTGTCTTTTTTTCCGACGATCGGACGCTCAGACCAACGCCCGCCCGCACGGCGCTGAGGGGGCCGCGCGGTGAGCGCCCGGAAGAATCGGAAGAACGAGAAGCCGCAGCACCGGGACGAGGCCGAGGCGACGCCGTCCGGCCACGGGGAACACGGCCCCGCGCGCAGCCCCCGCCCGGGCGCGGCCCAGGCGGAGCCCCCGCGCGGCGCACTCCGGACCGCACCGCGCCCCGGGACGACGCGCACCGAACCCCGCCCTGGCACGACGCGGACCGAGCCGAGGCCCACCGCCGAACCGGCCGCGCGGGCGACAGGCCCCGCCCACCCGCACTCCCCCACGCCCGTCCCGGCCGGTGCCCCGGGCCCGCACTCCCCGGCGCCGGCCCGCGCGTACCGGCCGGTGGCGGCGACGTACCGCCCCGTCGAGGCGACCGCGCCCCCGTCCGGGCACCCGGACGGGGGCGCGGACGCCGGAGGGCGCGAGAGGGCCGCGGGCCCGGAACAGGCCACCCGCCCTGAGGAGGCCGCGCTCCCCCGCACCCCGGAGGCCGCGTTCGACGCGCTGTACGTCCGCAGCGCCGGCGCCCTGCTGCGCCAGGTGGAACTGCTCACCGGCGACCCGGTCTTCGCCGGCCACGCGGTGGCCCGGGCCTTCGACCTGGCCTGGCAGCGGTGGCCCGAGGTCGCCGAGGACAGCGACCCGGTGGGCTGGGTGCGGGCGGCGGCCTACGAGTACGCCCTCGCACCCTGGCAGCGCTGGGTGCCCGGGGCCGCCCACCGCCTGCAGCCGCACCCCCCCGAGGATTCGCTGGCGGCGGCGCTGCTCGACCTGCCGCCCGCGCACCGCAGGGCGCTGATGCTCCACGACGGCCTGGGCCTGGACCTGCCCGACGCCGCGGCGGAGGTCGAGGCGAGCACGGCGTCGACGGCCGCCCGGATCACCCACGCCCGCGAGGCGCTGACGGCGGCGCTGCCCGAGCCGGCGCAGCCCCTGTCGGTGCGGCTGGGCGCGCTCCTCGACGGCGAGCAGGACCCGCCTCAGGAACCGGCCGGCGTACGGGAGGCCAGCGAGCGCGGGGTGCACCGGCGCACCGTGGGGGCGTTCGGCCTCACCGGCCTGATCGCCGCCGTCACCCTGACGGTCGTCCTGGCCGGCCCCGGCACCGGGAAGCACGCGACCCCGCCGGACGCGCCGGCCCCGGCCGCCAGCACTCCGCACGCGGCCAACGCCCCCGAGTTCGTCCAGGAGTTCCTGCCCCCGTCCGCCCCGCTCGTGACGCCGAGCACGGGCATGGGAGCGCCGCCCGCGGGCCCGCCCTGGGCTCCGCTCGCCCCGGCGCCGGCGACACCGCCCGCGACCCCCGGCGCCTCCGCGCACCGGGCGACGACGGGCACGCCGGCCGCGGCACCGCCCGTGCCGCACCGGCCCGCCGTCACCGCGGCGCCCGTCGAGCGGCGCTCCCCCGCAGGCGCGTCCTCGGCCGTTCCGTCCGGCCCCCGCCGTTCCGCGACCGCGACACCGCCCCCGGCGGGCCCCGCCGCGCACGGTGCTGCGGCGACGCGACCGGCCGCGGGGCCGACGGCCCCCGCGGCGTCGAGCGCTCCGGCCGCTCCGGCCGCTTCCGCCCCGGCCGCCGCCCAGCCCCCGCAGCCCCTCCCGCCGAGCCCTGCCGCCCCGCAGCCGGCCGCCCCGGTTGACCCGGCCGCCCCGGCCACCGCGGCGCCGGCCGGGGCGGCGAACGCGATCGGCCCGAGCCCGGCCCCGTGAGGGCGTCGGCCCCAGCACAGGCAGCGGCACCGCGCCCTGGCGCCGAGGGGCGGCAAAGCGAACGGCGCGGGCCCGTCCCCCTGGGGGGAAGGACCCGCGCCGTCACGCGGTGATCAGCCGGGTTCGCGGCCCGCGCGCCGCCCGGTGGCCGGGCGGGGCTTCCGCGGGTGCCGGGACTCAGCCCGCGAGGATCGCCCGGGCGAGGCGCGCCGTCTCGGACGGCGTCTTGCCGACCTTGACGCCCGCGGCCTCGAGGGCCTCCTTCTTGGCCTGAGCGGTGCCGGAGGAGCCGGAGACGATGGCGCCGGCGTGGCCCATGGTCTTGCCCTCGGGCGCGGTGAAGCCCGCGACGTAGCCGACGACCGGCTTGGTCACGTTCTTCTCGATGAACGCCGCGGCCCGCTCCTCGGCGTCGCCGCCGATCTCACCGATCATCACGATCAGGTCGGTGTCGGGGTCGGCCTCGAACGCGGCGAGCGCGTCGATGTGCGTGGTGCCGATGATCGGGTCGCCGCCGATGCCGACCGCGGTCGAGAAGCCGATGTCCCGCAGCTCGTACATCATCTGGTACGTCAGGGTGCCCGACTTGGAGACCAGGCCGATGCGGCCGGGCTTGGTGATGTCGCCCGGGATGATGCCGACGTTCGACTGGCCCGGGGTGATGATGCCGGGGCAGTTCGGGCCGATGATGCGGGTCTTGTTGCCCTTCTTGCCGGCGTGCGCCCAGAAGGCGGCCGAGTCGTGCACGGCGATGCCCTCGGTGATCACGACGGCGAGCGGGATCTCCGCGTCGATCGCCTCGACGACCGCGTCCTTGGTGAACTTCTCCGGCACGAAGATGACGGAGACGTTGGCGCCGGTCTTCTCGATGGCCTCCTTGACGGTGCCGAAGACCGGTACCTCGGTGCCGTCGAAGTCCACGGTCTGCCCCGCCTTGCGCGGGTTGACGCCGCCCACGACGGTGGTGCCGTCGCCCAGCATGAGCTTGGTGTGCTTCATGCCGGTGGCGCCGGTCATGCCCTGGACGATGACCTTGCTGTCCTTGTTGAGCCAGATAGCCATGGTGGTGTGAGTCCTCGTCCTTGTCTTACTTCGCGGCGGCCAGCTCGGCGGCCTTGTCGGCCGCGCCGTCCATGGTGTCGACGCGCTGCACCAGCGGGTGGTTGGCGTCGGTGAGGATCTTCCGGCCCAGCTCGGCGTTGTTGCCGTCGAGGCGGACGACCAGCGGCTTCTCGACCTTCTCGCCGCGGTCCTCCAGGAGCTTCAGCGCCTGGACGATGCCGTTGGCGACCTCGTCGCAGGCGGTGATGCCGCCGAAGACGTTGACGAAGACCGAGCGGACGTCCGGGTCGCCCAGGATGATCTCCAGGCCGTTGGCCATGACCTGGGCGGAGGCGCCGCCGCCGATGTCCAGGAAGTTGGCGGGCTTCACGCCGCCGTGGGCCTCGCCGGCGTAGGCGACGACGTCCAGGGTGCTCATGACGAGACCCGCGCCGTTACCGATGATGCCGACCTCGCCGTCGAGCTTGACGTAGTTGAGGCCCTTGTCCTTGGCGGCCGCCTCGAGCGGGTTGGCCGCGGCCTTGTCGTGGAGGGCTTCGAACTCGGGGTGGCGGAACTCGGCGTTGTCGTCGAGCGACACCTTGCCGTCCAGCGCCAGGACGTCGCCGGAGGCGACCTTCGCCAGCGGGTTGACCTCGACGAGGAGGGCGTCCGACTTGATGAAGGTGTCCCACAGCGTCACCAGGACGTGCGCGACCTTGTCCGCGACCTCGGCCGGGAACTTCGCGGCCGCGACGATCTCGCGGGCCTTGGCCTCGTCCACGCCGTCGATGGCGTCGATCGCGATCTTGGCGACGGCCTCCGGGCGGGTGGCCGCCACCTCCTCGATCTCCATGCCGCCCTCGACGGAGGCGATGGAGAGGAAGGTGCGGTTGGCACGGTCCAGCAGGAAGGAGACGTAGTACTCCTCGACGATCTCCGGAGCGGTCTCGGCGATCATCACCTTGTGGACCGTGTGGCCCTTGATGTCCATGCCGAGGATGTCCGTCGCGCGGGCGACGGCCTCGTCCGGGGTCGCGGCCAGCTTCACGCCGCCGGCCTTGCCGCGGCCGCCGACCTTCACCTGGGCCTTCACGACCGACTTGCCGCCGAGACGCTCGGTGATCTCGCGCGCCGCCTCAGGCGTGTCGATGACTTCACCGGCCAGCACCGGTACCCCGTGCTTGGCGAAGAGGTCCCTCGCCTGGTACTCGAACAGGTCCACGCGCGTCCGTCTCCCTTTTCCCTGGTGTTCCCTGGGTTTTCCCTGGATGTCAGGGCTTCGCAGGCTGCTGCCGCCGGGTGTGCAGCGCTGCCTGGTCCGCCTGGGCGTGCCGCTACGGGCAGGGCGACTGCACTGTCACAAGGGAAGCGCACACGGTGACCGAGTACGCGGCATGTCCGTCTTGCAGGTTATCGCCGCGGGCCGTGGCGGCCTAAATCGCAGCTCGCATGTGAGCGGTGAGAACGGTCACAGCCTGCGGACCTTCACAGCGCCTTACCGGCCGCCGCGCCCGCCCGCTCACCCCTCCGGCACCGGCAGCGGGCGCTTCTCTATCGCGGCCGCCATGACGTCGGGGAACAGGTCGGGCGTGCAGGCGAAGGCGGGGGCGCCGAGCGCGGACAGCGCGGCGGCGTGCTCGCGGTCGTAGGCGGGCGCGCCCTCGTCGCTGAGCGCGAGCAGCGCCACGAACTGCACCCCGGCCGCCTTCATCGCGGCCACCCTTTTGAGCATGCCGTCGCGGATGCCGCCCTCGTACAGGTCGCTGATGAGCACGACGACGGTCTCGGCGGGGCGGGTGATCAGCGACTGGCAGTAGGCCAGCGCGCGGTTGATGTCGGTGCCGCCGCCCAGCTGCGTGCCGAACAGGACGTCGACCGGGTCGTCGAGCTCGTCGGTCAGGTCGACGACGGCCGTGTCGAAGACCACCAGCTTGGTGGCGATGGAGCGCATCGAGGCGAGGACCGCGCCGAAGACGGAGGCGTAGACGACGGACGCGGCCATCGACCCCGACTGGTCGATGCAGAGCACGACGTCCTTCTTCACCGACTGGTCGGCGCGGCCGTAGCCGATCAGCCGTTCCGGGACAATCGTGCCGTGCTCGGGCAGGTAGTGGCGGAGGTTGGCGCGGATGGTGCGGTCCCAGTCGATGTCCCGGTGGCGGGGCCGGCTGACCCGCGCGGAACGGTCCAGCGCCCCGGTGAGGGTGGCCCGGGTGCGGGTCGCCAGCCGCTTCTCCAGGTCCTCCACCACCTTGCGCACCACGGCCCTGGCGGTCTCCCGGGTCGTCTCGGGCATCGCCTTGTTCAGGGACAGCAGGGTGCCGACGAGGTGGACGTCCGCCTCGACCGCCTCCAGCATCTCCGGCTCCAGCAGCAGCGCGGACAGGCCGAGCCGGTCGATGGCGTCGCGCTGCATGACCTGGACGACGGAGCTGGGGAAGTAGGTGCGGATGTCGCCGAGCCAGCGGGCGACCTGCGGGGCGGAGCCGCCGAGGCCCGCGGACCGGTCGTTGCCGCGGCCGGGGGACGCGCCGCCGCCGGGGCCGCCGCTGTAGAGGGCGGCCAGCGTGCGGTCCATCGCCGCGTCCCGCCCGGCCAGTTCGTGGCCGGTGCCGTCCGCGCCGCCGCCGAGCACCAGCCGCCAGCGCCGCAGGCGTTCGGCCGCGGCCTCCTGAGTGTCAGTCATCTCCCTGTTCCCCCAGGTCCGTTGTGGTGAGCGTGCCGAGCAGCAGGCGCACGGTGTGGGCCGCGGCGTCGGCGCGGGCCGCGTCCAGCGCGGTGCCGAACCCGGGCAGTCCCGCGTCGGCCGGGCCGGTGGCGCGGCGGGTCGTGGCGGGCCCGCGGCGGACCAGCTCGCCGACGCTGCGCCGAACCCCGGGCTCGAAGTCGGCGAAGGTGCGGCGCAGCAGCGGCAGGACGTCGGTGAACGCCTCGCCGGACACCCCGGCCAGCCAGCCGTCGACCAGCGCGAGCAGCCGCTCGTCGTGCACGAGCAGGATGCCGCCGCCGGCCAGGAACCCCTCGATCCAGGCGGCCGCCTCGGCCGGTCCCGTGCCGGGCGAGAGCGCGAGGCCCATCAGCCGCGCGGCCTCTCCGGCGTCCAGCCGCCCGTCGTCCATCAGCAGGCGGGCGGCGGCGCCGCGGAGCAGGCCGGGTATCGCGCCGTCCCGCTCGGCCAGCGACCGCAACACCGCGGCCCAGCGGTCGCGCAGCTCCTGGGCGGGGTCGCCCGGCCCGGGAACCGACGCGGAGGCAGTTCCCTGTCCCGGTGTCCGGCCGTCGGTACGGCCCTCGGGGCCGGATGTCCGCGCCGGGCCCGGCAGCAGGCCGACGGCGCGGTGCACCTCGTCCATGTGTGTGCGCAGGGCGCGGGCCGCGTCGGCGTCGACCCCGGTGCAGGCGGCGGGGAAGCCGACGCAGATCCGCTGGGCCAGGCCGTGCGCGACCGCGCCGAGCGCCGTGGAGTCCGTGCCGCGGACGTCGCCGTAGCGGACCGCCCGCACCAGCGCGGGCAGGGCCGCGGCCAGGTGGGCCACGTCCGCGTCGAGCGCGGCGCGGTCGGCGAGCACCTGCATCACGGTGGGCAGCGCGCCGGACAGGCCGGCCGGCAGGCACTGCTCGGCGACCGCCGTGACCTCGGCGAGGGTGGTGGCGTGCACCGCCAGGTCCTCGGCGCGGGCGGTCGCCGCGGACTCCACGGTCGTGCCCCAGATCCCGGCCTCGGCGACCCGGATCGCCGCCTCCGGCTCCCAGCGCAGCCGCCAGGTCTCGCGGAAGGTGCCCTTGCCGCCGCGGCTCGCCGCGGGCTCGCCCCAGCCGATCCGCAGCAGGCGCAGGCGGTGCAGCAGCCGGCTGCGGCCCGCGTCCAGGTCCTTGCGCAGGTCCAGTTCCAGCTCGCGCTCCAGCGCCTCCGGCTTGAGTCGCCACGCGCGCTGCTCGCGGGCCAGGTCGCGGGCCAGGGGCACGGCCGGCGCGTCCGGCGGCACCTCGCCGAGGACGTCGCCGACGACCAGCCGGTCCTGGATCAGCGCCAGCGGGACGTCGGACCCGTCGCACATCACCGACCGGACCGCGTCGGTGGTCTCGCCGAGGCCCGCGAGGGGGCGGCCGCGCATCGCCGCGAGGGTGTCGGCGAGCCGCACCGCCTCGATGACATGCGCCGAGGACACCGGGTAGTCCTCCTCCCGGAGCAGCCCGGCGACCTTCGTCATCCACCGGGTCACCGGCCGGTCGGGCGCGGTGAACAGGTGCCGGTACCAGCCGGGCGAGTCGATCCCGGCGCCGTAGCCGCTGGCCCTGGCCAGCCTGCGGTGCGTCCACGGCACCCAGGTGGTCTCGACCTTGACCTTGGGCAGGCCCTTGAGCAGCGCCCGGTCGGCGGTGGCGGTGGCCTTCGCGGCCAGCGCCGGGACGTGCCAGGCGCCGCACACCACGGCGGTGCGGGTGTGGGCGCGGCGGGCCTCGCGGACCCGCAGCCGCATGTGCGCCTCGCGCAGCGGGTCCTGGGTGTGGCCGCCGTCCCCGTAGGTCTGCCGGAGCGCGCCCATCGCCTCGGCCAGCGCCGCGAACGCGGCGAGCGCACCCGCGCCCTGCTCCTCGTCCGTGGCACCCCCCGGCAGCGACTCGGTGCGGCTGCCGCGGTGTTCGACGGCGTCCTCCCACCACCGCTCGGGGTCGTCGTACCCGGCGGTGCGCGCGAGGACGGCGAGCGGGTCGATCCGCACGGCCTCGTCCGGGTCGCCCGCGTCGGGCTCGCCGAGCGAGGGGTCGGCAGCGTCGGGCTCGGCGGGCGAGGCCGCCGCGGGTGGCGGCGCGGCGGGATCCGTGCCGTCGGCCGGAGCACCGGTGCCGAACGGGCCGCCGGCGGCGCCCGGTTGAGCAGAGGCGCCCGGCTGGGCGGGGCCGCCCGGTTGAGCGGGGTCGGCCGGTTGAGCGGGGCCGCCCGGTTGGGCGGGGCCGGCCGGGGCGCCCTGGCCGGGCGCCTGCTCGGCGTCCTCCTCCGCGGCCTCCGCCTCGCGCAGGGCCAGGGAGTGGGCGGCCGGCAGGTCGATGAAGCGGACCTCGGCGCCGGCCTTCGCCGCCCACTGCAGCGCCACCCACTCAGGGGAGAACTCGGCGAACGGCCAGAAGCCCGCCCGCGCCGGTTCGTCCACGACATGGGCCAGCAGCGCCACCGGGGGCCGCATCGCCGGATCCGCGGCGAGCGCGGCCAGCGCGTCGGCCTCCGGCGGGCCCTCGATCAGGACGCAACTCGGCCGGTAGGCGTCGAGCGCGGCGCCCACCGCGCGGGCCGAGCCGGGGCCGTGATGGCGCACCCCCAGCAGCAGGAGGTCCTCTTCGGCGCCGCTCATACCGACACCTCGCGGCAGGCCCGGTAGAAGTCCTTCCAGCCGTCCCGCTCGCGCACGACCGTCTCCAGGTACTCCTGCCAGACCAGCCGGTCGGCGGCCGGGTCGCGGACCACCGCGCCGAGGATGCCGGCGGCGACGTCGCCGGCGCGCAGCACTCCGTCGCCGAAGTGGGCGGCCAGCGCCAGCCCGTTGGTGACCACGGAGATCGCCTCGGCGGTGGAGAGCGTCCCGGAGGGGGACTTGACCTTCGTCCGGCCGTCCTCGGTGATGCCGCCGCGCAGCTCGCGGAAGACGGTCACGACGCGGCGGATCTCGTCGGCGCCCTGCGGCGCGGCGGGCAGGTCGAGGCTGAGGCCGATCTGGTCGACGCGGCGCGAGACGATGTCCACCTCGTCCTCGGCCGTGGCGGGCAGCGGCAGCACCACCGTGTTGAAGCGGCGGCGCAGCGCGCTCGACAGGTCGTTCACCCCGCGATCGCGGTCGTTGGCGGTCGCGATCAGGTTGAACCCGCGCACGGCCTGGGTCTCGGTGCCCAACTCCGGTATCGGCAGCGTCTTCTCGGACAGGATCGTGATGAGCGTGTCCTGGACGTCGGCGGGGATGCGGGTGAGCTCCTCGACGCGGGCGATGCGGCCTTCCGCCATCGCCCGCATGACCGGGCTGGGCACCAGCGCGTTCCTGCTGGGGCCGTGCGTCAGCAACTGGGCGTAGTTCCAGCCGTAGCGGATGGCCTCCTCCGGCGTGCCGGCGGTGCCCTGCACCAGCAGCGTCGAGTCGCCGCTGACGGCCGCGGCGAGATGCTCGGACACCCATGTCTTGGCGGTGCCGGGCACGCCGAGCAGCAGCAGCGCCCGGTCGGTGGCCAGGGTCGTCACGGCCACCTCGACGATGCGGCGCGGGCCGACGTACTTGGGCGTGACGACCGTGCCGTCCGGCAGCGTGCCGCCGAGGAGATAGGTGGCGACGGCCCACGGAGAGAGGTTCCAGCGGGCCGGGCGCGGGCGGTCGTCCGCGGCGGCCAGCGCGGCGAGTTCGGCCGCGAAGGCGTTCTCGGCGTGCGGCCGCAGCGCCTGCTCGGTGCCAGTAGCGGCACCCGCGACCGCTGCGGTCGTACTCGTCGATTCGGACATGGCTCTCCCCCACTCACTCGCCGGGACCGTGGCGGCCCGGGCTCGTTCCGTTTGCTGATCTCCACGATGCACCCCGCCACTGACAATCCGTCACGGACAGCGATCCGGGCAGGTCAGGGCGATTGTCAGAGGGGAGATCTACGGTCGTGGGCATGGAGACCGAAGCGCGGTGGACCGCGGATCAGGTGCTCGCGCTGGCGCCTGACGCGGCATCACGAAAGGCGGGCGCCAGGCTCGCGACGCCCTCGCCGTGGTCCGGCACGGGAGTGGCCGGCGCGGCGGTGTGGGGGCTGTGCAAGGGCAGCGGCGGTACGCCCTACCAGACGGTGGTGGACGTCAGCGGTCCTGCGTTCCGCTGCTCCTGCCCGAGCCGCAAGTTCCCGTGCAAGCACGCGCTGGGGCTGCTGCTGCTCTGGGCGGAGGGGGACGCCGGGCCGATCGCGCCCTCGGGCGCGCCGGAATGGGTGGAGCAGTGGACGGCGGCACGGCGGAAGAAGGCGGAGTCGCAGGCGGCCGGCCCGGCGGCGGAGAAGGCCGCCGGGCCCGCCGATCCCGAGGCGGCGAAGCGGCGGGCCGACCGCCGGGCGATACGCGTCGAGGGCGGCGCGGCGGAGCTGGAGCAGCGGCTCACCGACCTGCTGCGCGGCGGCCTCGCGGGCGCCGACCGCGACGGGTACAAGCAGTGGGACGAGGTGGCGGCCCGCATGGTCGACGCGCAGGCGCCCGGACTCGCCGCGCGCGTAAGGGACTTGGGGACGGTGCCGGCCGGCGGGGGAGACTGGCCGTCGCGGATGCTGGAGGAGACGGCGCTGCTGCATCTGCTCGCACGCGGCTACCTCGGCCGCGAGCGGCTGCCGGTGCCGCTGGCCGAGACGGTCCGGACGAGGGTCGGATTCACCGTGGACAGCGCGGAGTTGCTGGCCGGGCCGACGGTGCGCGGCCACTGGCTGGTGCTCGCGCAGTACGACACGGCGGACGACCGGCTGACCACGCGCCGCATATGGCTGTACGACGAGGCGGCCGGGCGGTTCGCGCTGCTGCTGTCGTTCGGGGCGGCGGGGCGGGCGCCCGAACTCGTACTGCCGGTCGGGGTGGTGATCGACGCGGAGGTGGCCTACTACCCGTCGGCCCTTCCGCTGCGGGCGGTGCTGGGCACCCAGCACGGGACGGCGCCGGCCGAGGCGGTGCCGCGGGGCGTGGCGGTCGCCGCCGCCCTGGACTCCTACGGGGTGGCGCTGGCCGACGACCCCTGGCTGGACGCGTGGCCGGTCGTCCTGGCAGACGTGGTGCCGATACCCGGGGACGTGCGGTGGCAGGTCGCCGACGCGACGCGTGAGGAGGCGATACCCGTCGCCGGGGGCGCACCCCAGTGGCGCCTCGCCGCCCTGTCGGGCGGTCACCCCGTCACGGCCTTCGGCGAACTCGGCCCGACGGGTTTCCGCCCCCTCGCCGCCTGGCCCGCCTCCACCCCGACGCCGGTCCCCCTCGCCCCGTGACACCCGTGCGGCCGGGGCACCGGAGGGGGCCGGGGCCGGTCAGTGGGGTGCGCACACGACCGCGGCACGGAACCACGGCCGGCACGGCCCGGCACCGGTCGAGGGGGATGCGAAAACGGTGACGGGGGCACCGGAGGGGGGCCCGCGGGCCGGTCAGAGGGGTGCGCGCACGACCGCGGCGCGGAACCAGGGCCGGTAGGCCCCCCGCACCGGTCGAGGGGGATGCGAGAAGCGGTGACAGGGGCAGCGGCACCAGAGCACGGGTCGCGACGGGGCGGGAAGCGGACGGACGACGGCATGGGAGAGGGGACGGGATGGGCAGTTGGGATGACCTGGTCGGGAGCGCGCTGCTCGGGACGGAGCGGCGGCGGCCGGCAGGGGTCGTGGGGGACGCGGAGGAAGCGGCGGCCGCGCTGCTGGATGCGGCGGCCGGCGGGGTGGTGCGGCGCCGCGCGGGGGTCCGGCCGGCGGTGGCCGGGCAGCGGCCGGTGGCCGCGCCCGCGGACCGGCGGCCGGAACTCCCGCAGGCGGCCCGGCGGCGGCTGGCGATGCTGCTGGCCGACCGGACGGCCGACGCCGCCCGCGGGCGCCGCGGAGCCGCGCCGAACCTGGCGGAGCTGCTGCCGCAGTGGCTGGCGGCGGCCCGCCGCGAGGGCTACGCCGCACCGCACGCGCTGCTGCCCGCCCTGCTGGACGCGGCCCGTGCCCGCACCGACCTGCGGGCGGACGCCCTGGCCCTCGCGGGCCCGCGCGGCCTGTGGCTGGCCGCGCTCAACCCGGACTGGAAGTTCGCGCTGCGCGTCGGCCAGGGCGCGGTCGCGGTCCAGGACGGGGACGCCCGGAAGCTGTGGGAGGAGGGCCTGTTCGCCGAGCGGATCGCGCTGCTGACCCGGATGCGGCTGGCCGACCCGGCCGCGGCCCTCGCCCTGCTCGACTCGTCGTGGCGCACCGAGCGCGCCGAGGACCGGCTGATGTTCCTCGACGCGCTGCGCACGGGACTGTCCGGCGCGGACGAGGAGTTCCTGGAGCAGGCGCTGTCCGACCGCAGCCGCAACGTCAGGACGACCGCGGCAGAACTGCTCTCCGCGCTGCCGGGTTCCGCGCTGGCCGCGCGGATGGCGGACCGGGCGCGCAGCTGCGTCTCCCTGGGTCCCGACGGCATCACCGTGGAGGCGCCGTACGCCTGCGACCCGGCGATGGAACGGGACGGGGTGGCCGCCAAGCCGCCCAGCGGGCGGGGTGAACGGGCCTGGTGGCTGGGCCAGTTGGTGGACTCGGCGCCGCTGCCGGCGTGGCCGCAGCGGTTCGGCGGCCGCACCCCGGAGGAGATCATCGCGCTGCCCGTGCTGGACGACTGGCAGCCCGATCTGCACGCCGCCTGGTGCCGGGCCGCGGTCCGGCAGCGGGACATCGGATGGGCGCGGGCGCTGCTGGGCCCGCCGCCGCAGTCGTCGGCGCCGGTCACCGCGGTCGGCGACCCGGCGAAGCTGCTGTCGATCCTGCCGTCGCCGGAGCGCGCGGAGTGGGTGGCCCGGTTCGTCGAGGCGCACGGGCTGTCGGAGGCGTTCCAGATGCTCGGGGTGTGCGCGGTGCCGTGGTCCCGCCCGCTGGGCCGCGCGGTGGTCGACGCCCTGGAGATCGCCCGGGACGGCGGCAGCTACCCGTGGAGCTTCAGCGGGGTGATGGGCCTGGCCGAGCGCTGCCTGGACCCGGACGCGGCGGACCAGGTCGCCGCGCTGACCGCGGCCGCGGAGGAGCCGAGGGACAGCTCGCCGGGCGCGGGCACGTACTGGGCGGAGGCGTTCCAGCGGCTCACCGGCACGCTGCGGCTACGCGCCGTGATGCTGGCCGAGCTGCGGGGCACGCCAATACCCGGCGGGGGTACGCAGACCACTCCGGCGGGACCTGCCGGTCACGCAGGGTGAGACCAGCGGACTCCGCCCACCCTGCGCAGGGGCACGGGCTCAGGCGTCGGCCGACTGGCGGACGTTCGCGTTCACCCAGGCGACGACGTCCCCGGTGGACGTGCCCGGCGTGAAGATCGCGGCGACGCCCAGCTCCTTGAGCGGCGGGATGTCGGCCTCGGGGATGATGCCGCCGCCGAAGACCTTGATGTCCTCGGCGTCGCGCTCCTTGAGCAGCTCGATCACCTTGGCGAACAGCGTCATGTGCGCGCCGGACAGGATCGACAGGCCGATGGCGTCGGCGTCCTCCTGGATCGCGGTGTCCACGACCTGCTCAGGCGTCTGGTGCAGTCCGGTGTAGATGACCTCCATACCGGCGTCCCGCAGCGCCCGCGCGATGACCTTCGCACCGCGGTCATGGCCGTCGAGACCCGGCTTGGCGACCACGACGCGGATCGGTCCGGTCACTCCCATCACTGCCTCCATGGGTACGGCTGCTGCGCAGCACTGCGTGAACGCACGTTATCGCCCGGGCCTGGGACCCGTCAGTTTTACGGGACGCAGGGAGGGGGAAATCACACAGGAGAAACTATCGTCGGGACGCAGGTTCCGCGGTGGTCCACCCGGCACGGGACGCCAGGACGGCCACGGACCTGCGAGCTTCCTGAGGAGCCGCTGTCAGGACGCCGCATCCCCGCGCTCGCAGCCGCAGAGCGCGGGGTGCGGCCTCCGCTCCGGTTCCCGCCGAGAGCGCCCCGTGGATCGATGCCGATCCCCGGCGCCGCTGACGGGAGGTGGGCCATGGCCGGGCAGTCGCCGGAGGCCGAGCCGGGTGGTGCAGAGCCGGGCAGCAGTTTCCTGGGGCACGGAGCCGGCCTGGTCCGTGCCACCGCCATCGATCTGGCCGTGCTCGCCGGGCACGTCCTGCTCTATCCGACGGGGATCCTCCCCGAACGCTCCCACGGCCCGCACGGCCGCCAGCCGCCGGTCCAGCCCGCCGCGGTCCCCCCGGAGACCGGCCCGGAGCCGGCGTCCGGGCCCCGGCACGCGGCAGGCCCGCGGCCGCCGCGCGGGCGCACGCGGCAGCGGCCCCCGGTGCTCCTCGTCCACGGCTTCGTCGACAACCGCTCCGCCTTCGCGCTGCTCCGCCGCTCCCTGCAGCGCAACGGCTGGACGCGGGTGCAGGCGGTCAACTACTCACCGTTGACCTTCGACATGCGCACCGCGGCCGCCGTACTCGGGGCGCATATCGAACGCATTTGCGAGGAGTCGGGCGAGCGGCGGGTCGACATCGTCGCGCACAGCCTGGGCGGGCTGATCGCGCGCTACTACGTGCAGCGCCTCGGCGGTGACGCACGGGTGCGGACGCTGGTCACGCTGGGTACGCCGCACAGCGGCACCCGCGCGGTCCCGGCCATCACCCCGCATCCGCTCGCGCGGCAGATGCGCCCGGGATCCGAGGTGCTGAAGGAGCTGGCGGCCCCCGCGCCGCGGTGCCGGACACGCTTCGTGGCGTTCTGGAGCGACCTGGACCAGCTGATGATCCCGGTGGGCTCGGCGCGCCTCGAACACCCGGACCTATTCGCCAAGAACATCAAGGTGACCGGGATAGGGCATCTGTCCCTCCCGGTGCACGGCGCCGTGGCGGCGCAGATCCGCCGCGAACTGGCCCGACGGCCGGCCCGGCCGGGCGCGGCCGACGCCGCATAACGGACACATAACGGTCGAATATCGACCGAACACCGGGCAAGGCGGGCGTCAGGTCCCGGGGGGAGATTGTCGCGGCCGGGTACGGAGGGCTACAGTCGCCGCTAATTCTCCTGCTGCCGAGGCGAAAGAGAAGCTGGCGGTGAACGAAAGTCACCAGTCGGGCTACTCCCCCGACTACGACGCCTACGGGTATGACCCTTATTCCACGGGCGGCTACCCGACCGTCGGCACCGCGTTCGCCGAGGACGCCACCGGCACCTACGCCGCGATCCCGCAGCAGTACGCGCCGTCGCACGACCAGAACCAGGGCTACGGCTCCGGCTACGGGTACGACCCGGGCGCCTCGCAGTCCTGGGACACCGGCGGCTACGCCACCTACGACCCGTACACGTACGGCCAGGCCCCGTCGGCCACGGTCACCGGCACCGGGTACTACGAGACCGGCACCTTCGCCGCGTACCCGCAGCAGTCCCAGCCCCTGCAGCAGCCCCAGCAGGAATGGGACTCCGGCGCGTACCCGGCCTACGGATACGGGTACGGCTACGACGCCTCGGGCGACACCGGCCTGTACGAGCAGCTGGCGCCCGAGCAGACGCACATGGCCGCCGCGCCCGTGTACCCGACGGCGTACGGCACCGGCTATCCGGCGCCCGCCGACGAGACCGCGCTGCTCGCCGACGACGAGCCGGCGGCCTCCTACGCGGACAACGCCTACGCCGGCGATCCGTACGCGGACGACCCGTACGCGGACAGCCACTACACCGACCACTACACCGACGCTGACGACGTGCTCACCGCCGCCGCCACCCGCGACGAGCCGGCGGCCCGGCACGACTACGCGAGCGACGGGTACGCGGCCGGCGGCCTCGTCGACGGCGAGCAGGCCGCCCGCAGCCGCCGCCGCAAGCCGGCCAAGCGCTCCGCGCTGCTGACCATCGCCGTGCCGTCGGTGGCCGTGATGGGCGTGGCGGCGGTCGGCGCCGCCGCGGTCGCCGGGGTGGGCATGGCGCAGGGCTCCTCCTCCAAGACGCAGGCCGACGGTGCGGTGGCCAAGGCGCCGACGCAGCAGCTCGACCGGCAGTTGACCGGTGCCAGCCGGGACGCGGATGACTTCGCGACCCGCGCCAGCCGCTCCCAGGAGCGGCTGGACCTCAAGGAGCGCCAGGCCGCGGCGAAGAAGGCGGCGGAGGAAGCCGCGGCGCGCAAGGAGGCGCTGCGTCCGAAGTTCGTGCTGCCGGTCACGCAGAAGGGCCTGAGCGCGTACTTCGGGCAGGCCGGCGTCAACTGGATGGCGCTGCACACCGGCATCGACTTCCCGGTCCAGGTGGGCACCCCGGTGATGGCCGTGACGGACGGCACGGTCCGCACGCAGTGGAACCCCTCCTACGGCAACATGGCCATCGTCACCGCGCCCGACGGCACCGAGACCTGGTACTGCCACCTGAGCAGCACCAAGATCCGGTCGGGGTCGGTCAAGGCCGGTACGGTCATCGCCTATTCGGGCAACACCGGCAACACCACCGGCCCGCACCTGCACCTCGAGGTGCGCCCGCACGGCGGCTCCCCGATCGACCCGCTGCCCTGGCTCCTCGCGCACGGCCTCGACCCGCGCTGAGCATCGACCCGATCTGACCCCTGGGCCGAACTGACCCCGGTCCGCGGGCGCCTCCGCCCGCGGACCCGTCGCGTCCGCTAGAGCTTCTCCACCGGCGCGTACCGCAGCAGGAGTTGCTTGGGCCGCTCGTCGCCGAAGTCGATGGTGGCCTTCTCGTCGCCCGGCCGTCCGGTGACCGCGATGACGGTGCCCAGCCCGAACTGGTCGTGGGTGACGCGGTCGCCGACCGCCAGCGAGATCACCGGCCGGTCGCCTGACCTGCGGGTGGCGAAGCCGCCCGAGCCGCCGCGGCTGCGCGCGGCCATCGAGGAGGACAGCGACGCCGCGGCCTTGGACACCGCGCCCCCACCGCCCGAGCCCGAGCCGAAGCCGCCCGGCGAGCCGCCGGTGCGCCGCCACTCGATGAGGGCGTCCGGGATCTCCTCCAGGAACCGCGACGGCGGGTTGTAGGAGGGCTGCCCCCAGGCGCTGCGCATCGTGGAGCGGGTCAGGTAGAGGCGCTCGCGGGCGCGGGTGATGCCGACGTACGCCAGCCGCCGCTCCTCCTCCAGCTCCTTGACCTGGCCGAGGGCCCGCATGTGCGGGAAGACCCCGTCCTCCATGCCCGTGAGGAACACCACCGGGAACTCCAGGCCCTTGGCGGTGTGCAGCGTCATCAGCGTGATCACGCCGCCGGACTCCTCGTCCTCGTCCGGGATCTCGTCGGAGTCGGCGACCAGGGCGACGCGTTCCAGGAACTCGGACAGGGTGCTGCCCTCCTCGCCGCGCTCCTGCTCGAACTCCAGGGCCACGGCGGCGAGTTCCTGGAGGTTCTCGACGCGGGTCTCGTCCTGCGGGTCGGTGGACGCCTGCAACTCGGCCAGATAGCCCGTGCGTTCGAGCACCGCCTCCAGGACGACGGCGGGGCCCGCACCGGACTCCACGATGGTGCGCAGCTCGTCCATGAGGGTGTTGAACCGCTTCACGGCGTTCGCCGAGCGGGCCGCCATGCCGTAGGCCTCGTCGACCCGGCGCAGCGCCTGCGCGAAGGAGATCCGCTCGCGCTGCGCGAGGGCGTCCACCATCGCCTCCGCGCGGTCGCCGATGCCGCGCTTGGGCACGTTCAGGATGCGGCGCAGCGGCACCGCGTCCTCGGGGTTGGCCAGCACCCTCAGGTAGGCGAGCACGTCCCGCACCTCGCGCCGCTCGTAGAAGCGCACGCCGCCGACGACCTTGTAGGGCAGGCCGACGCGGATGAACACCTCCTCGAACACACGGGACTGCGCGTTGGTGCGGTAGAAGACCGCCACGTCGCCGGGGCGGGCCTGGTCCGCGTCGGTGAGGCGGTCTATCTCGTCGGCGACGAACTGCGCCTCGTCGTGCTCCTGGTCGGCGACGTAGCCGATGATGACCGGGCCGTCGCCGGACTCGGTCCACAGGTTCTTGGCGCGGCGGCCGGCGTTGCGCTCGATGACGGCGTTGGCCGCGGACAGGATGGTCTGCGTGGAGCGGTAGTTCTGCTCCAGCAGGATGGTGCGGGCCTGCGGGTAGTCCTCCTCGAACTGGAGGATGTTGCGGATCGTGGCGCCGCGGAAGGCGTAGATCGACTGGTCCGCGTCACCGACCACGCACAGCTCGGCGGGCCCGGGGACGGCGTCCGCGCCCCGCGCGCCGTCCTGCTCGCCGGCGTCGGCCGCCCCGCCGTCCTGGCTGTCCTGGCCGTCCTCCGCGGACGGCGGCGCCTCGGTGCCGACCAGCTCGCGGACCAGCATGTACTGCGCGTGGTTGGTGTCCTGGTACTCGTCGACCAGGACGTGCCGGAAGCGCCGCCGGTAGTGCTCGGCGACGTCCGGGAACGCCTGCAGCAGGTTGACCGTGGTCATGATGATGTCGTCGAAGTCCAGGGCGTTGGCCTCGCGCAGCCGCGACTGGTAGAGGGCGTACGCCTCGGCGAGCTTGCGGTCGAACGGGGTCTCCGCCTGGGCGGCGAAGGTCTCCTCGTCGATCAGCTCGTTCTTGAGGTTGGAGATCTTCGCGCTGAACGACTTCGGCGGGAACTGCTTGGGGTCCAGGTCGAGGTCGCGCTGGCAGACCAGGGCCATCAGCCGCTTGGAGTCGGCCGCGTCGTAGATCGAGAAGGACGAGGTGAAGCCCAGCTTCTTGGACTCGCGGCGCAGGATGCGCACGCACGCGCTGTGGAACGTCGACACCCACATCGCGCCGGCGCGCGGCCCGACGAGCTGCTCCACCCGCTCCTTCATCTCGCCGGCGGCCTTGTTGGTGAAGGTGATCGCCAGGATGGAGCCGGGGTGGACGTGCCGGGCGTAGAGGAGGTGCGCGATGCGGTGGGTGAGCACCCGGGTCTTGCCGGAGCCGGCGCCGGCCACGATGAGCAGCGGCCCGCCGGAGTGCCCCACGGCGGCGCGCTGCTGCTCGTTGAGGCCCTCCAGCAGCTGCGCGGGGTCGGCGGCCGGGCGGGCGGCGCCGTCGCGGTAGTGGGCGTCGCGGATCGGCGGCGGGCCGTCGAACCGGTCGCCGAACAGGCCGTCCGGCAGGGAGTCGGGTTCGTCGTGCTCCCCCTCCGGCGGCGGGGGCGGGCCGTCGTCGGCCGGGCCGTGGGCCGCGTCGAGACCGGCCAGGAAGCTGTCGTCAAAGAGGCTGCTCATCGCCTCCTGAGTCTAGGACGCCGCGCCGACAGTCCGTCCCGGTTCACCCGGTTCCCCCGGCCGAAGGACTCGCACAGGTGTGTCCTTCCTACCACGCTCGGTGACGACGCACCGGGTCTGGCAAAAGATTACGAAAAGGTATCGGGCCTTATCGGACATCGGCCTTCCCAGCAACGCCGGGCCTCGGCTACGTTCCCGCACCAGCCCCACCGGTCCGCGTCCGAGAGGAGTCCGCCCGCCATGGCGACGCACCGTAAGGCCAGAACCGCGCTACTCAGCGCCTCGGGACCACGGGCGGCAGTGGGTATCACCACTGCCGCCCTGGCCACCGTGACCCTGCTGAGCGAGACGGCGAACGCCACCCCGCCGCCGCAGCCCTCCATCGCCGAGGTCAAGGCGAAGGTCGACTCCCTGATGCACCAGGCCGAGGTCGCCACCGAGAAGTACAACGGCACCAAGGAGCAGGTCGACCAGCAGAACGTCAAGGTCAACAAGCTGCTGGAGCAGGTGGCGCAGAAGACCCAGACGCTCAACGACGCGCGCCGCCAGCTCGGCCTGTACGCGGCCGCGCAGTACCGCTCCGGCGGTGACGAGACCACCACCCGCTACATGCTGTCCGGCAGCCCTGAGGACCTCGTCGACCAGCTGCACCTGACCGACGTGCTCGCGCAGCGCCAGAAGGCGGCGGTCGACTCGTTCCGGGTGGAGCAGGCCGCCGCGACCCAGCAGCGCATCGAGGCGGCCAAGAGCCTGGCGTCGCTCACCGCGCAGCAGGCCAAGCTCAAGACCGCCAAGCAGGACGTGCAGACCAAGCTGAGCCAGGCCCAGCACCTCCTCAACAGCCTGACCGCACAGGAGAAGGCGCGGCTGGCGGCGCTGGCCGCCAAGCAGGAGGAGGAGGCCCGCCGGAAGGCGGCGGCACTGGTGGCCAAGCAGAAGGCCGCTGCCGAGGCGGCGGCCAAGGCGGCCGCCGCGAAGAAGAGCACGTCGACGACGACCACGACGCCGCCGTCGACGCCCGCCAACTCCTCGGTGGCCGACCAGGCGATCGCCTTCGCCCGCAAGCAGATCGGCAAGCCCTACGTGTGGGGCGCCACCGGTCCCGACTCGTTCGACTGCTCGGGCCTGACGCAGGCGGCCTACAAGGCGGCCGGCATCACCCTGCCGCGCACCACCTGGGACCAGGTGAACGTCGGCACCCGGGTCTCGGAGACGAACCTGCAGCCGGGCGACCTGATCTTCTTCTACAGCGACATCAGCCACGTCGGCATGTACATCGGCAACGGCGAGATGATTCACGCTCCGCACACGGGCACCGTCGTCAAG
Organism: Streptomyces sp. NPDC020917; assembly: GCF_044333795.1. NCBI lineage: Bacteria > Bacillati > Actinomycetota > Actinomycetes > Kitasatosporales > Streptomycetaceae > Streptomyces > Streptomyces sp. NPDC020917. Next base: position 74,898 of record NZ_JBIRRR010000029.1, on the reverse strand, counting down.
ATCGCGCCGATCACGGAAATGCCCTTCTACGGTGCCGTTCGCCCGTATTGACCCCCTGAACCACCGTCACCAACCGTAAGATCACAAAGCGATTTCGGTCACATTGCGATCCAAACTTCCCAAGACTCGCGAGAGTTGATTACCGTAGCCCGCTAGGTGGCCTGCTTCCCGCCGGTGCAAGTGCCGGCAGCACGCCACCTCCGCCTAATCCGGCCGGCGGCCGGAACCGGGGACCCACAGTCACATTGGGGTGAATCCGGACAGACGCGACAAGCGTCCGTCCAGTAGGGCAGCCTTCCCAGCCCGAACCCGTCAGCTAACCCGGTCGGCGGTCCACGGAAGGAGTCGCCTGCTGTGGCGTCGCACCGCAAGCCGCGTACCCGGATACTCGCCTCAGCCGCCCCCCGCGCGGCGGTCGGGGTCACCGCAGCGGCACTGGCGTCGGTCACCCTGATGAGCGAGACCGCGAACGCGGCGCCTGCCAAACCCTCGATCGCCGAGGTGAAGAAGCAGATCGACACGCTCAACCAGCAGGCCGAGGTGGCCACCCAGCAGTACGACCAGGCCAAGGAGAAGACCTCGGCGCAGCGCGCCAAGGCCAACCAGCTCCTGGAGCAGGTCGCGCAGAAGACCCAGCAGATGAACGAGACCCGCCGGGTCCTGGGCCAGTTCGCCACCGCGCAGTACCGCGACGGCGGCCTCGACCAGACGACGCAGCTGCTGCTCTCCGACAACCCGGAGCAGTTCCTCCAGCAGTCGCACATGATGGACCGGCTCTCCACCACGCAGGAGCAGGCCCTCCAGACCTTCAAGGTCCAGGAGGAGCAGGCGAACATCCAGCGGGCGCAGGCCACGTCGAGCCTGAACCAGCTGACCTCCGCGCAGAGCGCTCTGGCGACGGAGAAGAAGAACCTGCAGACGAAGCTCGCCGCGGCGCAGAAGCTGCTCAACAGCCTCAACGCCGCGCAGCGCGCCAAGCTCGCCGCGATGACCCCCTCGACGTCGTCCGCGACGAAGCACTACACGTACAGCGGGCCGGCGACCGGACGGGCCGCCGCCGCCATCCAGTTCGCGCTCTCGCAGCGCGGCAAGCCGTACGTGTCCGGTGGCACCGGCCCCAACGCCTACGACTGCTCCGGGCTCACCCAGGCCGCCTACCGCGCGGCGGGCGTCAGCATCGGCCGGACCACCTGGGACCAGGTCAAGGACGGCGTCGCCGTCTCCCAGGCCGATCTGCAGCCGGGCGACCTGGTGTTCTTCTACTCGGGCATCTCCCACGTCGGGATCTACCTCGGCAACGGGCAGATCGTGCACGCCCCGCACACCGGCGCGGTCGTCGAGATCGCGCCCATGAGCTGGATGCCGTTCGCCGCGGCCCGCCGGGTGGCCTGAGTCCCAGCGAAACGCGTGACGTCCGGACGGGAGTGCTCCGTCCGGACGTCACGCGTGTTCGGGCGCGGGCCTACGTCCAGAGCACCGCGATGAAGATGTTGAGCGCGGTCAGCACCCCCACCGCGCCGAACGTCGCCCGGTCGAGGCGTTCCTCGTCGCGCTTGACGTAGACCAGGCCGAGGATCACCACCAGCACCGCCAGCTTGACGCCGATCTTGGCGTTGTCCACGTGGCGGTCGTCGGCGTTCAGCAGGGCGACCATGGTCACGCCGGTCACGAGCATGGTGGCGGCGCCGTAGAGCATGCCCGGGACGAAGCGGACCGCGGCGGTGCCGTTGCCCATCACCTTCAGCTGGGTGAGGAACCCGCCCAGCAGTGCGGCGATGCCCAGGATGTGCAGGCCGACTAGAACATTGATGAGAGTGTCCATGGGCGCGACCCTAGCGACGCCCTTAGCACCCCCCGGCGGGAGGGGTGGCCTTCCCCGCGCATCGGTCAGTGCGGGTACCCAAGCGGGCATGTCACCCGTCGAACGCCGGTCGGTTCCGGTCGGCCCCGACCGGAAGGGCACCAGTCCCGGTCCACCGGACCCGCGCCGCCCCCGGTGAGGTTTAGCGTCGCTCGACAGGTGGCCGATCCCCCGCCGGCGGCGCACTGTCGTCCGTCCGGTGGCGGCTGCCCCCGCCGAGGTCCGGCGGCGCCCTGTTCCCCCGTGCAGGCGCCGCCGGACCCACCCCCGGAAGGAGAGTGACGGCCGCCGTGGCCTCACACAGTCGCCCGCCCCGATCCCGCGTCACCGTCTCCCGCGCCGCCTGCACCCTGGCGCTCGCCTCCGCCGCCTCGGTGTCGCTGTTCGGCGAGACCGGCTACGCACAGCCCCGGCCCACACCGGCCGAGGCCAAGGCCAGGGTCGAGGCGCTGTACCAGCAGGCCGAGCAGGCGACCGAGCAGTACAACGGCGCGAAGCAGCAGGCGGACGACGCCCAGGCCGCACTCGGCGGGCTGCAGGACGAGCTGGCCCGCAAGACCGCCGCGCTCAACGCGACGCGGGACGCGCTCGGGACGGTCGCGGCGGCGCAGTACCGCGCCGGGTCGCTCGACCCGACGCTGCAGCTCGCGCTCAGCTCCGCGCCCGGGACGTATCTGGAACAGGCCGGGATGCTCGACCAGTTGGGGAACCGGCAGGCCTCGGCGCTGGCCCGGCTGGCCGCCCAGCAGCGGGACATCGAGCAGACCCGGGCCGAGGCCGCCGGCCGGGTGGACGCCCTGCGGGCGGCGCAGTCCCGGCTGGCGGCCCGCAAACAGACCGTGCAGCGCACCTTGGCCGAGGCGCAGGCGCTGCTCGCGCAGCTCAGCCCGGCCGACCGGGCGGCCGTCGGCGCCTCGGACGGCCCGGCCGGCCAGGCGGCCGCGAACCGCTCCACGCTCCGCCCGCCGCTGTCGGCGACCGCGGGCGCCCCCTCGGCGCGCGCCGCCGAGGCGGTGGCGTTCGCGTACCGCGCGCTGGGCCTGCCCTACGTCTGGGGCGCCACCGGGCCGAACGCGTACGACTGCTCGGGCCTGACCCAGGCGGCGTGGAAGGCGGCGGGGGTGTCCCTGCCGCGCACCACCTACACCCAGATCAACGCGGGCGCCCGGGTGCCGGAGTCCGAACTGCGCCCCGGCGACCTGGTGTTCTTCTACTCCGGCGTCTCGCACGTGGGCCTCTACATCGGCAACGGCGAGATGATCCACGCCCCGCACCCCGGCGCACCGGTCCGGATCGCCCCCATCTCGCAGATGCCGTTCGCGGGGGCGACCCGGCCGGCGTGAGCCGGTGTGCGCGGGTCAGCGCGGGTCAGCGCGGGTCAGCGCTGTCAGAAGATCGCGCTGTAGGAGTTCCAGCCGGCGGTGCCGATCAGCACGCGGGTCTTGTACGTGATGGTGCCGATGTGCCCGGTGGCGCTGTACCGGAACAGCCGGCCGTCGGAGGTCGCGCCGACCAGGTCCGCACGCCCGTCGCCGTCGAGGTCGCCGGGTGCGGCGAGCCTGGTGTAGGTGTTCCACCCGGCGCCGACGTCGATCCGGCCCTTGAACGGCGCCTTGCTGTCGCCGGTGCCCAGGTACAGGTACAGGTGGCCGTTGCCGGCGCGGGCCACGATGTCGGGGTAGCCGTCGCCGTTGATGTCGCCGGCACCGGTGAGGGCGTTGTACTCGCCCCAGCCCGCACCGACCTTGACCCGGCCGTAGAACGACCCGTTGCCCTTGCCGGTCAGCAGCCACATGACCCCGCCGGTGTCCCGGGCGAGGAGGTCGGCGTTGCCGTCGTTGTTCAGGTCACCGGGGCCGAACACCGTGTTGTAGACGCCCCATCCGGAGCTCTTCACGGTCTCGAAGCCCTGGGTGTCGTTGTAGAGGACGCCGTTGTAGATCTCCAGCAGCGGCTCCTCGTCCTGCTGGGACAGCGACACCGAGGTGAGCAGCTTGGAGCCCTTGAAGTCGCCGTTGACACCGACCTGGACCCGCGCGCTGAGGCCGCCGGTGAGCGTGCCGTAGTAGTAATAGAGGTTGCCGCCGGGGGTCTGGCCGAACAGGTCGTTCTTCCCCCACAGCGGCACGCTGCCCTGGCCGACGACCAGTTGGCTGTTCCAGCCCTTGCTGATCTGGGCCCGCGCCGTCAGGGTGCCGGTGCCGGTGCCCGTTCCGGTGCCCTGGTAGGAGTACAGGTCGCCGTTCTGCGCGCGGCCGAAGAGGCCGCCGATCCGGCCCTGTTCGTCGCCGACGCCGATGAGCTGGTTGTAGGTGTTCCAGCCGTTGCCGATCTTCACGCGGGCGGCCACCGGGTTGGCGGCGGTCCCGTCGAGGAGGTACATCCACAGGTCGCCGTTGAGGTCGCGGGCGACCAGCGTCTCGTGGCCGCTCGCGGTGATGTCGCCGGCGCCGATCAACTGGTCGTAGATGCCGTAGCCGTGGCCGACCTGGACCCGGGCGCCGAACGGCGCGGTGGCGCTGCCCGTTCCCTTGTACAGGTAGAGGTCGCCGGACGGGGTGCGGGCGAGCAGGTCGCCGAAGCCGTTGCCGTCGATGTCGCCGACCGCGACGACCTTGTTGTAGATCTGCCAGCCGTTGCCGGTCCACGTCGGGGAGCCGGTGGGGAACGCGGTGTGGTTCCACAGGGACAGGTGGCCGGTGGTGGTCAGCGACAGCACCTCGGGGCCGTCGATCGCGGTGGTCAGGTCCCCGGGCGTCAGGATGTCGCGGTACATGACCGGGCTCTTGCCGAGCGAGGTCCACACGTTGGCGGCGCTGCCCAGCTGGTGGACGGTGCCGTCGATCTCCTGCGTGAGGAAGTCCTGGGTGCCGTCGCCGTCCACGTCGTAGCGGGGCGTGGTCAGGGCGTCGGCGGCCGCCGCCGTGGACAGCGCGCGCTGCCGCTGCGGCAGGTGGAGCACGGGACCGGGCGTGGCCGGGGCCTTGGTGTGGAGCGCGACCGGCGGGGTCGACGCGTCGGCGTACGCGGTCCCGGCGGGGCTCAGCGCGAACGCGCCGACCGCGAGCACACCGGTGGTGCAGGCCGCGAGCAGACGGCTGCCCCGGTGCGCGCCCGAGCGCGCGCGAGTGGACGAGAACACAATCCCCCCCAAAGGGTTGCGATGGTGCCGGGCGCTCGAAGGGGCCGCCGATGACGGCGCCCCGCGCCGGGCCAGGCGATTCTATCGCCGCGGCCCGCGCCCGGGAGGGGCGCGGGCGGGCACTCGGGGCGCAAGGGGCTTCGCGCGCGGGATCCTCAGCGCAGGGTGACGGTGGAGGGTCCGTTGAACGGCGCGTAGCAGGTGACCGTGCGCGGGGTGCGCAGCTCGTCGCTGGTCGCGAAGAGCTCGCGCGCCGCCTCGAACGGGACGTCGTCGGAGCTGATCAGGGCCGCCCGGTCGTAGAGCGCGAGGAGTTCGCCGTCCATGGCGTCGCCCTTGCCGTCGCCGGATCCCCACACGTCCCACAGCAGCGGCTCGACCTTGTTGAGCGCGGCCACGTCGAGCCGGATGTTCCCGGCGACGAACCACCGGCCGGTGAACTCCGAGCCGGCCGGCGGCAGTCCGAACGTCCGCGGGTCGGCGTCGCCGGCCCGGACGGCCTGCCATGCCTTGCCCGCCGTCAGGAACCGGTCGCGCGGGACGTCCAGCGGGTCGAAGTCCATGGGGTAGTGGTCGGTGTCGAGGATCTCGGCGTCGGCGAGCAACCAGCCGCGCCGCTCGTCCCAGTACTCGGTGACGACGTGGTCGAAGTGGAAGCCGTCGGTGCCGAAGTAGTCGGCGAACCCCGAGCGCAGCCGGGCCGGGATGCCCACGTGCCGGAGCATCGAGACGTGCAGCAGCGTGAAGTCCCGGCAGACGCCGACGAATCGCTCGCCGTACGGGCGAGCGGACGCCAGCGGCTCGGGGCTGCGGCCGGCGATCAGCCGCAGGATGTCGTCGACGTAGCGGGTCTCGGCGTCGTCGTGCAGCCGCCGCTCGTCGACGGGGACGTCCCAGAAGCCGGGCTCCAGGCGGTGGATCAGCAGGTCCCTGACCACGCGTCCGAGGGCGCCGACGTCCCGCGGCAGGTCCGCGTAGAGCCCGGCCATGTCGCCCGGGTCCGAGAACACGCTCTGCGCGGTGTAGAACGCCGCCGCCTCGCCCGCCGGCCGCTGCGTCCCGGTGGTGGTCGTCATCGGTGGTCCCCCTGCTCTCGACAAAATCGGCCACATTTTCGAATGCGGCCTCGATGCGGACCACCGTGTCAAATTTCGCCGGGAATTGTCCACAGCCCCGCGGGAACGGACGGGCCGCACAGACGAAAGCCGGTCCTTTTCAGCAGGACCGGCCCTCCCGGCCCCAGGCCCGGGTCAGCGCGGCGCGCCGGCCGACTGGGCCGTGCCCTGCCAGGCGGCCTTGGCGCCCGAGTCGCCGATCCGGTAGACGTCCACGACGGCTCCGGCGGCGACGACGACCGCGAGGACGACGGCGGCGGCACGGAACCAGGAGGTCGTGAGCCAGGACGGCGCCGCGGCCGCCCCGGACCCGCTCGCGTTCACGTTTCCGTTCCCGTTCCCGTTCCCGTTCCCGTCCGCGTTCGCGTTCGCGGCCGTCGCGGTGCGGCGGCCGGTCCACCACACGGCTGTGGCCGCGAGGAAGAGGGCCGTCGCCCACGGCAGCAGGGAGTCACCCAGTTCGGTGTGGCGCTCCAGCAGGGCGCTGTGGCCGCTCCGCTGCTCCAGCCACTCCCCCGCGTGCGTGGTCACCGGCACCATCCCGAGCGTGACGAGCGCGGTCACCGGCAGTATCAGGCCCATCCGCCGGGCCCACCGGGGGCGGGCCGCGCCGGCCACCACCGCCAGGGCGGTCAGCGGCACGAGCACCACCACGAAGTGGACGAAGAGGATGTGGGCCGGCAGGCCGTTGATGACGGTGGGACTCATCGGGAACTCCACAGGAACGGTTGACCTCGAACAACGAGGTCCGCAGCCTGTCACGGCAACTTCTGCGTCCCCTCTGAGCGCCCTGGGGGCGCCTCGGCGGCCGGACGCGGCAGGGCCGTGCGGGTGGAACAGGCCGTCAGGGCGGCGTCAACCGTTAGGGGAAAGCGACCCAAGCGCCCCTGGGGCGGCGTAATGTCGGCTGTCGCCCCGGGACGGGCGAGCCGAGACGACGGGAGATGCGAGGATGCAGGCCCTGACGGCGAGTTGGGGAGCGTGGCTGGAGGCGTACGAGCAGCACTACAAGGCGCTGCCGGGCCGGGCGACGCACCGGCCGTGCCCCAGCTGCGGATCGGACGACCTGCGGCTGACCTTCACGGGGAAGCCGGAGCGGCGGGTGGGGTACGCGGCGTTCTGGTGCGACGGCTGCCTGATCGGCATCCACCTGAGCCGCTGCCCGGTGCCCGAAGGCGTGCCGATGGAGTCGCTGGAGACGCCGGTGGAGCAGCGCGCGGTCCGCGTGCCGAACTACACGCTGCTCTGGCCCGACGAGGAGTAGCCCCCGGCGGACGGCCCCGCCGCCGGTTCAGACCAGGCGGCGGGCCGTCGCCCAGCGGGTCAGCTCGTGCCGGTTGGACAGCTGGAGCTTGCGCAGCACCGCGGAGACGTGCGACTCGACCGTCTTGACGGAGATGAACAGCTGCTTCGCGATCTCCTTGTAGGCGTAGCCGCGGGCGATCAGCCGCAGCACCTCCCGCTCCCGCTGGGTGAGCCGGTCCAGGTCCTCGTCGACCGGGGGCGCGTCGGTGGAGGCGAAGGCGTCCAGCACGAAGCCGGCCAGGCGCGGGGAGAACACCGCGTCGCCGTCCCTGACCCGGAAGATCGAGTTGATCAGGTCCGGGCCGGTGATGGTCTTGGTGACGTAGCCGCGGGCGCCGCCGCGGATCACGCCGATCACGTCCTCCGCGGCGTCCGACACCGACAGGGCCAGGAACCGCACCGGCCTTTCCGGGTCGGCGGCGAGCGCGGCGCACCGCCGCAGCACCTCGACCCCGCCGCCGCCGGGCAGGTGCACGTCGAGCAGCACCACCTCGGGCCGGGTCGCGGTGACCACGCTGACCGCCTGGTCGACGTCGGCCGCCTCGCCGACCACCTCGACGCCGGTCTCCTCGGTGGCGCCGATCTCCGCCTGCACCCCGGTGCGGAACATGCGGTGGTCGTCGACGAGCACCACCCGTACCCGCCGCTCCTCGTCCGTGCTCATGCCGCCGCCACCCTCTCCATCTCCAGCTCCACTTCGGTTCCGCCGCCGGGGGCGGGACGCAGCCGGGCCTGGCCGCCGTTGCGCTCCATCCGGCCGATGATCGATTGTCGTACGCCCATGCGGTCCTCGGGGACCTGATCGAGGTCGAATCCGGGCCCGTGGTCGCGGACCGAGACGAACACCCGGCCCTCCTCGACCTCGGCGAACACCTGCACCGCCTCGCCGGCCGAACCGCCACCGTACTTCGCCGCATTGACCATCGCCTCGCGCGCGGCCTGCATCTGCGCCACGAGTCGCTCATCGAGCGCGCAGTCGCCGACGCACACCACCTCGACCGGGACGCCGTGCGCGTCCTCGACCTCGGCGGCGGCGGCCCGCACGGCCTCGGCGAGCGTGGTCGGCTCGTCGTCGCGTCCGGTGCCCTCGGGCCGGTACAGCCAGGCGCGCAGCTCGCGTTCCTGGGCGCGGGCGAGGCGGGCCACCTCGCGCGGGTCCTCGGCGTTGCGCTGGATCAGGGTCAGCGTGTGCAGCACCGAGTCGTGCACGTGCGCGGCGACCTCGGCGCGCTCCTGGGCGCGGATGCGCATCAGGCGCTCCGCCGACAGGTCCTGGGTCAGCCGCACCAGATAGGGGCCGGCGATCAGGGCGACGCCGACCAGCACCGCCAGGGCGGCCTGCAGGATGCCGCCGAGGTGGCTGCCGTTGCCCCGGACCACGATGAAGCCGGTGACGCCGGCGACCACCAGCGCGACCCCGGCCGCGGCCCTGGCCAGCGGCCAGAACCGCTTGCCCTGGCTCATCTCCACCCAGCGGGCCTTGCGCGCGTTGTCCGCCTGCCGCCACACCAGGCCCACGCCGAGCGCGATCACCAGCAGCGGCCAGACCGCGCGGTTCGCGGCCCCCAGGTTGAGGTTGTCGACCAGGATGCCGGTGCCGACGGCCAGCGCGATCAGTGCGATGACCTGGCCCTTGTCGGGGCGCTTGCCGGCCAGCCAGGAGCGGGCGTCGCGCGGCTCCTTCGCCTCGGCGACCCCGCCGACGCCCAGCGGCACGAAGAACCAGAAGATCGCGTAGAGCAGGATCCCGATGCCGTTGAAGGCCGCGAGCACGATGAAGAACACCCGCACCCACAGCACGGGCAGGCCCAGGTGGCCGGCCAGCCCGCGCGCCACCCCGCCCACCAGCCGGCCCTCGGAGCTGCGGTAGAGCTTGCGCACACCGCTGTCGCCGGGCTCGGGCGAGGAGAGGAAGGTCGCTCCGGTCGCACCGGAGGGCGGGCTGCTGGCTGGCATACCCCCGATCGTCACACAACGCACCCGCTCGGGGCATCAGGGTTGACCCCCTGATCCGGCCGGCCGTCCGGGGCTGCCCCCCAGGGGACGGATCAGGGTCGTACCAGGGTCGGGGCCGGGTGCCGGGCAGGCCGCCGAACCGCCACCATGGTCGTATGACGGACCAGCCCCCGGGGCAGCACGCCCCGGACCCCGACGCGGATCCCGCCGACGTCCCGGCCGCCGCGCGCGCCGCGGACGCCCCGGGCCCCGACGCGGATCCCGCCGGCAGCCCGGCCGCCGCTGACGGCGTGGACGGCGGTGACGGCGGTGACGCCGGGCAGAAGCCGCGGCTGCGGCGCGGCCGCGACCGCAACAAGGTGATCGCGGGCGTGTGCCACGGCGCCGGCGCGTACTTCGGCGTCGACCCGGTGATCTTCCGCGTCGTGCTGGTCGTGCTCTCGCTGACCGGCGGCATCGGCCTGATCGTCTACGGCATGGGCTGGCTGGTAATCCCGCAGGAGGGCGAGCAGGAGAGCGAGGCCCACCGGCTGCTGTCGGGGCGGATCGAGGGGGCGCCGCTGACCGCGGTGCTGATGGCGCTGGTCGGCTGCGGCCTGTACGCGTCGATGATCGGCAACGGCGCCAACCAGGCGTTCTCGCTGCTGCTGCTGACCGGGACGGCCGCGGCGGTCTACTGGTCGCAGCAGCGCCGCCGGATGGCGGCCGCCGGCGAGATGCCGGCGCCCGGTGCCGGTCCCGGCGGGGCGACCCGGGTGGCGGCGGCGGTGCCCGAGGCGCCGCCGGCGGTGCAGGCCCCGCCGGAGCCGGGGGCCGCGCCGTCGTGGTGGCGGGAGCCGCTGACCAAGGAGCCGGCCTATCTGTGGGGGCCCGACGACGGCCCGCGCGGCGAGGAGGACAAGGCGGCCTGGCGGGAGCGCCGGCGGCAGGTCAGGCGGGAGCACTCGTCCTGGCTGTTCGGCCTGGTGGTGTTCCTTCTCACGGTGACCGCGCTGGCCGTGGGCGCCGGGGTGGCCTGGCCGTACCAGCCGGCGGCGGTCGCCGCCGAGATCGGCCTGGCGTCCGCGCTCGGCGTGCTGGGCGTGGCGTTCGTGGTCGCGTCCTTCGCGGGCCGGGCCCGCGGCGGCACCACGTTCTTCGCGGTGCTGACGATCGCCGCGCTGGTCGGGACGGCGGCGCTGCCGAAGACCGGGCAGGGCTTCGGCCGCACCACCTGGCAGCCGCTGACCGCGTCCGCGGTCCAGCCGATGTACCAGCGCGGCGCGGGCGTCGCGACCCTGGACCTGACGCGGGTGGCGCTCGACGGGCGGACGGTCAGCACGAAGGTGCACATCGGCGCCGGGCAGGCCGAGTTGCGGCTGCCGCGGAACGCCACCGTGGACCTGGACTACGACCTCGGGTTCGGCGAGCTGGTGATGCCGGGCACGGTCAACGACGGGGTGAAGGTGCACGACGGGCAGCACGGCGAGCGGACGTTCGCGGCGCTGCCGGGCACAGTGTCGTCCGGGACGATCCGGCTCGAGGTCAGCGTGGGCGTCGGCCAGGTGAAGGTGGTGCGGTGATGCGGCGGCATCGGTTCGAGCCGGCGGCTCTGGTGATGGGCCTGGTGCTGATCGGGCTGACGGTGGCGTTCCTGCTGGACGCCGGGCGGGTGTGGGACCTGTCCCGCCCCCAGGTGAGCATCCCGCTGGCGGGCGGCGGCCTGCTGCTGGTGGCCGCCACCGCCATCGTCACGCAGGCCGTTCGCTTGGTACGCGCGCGTCGCGCGCGCCGGCTGCGGGCTGCGGAGGGATCCGGTCCTGCCCGCTACGGCGCCTCGTGAGCAGCGCGTCCAGCGACAGGTAGGGCGCCCCGGCCAGCACCAGCGGCAGCCAGGCCATCAGGTAGGCCAGGTCGTTGCCGTAGTAGTAGGGCGTGGTGGACCAGCTGACGGTCAGCCAGAGGCTGAGCGAGATCAGCGCGCCGCCGGTCGCCGCGACCCGGCCCAGCAGGCCGGCGAGCGTGCCCAGGCCGGCGGCGATCTCACCGAAGGCGATGGCGTAGCCGAAGCCGTGCGGCGACTTGAGCGCCAGATCGATCAACGCGGGGACGGCGGCCTGGTCATGGGTGCTGTGCAGGGTCTGCACCAGGGAGCCGTTGGCCGAGTCGGTGAAGAAGGTGCTGCTGGTGAGCTTGTCCAGACCGGCGTACACGAAGGTGACGCCGAGGAAGATCCGCAACGGCAGCAGGGAGTAGCGACGCGCGGTCTTCCGCCAGGTTTCCAGCATCTCTTCCACCTCTCTCGCCGCCCGCGCCCGCGGAGGAACGGTTCTCCGGGACCTCTTCTCGGACGGATGCGTCGAGAGCCATACGTACACCCGCGCGCTGTGACTCAACTCAGCGCGCGGGAAGTGTCGTTCTTATTCCCACTCGATCGTGCCCGGGGGCTTGCTGGTGACGTCGAGCACCACGCGGTTGACGTCCGCGACCTCGTTGGTGATGCGGGTGGAGATGCGGGCCAGGACGTCGTAGGGCAGGCGCGACCAGTCGGCGGTCATGGCGTCCTCGGACGAGACCGGGCGCAGCACCACGGGGTGGCCGTAGGTGCGGCCGTCGCCCTGCACGCCGACGCTGCGGACATCGGCCAGCAGCACGACCGGGCACTGCCAGATCTCGCGGTCCAGGCCGGCCGCGGTCAGCTCCTCGCGGGCGATGGCGTCGGCCTCGCGGAGCAGGTCCAGCCGCTCCTTCGTGACCTCGCCGACGATCCGGATGCCGAGCCCCGGGCCGGGGAACGGCTGGCGCTGGACGATCTCCTCGGGCAGGCCCAGCTCCTGGCCGACCATCCGCACCTCGTCCTTGAACAGCTTGCGCAGCGGTTCGACGAGCTGGAACTGCAGGTCCTCGGGGAGGCCGCCCACGTTGTGGTGGGACTTGATGTTGGCGGTGCCGCTGCCGCCGCCGGACTCCACCACGTCCGGGTAGAGGGTGCCCTGCACCAGGAACTCCACCGGCTCGCCGGTCACGCCGGCCTCGGCGATGATCTCGGCCTGCGCCTGCTCGAAGACCCGGATGAACTCCCGGCCGATGACCTTGCGCTTCTCCTCGGGGTCGGACACCCCGGCGAGCGCGGCCAGGAACCGCTCGGAGGCGTCCACGACCTTCAGCTGCACGCCGGTCGCCGCCACGAAGTCCTTCTCGACCTGCTCGGTCTCGCCCTTGCGCATCAGACCGTGGTCGACGTACACGCAGGTCAGCTGGTCGCCGATGGCCTTCTGCACCAGGGCGGCGGCCACCGCGGAGTCCACGCCGCCGGACAGGCCGCAGATCGCCCTGCGGGTGCCGACCTGCTCGCGGATCAGCGCGATCTGCTCCTCGACGACGTTGGTCGTGGTCCAGGAGGGCGCGATGCCGGCGCCGCGGTAGAGGAAGTGCTCCAGGATCTGCTGGCCGTGCGTGGAGTGCAGCACCTCGGGGTGGTACTGGACGCCGTACAGCCGCTGCGCGTCGTTCTCGAACGCGGCGACCGGCACCACGTCGGTGGACGCGGTGACGGTGAAGCCCTCGGGGGCGGCGGAGCAGGCGTCGCCGTGCGACATCCACACCGACTGCTCGGCCGGGGTGCCCTCGAAGAGGGTCGAGCCGGGCTTGCTGACGGCCAGCGCGGTGCGGCCGTACTCGCGGGCGCCGGTGTTGTCGACGGTGCCGCCGAGCGTGGTGGCCATCAGCTGGAAGCCGTAGCACATGCCGAAGACCGGGACGCCGGCCTCGAAGATCGCGCGGTCGAGCGTCGGGGCGCCCTCGGCGTACACCGACGAGGGTCCGCCGGACAGGATGATCGCCGCCGGGTTCTTCGCCAGCATCTCCGCGACCGGCATGGTCGAGGGCACGATCTCGCTGTACACCCGGGCCTCGCGGACGCGGCGGGCGATGAGCTGGGCGTACTGGGCCCCGAAGTCGACGACGAGGACCACGTCCGACGTGGTGTCCGAGGTCCCGGGGGTCTGATCGGGGGCGGCTGGGGTCGCTGATGCCACGGGCGGCCTTCCGGCGGTTTCTGCTGGGTCGAGGGCCTGCCGGCCCTGCTGACGAGTCTACCGTCGGCCCGATGGCCCCCGCGCCGGTCCGCTCACCAGGCGGCTTGCGCGCGGGCGGGGACGGTGGTCCATACTGCTCGTATGAACCCGCGCACCTTCGCGTTTACCTATGGCACCGGCTGGTCCGGCTGCCATGGTCGCGTTGCGTGAGCTACTGACGAGCGACTTTCCAGGCGCCCCGGGCCACTCGGCCCGGGGCGCCTGTCGCGTCCGCGGGCCGTGCCCCGGGGCCGGAGCCCCCGAGGAGCAGACCATGACCGAGACCCCGATCACCCCGATGATCCCGATCACCCCGTCCCCCGCGGCCCAGAACCCCACGCCCCCGCCCCCGGCCGTCCCGAGCACCACCGCCGATGCCGGGGCCGCCGGAGCCGATCCGGGGGGCGCCGACGCCCTCATCGCCGCGCGGCGGCAGCGCATCGACGAGCTGGACGAGCGGATCATCGCGCTGGTCCAGGAGCGGATGAGCGTGTCCGGCGAGATCCAGGCCGCGCGGATCGGCTCGGGCGGCCGGCGCGTGCACCTGTCGCGCGAGCTGGAGGTTCTGCGCACGTACGGCGGGGCGCTCGGCAAGCCGGGCACCGCGGTGGCCATGACCCTGCTGGAACTGTGCCGCGGCCGGGTCTGAGCGTCCCCGTTCGGGCGGCATCACCCGAACGGCACGTGACCGCCGCTCCGCGGTTTCGTTGGAGGTGGTGTCCGTGCCAGCCAGGGGCGGTCACCCAACACCACGCGTGGATAGCACCGCCCAGACGCAGCTGGGCGGGATGTGACCGATGCGATGATGCGGCCGCAGTCGTGCGGCCGCTGTGGGACCTCGCGTCGGTGCCAGTGACCGGACGGCAGGGGACAGCAGCCCGGTCACGAACTCAACAGGCGGTCGGCTCCCGGGGACGCTTGGGACCGGCCGCTCTGCGAGGGACACATTACCGTGTGTTCAGGACGTTCCGGACTCGCCCCGTTCCTCCGTCCCGCCGGACTCGCCCGGGCCCTCGGCCCTCGGCGGCACCGCGGGCACCGGGAGCAGCGGCAGCCGCAGCGCGCCGAAGGCGTCCTCGGGCACCGCGGGCGTGGCCGGCGGCACCGCCTCCACCCGCCGGTAAGGCTCGCCCTGGGCCGGACGCGGGTCCTCCTCCCCCTTGTTCGGCCACAGCGACATCGCCCGCTCGGCCTGCGCGGTGATCGTCAGCGACGGATTGACGCCCAGGTTCGCCGAGACCGCGGCGCCGTCCACCACGTGGATCCCCGGGTGGCCGTAGAGCCGGTGGTACGGGTCGATGACGCCGTGCTCGGCGTCCTCGCCGATCGGGCAGCCGCCCAGGAAGTGCGCGGTGAGCGGCCGTTCGGTGGCCTCGCCGATGTTGCTGCCGGGGAAGCCGCCGATCTCCTCGGCGATCAGCCGGGCGGCCTCGGCGCCCTCGGGGATGTGCGTCGGGTTGGGGGCGCCGTGGCCCTGCCGGGCGGTGAGCAGCCCCCTGCCCAGGCCCTTCGGCTTCCGGTACGTGGTCAGGGAGTTGTCGCTGGTCTGCATGACCAGGCCGATGATGGTCCGCTCCGACCAGCGGTAGGTGATCAGCGAGCGGCAGGCCAGCACCGGGTGCCGCACGTTGTTGCCGAGGAACTCCAGCCAGCGCGGCACCCGGCCGCGGTACGGCGCGGCCAGCGTCGACAGCGAGCCCATCGAGTTGGAGCCGCGCCCGTAGCGGACCGGCTCGATGTGGGTGTGGTCGTTGGGGTGCACCGAGGAGGTGATGGCCACGCCCTGGGTGAAGTCCAGCGGGGTGTCCGGGTGCCGCTTGCGGTAGCGGCCCGGTGAGGTCTGCGCGCCCACCAGCGCTTCGGAGTTGGTCCGGGTGAGGTCGCCGAGCCGCTCGGAGACGGCGGGCAGCCGTCCGGTGTCGCGCATGGTGTGCAGCAGCGTCTGGGTGCCGTAGGTGCCGGCCGCGACGACCACCTGCCGGGCCCGCAGCACCGTGCGCGGGCCCTTCCTCCGGCGGTCGGTGGCCACCGCGGTGACGCGGTAGCCGCCCGCGGAGTCCTCGGCGAGGTCGACCACCGTCGTCATCGGGTGGATGACGGCGCCGGCCCGCTCGGCGAGGTGCAGGTAGTTCTCGTTGAGGGTGTTCTTCGCGCCGTGCCGGCAGCCGGTCATGCACTCCCCGCACTCGGTGCAGGCCCGGCGGGAGGGCCCGGCGCCGCCGAAGTACGGGTCGGGCGTCTCGTCGCCGGGCGGCACCTCGGCGTCGCCCCGCGCGTCCTTGCCGTCGCCGAAGAAGACGCCGACGGGCGCCAGGTGGAAGGTGTCGCCGACGCCCATCTTCTCCGCGGCGGCCTTGAGATGGACGTCGGAGGGGGTCATCGTCGGGTTCAGCCGCACCCCGAGCATGCGCTGCGCCTGGTCGTAGTACGGCGCCAACTCCTGCTGCCAGTCGGTGATGTGGCCCCACTGGCGGTCCTCGAAGAACGCGGCGGGCGGCACGTACAGGGTGTTGGCGTAGTTCAGCGAGCCGCCGCCGACCCCGGCGCCGGCCAGCACCAGGACGTTGCCGAGCACGTGGATGCGCTGGATGCCGTACAGGCCGAGCGCGGGCGCCCACAGGTAGTTGCGCAAGTCCCAGGAGTTCTTGGGCAGTTCGTCGCGGGCGAAGCGGCGGCCGGCCTCCAGCACGCCGACCCGGTAGCCCTTCTCGGTCAGCCGCAGCGCCGAGACCGAGCCGCCGAAGCCGGAGCCGATGACGACCACGTCGTAGTCGTAACCGTCTTCCTGAGTCACGGGTTCCTCCGGGAGAGGTGGGGGACGGGGAGCGCCGGAGTGCCGCAACGCGCGGGCCCGGCGGGGCTGTCGGGGCCGGCGGTGGTGCGGGGCCGCAGCGCTTCGGGGAGGGGAGCCGCGCGGCGACGGGGGAGCCGCGCCGCGCGGCGGTCGGGGGGGCCGGGGCGGTGGGGTGCCGCGGCCGGCGGGTCAGCGCCCCGGCGGCGCCGGCAGCGCCGTCATCGCATCCGCAGCGCCTTCATCAGCCGCAGCGAACGGCTCAGGAACGCGGCGTACTTCTCGTCGTCCATGCCGAACGCCGGGCCCATGGGCAGCACCCGCTGGGTCGCGATGGTCTGCGCCTCGGTGTACTTCAGGATGCCCTCCGAGCCGTGCCTGCGGCCGAGACCGGAGTCCTTCATGCCGCCCATCGGGGCGCGCACGCTGCCGTACGCCGACGCGTACGCCTCGTTGACGTTGACGGTGCCCGAGCGCAGCCGGGCGGCGATCCGGCCGGCGCGGCGCGTGTCGCGGCTCCAGACGCTGGAGTTGAGGCCGTAGTCGGTGGCGTTGGCGCGCTCGACCGCCTCCTCCTCGTCGCGGAAGCGGTAGATCGAGACGACGGGGCCGAAGGTCTCCTCGGTGCACACCGCCATCGGCGGCTCGACGCCGTCGAGGATCGTCGGCTCGTAGACGTACGGTCCCAGGTCCGGGCGGGGGCGGCCGCCGGCCAGCACGCGGGCGCCCTTCTCGCGGGCCTCGTCCACGTGCCGGGCGACCGTCGCCAGCTGGCGCTCGCCGACCAGCGAGCCCATGCCGGCGCCGAAGGCCAGCGCGGTGCCCAGGCGGATGGCCCGGGTCCGCTCGACGAACTTCTCGGTGAAGGCGTCCGCGACCGACGCGTCCACGAACAGCCGCTCGACGGAGATGCACAGCTGTCCCGCGGAGGCGAAGCAGGCGCGCACCGCGCCGTCGGCGGCCTTGTCCAGGTCGGCGTCGCGCAGCACCAGCAGGGCGTTCTTGCCGCCGAGTTCGAGGGAGGCGCCGACCAGGCGGGCCGCGGCGCGCTGGGCGACCTCGCGGCCGGTGCGGGTGGAGCCGGTGAAGGACACGTAGTCGGCGTGCTCGACGACGGCCGGGCCGACGACCGGGCCGTCCCCGATCACGATCTGCCAGACGCCCTCGGGCAGCCCGGCCTCGATCAGCTGCTCGCGCGCCCACAGCGCGGTCAGCGCGGTCTCGGTGTCGGGCTTCATCACCACCGCGTTGCCGGCCGCGAAGGCGGGCAGCGCGTCGCCGACGGACAGTTCCAGCGGGTAGTTCCAGGGCGCGATCTGGCCCACCACCCCGCGCGGCTGGCGCAGTTCGACGGTCTTGGTGAGGGCCGGGATGGCGCCGGTGTGCCGCTTGGGCCGCAGGTACGACGGCGCCTTGAGGCCGTAGTGCCGGGCGGCCATCGCGACCACCTGCACCTCCTCGTGGGCGTGCAGCCGGGCCTTGCCGGTCTCCAGCTGGATGAGGTCGAGGACCTCGGCCTGCCGGGCGAGCACCAGGTCGTGGAAGCGCAGCAGGACCGCGGCGCGCCGGCGCGCCGGGGTGGCCGCCCATGCCTGCTGGGCGAGCCGGGCGCGGTCGAACGCCTCGGCCACGTCCTCGGGCGTGGCCTCCGGCAGGTCGGCGAGCTTCTCGCCGGTGAGCGGCGTGTGGTTCGCGGTTCTGCCCGAGCCGGCGACGCCGCGGGTCAGGCGGGCGACGAGGTCGGGCGTGACGACGTCCTGCGGGCCCCGGCCCGTGGTGGGCGCGGCCGGGTTGCCGTCGGTGGGGCTGCTGCTGGCGCTGCCGCCCGGGCCGCCGCTGGCGCTGCTGCTCGGGTTGCTGCTGGGCTCCGGCGATTCCGTCATGCCGGTGAGGTTACGACTGACCGGCGCCCTGTGGATACCCATCAGTAGCCACTTTTTCCTTGATTCGCGCAACTACGCCAGCGAACGGTGGCGCCATAGGGGTCGCCGCAGGTCGGAGCGGGGTAACCGGGGGTACACCGAGCCGCAGGTCAGCCGCGGCTCCTGCGGCCGTGGCGTCAGTGGCGGGCGCCCGCGGCCGGGTCGGTTCCGGGGTCAGTGGCGGGCGCCAGCGGTGAAGCTCGCCCGGATGGTGTCGAAGGTGCTGCGGGCCGCCTCGGTCTGCTCCACCGGCGCCGACAGCCAGATGTCGTACATCCGGCCGTGCTCCGCCCAGCACAGGTCCAGGGTGCGGCGGGCGCCCTTGCCGTCGCCGAAGCCGTCGTAGGTGAACTCCCACAGCGCGGCCTCCTGGCCGTGCATCACGGTCCTGGTGATCACGCCGTCGCGGTACCCCTTGTAGGGGCTGCCGGGCTTGGTCGCCGCCTTGTCCTGGTCGCTCATCACCGCGTACGCGCCGCGCGGGTCGGGCTTCTGCTCGCGCTCGCCGAACCGGAACGTGTGGTCGACCAGCCAGTAGTAGACCCGGGCCGCGGTCGGCTCACGCTGGTAGCCCTCGGGCAGGGCCACGGAGAAGCCGCGCTGATCGGTGACCTGGCGGAAGCCGGTCGGCAGCGGCGGGGCGGTCGAGGAGGGCGCGGTGGTGGGCGGCCGGGTCGGAGGCGCGGTGGTCGCCGTCGTCGCGCTCCTCACGGCCGGGGTGGACGGCGGGGTCGCGGCCTGCCTGCCGCCGTCGCCCCGGGTGACCACCAGCGCGGCCGTCGCACCGGCGACCACGGCGATCAGCGCGGCACCGGCCAGCACGGCCGCGGTCCGGCCGCGGGACCTGCGGGGCGCGGCCGGTTGCGGCGACGGCTCGGCCACCGGCAGTGCGGGCGTCGGCGCCTCCGGGGTCGGCGGCTCGACACCCGTCTCGGCGTACGCCATCAGCACCGTCCGCACCTCGGCGGCGGCCATCCGGCGGGCCGGGTCCCGGTCCAGCAGCCCCTTGACCACCGGCAGCAGCGGGCCGACGGTGCTCGGCGGCGTGATGTCGTCGATCGCCACGGCGTGCACCACCTCGGCGATCGACTCGCGGTGGAACGGGGACTGGCCGTCCACCGCCGCGCACAGCAGCGCGCCCAGTGACCACAGGTCCGACTCCGGGCCCGCGCCGCGCCCCGCCATCCGCTCCGGCGCGGTGTACTCCGGCGAGCCGACGAAGGACCCGGTGTCGCTGATGGTGGCGCTGCCGGGGATCCGGGCGATGCCGAAGTCGGTCAGCACGACCCGGCCGCCGTTCCGCTCGATCAGCACGTTCGCCGGCTTCACGTCGCGGTGCTGGATGCCGTGCTGGTGGGCGGCGAGCAGCGCGCCGGCGACGGCGCCGCAGATCCTGGCCGCCTCGCGCGGCGCCAGCGGGCCGTCCTCGCGCAGCACGTCGGCCAGCGAGCGGCCGTCGACCAGTTCCATCACGATCCACGGCCGGCCGTCCTGCTCCACGACGTCGTGCACGACCACGACGTGCGGGTGGCGGATCCTGGCCACGCTGCGTGCCTCGCGCAGCGCACGGTCACGCTGCCGGTCCGACTCGACCTCGTCCAACCCGGCGTCGGACAGGTGGAGTTCCTTCACCGCGACCGGGCGCCGCAGCAGCTCGTCGTTGGCCCGCCACACCGTGCCCATGCCGCCGCGGCCCAGGCGCCCGGTGATGCGGTAGCGCCCGGCCACGACATCCCGCGGCTCCTGCGCCGCCGTGACCCGTCCCCCGTCACTTGCCATGGGGCCCATCATGCCCCACCCCCGGCGGGCCACCGCCCCGCTCCCACAATCCCCCCACGCCCGGGGCGTGTTCGCCGGGAGGGCACCCGGGCGCCGCTCGGTCTAGCCGAGGACATCCACGGAGGACAGGCCCCGATGGGCGTGGTGGGCCTCGGCGACCTCTTCAGGCTGGGCGCGGAGTTCCCCGCACTCCCGGGGCATCGCCCCTCCGGGGCGGGACTCCGGGGTGCCCCCGGGGGTGGATTGCCGTCTGCCGCGCCGCTGTGGCTGGTCGCGCAGTTCCCCGCGCCCCTGCGGCAACCGGGGTGCCCCCGGGGGTGCGTTCCCGTCTGCGACGTGCATCGTGGCTGGTCGCGGAGTTCCCCGCACTCCTGGAGCATCGCCCCTCCGGGGCGGGGGTCGGGGGTGCCCCCGGGGGTGCGTTGCCGGGTGCCGCGCCGCTGTGGCTGGTCGCGCAGTTCCCCGCGCCCCTGCGGGGGTGACCCCCGTCCCCATTCCTCCCGCAGACGGGGGACGGGCTGGGAGGGGACGGTGCGGGAGTGTCCCCGCAGGAACTGTGCATCCTCCCGGCCCACTTCGCGAAAGGACCCGCACGCACAGTTCCGAGGAGACACTCCCGTGGCGGCCCCGACCCCACCCACCGAACGTGCACCGCCAGGGGCGCGGGGAACTGCGCGACAAGCCACGACGGCGCGGCAGGCGGCAGAGCACACCCGGGGGCACCCCGGACGCCGGGGGCGCGCAGACGGCAACACGCAGCCCCCACGGGAACTGAATCAACCGGCGGTGTAGGTCTCGACCGCCTTGTCGAAGGCGCGCTGGACGGCAGCGCGTTCGCTGTCGGGGCCGGTGATCAGGATGACGTGGTAGCGGCCGCCGATCTGGACGGCCAGGTTGCGGGCGTAGACGGTGCGGTCGTTGGCATCACGCCAGGTGTACTCGCCCTCGGCGGCGTCGTGGCCGCGGACGGTGAGGGCCTGCAAGCTGGAAGCCGAGGACCAGGCCGACGAGCGGAAGTCGGCGAGCTCCGGCTCGATCAGCTGGTAGGCCAGCGGGTCCTGGCTGTCGCCGGTCGCCTTGTCCCGGCCAGGGACGACGAGGAGTTCGAGGTCGCTGCCGGTGTAGCGGACCTGGTGGCGGCCGTTCTCGCCGGAGCGCGCCCAGCCGGTGTGGACCGCGACGGTGAAGCCCGCGGGATCGGTGCGCAGCGCGAAGTCGCTGCCCAGATCGGGGGGCGCGGTCACGGGCGCGGACGTCGGCGCGTGGGTCGCGGGCCGGGTGGCCGGGTGCGTCGCCGGGGCGCTGGTCGCGGGCTTCGTGGAGTGGCCGTCGTCGCCCCCGCCGCCGGACATCGCGGCCGGCACGGTGCGCGTCCCGCCGGCGCCGTTGTCGGAGGCGTTCCGGTGCGGCATGCCCAGCAGCGCGTAGAGCACCACGGCGATCAGCAGGACGAGGATGCCGATGAGCAGCCGGGCGCCCAGGCGGCGCGGTCCCCCCTCGCCGCGGGCCGGCCGTCGGGAGACCACCTGCTCGCGGTGGTAGAGCTGCTCCTGCCGCAGTTCGTTGCGCTCGTTCGCGGCCTGGCGCGGGATCCGGGCGGTCTTCGCGGGGGCCAGCTCCGCCGACCCCGACCGCGTCTGCCGGGGCAGCTTCGCCGGCTTGGCGGACTTGCTGGCCTTCGCCGGACGCGCCTGCTTGCCGCGCGCGTGCCTGCGGTGCTGCATCCCGGCGTCGGCCGCGGCGGCCGCCGCCCTGCGCCTGCGGCGGACGAGTTCGCCGCGGCGCCGCTTGACCGGCAGCCGCGCCGGATCGGTCGGCACCTGCACGGTGCTCACGCCGACGTCGGGCTCGGGCGCGGCGCGGACCAGGGAGCGCAGCCAGCCACCCAACTCCTCGGCCTCGGGCCGCTCTTCGGGGTCGGGCCGGAGCAGGGACTCGACGACCGGCCGCAGCGGGCCGCAGTCCTCGGCGAAGGCGGGCGGCTCCGCACACACCAACTGGACCAGTTCCGCGGCGTTTTCCTCAGGGAACGGCGGATGCCCCTGGACGCTGCGGAACAGCAGCGCGCCGAGCGCCCACAGGTCGGCGGCCGGGCCGACCGGCGGCGACAACCGCCAGTTCTCGTGCACCTCGTGGGCCTGCTCGGGCGACCAGCGCTCGGTGACGGCCCCGACGACGGTGATCCGGTTCTGCCGGGCCCGCTCCTGCTCCAGCGCCGACTGCGGTCCGTGCCACGGCTGTTCGCCGCCGCCCTCGGCTTCCGTGCCGTCGTCGCCCGCCCCGGAGCCGCCGTGCCCGGCGAGCACCTCCTCGGGCACCGGGTCGTACCCGCACAGCGCCTCCTGCGCGGCGCCGGCCGCGAGGCCGGTGAGCATCGCCCGCCCGTCGTCGAGTACCAGCACGGTGCTGGCGGTGACGTTGCGGTGCGTCCAGCCGTAGGCGTGCAGGGCACGCAGCGCGGTCAGCACGTCGGCGGCCACCTCGGCCGCGCGGAACGCGTCCATCGGGCGCTCCGCGAGTAACGCGGCCAGCGGGCGCGCGGGCACCAACTCGCTGGCGATCCACAGGCTGCCGTCCTCGACGAAGATGTCGAAGACCT
This sequence comes from Streptomyces sp. NPDC020917, assembly GCF_044333795.1. Classification (NCBI taxonomy): domain Bacteria; kingdom Bacillati; phylum Actinomycetota; class Actinomycetes; order Kitasatosporales; family Streptomycetaceae; genus Streptomyces; species Streptomyces sp. NPDC020917. Next base: position 52,373 of record NZ_JBIRRR010000029.1, on the reverse strand, counting down.
GCACCATGCGCGGGTGGTCGGGCACGGCGGCGGCCGCCCGTGCGGCGTCCAGGGCGCGCCGCGCGCTCTCCCCCAGCGTCTCCGGGTGGTCGAACCCGCCTTCGCCGTCCGCCAGTTCGGCGGTCACGACCTCCGGCAGCAGCACCTGGTGGACCAGCACCTCCTGGCCGCTGTACGTGTCGAAGGCGCGGGTCTCGACGAGTTCGAACTCGTCGGCGGGGGGCCTGGGCAGCCGGTAGCGGTCGGCGAGCACGCGCCCTGCGTAGTCGTCCACGGTGCCCCCCTTCGGCCCGGTCGTTCTCCCGCCTGAACCGATCCGATCCGGACACTTACGGATGCGGACGGTCCACGCCTCCTCACGATACGTGCTCCGGCCGCCGGTGGTCAGTCCGTCGACTTGAACGAGGTGAAGAAGCCCTCGCGAAGTGCCGCTCCCTGCGGGGTGTCCCACTGGCTCACCGGCAGCGAGATCATGATCGCGTAGCCGTGCTGGTCGTCCACGACGAACCCGCGGTTCTTCACGTGGACCCGCTGCCCGCTGCTGCTGTTCCGCAGGAAGTCCCAGTCGGCGACGGTGCGGTAGCCGCGGTACGGCACGTTCCCGTTGATGTCGACCAGGTGGTAGCCGGGGATCGTGGGCCCCACGTTACGGTCGCTCTTGCGCCAGTCCGCCGCCGCGTCATTGCCCGGGGTGGGGGTGAAGTCGACGAGCACCTGCGGATAGCCGCTGCCCGGGCCGTAGACGGCGCCCCGCCCAGCCTCCTGGGTAGTGATCAGGTGCCATCCGGCCGGCAGGGCGATGGAGAAGTGCGCCTGCTTGTTGGTCACCTTGTGCCATCCCGCCGGCACCGTGCCGGGGCCCGAACTCGCCGGTGCGGACGCGCCGGTGGAGGGCTTGGACGACGCCGGGGAGTTGCCGGTGTCGGTGTTGTCCCCTTGGCCGTCCTCCCCGCCCTTCCCGTTCTTGCCGTGGCCGGTCGTGGGCGCGGTGGTGGCGCCGCCGGTGGAGCCGTTCTTGGTGTCGCCGGAACCGCCGCTGCCGCCACCGGAGTTGGCGAGCACGATCCCTATCACCGTGCCCAGCAGGGCCATGGCGAGCACCACGGCGGCGATCACCATGGTGCGGCGCGGCACCACGTCGGTGAGGGAGGACGAGGCCGGACGCCGGGCGCCCGCGGGGGTGCCCGGTTCCGGCGCGGGCTTGGGCTTCGCCGCGGCCTTGCGCACCGAGCGCAGCGCCTCGCGCATCCGGGCCTGCTCCTCGGGCGAGGTGCGGGGGGCCGGCGGCTTGTCCGCGGGCATGACGGAGGTGCGGCCGTCCGACGGGGGCGCGTCCGCCGGCTCGTCCGACGCCGAGGGCGTCGCGGGCGGGTCGACGGCGAGCACGGCGGTCTGCGCGTTCGCGGACGCCGCGGGCGGCGCGGCCGGGCGGTCGGGCATGCCGGCGACCTGGGTGAGCAGGGCGCGGGCGGCGGGCTCGTCGAGGCGCTGCGCCGGGTCCTTGGCCAGCAGGCCGGTGATGGCGTCGGCGAGCGGTCCCGCGTTGGCCATCGGGCCGACCGGCTCGGTCATCACCGCGGTGAGCGTGGCGATCGCGGAGCCCTTGTCGTAGGGCGGGCGGCCCTCGACGGCGGCGTAGAGCAGGGCGCCCAGCGACCACAGGTCGGCGGGCGGGCCGGGCTTCTGGCCGCGGGCGCGCTCCGGCGAGATGTAGGAGGGGGCGCCGACGAGCATGCCGGTGGACGTGACCGACGGGTCGCCGTCGATCTGCGCGATACCGAAGTCGCTGAGCACCACGCGGCCGAGCGCACCGTCCGCGGCGGACGAACCGGCGTCCGCGATCAGCACGTTGGACGGTTTGACGTCGCGGTGCAGGATGCCCTCGGCGTGCGCGGCCCTGAGCACGTCCAGCACGACCAGGCCGACCTCGGCCGCGCGCCGCGGGGTGAGCGGGCCGTCCTCGCGGATGACGTCGGCCAGCGAGCGGCCCTCGACCAGCTCCATCACGATCCAGGGCCGGTCGTCCTCCTTGACCACGTCGAAGACGGTGATCGCGCCGGTGTTGCGGATCCGCGCGGTCGCCTTGGCCTCGCGCAGGGTGCGGGTCACCAGGCGGCGCTTCTCGTCCTCGTCCACGTTGCCGGGGAACCGCAGTTCCTTCACGGCCACGCTGCGGCCGAGCGTCTCGTCGACAGCCCGCCAGACGGTGCCCATGCCGCCCTTGCCGAGCATGTCGCCGAGGCGGTACCGGCCGGCGAGTACGCGTCCGTCGGTGCGTTCGGCGTCGGTCATGGCTTCCCTCTGCTGTGCCGGCATCAGTTCAGGCGTTCGTCGTGGTGGTCGAAACGGTCGGAGTCGGAGTCGAGGCGGATCGGAGTCGGGATCGGGATCGGGATCGTCGTGGGGGCTGGTCGTCGGACGGCGTTCGTGTCGGTCGTGTGATGGCGCTGTGCCTGCGGTTCCCGGATCCTGGTCGTGCGGTGTGAGTACCCATCATCCCCGACGCGGGGACGGGGATGCGAACCCGGCCTTCCGGGCGAACTCCACCTATCCGGCGGAGACCCGGAATCCGGCGACGGCCGTGTCGAAGATCTCGCGGTAGTCCTGCCACTTCGCGTCGGGGCCCGACACGTAGATCGCGTACTCGGTTCCGCCGGGTTTGCCGAAGCCGAGATCGATCGCGTGGTACTTGCGCACCGATCCCTCGAAGGTGAACTCCCAGATGGCCGCGGGCTCCCCGAACTGCGTGGTGGGGTCGAGGCGTTCGCGGTGGTAGGTGGGTCCGACACTGTCGCGCGTCGCCGGCTCCAGGTTCGTGAAGTGGTTCAGCGGGCTGGTGCTGGCGAAGTCCAGCGCGCTGATCTTCAGATCGACCCGGCCGGTCGGATCGACGTAGTCCACCTGGTCGCCGCCGTGGGTGACCTTGCGGGTCCAGCCGTCGGGCACCGGCACCGAGTAGCCGCGCTCGGGCATGTCCACCAGGTGGTAGCCGTCCGGCACGGGCGGCGGCGGGGTGGTCTGCGGCGCCGTGGTCGTGGGCGTGGTGGGCGCGGGCCCGGTCGAGGTGGGCGCCGGGGCCGAGGTGGTCGGGGCGGGGGTCGGGTCCGCCGCGTTGTCGTTCCGCAGCCGCTGCACCGCGAAGGCCGTACCGGCCGCCAGCAGCACCACGACAATTGCGCCCGCGATCCACGGTGCCACCCGGCGCTTGCGGCGGCGCGGCGGCGTCTGCTGCCCGCTCCCGGTGTCGTACGGCGGCTGACCGCCCGTCCCGCCGTAGGACGGCTGCCCGCCCGTGGAGCCGCCGTACGACGGCTGCCCACCGGTGCCGTACGGAGGCTGACCGCCCGTCGCACCGTACGACGGCTGCCCGCCGGTGCCGTAGGGCGACTGCCCGCTGCCGGTGCCGTACGCGGACGGCGGCACGGGGCCGTGCCCGTGCGGGACGACGGCGGTCGGCGCCTCCTGGTCGGCAGTTCGGGTGGTGAAGCGCCCGACGACCGCGGTGTCCTCCTCGGCGGCCGGCATGCGCAGCATCCGCTCGGTGTCCTCCGCGGACAGCCGCTCCGCCGGTTCCTTGGCCAGCAGGCCGGCGATGACCTGGGTGAGCCCGCCCGCGTTGGGCGCCGGCAGCACGGGATCCTCGGCGATCGCGTACGCGGTCTCGATCGCGGTGGGCCGGCGGAACGGCGAGTTGCCCTCGATGGCCTGGTAGAGCGTGGCGCCCAGCGCCCACAGGTCGGCCTCGGGGCCGGGCACGGTGCCGCGGATCCGCTCGGGGGACAGGAAGTCGATGGACCCGATGAGTTCGCCCGTCCGGGTCAGGGTGGAGGTGCCGGACGCCTGGGCGATGCCGAAGTCGGTGAGGACGATCCGGCCCTGCCCGAGACCGCCGACCGCCTCGTAGGTGCGGCCGTCGACGCCGCCGAGCAGCACGTTGCCGGGCTTGACGTCGCGGTGCAGGACCCCGGCGCCGTGGGCGGCGCGCAGCGCGGCGACCATGCCGCGGCCGATCCGGGCGACCTCCTCGACCGGCAGCGGACCGTGCTGCTTGAGCACCTCGCCGAGGGTGAGGGACGGGACGTACTCCATGACGATGGACGGCAGTCCGGCGTCGTCGACCACGTCGTGCACGACGATCACGTTGGGGTGGCTGATGCGCGCGGCGGCACGGGCTTCGCGGCGGGTGCGCTCGAAGAGGGTGGCGAGTTCTTCCTCGTCCATGTGGGGCTGCGGCGGGTGCAGCTTCTTCACCGCGACCTGTCTGCCCAGGAGTTCGTCCTCGGCGCGCCAGACGGTACCCATACCGCCGCGGCCTATCCGCTCCAGCAGCCGGTAGCGGCCCGCCACCAAGCGTCCCTCGTCGACCTGCCCGACCATCCCGCTCCTCCGCCTGCTCCCCCGATCGCGCGTGCGTGTTTCCGCGCCCAGGCAATCCGCCTAGAGAGGAACGATATCCGGCGCGCCGAGCCGCGCGGCATCCGCGGTCTGGTCGTCGGGCTGGAGTTGGGACTCGCGCTCCGCCTCGACGCGCTTGTCGTAGTACTCCACCTCGCGGTCGATCTGCGCCTGATCCCAGCCCAGGACCGGTGCCATCAACTCCGCGGCCTCGCGGGCGGTACGGGTTCCGCGGTCGAAGGTCTCGATCGAGATACGGGTCCTGCGGGTCAGCGCGTCCTCCAGGTGGCGGGCCCCCTCCGCCATCGCGGCGTAGACGATCTCGGCCCGCAGGTAGTCGTCGGCGCCGGTGAGCGGGGAGCCGAGCGAGGGGTCGTCGGCGACCAGGCCGAGCACGTCCTCGGACAGCGAGCCGTACCGGTTCAGCAGATGCTCCACCCGGGCCACGTGCACGCCGGTGCGGGCGGCGGTGCGGGCGCGGGCGTTCCACAGCGCCTGGTAGCCGTCGGCGCCGACCAGCGGGACCTCCTCGGTGCAGCAGGGCGCGACGCGCTGGTTGAGCCCGTGCACGGCCTCGTCGACGGCGTCCTTGGCCATCACGCGGTAGGTCGTGTACTTGCCGCCGGCCACCACCACCAGGCCGGGGACGGGGTGGGCGACGGTGTGCTCGCGCGACAGCTTGCTCGTCGCGTCGGACTCCCCGGCCAGCAGTGGCCGCAGCCCGGCGTACACGCCCTGGACGTCGTCCCTGGTGAGCGGGGTGGCCAGGACCGAGTTGACGTGTTCGAGCACGTAGTCGATGTCGGCGCTGGACGCCGCCGGGTGGGCCTTGTCCAGGTCCCAGTCGGTGTCGGTGGTGCCGACGATCCAGTGCCGGCCCCAGGGGATGACGAACAGCACGCTCTTCTCGGTGCGCAGGATCAGCCCGGTGGTGGAGTGGATGCGGTCCTTGGGCACCACCAGGTGGACGCCCTTGGAGGCGCGCACGTGGAACTGGCCGCGCTCGCCGATGAGTCCCTGGGTGTCGTCGGTCCACACGCCGGTGGCGTTGACCACCTGACGGGCCCTGACCTCGTACTCGCCGCCGGCCTCCACGTCCTGGACGCGGGCGCCGACCACCCGCTCGCCCTCGCGCAGGAACGCGACGACCTTGGCGCCGTTGGCGACCTGCGCGCCGTAGGTGGCGGCGGTGCGCACCAGGGTGACGACGAAACGGGCGTCGTCCATCTGGGCGTCGTAGTACTGGAGAGCGCCGACGAGGGCGTCCTTGCGCAGGGCGGGCGCGACCCGCAGGGCGTGCTTGCGGCTCAGGTGGCGGTGCATGGGCAGGCCGCGGCCGTGCCCGGAGGAGACCGACATGGTGTCGTACAGGGCGACACCGGATCCGGCGTACAGCCGCTCCCACCCGCGGTGCTGCAGCGGGTACAGGAACGGCACCGGCCGCACCAGGTGCGGGGCGAGCTTCTCCAGCAGCAGGCCGCGCTCCTTGAGCGCCTCGCGGACCAGCGCGAAGTCCAGCATCTCCAGGTAGCGCAGGCCGCCGTGGATGAGCTTGCTCGACCTGCTGGACGTGCCGGAGGCCCAGTCCCGGGCCTCGACCAGGCCGGTCGACAGGCCCCGGGTGGCGGCGTCGAGCGCGGTACCCGCGCCCACCACACCGCCGCCCACGACCAGGACGTCCAGCTCCTGCTCGGCCATCCGGGCGAGCGCTTCCGACCGGTCGGACGGGCCGAGAGTTGACGTACGCATCCGCGCCTCCGTGACTGCGCGACCGGCAGCGGGCCGCTTCCTCGACGTTTCCTGATGCCCTTTTGATAGTGACGGCGATCCACCACTCCGGCCAGCCGGAGGGCTGACGCTCGAGCTCCCGCAGTGGCCGGCCGAGGAACGAGGCCGTCCGCGGAGGGAGCGAGGAGGAAGACCGACTGAAAGGGCCGGAGGCAAGCCGACCATTGGTCCCCGCAAGGGGGCCGGGGCGGTTGTTCAGCGGGGCGCACGGCGCGCCGCTTGGTCATATCAGTGATTTGTCTGGTTAGCCTGTTTTAACGCTCTTCCTGGGGCCATTCGTGGAGGACTGAAGCCATGCCCGCAGACCTCGCTGTGCTCGGACTCGGCCACACCGGACTCCCCCTCGCCCAGGCGGCCACAGCCGCCGGTGTCGGCGTCATCGGCTACGACCCCGATCCCGCGGTGGTCGCCGACATCAACGCCGGCCGCGTCCCGCCGGGCGCCCTGGCCGCCGCCGACCTGCGCCGGATGCTCGCCTGCGGGTTCCGGGCCAGCGCCGACCCCGCCGTGCTGGGCCGGGTCAGGACGGCCGTGATCTGCGCCCCCACCCCGCTCTGCGAGGCCGTCGACGGCGGCAGCCCCGACCTGACCGCGGTCGCCGCCGCGGCCCGCGCCCTGGCCGCGCACCTGCGCCCGCACACCACCGTCGTGCTGGAGTCGGCCGTCTACCCGGGCACCACCGAGGAGTTCCTGCGGCCGCTGCTGGAGGCGCACGGGCTGCGAGCCGGCCGCGACTTCCACCTGGCCTACTCCCCCAGCCGGCTCGATCCCGGCAACCGCGCCTTCCACCTCGCCAACACCCCCAAGGTGGTGGGCGGTTGCACGCCGGCGTGCACCGAGGCGGCGGCCGCGTTCTACGGCCGGCTCACCGAGCGGGTAGTGCGGGCCCGCGGGCCGCGCGAGGCCGAGGCGGTCAAGTTGCTGGAGACCAACTACCGGCACGTCAACATCGCCTTCGCCAACGAGATGGCGGTCTTCTGCCACGGCCTGGGCATCGACGTGTGGGACGTCATCCGCTGCGCGGAGACCAAGCCGTTCGGCTTCCAGGCGTTCCGCCCCGGCCCGGGCGTCGGCGGGCACGCGCCGGCCCTGGACCCGGGCGCGGCACCGCTGTTCGCCACCGCCGCGGCCGACGGCCGGTCCCGGCTGCCCGGCCACCCGCTGCGGATGGTCGAGCTGGCCCAGGAGGTCAACGGGCGGATGCCGCGCTACGTCGTGCAGCGGGCCGCCACCCTGCTCAACGAGCACGGCAAGTCGCTGCGCGGCGCCCGCGTGCTGCTGCTCGGGGTGACCTACAAGGCGGACCTGGCCGACCAGGAGGGGGCGCCGGCCCGGGAGATCGGCGCCCGGCTGATCGAGCTGGGCGCCCAACTCGGCTACCACGACCCGTACGTCCCGCAGTGGCGGGTGCTGGACCGGCCGGTGCCGCGCGCCGACTCGCTGTGGGAGGCCGCGGCCGAGGCGGACCTGACGCTGCTTCTCCAGCACCACCGCACGTACGACTTGCAGGGCCTGGCGGTCAAGGCGCAGTTGCTGCTGGACACCCGCGGTGCGACCCCGGCGGGCGCCGCCGCCCGGCTGTAGCCCGGGGGCTCATGTCGCCATCCGGTACGCGGTGTAGTGGTCCTGTAACGACCGGATGAATCATCTTGTCCCAATGTCGTCTTGCCCTGCTAGATTTCGGCGTCACTCTCGCACGCCGCAAGCTCGTGCGATTCCGCTACACGTCCCGGGGGAACCCTTCATGAGCGCCAACTTCCCGCCGCCGCAGCAGCCTGCGCCCGGCCAGAATCCGTACGGTTCGCCGCAGGCCCCCTACGGCGCCCCGCCGCAGCCCGGTTTCAACGGCGGCGCCTACCCGCCGCCGGCGCCCGTGGCGCCCCAGCGTCCCGACAACATGGCGCTCGGCCTGCTCGTGGGCGTCGCCGCGACCCTGGTGATGGCCCTCGCCTACGGCGGCGTGCTGCGCCTGATGTCCAAGAACGACGGCACCTTCTACGAGTTCCGGCTCATCGCCATCGCGGTCGGCGTCCTGGTCGGCCTGGTCGTCGGCAAGGTCGGCGGGCGCAACCCGCTGCTGCCCGTCGCGGCCATCGTGTTCGCGCTCGCCGCGATCATCCTCGGCGAGCTGTTCGGCGACGCGCTGATCATCAGCCACTACGTCTCCAGCCACGGCGGTGAACTGTCGACGACCGACATCCTCTTCCACCACTTCGGCGACCTGTGGAAGACCTGGAAGCACGACTTCGACTTCAAGCGCGTGCTGTTCCTGCTCTTCGGCGGTCTGGCCGCGTTCGGCCTGGCGAAGCGGTTCGGCGAGAACTGATCCGCCGCCCGCCCGCGACCACGCGCGAGGGGCCCGTACCGCGGTTGCGGTACGGGCCCCTCGTCCGTGTGCGGGAGGTGGTCCCGGTCAGCGGTGGTGGGTCGGCGAGACGGTCACCTCGACGCGCTGGAACTCCTTCAGGTCCGAGTAGCCGGTGGTGGCCATCGACCGGCGCAGGGCGCCGAAGAAGTTCATCGAACCGTCGGGCGCGTGGGACGGGCCGAGCAGGATCTCCTCGGTGGTGCCCGTGGTGCCCAGGTTCATCCGCTTGCCGCGCGGCAGTTCGGGGTTGACCGCCTCCATGCCCCAGTGGAAGCCGCGGCCGGGGGCGTCGGTCGCCCGGGCCAGCGGCGAGCCCATCATCACCGCGTCCGCACCGCAGGCGACCGCCTTCGGCAGGTCGCCGCTGGCGCCGAAACCGCCGTCGGCGATGACGTGCACGTAGCGGCCGCCGGACTCGTCCATGTAGTCGCGGCGGGCCGCGGCCACGTCGGCCACCGCGGTGGCCATCGGCACCTGGATGCCCAGCACGCTGCGGGTGGTGTGCGCGGCGCCGCCGCCGAATCCGACGAGCACGCCGGCCGCGCCGGTCCGCATCAGGTGCAGCGCCGCGGTGTAGGTGGCGCAGCCGCCCACGATCACCGGCACGTCCAGCTCGTAGATGAACTGCTTGAGGTTCAGCGGCTCGTGCGAGCCGGAGACGTGCTCGGCGGAGACGGTGGTCCCGCGGATCACGAAGATGTCGACGCCCGCGTCCACCACGGCCTTGGAGAACTGCGCGGTGCGCTGCGGGGAGAGCGCGGCGGCGGTGACGACACCGGCCTCGCGGACCTCCTTGATGCGCTGGCCGATCAGCTCCTCGCGGATCGGCTGCTGGTAGATCTCCTGCAGCCGGGCGGTGGCGCGGTGGTCGTCCAGCTCGGCGATCTCGGCGAGCAGCGACTCGGGGTCCTCGTAGCGGGTCCACAGGCCCTCGAGGTTCAGTACGCCCAGGCCGCCGAGGTGGCCGATCCGGATCGCCGTCTCCGGCGAGACGACCGAGTCCATGGGGGCGGCGAGGAACGGCAGCTCGAAGCGGTAGGCGTCGATCTGCCAGGCGATCGAGACCTCCTTGGGGTCCCGGGTCCGCCGGCTCGGCACCACGGCGATGTCGTCGAATGCGTATGCCCTGCGGCCTCGCTTGCCCCGGCCGATCTCGATCTCAGTCACGTCGTGCGCCTCTCTTTTCCTGGCTCCGCCCTCAGTATCCCGCACGCCCCCTCCCCGAGCCGCGCCCAGCCCTCAAGCGGGCTGCGTTCACCATTCCAGGGGCGCGGGGTCCCCCAGTGCTGCGCCTGGGAGGTGCCGCACACCCGTTGAACGGGTGAACGCTGCCCGCGGAGGGTGGACGGTGCCATGTTCACGGGGTGGGGCTATTCCGAGGCGAAGCCTCAGCCGTGGTAGTTGGGCGCCTCGACCGTGAGCTGGATGTCGTGGGGGTGGGACTCCTTGAGTCCCGCGGCCGTGATGCGGACGAACCGCCCCTTGCTCTCCATCTCCGCGACCGTCGCCGCGCCGACGTAGCCCATGGTCTGGCGCAGGCCGCCCACGAGCTGGTGCAGCACCGCCGACAGCGGGCCGCGATAAGGCACCTGGCCCTCGACGCCCTCCGGGACGAGCTTGTCGTCGGAGGAGACCTCGGCCTGGAAGTAGCGGTCCTTGGAGTACGAGCGGCCCTGCCCGCGCGACTGCATCGCGCCGAGCGAGCCCATGCCGCGGTAGGACTTGAACTGCTTGCCGTTGATGAAGAGCAGCTCGCCCGGGGACTCCTCGCAGCCGGCCAGCAGGCTGCCCAGCATGACGCTGCTCGCGCCCGCGGCCAGCGCCTTGCCGATGTCGCCGCTGTACTGCAGGCCGCCGTCGCCGATCACCGGCACCCCGGCGTCCAGGCACGCCTGCGCGGCCTCGTAGATCGCGGTGACCTGCGGCACGCCGATGCCGGCGACCACCCGGGTGGTGCAGATCGAGCCGGGGCCGACGCCCACCTTCACGCCGTCCACGCCCGCGTCGATCAGCGCCTGCGCGCCGTCACGGGTCGCGACGTTGCCGCCGACGACGTCCACCGGGACGTTGGACTTGATCTTCGCCATCCAGTTGAGCGCGTTGCTGTTGTGGCCGTGCGAGGTGTCGACGACCAGGAAGTCCACGCCCGCGCCGACCAGCGCCTGGGCGCGGTCCAGCGCCTCGGGGCTCGCGCCGACGGCCGCGCCGACCAGCAGCCGGCCCTCCGCGTCCTTCGCCGCGTGCGGGTACTGCTCGGCCTTCACGAAGTCCTTGACGGTGATCAGCCCGCGCAGCCGGCCCTCGTCGTCGACCAGCGGGAGCTTCTCGATCTTGTGCTTGCGCAGCAGCCCCATCGCGTCCACGCCGGAGATCCCGACCTTGCCGGTGACCAGCGGCATCGGCGTCATGACCTCGCGGACCTGGCGGGCGCGGTCGCTCTCGAAGGCCATGTCGCGGTTGGTGACGATGCCGAGCAGCCGGCCGGTCTCGTCGGTGACCGGCACGCCGCTGATCCGGAACCGGGCGCACAGCGCGTCGGCGTCGGCGAGCGTGGCGTCCGGGCGGACCGTGATCGGGTCGGTGACCATGCCGGACTCGGAGCGCTTGACCAGGTCGACCTGGCTGACCTGGTCCTCGACCGACAGGTTGCGGTGCAGCACGCCGACGCCGCCCTGGCGGGCCATCGCGATGGCCATCCTGGCCTCGGTGACCTTGTCCATCGCCGCCGACAGCAGCGGGATGTTCACCCGGACGTTGCGGGAGATGAGCGAGGAGGTGTCCACCTCGTTGGGCAGCACCTCGGACGCCCCCGGCAGGAGCAGCACATCGTCGTAGGTCAGTCCGAGGGTGGCGAACTTCTCGGCTACTCCGTCGGCGTTCAGCGACATGACACCTTCCCGAATGGTCTTGCCCGGCGAGATCTTCAATGGTAGTGGGTACGCCGGTATTCCCTTGACCGCCCGGTACGCGGCTTGTGTCAGGTGTGCACCCTATGCGCTGAGGCCCGGGGCGTCCCCGGCGTGCGCTCCCGCGGTCTCCTCGGCGATCGCCCGCAGCCGGCTGAGCGCGCGGTGCTGCGCGACCCGTACCGCGCCGGGCGACATCCCGAGCACCTGTCCGGTCTCCTCGGCGCTGAGCCCGACCGCGACCCGCAGCAGCACCAACTCCCGCAGGTGGTCCGGCAGCCGGTCGAGCAGCTTCTTGGCCCAGGCCGCGTCGCTGTTCAGCAGCGCCCGCTCCTCCGGGCCGAGCGAGTCGTCCGGCTTCTCCGGCATCTCGTCCGACGGCACCGCGGTGCTGCCGGGGCCGCGCATGGCGGCCCGCTGCAGGTCGGCGACCTTGTGGGCGGCGATGGAGACCACGAACGCCTCGAACGGGCGCCCCAGATCGCGGTAGCGCGGCAGCGCGCAGAGCACCGCCAGGCACACCTCCTGCGCCAGGTCGTCCACGAAGTGCCGTGCGTCACCCGGCAGCCGGGACAGCCGGGTGCGGCAGTAGCGCTCGGCGAGCGGGTGGACGTGGGCGAGGAGGTCGTGCGTGGCCCGCTGGTCGCCGTCGACGGCGCGACGGACGAGGGCACCGATGGCCGGGGTGTCGTCGTCGCGCATCCACCCATGGTGCCTCGCCGCCGGACGATCCGCCGCATCGCGGCCGTACTTCTGCACCGAAGCGTTATGAGCGGCGCTGCGGGCGGCACTTTCCGCGGACTCGTCCGAATCCGCCGCCCCCACCGTCGCGGTCGCTGTCACATCCACCATGTGCGGCCCCCGCCGATCCCCGAGGAAGTCCATACGTCAAGCATGCGTCCTCCCCCGGGAAACCGAGGACTCGCGGGTGACGCCACCATGGCCCGGGTGGGGCCGACCCGGTTCAGCGCACCAGGCCCCAGCGGAAGCCGAGCGCCACCGCGTGGGCCCGGTCCGAGGCGCCGAGCTTCTTGAACAGCCGCCTGGCGTGGGTCTTCACCGTGTCCTCGGAGAGGAAGAGTTCGCGGCCGATCTCCGCGTTGGAGCGGCCGTGACTCATCCCCTCCAGCACCTGGATCTCCCGGGCGGTCAGGGTCGGGGCGGCGCCCATCTCGGCCGAGCGCAGCCGGCGCGGGGCGAGCCGCCAGGTGGGGTCCGCCAGCGCCTGCGTGACGGTGGCCCGCAACTCCGCGCGGGAGGCGTCCTTGTGCAGGTAGCCGCGGGCGCCGGCGGCCACGGCCAGGGCCACGCCGTCGAGGTCCTCGGCGACGGTCAGCATGATGATGCGCGCGCCGGGGTCGGCGGACAGCAGCCGCCGCACCGTCTCCACGCCACCCAGGCCGGGCATGCGGACGTCCATCAGGATGAGGTCCGAGCGGTCGGCGCCCCAGCGGCGGAGGACCTCCTCGCCGTTGGCCGCGGTGGTTACGCGCTCGACGCCGGGCACGGTGGCCACCGCGCGGCGCAGGGCCTCTCGGGCGAGCGGGGAATCGTCGCAGACGAGGACGGAAGTCATGGCCGCCCCCCGCAGCTGAACCGCGTCACGTTGTGCCTCCAGGCTGTACGAAGTTCGAATCTTCACCGTGTCTTCACCGATGCGGTGGACGGCCTCGGGCACGTGCCCGATTCATGTGCTCCGCCAACCGCTTCCGCCAGACTCAACGACCCTCACCCGAAAGAGTTACGAAGTTTGGTCGTAGTCATCGGCACTCTACGTGATCATCCGCGCACTGATCGCCCACGCCGCAGGTCAGAACGGGTGAGGTAGCGCCCAACCGGAGCCCGGAACAGCGTCGCGCGCCCCCCTGGTTCGTCAGGGGATGCTGCCGATCGGCTGTTACGTCGCTGATGTCGGTGTTTGCACTGTTTGGCGGCTCTTTTCTGTTGTGCGGGGTAAACGCCGCTAGATTGGCGATGAGTCATATTTACATCTACTACGACAGTAGATGTACGGTCGGAGACGATCGGAAGATCGAGCTCCATGACCTTCACGCACGCTCCGAGGGGATGAGCAATGGCAGACTTCTCCCGCCTTCCCGGACCGAACGCCGATCTCTGGGACTGGCAGCTCGTCGCCGCCTGCCGCGGTGTCGACAGCTCGTTGTTCTTCCATCCCGAGGGCGAGCGGGGCGCCGCCCGCAGTGCACGTGAGGCCGCCGCCAAGGAGGTGTGCATGCGCTGCCCGGTGCGCGCCGAGTGCGCCACCCACGCCCTGGCCGTACGGGAGCCGTACGGCGTGTGGGGCGGGCTGACCGAGGACGAGCGCGAGGCCATGATGGGCCGCTCGCGCAACCGGTCCGCCGACCGCGCGGACGACGAGCGGGCCGACCGCGAACTGGACGGGGACCTGGAGCACGACGACCACGACCTGCAGCACGGGGGCGGGCACCGCAGGCGCCGCGAGCACGCGTACGAGCACCGGGCCGAGTACCAGCACGGACACGCACTGTCGCCCTGATCACCCGCCGTGACGAGCCGCTGAACTGAAGAATCGATTCTGCTGTGGCGCGAGCCGAGCGCCTCCCCCGGGGTGGGACGTCACCGCGGGGACGGGTGACGGCTCGCGTTTCGGGTGCCATGGGGCAGGCGCCCGGGCGGTGAGGGCGGCGTTCGGCCTTCGGGCTGCGTCCGGCTCCCGGCCGGCGGCCGTCAGGCCGCGTCCGGGCGGGAGCCCAGACGCAGGGCCGCGCGGGCGAGGCGGCCCAGCATCATGTCCACCGCGGGGACGTGCGCGAGGTCGGGCAGCGTGAGGGCGACGATCTCGCGCTCCACCGCGGGCAGCAGTTCCACCGTGGCGACCCCCGTGGACCGCACCGCCTCCAGGGCCAGCTGCGGCAGCACGGCCACGCCGAGACCGGCGGCGACCAGGCCCACCACGGCCGGGTAGTCGTCCGTCGCGAAGTCGATCCGCGGGCTGAAGCCGGCCCGCTCGCACACCTCGACCAGGTGCCGGCGGCAGCGCGGGCAGCCCGCGATCCACTCCTCGTCGGAGAGTTCCCCGATGGGCGCGGGCTCGTCGCGCCCGGCCAGCCGGTGAGCCGTCGGGACCACGCCGACCAGCCGGTCGGTGAGCAGCGGGCGGACCACCAGGTCCTCCCAGGACTCCTCGGACGGCGTCGGCAGGTCCACGTAGCGGAAGGCGAGCGTGATGTCGCAGTCGCCGGCGCGCAGCATCTCCACCGAGCGCGGCGGCTCCGCCTCCACCAGCGAGATCTTGGTGCCCGGGTGGTGGGCACGCATGTCGGCGACGGCGGCGGGCACGAGCGTGGAGCTCCCCGAGGGGAACGAGCCGAGCCGGACCCGCCCGGCACGCAGCCCGGCGATCGCGGCGACCTCCTCCTCCGCGGCGGTGAGCCCGGCGATGATGCCCGCGGCGTGCCGCACCAGGGCCTCGCCGGCCTGCGTCAGCCGCATCTCGCGCGGGCCGCGGACCAGCAGCGGGGTGCCGGCGCTCTGCTCCAGCGCCTTCATCTGCTGGCTGACGGCCGGCTGCGTGCAGCCGAGGTCGCGGGCGGCGGCTGAGAAGGAGCCGGTGCGCGCCACGGCACGCAGCACACGGAGGTGACGGGCCTCGATCATGCCTCAACCATAAGCGTGACTTAGGGGTACCCGACAGTTTTCGGCGATGGACTTTGAGGCTGGCGGGGGCCAGGCTGAGGAGCCATGGACGCCAAGGACGCTTTCAGGACGGATACCTACGCAGCGGACACCTCTGGATCCGGCGCGGTCGGGTCGAACACGGGCGGCGCGGGCACGGGCGGTGCGCGAACGGGCGGGGCGGCGGCCGCCGCCGGGGGTTTCGACGCGACCGCGCCCGGGACGGACGCCTGGGGGCCGGCGGTCGGCGCGGAGTTCCCGTCGCTCGAACCCGGCTACCTCAACACGGCCACGCTCGGGGTGCCGCCGCGGCGCGCACTGCACGCGATGCGCGAGTCCATGGACGTCTGGGAGGCGGGCCGGCCCGCCACGGACCGGTTCGAGGCGGCCGTGGTGTCCGCGCGGGCCGCGTTCGCCCGGATCACCGGAGTGCCGGTGGAGCGGGTCGCGCTGGCCGGCACGGTCGCGCAGGCGGTGGGGCTGATCGCCGCGCAGCTGCCCGAGGGGGCCGAAGTGGTCGTCGCCGAGGACGACTTCAGCTCGCTGGTGCAGCCGTTCGCGGGGCGCGGCGGGCTCTCCTTGAGGATCGTGCCGCTGGCGGAGGTGGCCGCCGCGGTGCGGCCGTCGACCGCGCTGGTCGCGGTGAGCACCGCCCAGTCCGCGGACGGGCGGGTCGCCGACCTGCCCGCTATCCGCGCGGCGGCGGCCGCGCACGGCGCGCGGGTCCTGCTGGACGGCACGCAGTCGGTGGGATGGCTGCCGCTGGACGCCGGGCAGTACGACTACGTCGTGTGCCACGGCTACAAGTGGCTGCTCAGCCCGCACGGGGCGTGCTTCCTGACGGTCGCGGAGGGGGCCGAGCCGACGCTGTCCCCGGCGTTCGCCGGGTGGTACGCGGGGGACGACCCGTGGGCGTCCTGCTACGGTCCCGTGTCGCAACTCGCCCCCGGGGCCCGCCAGTTCGACGCGCGGCCCGCCTACCTGTCCTTCGTCGGCGCGGCGGCCGCGCTCTCCCTGGTCGAGGAGATCGGAGTGGCCGCGATCCACGCCCACGACGTCGCCCTGGCGGCGAGCCTGCGCGAGGGACTGTCCGCCCTCGGCCACGCGCCGGTCCCCGGCGACTCCGCGATCGTCGCCGTCCCCGGCATGCCGCCGACCGCCACCGAGCGCCTCACCGCCGCGGGCATCCGCTTCTCCGCCCGCGCGGGCAACCTGCGGTTCGCCCTCCACCTCTACAACACCCCCGCCGACGTCGCCTCCGCCCTCGCCGCCCTCACCGGGTGAGCCGGGGGGCCGGGGGCGGGGTGCCGCGTTCCCGGGTGAACGTCCAGAGGGCGAGGCCGAGGAGGCTGAAGGCGGCGCCGAGTGCGCAGACGGCGCCCCAGCCGGCCGCGGTGTAGAGGGAGGTCGCAGCGAGCGCGCCGGTGGCGCTGCCGATGGAGTAGAAGACCATGTAGCCGCCGATCAGCCGGCTGCCCGCGTCCGGGTGCAGCGCGTAGATCAGCGTCTGGTTGGTGACATGGACCGCCTGCACGGCGAGGTCGAGGAGGATCACCCCGACCGCCAGCGCCCACAGTGAGCTGCGGGTGAAGGCCAGGGGCAGCCAGGAGGCGGTGAGCAGCGCCAGGGCGATGCCGGTGGTCCGCTGGGAGAGTCCGCGGTCGTTGAGCCGTCCCGCCGCGTTCGCGGCCAGGGCGCCGGCGACACCGACCAGTCCCAGCGCCCCGATCGCGCTGTGGGACAGGAAGTACGGCGCCTCGCTCAGCGGCAGCGCGACGCTGCTCCACAGCGTGCTGAACGCCGCGAAGATCAGCAGCCCGAACAGGGCGCGGATCCGCAGCGGTCGCTCCCGTGCGAACAGGGTGACGGTGGAGCCCAGCAGCTGCCCGTAGCGCAAGGTCGGCCGTGGGGCGTCCCGGTGGCGGGGCAGCATGCGGGACAGGACCAGGGCGAGCACCGCGGTGAGCGACGCCGAGGCGAGGTAGACGGAGCGCCAGCCGGCGAGGTCGGCGAGCAGGCCCGATGCGGTGCGGGCGAGCAGGATCCCGACGACCACGCCGCTGGTGACGAGGCCGACGACCCGTCCGCGCCGGGCGGGAGGGGCCAGTGACGCCGCGAAGGCCACCAGCGTCTGCGTGACGACCGCGAGCAGCCCGACCGCGGCCATCCCGGCGAGCAGGACCGCCGCCGTGGGGGCGGTGGCCACCACGGCCAGCGCCACGACCAGGAGCAGCAGTTGGGCCACGATGAGCCGCCTGCGGTCGGCCACGTCGCCCAGCGGCACCAGGAGGAACAGCCCCAGCCCGTATCCGGCCTGCGTGAGGGTGACCACGCTGCCGACGAGCGCCGGGCCGATGGCGAGGTCGTGGCCGATGGTCACCAGCAGCGGCTGGGAGAAGTAGACGTTGGCCACCGCGGCCCCGCAGGCGACGGCGAACAGGACGACGACGCCGCGGGAGAGAGCGGACGCGGCGCCTTCCCCGCTTCCGGCCTCGGCCCTTCGCGCCTCGGCATCGCCGTTCGCCGCAGTCCCGCTGCCGGCCGCGGCCCCGCCGCCGGCCTTGGCCCCACTGGTGCCGGGCATCCGCACCCCTCCGCCCATCCGGTTTCATCTTGCTACCAGCGGGGACGGTAGCCCGCCCTGGTAGCATGTTGCAACCATCGAGAGTGAGGGACGCCATGGTGACCAGGACCCGCTTCGACGACAGCACATGCCCGGTGGCCCGGTCGGTGGACGCGATCGGCGACTGGTGGTCCCTGCTGATCGTGCGGGACGCCTTCGACGGGAGCCGGCGCTTCGGGGAGTTCCAGCGCAGCCTGGGCGTGGCGAAGAACATCCTCACCGCGCGCCTGCGCACCCTGGTCGCCGGCGGTGTCCTCGTGTCCGTCCCCGCCTCGGACGGCAGCGCCTACCGCGAGTACGTCCTGACGCAGAAGGGCGAGGCGCTCTTCCCCGTCATCGTGGCGCTGCGGCAGTGGGGCGAGCAGAACTTCTTCGCCCCCGGCGAACCCCACTCGGAGCTGGTCGACCGCCGGGAGGGACAGCGCCTGCGCCCGCTGGAGGTGCGGTCCGCGGACGGGCGCCTGCTGGATCCCGGCGACACGGCCGTCCACAAGGTCTCCGCGCGCTGATCCGGGCCGCCGGACGGGCGCACGACCGGGTTAATGCGTGGTGGTGACCGCCTGGGGCGTGTTGGAATGCGCGGATGGACCGGGACAAGGTGTTGGCGGAGTTCGATCGGCAGATGCGGCGCGAGGCGGCGCCGGAGGGAGCGGGCGCGCGGATCGAGGCGGTGGGGGCGCTGCTGCGGCATGTGGGGAACGGGCCGCAGGGGTGGACGGGCGTGCTGTGGTCAGACCTCGACGACGAGACCGCGGACGCGGCCATCGCCGCGGAGACCGCCTGGCTCGCGGGCCCGGAGGGCAGGGGCCGGGAGTACGAGTGGAAGCTGTACTCCCATGACAGGCCCGCCGACCTGGGCGACCGCCTGCGCCGCGCCGGCTTCGAACCGGAGGACCAGGAGGCCCTGATGGTCGCCGAGGTGGCGGAGCTGTCCACCGACGTGCGCCTGCCGGAAGGGGTCAGGCTGGAGCCGGTGACCGACGTCGCGGGCGTCGACCTCGTCGCCGCGGTGCACGAGCAGGCGTTCGGCACCAGCGCCGACCGCCTCCGCGACCGGCTCGTCGACCAGCTCCCGCAGACCGCCGACGGCACCCTGAGCCTCGTCGTGGCCATGGCCGGCGACGTGCCGGTGTGCTCGGCCCGGATGGAGATCCACCCGGGCACGGACTTCGCGAGCCTGTGGGGCGGCGGCACCGTCGAGGAGTGGCGCGGGCGCGGCATCTACCGGGCGCTGGTCGCGCACCGGGCCGCCCAGGCCGCCGACCGCGGCCTGCGCTACCTCCAGGTCGACGCCTCCGACGACAGCCGGCCGATCCTGCAGCGCCTCGGCTTCACGCCGCTCAGCACCACCACCCCCTATCTCCTCCAGGGATGACCGTGCCGCACGTGCTCAGCGTCAACGTCGGCCGCCCGCGGCCCAATCCGTGGAAGCGGCTGCCGTCCACCGGCATCGACAAGCGCCCGGTGACCGGCCGGGTCGCGGTGACCGCGCCGGGCCCCAAGGGCACCGGCACGGTCGGCCTGGCCGGCGACCGGGCGCACGACGTGCGGAACCACGGCGGCGACCACCAGGCCGTGTACGCCTACGCCCGCGAGGATCTCGACCGCTGGGAAAGGGAGTTGGGCCGCACCCTGGTCCCCGGCGCGTTCGGCGAGAACCTCACCACCACCGGCATCGACGTCAACGAGGCGCTGATCGGCGAGCGATGGCGGATCGGCTCGGTGCTGCTGGAGGTGTCCTGCGCGCGCATCCCGTGCGCGACGTTCGCCGGGTGGCTGGACGTCGAGGGCTGGCTGCGGACGTTCACGCGGGCCGCCCGCCCGGGCCCGTACCTGCGGGTCGTCGAGCCCGGCGACCTGGGGGCCGGCGACGACCTCGACGTGGAGTTCCGGCCGCGGGACCACCAGGTCAGCGTCGCCCAGAGCTTCCGGGCCCTGACCACGGAACCCGAACTGCTGCCGCTGCTGGCGGACCTGGCCGCGCTGCCCCCCGAGGACCGCGCGGCGATCCGGCGGCGGCTGGCCCGCGACACCACCCGTCCGAACGGTTAAGGTGCGCCGATGTCCCACGTGATCTCCGTGAACCTCGGCCGGGCGACGGCCGTCCCGTACACCGCTGCCCCGGGCGGGCTGACCGGCATCGGCAAGCGGCCCGCCGAGGGTCCCGTCCAGGTGGCCGCGCCCGGGCCGCGCGGTGCGGCCGGCAGCGGTCTGGCCGGCGACGCGGTGTGCGACCTGCGGGTGCACGGCGGCGACGACCAGGCCGTCTACGCCTACGCCCGCGAGGATCTCGACCACTGGGAACGGGAGTTGGGCCGCCCGTTGACGCCCGGCATGTTCGGCGAGAACCTCACCACCACCGGCATCGACGTCAACGAGGCACTGATCGGCGAGCGATGGCGGATCGGCTCGCAGGTCGAGCTGGAGGTGACCTCGGGGCGGATCCCGTGCCGGACCTTCGCGGGATGGCTGGACGTGGGCGGCTGGGTCAAGCGCTTCACGCAGGAGGCGCGGCCCGGGCCGTTCTTCCGCGTGCTGACGCCGGGGCCGATCGCGGCCGGCGACCCGGTCACCGTGCTGTCGCGGCCGGACCACGAGGTGACCGTCGCGTTCCTGTTCCGGGCGATGACCACCGAACCCGGCCTGCTGCCGCGGGTGCTGGCCGCGGAGGACACCCTCAACGCGTCGTACGCCGAGGACATCCGGGCCCGCCTCGCCCGCACGGTGGCCGGCTGACCGCGCCGCCCCGGCTCCGGCCCGGCCGCAGAGCCTAGGCTTCCCGTATGACGACTTCACTGGTGACCGGCCCCACCGCAGGCATCGGCGCGGCCTTCGCACGCCAACTGGCCGCCAAGGGGCACGCGTTGGTGCTCGTCGCGCGGGACGAGGAGCGGCTCGCGCAGACCGCGAAGGACCTGCGGGAGGGGTACGGGGTCGAGGTGGAGGTGCTGCCCGCGGACCTCGCCGAGGACGCCGGTATCGCGGCGGTCGAGGAGCGGCTGCGCGACACCGCCCGCGCGGTGGACGTGCTCGTCAACAACGCGGGGTTCGGCAACCGCGGCACCTTCCTCAAGGCCCCGATGGCCGACGAGCTGCGCATGCTGCGGCTGCACTGCGAGGCGGTGCTGCGGCTGACCGCGGCCGCCGCAGAAGGCATGCGGGAGCGCGGGCGCGGCGCCGTGGTCAACGTGGCGTCGGTCGCGGCGTTCATGCCGCGCGGCACGTACGCGGCGAGCAAGGCGTGGGTGGTCCGCTTCACCGAGGGCGTCGCGCAGGAGCTGCGCGGCAGCGGCGTGCGGTTCCTCGCCCTGTGCCCGGGTTTCGTGCGGACCGAGTTCCACGCGCGGGCCGGCATGAACGCGGACGTGCTGCCGTCGTGGGCGTGGCTCGACGCCGACAAGGTGGTGGCGGCGGCCCTGCGCGACCTGGCGCGGGGGCGGATCGTCAGCGTGCCGGACCCCCGCTACAAGGTGGCCGTCGCCCTCGCCCGCCACACCCCGTCGCGGCTGTTCGCCGCCGCGTCCACCCGCACCGGCCGCCGCTACGACCCGAAGAACCCGGCCTGATCCCGCGTCACCTGCTCCGTCCGGCGCCAGGCTCGCCCTGCCGGGCCGGCCGGGACCGCGGATCACCCGCACCGACGGCGCCCGTATCGTCCTAAAATGGGACGTAAGTACTGGCACGGGACCGGCATGGAACCCGAGGAGGCGCCATGACATTCGTCCAGCTCATCGACTGCAAGACACACAAGTACGACGAGATGAACCAGCTCATGGACAGCTGGGCCGAGGCCACGCAGGGCAAGCGCACCGCCACGCACGCGGTCGTCGGCAGGGACCGGGGCGCCGACGGCCACTACGTGGAGATCGTGGAGTTCCCCTCCTACGAGGAGGCGATGCGCAACTCCGGCCTGCCGGAGACCGGCCGGATCTTCGAGCAGCTCGTCGCCCTCTGCGACGAGACGCCCACCTTCACCGACCTCGACGTGGTCCGCGATGAGCAGCTGAACAAGGCCGCGGTGAGCCGCTTCCTGCTGGAGCTGTGCGGCCGCGACGAGCCGACCGCGTACCGCACGCTGTTCGCGCGGGACTACCTGGACCACGACGTGGCCAAGGGCAGCGAGACCCGCGGGGTCGACGCCTTCCGCGAGGAGACCCTCGGCTACCGCGACGCCTTCCCCGACTTCACGTTCACTCTCGAGGACCAGATCGCCGAGGGCGACCGGGTGGCGACCCGCTGGACCTGGCACGGCACCAACACCGGCCCGCTGCGCGGCATCCCGGCCACCGGCAGGACCGTGGACATGGCCGGCACCACCACGTTCGCCTTCCGTGACGGCCTGATCGCCGAGGGCTGGTGGCACTGGGACACGCTCGGCATGATGCGGCAGCTCGGCGTGGTCGAGATGCCGTCGTCCTGACAGCCGCGGTCCGGCACACGGAGGTCCGCGCGGATCCGATCCGCATGCGTGAGGCCCGGCACCCCCGCGGGGGTGCCGGGCCTCAGGCGTGGCGCCGGTACGTCAGTCGCGCCGGAGCATCACTGGCGGCGGAGCGTCAGTGGGAGTGGCCGTGGCCGGCCGCCTCGGCGGGCTCCTCTTCCTTCTTCTCGACGACCAGGGTCTCGGTCGTGAGCAGCAGGGAGGCGATGGACGCCGCGTTCTCCAGGGCGGAGCGGGTGACCTTGACCGGGTCGATGACGCCGGCCTTCACCAGGTCGCCGTACTCGCCGGTGGCCGCGTTGAAGCCGTGGCCCTTGTCGAGCTCGGACACCTTGGCGGTGATCACGTAGCCCTCGAGGCCGGCGTTCTCGGCGATCCAGCGCAGCGGCTCGACCGCGGCGCGGCGCACGACCGCGACACCGGTGGCCTCGTCGCCGTCCTTGTCCAGGTTGCCGTCGAGCACCTTGACCGCGTGGACCAGGGCGGAGCCACCGCCGGAGACGATGCCCTCCTCGACGGCCGCGCGGGTCGCGGAGATCGCGTCCTCCAGACGGTGCTTCTTCTCCTTGAGCTCGACCTCGGTGGCCGCGCCGACCTTGATGACGCAGACGCCGCCGGCCAGCTTGGCCAGCCGCTCCTGCAGCTTCTCGCGGTCCCAGTCGGAGTCGGTGGTGGCGATCTCGGCCTTGATCTGGCCGACGCGCCCCTCGATCTCGGACTTGTCGCCGGCACCGTCGACGATCGTGGTGTCGTCCTTGGTGACGGTCACGCGGCGGGCGGTGCCCAGCAGGTCCAGACCGGCCTGGTCGAGCTTGAGGCCGACCTCCTCGGCGATGACCGTGGCGCCGGTCAGCGTCGCGATGTCGCCCAGCATGGCCTTGCGGCGGTCACCGAAGCCCGGCGCCTTGACCGCGACGGCGTTGAACGTGCCGCGGATCTTGTTGACGACCAGGGTCGACAGGGCCTCGCCCTCGACGTCCTCGGCGATGATCAGCAGCGGCTTGGAGCCACCCGCCTGGATGATCTTCTCCAGCAGGGGCAGCATGTCCTGGATCGAACCGATCTTGCCCTGGTGGATGAGGATGTACGGGTCGTCGAGGACGGCCTCCATCCGCTCCTGGTCGGTGACGAAGTAGGGCGACAGGTAGCCCTTGTCGAAGGCCATGCCCTCGGTGAAGTCCAGCTCCAGACCGAAGGTGTTGGACTCCTCGACGGTGATGACGCCGTCCTTGCCGACCTTGTCCATCGCCTCGGCGATCAGCTCGCCGACCTGCTTGTCCTGGGCGGACAGCGCGGCGACCGCGGCGATGTCCTCCTTGCCCTCGATCGCGCGGGCGGAGGCCAGCAGCTCGTCGGAGACGGCCTTGACCGCCGCGTCGATGCCCTTCTTCAGGGCGGCCGGGGAGGCGCCGGCGGCGACGTTGCGCAGGCCCTCGCGGACCAGCGCCTGCGCCAGCACGGTCGCGGTGGTGGTGCCGTCACCCGCGATGTCGTTGGTCTTGGTCGCCACCTCCTTGACGAGCTGGGCGCCCAGGTTCTCGTACGGGTCCTCGATCTCCACCTCGCGGGCGATGGTCACGCCGTCGTTGGTGATGGTCGGGGCGCCGAACTTCTTGTCGATGACGACATTGCGGCCCTTGGGGCCGATGGTCACCTTCACGGTGTCGGCGAGCTTGTTGACGCCGCGCTCAAGGGCGCGACGGGCGTCCTCGTCGAACTTCAGAATCTTGGCCATGCCTGCGAACTACCTCGTCTTGTCGTCGTGTGTCACGGAAACCGCCCCGGGCCCGGCCTCAAGGACACGGACAACCCGGGGCGGGATCACGGCTGCGCTTCGGCGCCGATGACTTACTTCTCGACGATCGCGAGGACGTCGCGAGCCGAGAGGACGAGGTACTCCTCGCCGTTGTACTTCACCTCGGTGCCGCCGTACTTGCTGTAGAGCACGACATCGCCGACGGCGACGTCGAGCGGCAGGCGGTTGCCGTCCTCGAAGCGGCCCGGACCGACGGCCAGGACGACGCCCTCCTGGGGCTTCTCCTTGGCGGTGTCCGGGATGACCAGGCCGGAGGCCGTGGTCTGCTCGGCATCGAGCGGCTGGACCACGATGCGGTCCTCAAGCGGCTTGATGGCAACCTTGGTGCTGGCGGTCGTCACGATCCGACCTCCCCCTTCAAAGGGCTCACGGGAGTGTCTGTCAGGGTCGGCGACCTGGTAGGCCCGTCGTCGCGGGTGCCGGACCTGCCCGTCGCTGAGTGCTGGCACTCAGCGGGGCCGAGTGCCAGGGTCGAGACTAGGACGGTCTTAGCACTCGGTCAAGCGGAGTGCCAGGCGCGCGCTCCAGGTGTCGCACCGCCTCCTCTTCCCGCCCTCCGCGGACAGCGCCCACCTCCCGGTGCGGGGCAACCATTTGGGCCCGGCCTCCCCGCCTCCACCTCCCGGTGTGCGGCAACCCCGCAGGGGCGCGGGGAACTGCGCGCTCAGCCCGGCTGCGGGCCGCAGGTCGTCACCGCCCCGAAGGGGCAGTTCGGTCCGTCCCGGACCACCGGCCCGGTGGTGGGCTGAGCGCGCAGTTCCTCGCGCCCCTGCGGGGCCGGTCCTGCCCCGGAAGGCAGCGCTGCCGTCGCACAGCCGGTGGGTGGTTGGTGGCGCTGGGGGCACCTCCCAGGCGCAGCTCTGGGGGACCCCGCGCCCCTGCGGGGCTCGGGCTGCGCCGCCGGGGGGCGCCCGCGACGGAGTCGGACGGGTGGGGATGGGAGGATGGGGAAGTGGACGTGGAGGTGTTTGCGGAGCTGCTGGAGCCGGAAGGCCAGGCGCTGCTCGCAGAGCTGAGGGAGTACGACCCCGCACAGGAGCTCGCCGCAGCGACCCGGCTGCGCCGGGACCACCCCGCCCCCCTGGTGAGCGCAGCGCTCGGGCAGGCCCGCCTGCGCCAGCGCGCCGCCGCCAAGTTCGGCGCAGCCGACGCGTCCCGGATGTACTTCACGCCGAACGGCGTCGAGCAGGCGACCCGCGCCACCGTCGCCGCCCATCGCGCCGCCCGGTTCCGGGCGGCCGGTGCCACCCGCCTCGCCGACCTGTGCGGCGGCATCGGCGGCGACGCCCTCGCCCTGGCCCGCGCCGGCATCGACGTGCTGGCCGTCGACCGCGACCCCCTGACCTGCGCGGTGGCCCGCGCCAACGCCGAGGCGCTGGGCCTCGCCGACCGCATCGAGGTGCGCTGCGCCGACGTCGCCGACGTCGACACGTCCGGGTGCGACGCGGTGTTCGTCGACCCGGCCCGCCGCGGGGGCGCCGCCGGCCGCCGGATCTTCGACCCCGAGGCGTACTCCCCGCCGCTGTCGTGGGCGGTGGCCGCCGCCCGCACCGCGCCGGTCGCGGCGGTGAAGGTCGCCCCCGGCATCCCGCACGAGGCCGTCCCGGCGGACGCCGAGGCGGAGTGGGTCTCGGACCGCGGCGACGTGAAGGAGGCGGCCCTGTGGTTCGGCACCGCGCCGGGCGCGTTCACCGCGACCCTGCTGCCGTCCGGCGCCGCGCTGACCGGCGAAGGGCTGCTGCCGGAGCCGCCGGTGCGCGCGCCCGGCCGGTTCCTGTACGAGCCGGACGGCGCGGTCATCCGCGCGCACCTGGTCGCGGCGGTCGCCGAGCAGCTGGGCGGCGGCCTGATCGACCCGACCATCGCCTACGTGACGGCCGACGACGCCCGCCCGACGCCGTACGCGACCGCGTACGCGCTCACCGACGTGCTGCCGTTCAACCTCAAGCGGCTCAAGGCGCTGCTGCGCGAGCGGGAGGTGGGCACGCTCACCGTCAAGAAGCGCGGGTCGGCCGTCGAGCCGGAGGAGGTGCGGCGCCGGGTCAGGCCGCAGGGCCCGAACGCGGCGACCGTGTTCCTGACCCGGGTGGCCGGCGCGCCCTCGATGCTCCTCGGGCGGCCGGCCGACGTGAGCGCCGCGCAAGCGGTCTGACGCAGCGTCAGACGTAGTCCTCCAGCCGGGCCACCGTGTAGCCCTGCCGGGCGATCTCGCGCAGCATGTTCCGGACCATCACCGTCATGGTCTCCCCCTTGAGTTCGGAGGGGCCGCGGAAGTGGGCGAGGACGATGTCGCCGGGCTGGAACCTCTTGCCGGGGTCCTGGAAGGCGACGTTCTTGATCTGCATGGACTCGCGCCACAGGATGATCGCCCGCAGGCCGCCGCAGGACTTCACGGCGGTGCGGGTCGCGGTGTCGTAGGCGCCGTACGGCGGCCGGAACAGGCCGGGCCTGACGCCGTACTCGTGGGCGAGCCGGGCCTGTTGCCCGCAGATCTCGGTGCGCTGCTGCGCCAGGTTCCGGGCGCGCAGGTCGGGGTGGGTGAGGGTGTGGTCCTCGATGCTGTTGCCCAGCGCCTGCAGGGGCTTGAAGTAGCCGTAGTCGCTGCGGATGATCGCGTCGGTCAGGAACATCGTGAACGGGATCCGCAGGTCCCGCATCATCGCCACGAACTTCGGGTCCTTCTCGGCGCCGTCGTCGAAGGTGACGAAGACGATCTTGCGGGTGGTCGGTATCCGGCTGACCACCGGCAGCCGCGCCCCGCCGGTCACCACCGGCTTGACGGCCGGCGGCGCGGGCGGCGGCGCGAGCACCGGGACGCCCCACTTGCGGAACGCCGCGGCGCGCGCGGCGGCGGACGTGCGGGGGTCGCCGCCGTTGCCCGGCGCCGCGGTCCCGCCGGCCGGTGCGGAGCCCGAGGGGCGGGAGGACGACGGCCGGGGCGACGACGACCCCGCACATCCGGTGACGACGGCCAGCAGGCCGCACACCGCAAGAGCCGGGAGTACGGACGTGAGCCGCTGTACGGGTGCACGCAGGGCACTGACACGCATGGGAGGGGCGCCTACCTCGAAGCCGGACCGCGCTGGACGGGAGCGAGTGCGCGGGCGGATGAGACCGGTCATCCGTCCGCGCACTCACCCCGGGTGATGCGCGTTTTCGTCCCCGGGTTCCACCGAGACGGACACGAAACGCCAGCGGTGCACCTCGCGGCGGACCAACACGCTTGGCGGATCGGTCAGTTCGGGCAGCTTCGCGGCGTAGGGGGCGTCCCACCAGGTGAGGACGAGCACCCGGTCGCCGGGGGCGGTGAGGAACTCGCGGCGGCGCGGCTCACCAGGCAGCGCGGCGGCCTGTTCCCTTGCCCAGGTGAGGAGTTCGCCGCCGCGGCCCTCCGCGGCGGCGGCCTCCCACATCAACGTGACGGTCATCCGTAGAGGTTGTCCTTGCTCACCTCGTGCACATGGTCGTGCCCGTGCCCGTTGCCGTTGCCGTGGTCGGTGCCGACCGGCACGGGCGCCGGGTGCTGGGCGTACCCGGGCACGGAGACGTCGGTGACGGGCAGCGAGGAGTCGGCCGGCAGGTCCAGCGTGGAGGCGGCGCGGCCGCGGGCGACCATCTCGGCGCCGAGCGCGGCGACCATCGCACCGTTGTCGGTGCACAGTCCGGGCCGCGGCACCCGCAGCCGGATGCCGGCGTCGGTGCAGCGCTGCTCGGCGAGCGCGCGCAGCCGGGAGTTGGCGGCCACTCCCCCGCCGATCATCAGGTGGTCGACGCCGTTGTCGCGGCAGGCCCGGACGGCCTTGCGGGTGAGCACGTCCACCACGGCCTCCTGGAAGGAGGCGGCGACGTCGGCCACCGGTACGTCCTGGCCGTCCCGGCGCCGCGCCTCGACCCAGCGGGCGACCGCGGTCTTCAGGCCGGAGAAGGAGAAGTCGTAGAGCGGGTCGCGCCCGCCGCTCAGGCCGCGGGGGAAGGCGATGGCCGCCGGGTCGCCCTCGCGCGCGTACCGGTCGATGACCGGCCCGCCGGGGAAGCCCAGGCCGAGCACCCGGGCGACCTTGTCGAACGCCTCGCCCGCCGCGTCGTCGATGGTGGCGCCGAGCGGCCGCACGTCGCTGGTGATGTCGGGTGCCAGCAGCAGCGAGGAGTGGCCGCCGGAGACCAGCAGGGCCATCGTCGGTTCGGGCAGCGCGCCGTGCTCCAGCTGGTCGACGCAGATGTGCGAGGCCAGGTGGTTGACGCCGTACAGCGGCTTGCCGAGCGCGTAGGCGTACGCCTTGGCCGCCGACACCCCGACGAGCAGCGCGCCGGCCAGCCCGGGGCCCGCGGTGACGGCGATGCCGTCCAGGTCGCGGGCGGAGACGCCGGCCTGCTTCAGCGCGCGCTGGATGGTGGGGACCATCGCCTCCAGGTGCGCGCGGCTGGCGACCTCGGGGACCACCCCGCCGTAGCGGGCGTGCTCGTCGACGCTGGAGGCGATGGCGTCGGCGAGCAGGGTGTGCCCGCGCACGATGCCGACACCGGTCTCGTCGCACGAGGTCTCGATACCGAGGACAAGGGGTTCGTCAGCCATGGATTTCCTCAACGGTGTTCTGTGCCGGGTCGGCGAGCCGCATGACCAGCGCGTCCACGTTGCCCGGCTGGTAGTAGCCCTTGCGGAAGCCGATCGGCGCGAAGCCGAACCGCTCGTACAGGCGCTGCGCGCGGCCGTTGTCGACCCGCACCTCCAGCAGCACCTCGTGGCACTCGGCCGCGGTCGCGGCCCGCAGCAGTGCGGTCAGCAGCCGGGCGCCGAGGCCGGTGCCCCAGTGGTCGCGGGCGGCGGCGATGGTCTGCACGTCGCCGGTGCCGGCCACCGCGGCGAGCCCGGCGTACCCGACGATCCGGCCGCCGCCGTCCTCGGCGACGACGTAGGTGCGGCTCGCCGCCGGGTGCCCGGCGTCGGCGAGTTCGGACCAGAACATGCCGCGGGACCAGGCGTCCTCGGGGAACAGGTCGTGTTCCAGCGCGAGCACGGCGTCCAGGTCCCACCAGCGCATGTCCCGGAGGGCGGCTTCGGTCACGTCGGCAGTACCGCCTTGTAGCCCGCGGGCACCTGCGCGTCCGGCCGCCGCAGGTACAGCGGCAGCGCGGGCTCGAACGGCTCGCCGGTCGCCAGGCGGTGCGCGGCGACCGCGGCCAGCGCGCCGGCCGACTGGTGGGCCGGGGACGGGCGGTGGTCGGTGAAGACCTGCGGGTAGAGCTCCGCGCCGGCGCCGACCGACGGCAGCGAGACGACGTCCGCGGGCAGGTCGGCGGGGCGGTCCACGGCGGGCTCGGTGGCCCGCTGCGCCGGGCGGTCGTACCGCGCCCAGTAGACCTCCTTGCGCCGGGCGTCGGTGGCCACGGTGAAGGGGCCCTCCAGGCCCGCCTCGCCGGCCGCCCATGCCAGGCCGTCGAGCGTGCACACCCCGTGCACCGGCACGCCGAGCGCGTCGCCGAACGCCGCGGCGGTCACCAGCCCGACCCGCAGCCCGGTGTACGGGCCCGGGCCGACGCCGACCACGACGCCGGTCAGGTCGGTCAGCGCGCGGCCCGCGGTGGACATGACGCGGTCGACGGCGGGGACGAGGAGTTCGCCGTGCCTGCGCGCGTCGACCACCGTGGACTCGGCGAGCACCCGCTCCCCGTCGTGGAGGGCGGCGGTGACGGCGGGTGTGGCGGTGTCGAAGGCAAGCAGCAGCACGCCCCCAGGGTACGGCGCGCGATGCGCCCGCACGGGTGGCGGGCGGGATCCCCATGCCCGACGAAAGGGTGCATCTCCTCACAGAGCGGTTCACACCGGGCGCCGGTCGGGAAGACCCGAGCCGATCGGACGTCCACGAGGTCCCCTGCCGAACGCGGCGGAGAGCGGGAGGACCGGCCGGAAACCGTCCCGTCCCCATGCCCGCACCGGCGCCGCAGCAGGCGCGGACCCGAGGGAGCCCTCATGCCACGCTTCGCCTCCGGCACCGTGGTGGCCGGGATCGTCACCGCGGCCCTGGCCGGCGTCACCGTGCTGACCGCGCAGGCCGCGGACACGGCGCCCGCGAACCCCTATGCGGCCGGGCACGCCGCCGACGCCGCCGGCGCCTGCGGGCACGCCGGGCTGCCGGCCGACTGCGGGTCCGGCATGCGGGTCGTGTACAGCATCACCGGGCACCGGGTGTGGCTGGTCACCGGGGCCGAGCGGGTGCTGCGCGCCTATCCGGTCGCGGGCGGCGACCCGGCGCCGCCGCTGGGAACGCACGAGGTGTTCGCGCGCGGCGCCCGCAGCAGCGGGGGCGACGGCGCGCCGGTCGAGCACGTGGTGCTGTTCGCGCAGTCCGGGGACACCAACATCGGCTTCAGCGCGGCCGTCGGCGCGGCCAAGGCGGGCGCGCGGCCGACGCCGGCGATCCGGGAGAGCCGGGCGGACGGCGACGCGCTGTGGCAGTTCGCCACCGTCGGCACCACCGTCGAGGTGGTCCCGTAGCCCGCCGGGCTCGGGCACCGCGGCGCGGAGGACACCGGACAAGGGCGTCGCGGCGCCGCGGCCACCGGACGGGGGCGCGCGGACGCCGACGGGACGTCACGCCGGCGGGCGTGAGGCGAGAATCACTCGTACGAGTGAGGCGGAGGGCCCCGGCTGCCGCCGGTCAGGCGGCGTCGCGTCCGCGGGAGGACGGCGGGCGCACCTCGTCGGAGGTCTCCTGCGAGGTGCCGGACGGCTGCTCGGCGCGCGCCGGGTCCGCGGCGAGCGCGGCGTCGTCCGGCGGCGTCGAGACGGTGCGGGCGGCGGCACAGGACGCGAGCACGTCCCGGACCGAGACAGTGGCGTCACCGCGGGCGCCGGAGGCGTCCGCGGCGGGTCCGGCCGGCGGGACGGGAGCGTCGTGGTGCTGGTCCTGCGGGTCGTGGGCCGACATGCGCGCCTCCCCAAGCAGACGAAGTTAGGCAGCCCTAAGTTGGTGCCCGTATCCAGCACACCACGGGCGCCCGTCCTGGCGCAACATCTTCCCGACACGCTGTCGGCGCACCCGGCGCGCGGGTGCGCGTCCTCACCCCTCCAGCGCGGTCAGGTCCTCCTGGGCCCAGCGCGGGCCGACGCCGGTGACCGTCACCTCGCGCACGTCGTCCGCCAGGGGTGCGGCGTCCATGCCGTCCACGGCGGCCGGGGCGGGCGGGGCATCGGCGCCGTGCGGGCCGCCGATGGCGCGCGAGATGACCACCTGCAGCCGCGCCTCGGACAGGTCCTCGACCTTGCCCTCGCCCCACTCCACGACCACCACCGACTCCGGCAGCGACACGTCGAGGTCGAGGTCCTCCATCTCGTCGAGGCCGCCGCCGAGCCGGTAGGCGTCCACGTGGACGAGCGCCGGACCGCCGGTCAGCGACGGGTGGACGCGGGCTATGACGAACGTCGGCGACGTCACGGCGCCCCGGACGTTCAGGCCCTCGCCCAGGCCCCGGGTCAGCGTGGTCTTGCCGGCGCCCAGCTCGCCGCTCAGCAGCACCAGGTCGCCGGGGGCGAGCAGGGCCGCCAGCCGCCGGCCCAGCTCCTGCATACGGTCGGCGGTGCGGACGGTGATGCGGACGGCCGGAGCGTCTTCGGCGGTACCCGCGGGGTACCGGTCGTGCGGTGTGCCCATATCGGCGAATGCTACGCGTCGACCGCGGCGGTCAGCTCCCTCAGGCGCGGCGGGACGGGCGCACGGACCGCGTCGGCGGCCTCGGCGACGACCCGGGCCAGCGCCGCGTTCACCAGTTCGGGTCGCTCCATCAGGACCAGATGGCCCGCGCCCGGAACGACCAGCAGTTCGGCGGCGGGCAGCCGCTCGGCGATCTCGGTGCTGTGCGCGCTCGGCGTCAGCAGGTCCTTGTCCCCGGCCAGCACCAGCGCCGGCAGGCCGTCCAGCACCTCCAGCGCGTCGGCCTTCTCGTGCTCGGTGAACGCCGGGTAGAACTCGGCGACCACGTCGATCGGCGTGGCCTCGATGAGCCGCTCGGCGAACCGTTCGACCG
The DNA here is from genome assembly GCF_044333795.1 of Streptomyces sp. NPDC020917. Classification (NCBI taxonomy): domain Bacteria; kingdom Bacillati; phylum Actinomycetota; class Actinomycetes; order Kitasatosporales; family Streptomycetaceae; genus Streptomyces; species Streptomyces sp. NPDC020917. The sequence continues at coordinate 20,357 of NZ_JBIRRR010000029.1, read as the reverse complement.
CGGGGTCGACGTCGTCGGAGCCGAACGAGTAGCGCTTGATGATCCCGGCGAACAGGTCGGCGGTGGCCCGCCGGGTCCGCTCGACCAGGTCGACCTGGCTGCCCAGCACCTTCAGCAGCCCGGGCGCCACCGCCCTGAACGCCCGCGCGCCGGCGGCCGGCAGGCCGAACGTGACGGCCGCCAGCTTGCCCGCCGAGGTGGACACCAGCGCGACGCCCGCGACGCGCTCGGCCACGTACTCGGGGAACTGGTCGGCGAACGCCATCACCGTCATGCCGCCCATCGAGTGGCCGACCAGGACGATCGGGCCCTCGGGCACCGCCGCGTCCAGCACCGCCCTCAGGTCCCGGCCCAGCTGGTCGATGCTGACCGGCCCGCCCTCGGCCTGGTCGTGGCCGCGCTCGCTGCGGCCGTGGCTGCGCTGGTCCCAGAAGACCGTGCGCACCGCGCCGCGCAGCGCGGCCCGCTGGAAGTGGAAGGCGTCCTGGTTGAGGCAGTAGCCGTGCGAGAAGACCACGGTGACCGGCAGCGGCGCCGGGCGGGTCCGGCTCGCGCGCAGCCAGCCGCGCTTGGACCGCGGCGCCTCGGCGGGCGGCGCGTCGACGGGGTCGGTCTCGTCGATCTCGTAGTACAGCTCCGTGCCGTCCTCGGCGATCGCGGTGCCGGGCGCGCCGCGCAGGCTGCCGTAGGAGCCGGCGGCGTCCAGTGCCAGCCGGGCCTTGCGCCGCATCCCGCGGCCGACGGTGACCCGTTCTATCGCCACACCCGCCGCGGCGCCCGCGGCGACCACGCCGATCGCGGCGCCGACCAGCCCGGCCCGCTCCCACTTCCCGTCCACCATCAGCGCGCGCCGGCGTAGACGCGGGGCACCCGGGCACCGATCCGGGTGACGATCTCGTAGGCGATGGTGCCGCACGCCCGGGCCCAGTCCTCCGCGGTGGGCTCGCCGCGGTCGCCGGGGCCGAAGAGCACCGCCTCGTCGCCCGGGGACGCGGCGTCGCCGCCGAGGTCCACCACGAACTGGTCCATCGCCACCCGTCCCGCCACCGTCCGCCATTTCCCGGCCACCAGTACAGGGCCCGCACCGGACGCGTGCCGGGGCACACCGTCTGCGTACCCCAGCGGGACCAGCGCAAGCGTGGTCTCGCCCGGAGTCACGTACTGGTGGCCGTAGCTGACGCCGTGCCCGCCGGGCACCCGCTTGACCGACGCCAGCCGGCCGGCCAGCGTCATCACCGGCCGCAGCCCGAACTCCTCGGGGCCCGCGGTCTGCGGCACCGGCGAGATGCCGTACATCGCCACGCCGGGCCGGACCAGGTCGTAGTGCGCCTCGGGGAGCGTGAGGGTGCCCGGCGAGTTCGCGATGTGGCGCACCTCGGGGGTCAGGCCCGCCTCGTCGGCCTGCGCCAGCGCGGTGCGGAAGACGGACAGTTCGCGGGCGATCGACGGGTGGCCCGGCTCGTCGGCGCAACTGAAGTGCGCCCACACGCCGGTGACCTCGACCAGTCCGTCGCGTTCCGCCTGCCGGGCGGCCCGCACCAGGTCCGGCCAGTCGGCGGGCTGGGCGCCGTTGCGGCCCAGGCCGGCGTCGATCTTCAGCTGCACGCGGGCGGTGCGGCCGGCGAGGCGGGCGGCCTCGGCCACCTCGGCCAGTGCCCAGTGGCCGCTGACGGTCACGTCGATGCCGGCCTCGACGCAGGCGCGCCAGGGTCCGCCGGGCGTCCACAGCCAGCACAGCACCCGGGCGTCCAGGCCCGCGGCGCGCAGCGCCAGCGCCTCCTCGGGCGTGGCCGTGCCGAGCCAGGTCGCGCCGGCCTCCAGCGCGGCCCGGGCGCACGGGACCATGCCGTGGCCGTAGCCGTCGGCCTTCACCACGGCCATGAACGCGGCGCCGGGGGCCCTGGCCCGCAGCGCCGCCACGTTCGCCCGCAGCGCGTCCAGGTCGATCCGCGCCCACGCGCGCAGCGCGGCCGGGTCGCCGGGCGGGCAGGCGGGGGGTGCGGCCGGGTCCGGGTGCGCCGCGGTGCGGCTGATGTCGTTCGCGTTCACGTCGTTCCGTTTCGCTCGCTCCCGCCCAGTCTCTCAGGCCGGACCGGCGGAACGGCCGGTAGAGCGGCCGCGGCGTACTTGCCGAGCAGTTAGTAAGCGCGCATACTATCTTCATGACGACGATCGCACAGGCAGGGATCACCGCGACGGCCTCCCCCGAGGCGTTCTTCGCCCGCTGGGCGGACATGGCCACCTGGCCGCAGTGGAACACCGACACGCAGTGGGTGCGCCTGGACGGGCCGTTCACGCAGGGCGCCACCGGCGTGCTCAAGCCCAGGGGCGGGCCGAAGGTGCGGTTCGAGGTCGCCGTGCTCGTCCCGGGGCGCGAGTTCACCGACGTCTCCCGGCTGTTCGGGGCCCGGCTGACGTTCCGGCACCTGGTGGCGCGGGACGGGGCGGGCGCCACCCGGGTCGACGTCGAGGTCACCCTCACCGGGCCGCTCGCCCCGCTGTGGAACCTGGCGCTGGGCAAGGGGATCAAGGCCGGGATCCAGGGCGACCTGGAACGGCTCGCGTCCGCCGCCGCGGAGCACGGGGCCGCGGTGGAGGTGTGAGCGGCCTCTCGACGGGCTTCTCCTCCGCCGAGGAGAGTCCCGGACTGCTGCTCTGGCAGGTCACCAACCGGTGGCAGGCCGCGCAGCGCGCGGCGCTCAAGCCGTACGGGCTGACGCATGTGCAGTTCGTCCTGCTGGCGTCGCTGACCTGGCTGGCGGGGGCCTCCGGCGAGGCGGTCACGCAGCGGGCGCTGGCGGACCACGCGGTGACCGACCCGATGATGACCTCGCAGGTCCTGCGGGTCCTGGAGGGGCGGGACCTGGTCGTGCGCGGCCCGCATCCGCAGGACGCGCGGGCACGGGCGCTGTCGGTCACGCCCGAGGGCCGGGACCTGGCCAACCGCGCGGTGGCGGCGGTCGAGGCGTGCGACGCGGCGTTCTTCGCCGCCCTCGGCGACGGGATCCCCGCGTTCGCGCGGGCGCTGCGGACACTGCGGGCCGCGGGGGACGCGGGGGACGCAGGGGCCGGGTAGGCGCGCGCCGGTGCCGCGTCGATGCCGCGCCGGTACCGCGGGCGGGTCACCGCGGGACGGGCCGGCCACGGCCACGGAGGTCCGTGGCCGTGGCCGGGTGGTGCGCGAACGGGCGCCTGCGGCGCGGGCGTTCGGCACCGCGGTGCTGAGAAGACCGCGGGTTCGGCAGCGCGGTCTGCTCAGTACCGGCCTGTCTCAGTACCGCAGGGACGCCAGTCCGTCGGGCGAGCCGAGGCCGGTCGGGGCGTCGTAGCCCGGGAGCGAGGTGCACAGGTAGCTGGTCACCGGGCACTCGTGGCCACTGCCGGGGATGCTGACGCTTGCGCCGCCCGCGACGTCGTTCAGGTGGTCGGGGTGCGCGTACAGGCCCGAGGCGTCCTTGACGGCCGCCGCGGGACCGGCCATCACGTACATGGCCGCGACGAGCGGGGTGGCCGCGCTGGTGCCGCCGGCGTGCAGCCAGCCGCCGGGCAGGCCGTCACCGGGGTCGGGTGTGCTGTCGTAGATCGCCAGCCCGGTGTACGGGTCGGCGACCGCGGAGACGTCGGCGACGGTCCGGCCGGGGCAGGCGGTGTCGTGCTGCCAGCCCGGCTTGTCGACGTGCGCCGAGCAGGCCGCTCCGGCGCCCGAGGGGCGCTTGGTCGGCCCCCACGCGGTCTCGGTCCAGCCCCGCGCGGTGTCGCTGCGGGTCAGCGAGGTGCCCCCGACCGCGATGACCGTGGTGAGGTCCGCCGGGTAGGGGGCGTCCAACTGGTAGCCGGAGTCGCCGGACGCGGCGAGGATCGGCACGCCGGGGTGGTCGTAGGAGGAGATGTTGGCGGGGATGCCGCCCTTCGACGTGGCGGTGTTGTCCCACACCGTGGTCTCCGCGCCGCTGTAGCTGTTGGAGACCGCGTCGGCGCCGAGCCGCACCGCGGTGTCGACGCCGTTGCCGAGGTTGATCCCGCTGGCGAAGTCGGTCTCGACCAGCAGGATGTTGCAGTCGGGGCAGGCCGCGGAGACGGCCTCCACGTCCAGGCTGATCTCCACCGCCCAGCTCACGTCGACCGAGGGCAGGGGTGCGGCATTGCCCCGCTCGTTGACCTTGCGGAAGCAGCCGTTGTCCGTGGTGCACGGCGGCAGGCCGTAGGTGGAGCGGTAGACGGCGAGGTCGGCCTCGACGGTCGGCGCGTCGTAGGCGTCGACGATGGCGACGGTCCGGCCCTTGCCGGCGTGCGCCGCCACGTCGGCGCCGATGTTGTACGCCGACTGGAGGTCCGCCGGGCCGTAGCCGTCGGGCAGCGCGGCCTTGCTCCTGGCGGTGAAGGACCGCGCTCCGGTGGCGGAGGTGTCCGGCATCACCTCGGCCTGGCAGGCGAGCTGGCCGGGCGGCGGGGCGGAGCAGACGGCAACCGGGGCGGTCGCGGCGGCAGTTGCGGGGGCGGTGCTGTCGCCGTCGTCGCCGAACGAGGCCGGTGAGACGACCGCGAGCAGGCCGAGGACGGTACCGGCGACCGCCACCGAGCCGACCAGCGGCCGGAAGAGACGGGGCTTCTTCGCGTAGGACGTCACGGAGGGCTCCTGGGAAGCTGGGGTGGTCATGGTCACCGCACCTCGTAGGCGTGCGGCAGCACCTGGTCGATCCGGTTGCCCTGGGCGTCCCACGCGGCGAGCTTGAAGGACACGCCTGACGCGTCCGCGGGGACGGTGTAAGCGGCCCGGAAGGCCCCGTTGGCGCCGGTCACGTGCAGGTCCTGCCAGCTCTTGCCGTCGTCGTACGACACCTGGAGGGTGGCGCCGGTGACCGTGGAGCCGGTCGCGTACTGCTCGCGCGTCACGTCGAGGTGGACGGTGTGCGGACCCGCGGTGAGCCGGTGCTGGAGGTCGGCGTCGGTGGAGGTGTCGGCGAACAGCAGCGGCAGCGCGGCGCAGCCGGCGTCCAGCCCCTGGCACGGCACCCGGTCCGGCAGGGCCCTGCCCTTGCCGGGCTCGGCGGTGAAGGTCCACGTCGTGTCGGTGCTCGGCGCCAGCGCGGCGTCGGGGCGCAGGGTCTGCTGCCGCAACTGGTAGGTGGCGCGGCCCGGCGGGACGTCGACGCTGACGCCGTACAGGCTGCCGGTGTCGCTGGCCAGGAGCTGGCCGTCGCGGGTCAGGGTGACGGTGCCGGCGTCGCCGTCGAAGCGCATGCCGACGGTGCCGGGCGTGCTGTCGCTGTCGGCGCCGATGCCGAAGACCATGGTGTCCGCGTCCGCGCACGCGCCGCAGCCGACCGAGCTGCTGCCGGTGTCGACCGGCACGCCGGGCCGCGGGGCGTCGGCCTCCCACATCTCGGAGCGCCGGTCGCCAGCGCGGTAGACGGTGTCCTTGCCGGTGAGCCTGACGTGGGTCTGCTCGTCCTCCACCTCGGTGTGCCAGTTGAGGTCGGCGGAGCCGCTGATGTACTCGGTGCGCTCCGTGCCGGGCGGGCGGAACTCGAACCCGGTGGCGTACTGCTGCCCGCGGCCCCGGGCGAGCCACACCGGCGTCACGGCCTGGACCACCAGGTCGATGCCGTCCGGACCGGTGGGTGCGGAGAGCGTCCTCGCGACCGTCGCCAGGGACTTCGGGTCGACCGAGGTCGGGTACGAACTCGGCAGGTGGTCGTAGGAGTTGGCCACATGGTAGGCGTACGGCTGAGGCGCGTCGGCGGGCGACGCCAGGTCGGCGGTGGCCACCATGGTGAACCGGCCGCGCTTGGCCGGGGCCGTGGAGTTGAGGGTGAAGCCGTGCGGTTCCGCGCCCATCCGCTGGACGCGCAGGACCAGGCCGCGGGCGTCACCGCTCGGTGTGCCGTCGCTGGCGTAGATCGACAGGCCGGTGTTGGTGAGCTCGGCCGGGCGCGGCGTGGCGGGCACCGGGATCTCGTGGGTCGAGGTGCGGGCGTCCAGGGTGAGGGTGCTGCCGTCGCCGACCGTGACGTTGGGATCGACGGTGATGTGGTTGTCGTTGACGTAGACGGCCTCGTAGTGGCCGACGGGCACGCTGACCTTCAGGGTGCCCTGGCTCGCGATGAAGACCATGTCGGAGTTGGCGTAGTCGGCGTTGTCGACGTCGATCAGGAAGAGCTCGCCGTCGCCGATGGGCTGGCTGTCCGCGTAGATCAGGTGCACGGTGAGCCGGCCCATGGCGTAGGAGCCGTGGCCGGCCGCTGCCGTCCTGGCCGAAGCCGGGGCGAACGCGTCGGTGCCGCAGGCGCGTTGGGCGAGCGCGGTGGTGTCGTAGGCGGCCAGGCCCTTGGTGCCGGCCTGCGCCGCGGCGCCCTGCGGGACGAGGTACTGGTGCCCGCCGTTGGAGAAGGCGAGCATCGTCTGCCCGGTGGCGGCCGGATCGGTGAGTCGGGCGCCGTCACGGGTGACGGTCGCCTTGAGCCCTCCGGGCAGGGTGACCTGGCAGTCGGCGGCCCCGCCCTGGGCGGCGGAGGTCCGGACGAAGGCGGAGGGCGGCGGCTCCTGGGCATGGGACGCGGGCACGACGAACAGGCCGCAGGCCGCGGCGAGTCCGAGGGCCACCGCGGTGCTCGTGCGGTGCCCGGTCAGGGGTATGGAACGTGGCAGTCGTTTCAACGCGGGGTTCACCTTTCGGTGTTCGGGATCCCGGGCCGCCCGGTCACAGGGGCTCGTAGCCCGTGAACGGGTCGTCGTCCGGTTCCGTCGGGGGCCGGTTCTGCGGGTCGGGATCGGTCTGCTCCTCCCCGGACGGCGCCTGGCCGTCCGGGGGAAGGGGCCCGGTCGGACATCCCTCGCGGGCGGTGTCCTCACCAGAGCGGCTCACTGTGCTGGTCTCCGTCGGCTGTCGCGGGGGAAGGCGGTGCGCAGGTGAGTATGGCGACGCCCGGGGTCCGGGAACGATGCGTCAAGTGACCTAAAATTCGCCGGGCCCGGCCCCCACCCCGCACCCCCGTCCCGGCCGCCGGCGGCCCACCGATCGGCCGTTTTGCGCAACGTTCCCCTGCGGGGGGCGGGTTGGGCCGCGGATCGGACCGCGAGGCCCGAGCCCGCCACGGCCCCGTCCCGGCCGGGAACCGCCCGCCGGTCGGCCCGACTGCGCAACGCGCCGCCGCGGAGGGCGGGTCGGGGACCGGATCGGTCAGGGGGTGGGGGCGGGGGTGACGCCGGACTGGAGGGCGGCGACGGCGAGCGCGGTACGGGACTTGACCCGGTACTTGCGCATCGCGGAGTTGAGCTGGGCGGCGACCGTGCGCGGGGAGCGCGAGAGGGACCTGGCGATGTCGGGGGTGGACAGCCCGGTCAGCATCAGCCGGACCACCTCCAGCTCGCGCGGCGACAACTGGTCGCCGTAGCCGCGCCGGCCGCCGCGGGACGCCGGCCGGTCGCGGGCGGCCACCCGCTGGGCGTCGCGCTCGGCACCGAGGGCGCGCAGCCCGGTCTCGACGGCGGCGAGCAGATCGGCCGCCTCACCGTCACGACCGGCCGCGGCCAGCGCGACGGCCCGCCGCTCCCGGGCGAGCAGGGCGGCGTAGGGCCGCGGCAGCCGGTCCCACCCGGCGGCCGTGTCCTCCCACTGCTCCGCGGCGCGGTCAGCGGGTTCCCGGACCTCGGCCAGCCAGGCCCGGCACGCGGCCAGCGACGCCTCGGCGGCCGGCGCGGTGCAGCCGCGCAGCCCCCGCGCGTACCGGGCGACGAGGTCGGCGGCCTCGTCGGTGCGGCCGGCGGCGAGCAGCGCCTGGACGCGGACCGGGGCGATCTCGGCGGCCCACAACCAGATGCCCTTGCGGGTGACGACCCGCATCCCCTCGTCGGTGAGGGCGAGGCTGTCGGCGACGCGGCCCTCGGCGAGCCGCAGCGCCGCGAGGGCGGCCGTGGGCTCCAGCGGCACGTCGACGATGCCGCGGCGCGCCCCCTCGGTCAGCACCCGTGCGAACCTCCCCTCGGCCAGGGCGAGTTCGGCGGCGTCGGTGGAGGTGGCCGAGGTGAGCAGTGCGGTGATCAGCCCGCCCTCGAGGAAGATCACCGGATCCTCCTCGATGGCGGCGAGCGCGGCGGCGCGCTCGGCCAGGCCCGGCCAGCGCCCGGCGTGCCAGTCGAGATGGGCCAGGGTCACCGCGGCCATGTCCCGCATCCGCAGGTGCCCGCTCGACGCGCCCACCTCGACGGCCCGCTCAAGGCGTCGCCCTGCCTCCGCGTAGAACCCCCAACGCATCGCGGCGTCACCGATGTTGAGGTCGGCCCTGATGACGCTCAGCAGGTCGGCCGGCCGGTCCGCCGTCTCCGGGATGCCGGCCGCGACGTCCCAGCCGCCCGGGTCGCCCATCTCCAGCAGGGCGGTCACCCGGTCGACGCGGAACGGCAGCCGGCGGTCCGCCGGGACCCGGATCTCGACCAGTTCGACGGACCTGTCCAGCCACCGCCGGTGCGCGGAGACCGGCCAGTCCGCCCCGGCCGGGCGGCTGAGCGAACTCATCGCCGCTGCCGCCTCGTACGGGTGGTCGTCGAGGTCGCCGATGGCCTGCTCCAACTCGGCGGCGCCGGCCGCGTACTGCCCGGTCTGCATCAGCATCCGGCCCAACTGGGCGCGCACCTCGCCGCGTTCGGACTGGGTCAGGGCGGCGCCGCCGTCGAGCAGGGCACGCAGCACGCCGAGCAGTTCGGTGCTGCCGAGGTAGCCGGAGAACGCGAACACGGGGAACTTCCGGCACAGCCGGGCGACGTCCCCGGCCGGCAGGTCGCCGGCGGACAGCAGCGCGTGCAGGGCGGTGACTGCGGCGGGCTGGTCGCCCGACGCGAGTGCGAGGTCGGCGGCGCGTTCGGTGTAGTGCCGCCAGGCGTCGGTGTCGCCGGCCTCCCCGAAGTGCCGCGGCAGCCGGGCGATCGGGACCGGCGACAGGGTTTCCAGGGCCCGGCCGGCGCGATGGTGCAGGGCGCGCCGCTCCCCGCCGGGTATGTCGTCGTAGACGGCGCGGGCCGCCAGCAGATGGCGGAAGTGGACCCGCCCGCCGGGGTCCTCGACCAGCGCCCTGGCACGGACGGCCGCGGCGAGCGCGTCCCGCGCTCGGTCCTCGGGCAGCCCGGAGACGGTGACGAGCACCGCCGGGTGCACGGCCTCGGCCAGGACCGCGGCGGCCCGCAGCACCTGGCGGTCGTCCGGGCCGAGCCGGGCGGCGCGTTCCAGGACGGCGTCGCGGATCGTCGGCGGCACCTCGATCTCGGTGAGGGTCCTGCGCCGCCACTCGCCGCCGCGCCGGATCAGGTCCGCGCGGTCGTCCAGCAGGCGCACGGACTCCTCCAGGGCGAGCGGCAGCCCGGAGGTGTGCTTGTGCAGGAACGTGGCGAAGGCGTCGGAGACATGCTCGTCGTGCAGCATCGACGACACGAACTGCGCGGTCTCGGCGACGCTGAGCGGGACGAGCGCGATCCGGGTGTGGACGGTGCCGGGCACCGGTCTGCCCAGCAGGCGCAGCAGTTGGGACCCGGCCGGCACGTCCTCGGGACGGTAGGTGAGCACCAGGCTGAGCCGGTCCGCGGCCGGCCGGGTGGCCAGGAACAGCAGGAAGTCCAGGGTGGCCGCGTCGGCCCAGTGCGCGTCCTCGACGACGAGCACGGTGGTGCCGCAGGCGGCGAGGAGTTCCTGCAGGGCGCGGAAGAGGCGGTGCCGGGCGGCCCCCGCGTCGTCGAGCCGTTCCGGCGCGGGCGGCAGGGCGTCCGCCCACTCGGGGAACAGCGGGCGCAGCGCTCCGGCCAGGGCGGAGAGCCCCAGCCCGGCCACCCCGGTGCGGGCCTCGCGCACCGCGTCGACGACCGGGGCGAGCGTGAGGGTGTCACGGAACGGCGGGCAGCCCGCCACCAGCACCCCGTCGAGCCCGGGTGCGGCCAGCACCTCCTGGAGCAGCCGGGTCTTGCCGATGCCCGCCTCGCCCTCGACGAGGACGGTCGCGGGAGTACCGGCGGTGAGGCTGCGCACGGCCCGGTCGAGCTCCGCCGACCGCCCGACGAGCCGGGGTCCGCGGACCGCGGGCAGGCCGTCAGGGACCGCCGGTTGCTCCGCCAACGCCTTGCCCTCCCTCCGCAGCCGCCACCCGTGCCGGACGGGCCCGGCGACGGACCATTGTGTCCCGCCGGGCCGGCGCTGACCAGGGAACACCTCCCGGCCCGCGGGCGGACGGCGAACGGCGGGGCCCGCACCAGGGCGCGTACACGAGCCCGTTCAGGGCGCCGACCGCGCGTCTGCGGCCGGGCACGCGCCCGTCCGCTTCCCGTACGGGGGTGCCGCGCGCCCGTCCGCTTCCCGTACGCGGTGCCGCAGGACAACCCGGGACCCGGGACCGAGCCGGGGCGGCAAGTACCGTGTCAGGAAAGGACGTTGCGCCAGGCGGCGGGCAGGGCTGCGGCCACGTCGAGCGCGGACAGCGGGCCCTCGACCAGCCGCGCGGCGAGCCCGTGCAGATAGGCGCCCGCGGACGCCGCGTCCAGCGGGGCGAGGCCGGCGGCCAGCAGGGAGCCGGTGAGCCCGGACAGCACGTCGCCGCTGCCGGCCGTCGCCAGCCACGGCGTGCCCGTCGCGTTGACCCGCACCGGCCGCTCCGGATCGGGGCCGGCGACCAGCGTCGTGGACCCCTTGAGCAGCACCGTCGCCCCGAACATCCCCGCCAGCTTCCGCACCGCGTCCAGCCGCCCCGCCTCGACCTCCGCGCGGGCGGTCCCGAGCAGTGCCGCCGCCTCTCCCGCGTGCGGGGTCAGCACGGTCGGCGCCCGCCGCCCCCGCACCGCGTCCGCGCCGATCAGCCGCAGCCCGTCCGCGTCGACCAGCACCGGCACGTCCGAGGCCAGCACCTGCTCGACGGCGGTGCGGGCCTCCGCCGAGTCGCCGAGGCCCGGCCCGACCACCCACGCCTGGACGCGCCCCGCGGCGTGCGGGGAACCCGTGGAGACCAGGGTCTCCGGGTGCGCGGCGAGCACCGCGTCGCCGCCGGGGCCCACGTACCGCACCGCCCCCGCGCCGGCGCGCAGCGCCCCGGAGACGGCGAGCACGGCCGCGCCCGGGTAGCGCTCGGAACCCGCCGCGATGCCCACGACGCCCCGCCGGTACTTGTCGCTCTCCCCCGTCGGCTGCGGCAGCAGCGCCGCCATGTCCGCGTGCTGCAGCGCTTCCAGCGCGGGCGCGCCGAGGTCGCCGCCGAGCCCGATGTCGATCAGCCGCAGGGCGCCGGCCAGCGCGGCCGCCGGATCGACCAGCAGGCCCGGCTTGTACGTGCCGAAGGTGACGGTGATGTCGGCGTGGACGGCCGCGCCCTGCACCTCGCCGGTGTCGGCGTCGACGCCGCTGGGCAGGTCGACGGCGACCACGCCCGCGCGGGCCGCGTGCGCGGCCTCGGCCAGCGGTACGGCCTCGGGCCGCAGCCCGCCCTTGCCGCCGATGCCGGTGATGCCGTCCAGCACGAGGTCGGCGCGGCCGATCACCGCGGGGCCCTCCTCGGCGCCGGCGGCCCGCCCGCCGGCGGCACGCAGCGCGGCAAGACCCTCCGCGTGGGTGCGATCCGGGGCCAGCAGCACCGCGGTGACCTGCGCGCCGCGCCGGGCCAGGCGCGCTCCGGCGTACAGCGCGTCGCCGCCGTTGGAGCCGCTGCCGGTGAGGACCGCGACTCGGGCGCCGTAGACCCGGCCGAGCGCGTCGGCGCAGACCGCGGCGAGTCCGGCCGCGGCCCGCTGCATCAACGCGCCCTCCGGCAGCCGCGCCATCAGGGCGCCCTCCGCCGCCCGCACGGTCTCCACGGTGTGCCCGTACCTCATCTGCTGCCTCCCGCCGTCACCGCGCCCGCACCCGCGAACACCACCCTCCCCACGCTCCCACGCCCGAAGGGAGTCCACGAGTTTGCTCGGGCCTCCTCCTCACTCCCCACGCGGACGGCCTCGTACCTCGCCCGCCCACTCCGGGAGCTCGCGCGTCAGCCCACACCCCCCACGCTCGGGCCTCCTCCTCACTCCCTACCCGGACGGCCTCGTACCTCGCCCGCCCACTCCGGGAGCTCGCGCGTCAGCCCTCGGCGATCACCACTGCGGAGGCGACGCCCGCGTCGTGGCTGAGGGAGACGTGCCAGTGGAGGACGCCGAGGGTGTGGGCGCGGGCGGCGACGGTGCCCTTGACGGTGAGGTGGGGGCGGCCGTCGTCGGAGGTGGTGACCTCGGCGTCGAGCCAGTGCAGGCCGGGCGGGGCGCCCAGGGACTTGGCGAGTGCCTCCTTCGCCGCGAACCGGGCCGCGAGCGAGGCGATACCGCGCGGCTCGCCGGAGGGCAGCCGCAGTTCCGTCGCGGTGAACAGCCGCTCGGCCATGCCGGGAGTGCGGTCCAGCGCGGCCTGGAAGCGGTCGATCTCGGCGACGTCGATGCCGACTCCGACGATCACTCGACGGTCACCGACTTGGCCAGGTTCCGCGGCTGGTCCACCTCGTTGCCGCGCGCCGTCGCCAGCTCGCAGGCGAACACCTGCAGCGGCACCGTGGTCACCAGCGGCTGCAGCAGCACCGGCGTCTGCGGCACCCGCACCAGGTGGTCCGCGTACGGGACGACGGCCTCGTCGCCCTCCTCGGCGATGACGATCGTGCGGGCGCCGCGCGCCCTGATCTCCTGGATGTTGGACACCATCTTGTCGTGCAGCACCGACCGGCCGCGCGGCGACGGCACCACCACGACGACCGGCACGCCCTCCTCGACGAGCGCGATCGGCCCGTGCTTCAGCTCGCCCGCGGCGAACCCCTCGGCGTGCATGTACGCCAGTTCCTTGAGCTTGAGCGCGCCCTCCAGCGCGACCGGGTAGCCCACGTGCCGGCCGAGGAACAGCACGGTGTTGCGGTCGCTCAGCGAGCGGGCCAGCTTGCGGACCGGCTCCATGGTGGTGAGCACCTGCTCGACCTTGCCGGCGATGTCGGCGAGTTCGCGGACCACCGCCTGCACCTCGTCGCCCCACTGGGTGCCGCGGGCCTGGCCGAACCACAGGGCGACCAGGTAGCACGCCACCAGCTGCGTCAGGAACGCCTTGGTGGAGGCGACCGCGACCTCCGGCCCGGCCCGGGTGTAGAGCACCGCGTCGGACTCGCGCGGGATGGTCGAGCCGTTGGTGTTGCACACCGCCAGCACCTGGGCCCCCTGCTCGCGGGCGTGCCGCAGCGCCATCAGGGTGTCCATCGTCTCGCCCGACTGGCTGACCGCGATGACCAGGGTGCGCCGGTCCAGGATCGGGTCGCGGTAGCGGAACTCGCTGGCCAGCTCCACCTCGCAGGGCACCCGCGTCCAGTGCTCGATGGCGTACTTGGCGATCATCCCGGCGTGGAAGGCCGTGCCGCAGGCCACGATGACGATCTTCTGGACCTCGCGCAGCACCGTGTCGGGGATGCGGACCTCGTCCAGGGTGAGCCGGCCGGCCGCGTCGATCCGGCCGAGCAGGGTGTCGGCGACCGCCCGCGGCTGCTCGGCGATCTCCTTGAGCATGAAGTAGTCGTAGCCGCCCTTCTCGGCGGCCGACACGTCCCAGTCGACGTGGTAGGGCCGGATCTCGGCGGGGCTGCCGTCGAAGCCGGTGACGGTGATGCCCTCCCGGCGCAGCTCCACCACCTGGTCCTGGCCGAGCTCCACGGCCTCGCGGGTGTGCGCGATGAACGCCGACACGTCGGAGGCGAGGAAGTTCTCACCCTGGCCGACGCCGACCACCAGCGGCGAGTTGCGGCGGGCGCCGACCACCACCTCGGGGTCGTCGGCGTGCACCGCGACCAGGGTGAACGCGCCGTCGAGCCGGCCGCACACCTGGCGCATGGCCTCGGCGAGGTCGCCGCACGAGGAGAACTGCTCGGCGAGCAGGTGGCCGACGACCTCGGTGTCAGTCTCCGAGCCCAGGTCGTGGCCGCGTTCGGCGAGTTCGGCGCGCAGCTCGGCGAAGTTCTCGATGATGCCGTTGTGGACCACCGCGACCCGCCCGGCGTTGTCCAGGTGCGGGTGGGCGTTGCCGTCGGTGGGCGCGCCGTGCGTGGCCCAGCGGGTGTGCCCGATGCCGGTGCGGCCGTCCGGCAGCGGCTGCCGGGCCAGCTCCTCGCGCAGGTTCGCCAGCTTGCCGGCCCGCTTGGCGACCGCCAGGCCGCCGTCGGCCAGCACCGCGACCCCGGCCGAGTCGTACCCGCGGTACTCCAGGCGTTCCAGCCCGGCCATCACGACGTCCAGTGCGCCCTGCCCGCCGACGTACCCCACGATGCCGCACATGCGCGCCAGCTTACGACCTGCCGCGCCCCGGGGCCCGGGGACCTGACGGACGGCCAGTGACGCAGACCACCCGTTCCCCGGCGGGAAAGCCGGGCCCCGGCACAGGACAATGAGGCCCGTGCCCACCACCACCGCCACCGCCCCCGCGAGCCCCTACGTCGACCTGACCCGGGACCAGTGGAGCGCGCTGCGCGAGCGCACCCCGCTGCCGCTGACCGCGGAGGAGGTCGAGCAGCTGCGCGGCCTCGGGGACGTGGTGGACCTCGACGAGGTGGTCGACGTCTACCTGCCGCTGTCCCGGCTGCTCAACCTCTACGTCGGCGCGCACAGCGGCCTGCGCGGCGCCCTCAACACCTTCCTCGGCGAGGGCGCGCAGCCCGGCACGCCGTTCGTCATCGGGGTGGCCGGCAGCGTCGCGGTCGGCAAGTCCACCACCGCGCGGCTGCTCCAGGCGCTGCTGGCCCGCTGGCCGGAGCACCCGCGGGTCGAGCTGGTCACCACCGACGGCTTCCTGCTGCCCAACGCCGAACTGCACCGGCGCGGCCTGATGTCCCGCAAGGGCTTCCCGGAGTCCTACGACCGGCGGGCGCTGACCCGCTTCGTCGCCGATGTGAAGGCCGGCAGGCCCGAGGTCAGCGCCCCGGTGTACTCGCACCTGATCTACGACATCGTGCCGGACGAGCGGCTGGTGGTGCGCCGCCCGGACATCCTGATCGTCGAGGGCCTGAACGTGCTGCAGCCCGCGCTGCCCGGCAGCGACGGCCGCACCCGCATCGCCCTCGCCGACTACTTCGACTTCAGCGTCTACGTGGACGCGCGGACCGAGGACATCGAGCAGTGGTACCTGGGCCGGTTCCGCAAGCTGCGGCAGACCGCGTTCCAGGACCCGGACTCCTACTTCCGCAAGTACACCCAGGTGCCGGAGGACGAGGCGCTGGACTACGCCCGTCTGATGTGGCGCACCGTCAACCGCCCCAACCTGGTGCAGAACGTGCTGCCCACCCGCGGCCGGGCCACCCTGGTCCTGCGCAAGGGCCCGCAGCACAAGGTGCAGCGGTTGTCGCTGCGCAAACTCTGAAGGGAAGCCTGCCGCGTGCTGCATCTGCGGATGATCGTGCCGTCCGACCGCACCGACGCCATCGCCGGACTGGTCAGGGGCACCGTCGGCGCCACCCATCTGACCGTGCTCAGGGGCGCCGCGCTCGACCCGCCGGGCGACGTGCTCACCTGCGACGTGGCACGGGAGGCCGCCGACGGGCTGCTGGCCGAGCTGCGCTCGCGCGGGGTCGCCGACGCCGGCGCGATCGCCGTCGAGGACATCGACCTGACCCTGTCCGGGAGCGCCGACCGCGCCGAGGCGGCGGCCCCCGGCGAGGGCGCCGACGCGGTGCTGTGGGAGTCGCTGGTCGAGGAGACCCACGAGGAGTCCACGCTCACGTTCACCTATCTGGGGTTCCTGACCGTGGCCACCATGCTCGCCGCCTACGGCGTGATGCTGGACAGCTCGATCCTCATCGTCGGCGCGATGGTGGTCGGCCCGGAGTTCGGCCCGCTGGCCGGGATATGCACGTCGGCGGTGCGGCGCGACCGCCCGCTGCTGCTGCGCTCCCTCACCGCGCTGACCGTCGGGTTCCTGGTGGCGGTGCTGCTGACCGGCGCGTTCAGCGGCCTGATGGACGTCTTCGGGCTGTTCACCCAGGCGCGGTTCGACGCCCCGCATCCGGCGACCGGGTTCATCTGGCAGCCGAGCTGGGACTCGTTCGTGGTGGCCCTGCTCGCCGGGGTGGCCGGGATCCTGTCGCTGACCTCGGCCAAGTCCGGTGCCCTGGTGGGCGTCGCGATCTCGGTGACGACGGTGCCAGCCGCGGCCAACGCCGCACTGGCGCTCAGCTACACCAACTGGCACGAGCTGCGCGGCTCGACCGCGCAGCTCGCCGTCAACCTGGCCGGCATCGTGCTCGCCGGCACCGTGACGCTGCTCGCCCAGCAGTGGTTCTGGGCCAGGCAGCGCCGCGGGACGTGAGCCCGGGCGGGCGTCAGCCCAGGGCGGACTTCACGACGTCGGCCAGGCGGCCGGCCACCGCGCGGGCGTGGTCGATGTCGGCCGCCTCGACCATGACCCGCACCAGCGGCTCGGTGCCGGAGGGCCGCAGCAGCACCCGGCCGGTGGAGCCCAGCTCCGCCTCCGCCTCGGCGACCGCGGCGGTCAGCTCCGGGCTGCTCGCCACCCGGCTCTTGTCGACGTCCGGGACGTTGACCAGCACCTGCGGCAACCGGTCCATCACGGACGCCAGTTCGGCCAGCGGGCGCTCGGTGGAGGCCACCCGCGCGGCCAGCAGCAGGCCGGTCAGCGTGCCGTCGCCGGTGGTGGCGTGGTCGAGCACGATGACGTGCCCGGACTGCTCGCCGCCGAGCGCGTAGCCGTTCTCCTTCATCGACTCCAGCACGTAGCGGTCGCCAACCGCGGTCTGCACCAGCTCGATGCCCTCGCGCTCCATCGCCAGCTTGAAGCCGAGGTTGGACATCACGGTGCCGACGACGGTGTTCTTGCGCAGCGCGTCGCGCTCCCGCAGCGACAGGGCGAGGATGGCGAGGATCTGGTCGCCGTCCACCTCCTCGCCGGCGTGGTCCACGGCCAGGCAGCGGTCCGCGTCGCCGTCGTGGGCGATGCCGAAGTCCGCGCCGTGCTCGACGACCGCGGCCTTGAGCAGTTCAAGGTGGGTCGAGCCGCAGCCGTCGTTGATGTTGAGGCCGTCGGGCTGGGCGCCGATGGTGATCACCTGGGCGCCGGCCCGGGAGAACGCCTCGGGCGACACGCGGGCCGCGGCGCCGTGCGCCTCGTCCAGGACGATCTTCAGGCCGTCGAGCCGGTTCGGCAGCACGCCGATGAGGTGCGCCACGTACTGGTCGAAGCCCTCGTCGTAGTCCTTGACGCGGCCGACGCCGGCCCCGGTGGGACGGTTCCACGGGGCGCCGGTGCGGTGCTCGTCGTACACGTCCTCGATGCGGTCCTCCAGCACGTCGTCGAGCTTGTGGCCGCCGCGGGCGAGGAACTTGATCCCGTTGTCCGGCATCGCGTTGTGGCTGGCCGACAGCATCACGCCGAGGTCGGCACCCAGCGCGCCGGTGAGATACGCCACCGCAGGGGTGGGCAGCACACCGACCCGCAGGACGTCCACGCCCGCGCTCGCCAGGCCGGCCACGACGGCGGCCTCCAGGAACTCACCCGAGGCCCGCGGGTCGCGGCCGACCACCGCGACCGGCCGGTGCCCGGCGAAACTGCCCGCCTCGGCCAGGACGTGCGCCGCCGCGACCGACAGCCCGAGGGCCAGCTCGGCGGTCAGGTCCTCGTTGGCGATGCCCCGCACTCCGTCGGTGCCGAAGAGTCGTCCCACAGTATTTCCTCCGATGATCTGTGCGGTGGTGCGGCCGTCCTTCGGCGCGACGCCCCCTGTGACGCCCGGCGTCCTGTGACCCGTGGCCCGCGTCCCCGGCTCGGGGACATGACTCAACCATCCAGCACGCAGGGTCATATCAACAGACATATACGCCGGTTCCCGGTAATGCGAACGCCCCGGAGGCACCAGAGTGTCTCCGAGGCGTTCGATGCGCCGGGCGCGGGATCGGTTCCCCGCGCCGGAGGCGACTTAGCGCTTGCTGAACTGCGGCGCCTTGCGCGCCTTCTTCAGACCGGCCTTCTTCCGCTCGACCGCGCGGTCGTCACGGGTCAGGAAGCCGGCCTTCTTCAGCGGGCCGCGGTTGTTGTCGACGTCGGCCTCGTTGAGCGCACGGGCGACGCCCAGACGCAGCGCACCGGCCTGGCCGGAGATGCCGCCGCCGCTGATGCGGGCGATGACGTCGTAACGACCGTCCAGCTCGAGCACCTTGAAGGGCTCGTTGACTTCCTGCTGGTGCACCTTGTTCGGGAAGTAGCCCTCAAGGGTGCGGCCGTTGATCTTCCACTTGCCGCTGCCCGGGACGATCCGGACGCGGGCGATGGACTGCTTGCGGCGGCCGGTGCCGGCAGCCGGCTGCGGGTCGCCGAAGCGCGAGGCGAGCGACTCGGAGGTGTACTCCCCCTCGACGGACTCGGACTCGAAGGTCGTGATCTCCTCGTAGGACTCTTCGCCCTCGAGCGGGGTCTCGGCGGTGGTCTCAGCCACGATTCTCCTCAGATTCTTTCTGGTAGCTGGTGGCCGGGACTACTGCGCGACCTGGGTGATCTCGAACGGGACCGGCTGCTGGGCCGCGTGCGGGTGCTGGTCACCCGCGTAGACCTTCAGCTTCGAGAGCATCTGACGGCCCAGGGAGTTCTTCGGGAGCATGCCCTTGACGGCCTTCTCGATGGCCTTCTCGGGGCTCTTGGCGAGCAGCTCGTCGTAGCGCACCGAACGCAGACCGCCCGGGTACCCGGAGTGGCGGTAGGCCATCTTCTGGGTCTTCTTGTTCCCGGACAGGTGGATCTTGTCGGCGTTGATGACGATGACGAAGTCGCCGGTGTCGACATGGGGGGCGTAAATGGGCTTGTGCTTGCCCCGCAGGAGGGTTGCGGCCTGGGAGGCCAGACGGCCCAGGACGACGTCCTGCGCGTCGATGACGTGCCACTGGCGCTGGACATCGCCGGGCTTGGGGCTGAACGTACGCACGGTCGTAGCCTTCGCTTCTTCTCAGTAGTGGTTTCCCCGGGGTCGCGCGGACCAGGGGAAGGGGTCCTGACAAGGCCACCCGGACGATCACGACAGCCTTGGCGGCGCACGGGGACGCAACCCGTTCGCCTGCCGCTGGTCATCGGCCCGGTGGACCGGCGTAAGGGCCCCTCACGTGAGATAGAGCAAGCCAATACGCATAACGAACCGCAAGCCTACCGTTCCGCCCCCACGAGGGTCAAAACGCGGCAGGACCGCGCCTGACAGCCCCGACCCGCGGGTAAGGTGTGACCGGCGCCACACGATCCGCCACTGCCGGGACGCGGCGGACGCGTGGCCCGTAGGGAGGCTGGGGTTGACCCCGACGCAGTTGCGGGCCTTCGCGGCCACCGTACGCCTCGGCTCGGTCAAGGCCGCGGCAGCGGACCTGGAGGTGACCGAGGCCGCGGTGTCGATGCACATAGCGCACCTGCGCAAGGAACTCGGCGACAGGCTGTTCACCCGGGTCGCCTCCGGACTGGTCTTCACCCCCGGCGGGCTGCGGCTGGCCAGCCGGGCCATCGAGATGCTCGGGCTCCAGGACCTCACCGTGCGCGAGGTCAGCCAGGCCGGCTCCGGCCGCCGGCTGCTGCGGCTCGCCGCCTCCAGCCTGTTCGCCGAACACGCCGCGCCCGGCCTGATAGACCTGTTCGCCGGGCGTGCGGACGACCTCAGCGTCGAGCTGAGCGTGCACAACGCGCAGCGGTTCGCGCATCTGCTGGTGACGCGGGCGGTCGACGCGGCGATCGGGCCGCGGCCCGCCACCCTCGACGAGTCCCTGTCCTGCACGCCCTTCCTGAACTACCAGGTGATCGCCGTCGTCGGCGGCGCCCACCCGCTGGCCGGCCGGCAGGCGAGCGCGGCCGAACTGCAGGAGCAGACGTGGCTGCTCGGCCCGTCCGCGGCCAGCCGCACCGGGCTCGTGCCGTCCGTGCTGCGGCGGCTGGGCATCCCCGAGCGGAACCAGCGCATCTACCAGAGCCATGCCGCGGCCGTGGAGGACGCCAAGCGCGGCGGCGGCCTCGCGCTCGCCGTCTCCTTCTCCGTCGGCAAGGACCTCGCCGCGGGCGACCTCCGGCAGGTGGCCGGACCGCACCTCCCCGCGCGCGGCTCCTGGCACCTCCTCGCCCTCGCCGGCCAGGAGGCCGCCTCCACCGCCTCCGAACTGCGCCGCTTCGTCGCCACCCCCCGCGCCACCCAGGCCATGCTCCGCGGCTCCGGCGTCACCGCAGGCCGCTTCAGACCCGCGGTGCACGTGACGCTGTGGACGTGACTGTGTGGTGCCCTTTTTTGCCGGCCTCTCGCCGCCGGGCCCTTAGACCCGGTGTCTGCCGGTCGATCGTGCTCGCTCGCTCCTTCGTCGCTCACTGCGCGCGT
>NZ_JBIRRR010000028.1:0-113580 GCF_044333795.1 Streptomyces sp. NPDC020917 | reverse complement strand
TTCGACCTGGTCGACTACGGCGTGGTCGGCGACCTCTTCCAGGTCCTGCCCCAACTCACCGACGAGATCACCACCCGCAAGAACTGACCACCGGCGGTCGGACGCTGGTCCTCCACGGCCCCCGGACGCCATCGCGCGCGTCCGGGGGCCGTCGCGTCGCCTGTTGACCCGCGCCGACCCCGCGGCTAGCTTCGCTTCAACGATTTGTTGAAGTTGCGGGAGTCCGGGAGGCACAGCCCATGGCGCAGGCGGCCGGTACGACACTGGCGGACGCGGTACGAGCGGAGGTCGGCGCGGCGCTGGCCGGCACCGACGCCGAACTGGCCCGGCGCTACCCGGGCGACCCGGGCACCCGGCAGCCCGTCCACACCGTCTACGTGCCCGCCGACGCCTTCACCGCCGGCACCGTGCGGGAATGGGGCGACCAGGCGCTCGCCGCGCTCGACGCCCACGCCCCCGACGCGGGAGCGCTGGCCGGACTGCTCGGCCT
The DNA here is from genome assembly GCF_044333795.1 of Streptomyces sp. NPDC020917. Lineage (NCBI taxonomy): Bacteria > Bacillati > Actinomycetota > Actinomycetes > Kitasatosporales > Streptomycetaceae > Streptomyces > Streptomyces sp. NPDC020917. The sequence continues at coordinate 113,090 of NZ_JBIRRR010000028.1, read as the reverse complement.
GCCCGCGGAACTGGCCGCCGAAGTCCACGACCGGATGCGGGCGAAGCTGCGGCGCGAGCCGGTCGAGGACCTGCGGATCGACTTCGAGGACGGCTACGGGGTGCGGTCCGACGCCGAGGAGGACGCCGCCGCGGTGGCCGCCGCCCGCACCGTCTCCGCCGCGGTCGCCGGCGGCAGCGCGCCGCCGTACGTCGGCATCCGCATGAAGTGCATGGAGGCGGCCGTCCGCGACCGCGGCATCCGCACGCTCGACCTGTTCCTGACGACGCTGCTGGACGGCGGCGGCCTGCCCGCGGGACTCGTACTGACCCTGCCCAAGGTGACCTTCCCCGCCCAGGTGGCCGCGATGGCCCAGCTGTGCGGCGCCTTCGAGCAGGCCGCGGAGCTGCCGGCGGGCCGGCTCGGCTTCGAGATCCAGATCGAGACCACCCAGGCCGTGCTCGGGCCCGACGGCAGGTCGGCCGTGCCGCTGCTCATCGAGGCCGCGGGCGGGCGCGCCACCGCGCTGCACTACGGCACTTTCGACTACAGCGCGGCCTGCGGAGTGAGCCCCGCCCACCAGTCGTTGGACCACCCGGTGGCCGACCACGCCAAGGCCGTCATGCAGGTGGCCGCCGCGGGCACCGGCGTCAGGCTCTCCGACGGCTCGACCAACGTCCTCCCGATCGGCCCCCGTTCGCAGGTCCACGCGGCCTGGCAGCTGCACTACGGGCTGGTCCGCCGCTCGCTGGCCCGCGCCTACTACCAGGGCTGGGACATGCACCCCGCCCACCTGCCGACCCGCTACGCCGCCGTCTACGCCTTCTACCGCGAGGGCGCGGCTGCCGCGTCCGCCCGCCTCGCCGCCTATGTCGCCAAGGCCGGCGGCGCCGTGATGGACGAGCCCGCGACCGCCCGCGCCCTCAGCGGCTACCTGCTGCGCGGCCTCGACTGCGGCGCCCTCACCCCCGGCGAGGTGACCGCCGCCACCGGCCTCGCCCTTCCCGCCCTCCGCGCCCTCGCCGGGCGCCCCGAGCCCACCGGCTGATTCGGGCCCGCAGCGGGCATGTGATGCTGGCGGCATGACCGACGAACCTGAGGTGGCGGTCGTCCGCTGGCCGGGGGAGGGGCCGTGCGCCGACGCCGGACCGGCCGGGCTGCTGGCCGAGTACCACCTGCAGACCCAGGCCGAGAAGGGCCAGGCCGTCGCCGGCGCGGCCGCGCTGCCCGACCGCTACCGGGCGGAGGTCCTCGACCCGCGGGCCGCCTTCGCCGACGACGCCGTGCTGCTGGCGCTGAGCGGCGGGACCGCCGTCGGCTGCGTGGTGGTGACCGCGCCCTCCGGCGGCGCGTGCGAGATCAAGAGGCTCTGGACGGCTCCCGCCTTCCGCGGCCGCGGCATCGCGTCCCACCTGGTGGAATCCGCGCTCGCGCACGCCGCAGGCACCGGCGCTGGCACGGTGCGGCTCTCCGTCTGGCAGTGGCGGACCGGCGCCGTCGCCCTGTACCGGCGCCTGGGCTTCACCCCCGCCCGCTCCTGGGACGAGCGGGACCAACTGGTGTGCATGGAGCGGCCGGTGTGACCAACGGGTGCGACCGGCCCGGCACGGCGTACCGGCCGTGCACCGCGCGAGGCACGGCCGGACCGCTACGACGCCGGGGGGATCTCGCCGGAGCCGCGGGGGATGAGGCGGGCGGGGAGTTCGGTGCGGGTCGGGGAGTCGCTGGCCATGCCGTCGAGCCGGCGGAAGAGGAGCTGGGCCGCGGTGCGGCCCAGGCCCGGGGCGTCCTGGGCGACGACGGTGACCGGCGGGCTCAGCAGGTCCGCGAGTTCGAAGTCGTCGAAGCCGACGAGGGCGATCGGCCGGGGCAGTCCGGACAGCACGCGCACCGCGGTCACGGTGACACGGTTGTTGCCCGCGAGCAGCGCCGTCACCGGTTCCGGGCCGGACAGCATGTGGTCGAGCGACGCCCGCACCCGGTCCGGGGTCGTCGGCCCCATCGCGTACCAGTCGTCCCTGACCGGCAGCCCCGCGGCGGCCATCGCCTCCCGGTAGCCGCGCAGTCGCTCGGCCGCGGTGTGGATGCCCGGCTGGTCGCCGATGAAGCCGATCCGGCGGTGGCCGTGCGCGATGAGGTGGGCGACGCCGTCGCGCACGCCGCCGGCGTTGTCGGTGAGGACGACGTCTGCGTCCAGGCGCCCGGCCGGCCGGTCCACGAAGACCGTGGCGACGCCCGCCTCGATCTCCGGGCTCAGATAGCGGTGGTCGTCGCTGGCCGGCACCACGATCAGGCCGTCCACCCGCCGTGCGCAGAACGCCAGCACCAATTCCTGCTCGCGCCGGGGGTCTTCGGCGCTGGAACCGGTGAACAGCAGTGCCCCGTGCGCCCGCGCCACGTCCTCCACGGCCCGGCTGAGCGGGGCGTAGAAGGGGTCGGCGAGGTCCTCGAGGACCAGCCCGATGCTGGACGTGCGCCGGGTGCGCAGCAGCCGGGCGCTGTCGTTCCGACGGAAGCCGAGCGCCTCGATGGCGGCCTGGACGCGGGCCACCGTGTCCGGTGTGACGCCCGCCTCCTCGTTCACCACACGGGAGACCGTCTTCAGTCCGACGCCGGCGCGGGCGGCGACATCCTTCATCGTGGGCCGGGGGGTACGTCCAGGTGTTTGGGTCACGGTCGTAGTATTCCCTGCGGCAAGACATGGACAACGTTGTCAGAGTCAGGTGAGACTACTCCTGGGGCCGCACCTTGCGGAACCCTTGGGGTCGACGACCCCGACGGCGCCGGACGAGTGCGGCACAGGACGACAGACGACGAAGGAGACCACCGAGCGATGCAGCCCCCCCACGGCGCTACCGGTCCACATGTGGCCGCACTGGACATCGGCGGTACCAAGATCGCCGGTGCGCTCGTCGACAGCGAGGGGCGGCTGCTGGCGCGGGCCCTGCGGCCGACGCCCGCCTCGGAGGACGGTGAGACGGTGCTGCGGGCGGTGACCGAGGTCCTGGCGGAACTCGGTGCTGCGCCCCAGTGGGAGGGCACCGTCGCCGTCGGCATCGGCAGCGCGGGCCCGGTGGACGCCGCACACGGAACGGTCAGCCCGGTGAACGTCCCCGGCTGGCGGGAGTTCCCGCTCGTGGCCCGGGTCTCCGAGGCGTGCGGCGGGCTGCCCGTCGTGCTCACCGGCGACGGGGTCGCGATGACCGCGGCCGAGCACTGGCAGGGTGCCGCCCGCGGCTACGACAACGCGCTGTGCATGGTGGTGTCCACCGGCGTGGGCGGCGGGCTGGTGCTGGGCGGCGCGCTGCTGCCCGGGCCGACCGGCAACGCCGGCCACATCGGGCACATCAGCGTCGACCTGGACGGCGACCCGTGCCCGTGCGGGTCGCGCGGCTGCGTCGAGCGGATCGCCTCCGGCCCCAACATCGCCCGCCGCGCGCTCGATCAGGGCTGGCAGCCGTCGGCCGGGGCGGCGCCCACCGCCGCGGCCGTCGCGGAGTCGGCGCGGGCCGGCGACCCGATCGCCCTCGCCTCCTTCGACCGCGCGGCCCAGGCGCTGGCCGCCGCCATCGCCGCGACCGCGACCCTCGTCGAGATCCACGTGGCGGTGGTCGGCGGCGGCGTCGCCAACGCCGGCCCGATCCTCTTCGACCCGCTGCGCGAGCACCTCACCCGGTACGCCACGCTGTCGTTCGCCGCGGGCGTCGACGTCGTCCCGGCCAAGCTGGGTACCGACGCGGGTCTCGTCGGTGCCGCGGCGGCCGCGGCGCAGGCGCTGCACATCGAGGGCTTCACCCTCCGGCCCCTGACCCCCGCTCCCTGACTCCCGCTCCCTCCTCCTGACGGGGGATCGACGCCCGCTTCCCGACGACGGCTCCGGCCGCCGGTCCTTGACCCGCTGTCACCCGGGACGCCGCCCCGCGCTCAGGGGGCGGGCCCGGGCGGCGTGCTGCCCGCTGACGGGGTGGCGGCCCGGGCCGGCTCACCGTCAGCGCCGGGGGCCGCCCGCCGGTGCCCCGCCGGGGGTGCCGGTGCCGCGTTCACACGACCCGCCCGCGGCGTCGCGGTTCGGCATGCCCGGGAGCGGGGACGCCGAGGGAGGACCGCCCGAAGGGGCCACCGGCGCAGGGCGTTTGGTGGGGGCGCGGATCCGGGCAATTCGTAGGGGTCTACGGAGAAGGGGGCACCGTGATCATCTGGGTGAACGGGGCGTTCGGCGCGGGCAAGAGCAGTGCGGGTCGCGCACTGCTCGATCTGGTACCGGAGAGCACCCTGTACGAACCCGAGGTGCTGGGCTGCAGCCTGCGCAGGCTGCTGCCCGAGAAGCGGCTCCAGGAGGTCACCGACTACCAGGAACTGCCCATCTGGCGGCGGCTGGTCGTGGAGACCGCCGCCTCGCTGCTGGCGGAGGTCGGCGGGGTGCTGGTGGCGCCCATGTCACTGCTGCGCCAGGACCACCGGGACGAGATATTCGGCGGGCTGGCCGCCCGCCGCATCGAGGTCCGCCATGTGCTGCTGGATCCGGGAGAAACGATCCTTCGATCATGGATCGCCGCCAGGACCGACCACCCGGACAACCCCGAGGCCGACGACGCGGCCCGCACGTGGGCCCTGGAGCGCATCGCCGACTACCGCGCCGCCCTGCCCTGGCTGACCGCGGACGCCCACCTGCTGCCCACCGCGGGACTGACCCCGGAGCAGACCGCGTCCCGGATCGCCGAGGCGGTCGGACGCGGCGCGGGCGCCTGCGGCATCGTGCAGACGCCCGAGCCGCGGGCAGAGACGGTGGCCGCCGGAGTGCTGCTCTTCGACGAGGACGACCGGGTGCTGCTGGTCGACCCCACCTACAAGCCCGGCTGGGAGTTCCCCGGCGGCGTCGTGGAGCGCGGGGAGTCGCCGGCCCGGGCCGGCTACCGCGAGGTCGCCGAGGAGCTCGGGATCGAGTTGACCCGGGGTCTCGAACTGCTCGTGGTGGACTGGGAACCGCCCAGACCCCCGGGCCACGGCGGCCTGCGGCTGCTCTTCGACGGCGGGCGGATGCCCCGGGCCGACATCGGCCGGCTGCTGCTGCCGCAGTCCGAGTTGCGTGACTGGCGGTTCGTCACCGAGGACGAGGCGGCGGGGCTGCTGCCGCCGGTGCGCCTCGACCGGCTGCGCTGGGCGCTGCGCGCCCGGGAGCAGGGCCGCCCGCTGAACCTGGAGGCCGGCCACCCCGCGGAGTGACCCGCGGGGCCCGGCACCGGCCGGCCCCGATGCGCGGGGCCGGCCGCGGCCCCCCACAGGGGCCGCACCGACCGCTCGCCGCCGTCCCGCCTGGCGGCGGGTCAGACCCCCTGGCCCGCCGACTGGGCGGCGGCGTAGCGCCGCAGGAACAGCGCCTCGGTGAGCGCGAGCTTCTCCAACTCCTGCGGCGAGACGCTCTCGTTGACCGCGTGGATCTGCGCCTCCGGCTCGCTCAGGCCGATCAGCAGGATCTCCGCCCGCGGGTAGAGGGTCGCCAGGGCGTTGCACAGCGGGATGGATCCGCCGTTGCCCGCGACGGCCATGTCCTGCCCGTACGCCTCCTGCATCGCCTCGGCCATCGCCGCGTACGCCGGGCTGGAGGTGTCCGCGGCGAACGCCTCACCGCTGCCGCGCTTGCCGACCTCGACCCGCGCTCCCCAGGGCGCCGCCGCCCGCAGGTGCGCGGTCAGGGCGTCGGCGGCGGCGGCGGAGTCCACACCCGGCGGGACCCGCACGCTGACCAGGGCGCCGGCCTGCGCCTGCACCGAGGGGGTGGCGCCGACGACGGGCGGGGCGTCGATGCCGAGGACGGTCACCGAGGGCCGGGCCCACAGCCGGTCGGAGATGGTGCCGGTGCCGACCAGCTCCACGCCGTCCAGCACCTTGGCGTCCCGCCGGAAGTCCGCCTCTTCGTAGGCGATTCCGGGCCACCGGCCGTCCGCGTCGAGCCCGTCGACGGTGGTGGCGCCGGTCTCGTCGCGCAGCGAGGCGAGCATCCGGATGAGCGCGGCCAGCGCGTCGGGGGCGGCGCCGCCGAACGAGCCCGAGTGCAGGTTGCCCTCCAGCGTGGTCACCCGCACGTCCATCAGGACCATGCCGCGCAGCGACGAGACGACGGTGGGCAGGCCGAGCCGGAAGTTGCCCGCGTCGCCGATGACGATGGTGTCGGCGGCCAGCAGATCGGGGTGCTGCTCGGCGTAGCGCTCCAGCCCGCCGGTGCCCTGCTCCTCCGAACCCTCCACGATCACCTTGACGTTGAGCGGGACACCGCCCTGCTCCTTCAGCGCCCGCAGCGCCGTGAGGTGCATCAGCACGCCGCCCTTGCAGTCCGCCGCGCCGCGCCCGTACCAGCGGCCGTCCCGCTCGGTCAGCTCGAACGGCGGGGACAGCCACGCCGACTCGTCCAGCGGCGGCTGCACGTCGTAGTGGGCGTAGAGCAGCACCGTCGGGGCGTCCGCGGGACCGGGCAGGAAGCCGTACACCGACTGGGTGCCGTCCGGGGTGTCGAGCAGCGCGACGTCCTGGAAGCCCTCGGCGCGCAGCGCGTCCGCGATCCAGGACGCGGCCTTCTCGCACTCGCTCTTCGGGAACTGCCGCTCGTCGGCGACCGAGGCGAACGCCACCAGCTCGGCAAGCTCGGTCCTGGCTCGCGGGATCAGCGCGGCCACGGTCTCGGACAGCGGAACGGACAGCATGGGAACTCCTTGCGCGGACAGACGGACACTCGGACGGGCGGTCTGCGCCGCCCGCCGGCGACCCGCTGGAATCCGGCGGGCGCCCGGGCCGTTGGGCATGGCAACGGCACGCAGCCGATGGTGCCACAGCGAGCCGTGGGCGACGGCGCATAGGATGCGCCTGAACAGCCATGACAGCACATGGCAGTCGAACGGGCCGGAGCGGGAGCGGAATCAGACGTGAGCGGTGAGCAGGAGGCGCAGGACAGCGGTACGGGGGACGGCGAGGCGTTCGCGGTCTGGGACGTCGTGGTGATCGGCGCCGGGCCCGCGGGGGCCTCGGCGGCGCACGCCGCCGCCCTCACCGGCCGGCGGGTCCTGCTGGTCGAGAAGGCCGAGCTGCCCCGGTACAAGACATGCGGCGGCGGGATCATCGGCCCGTCCAGGGACGCCCTGCCGCCCGGCTTCGAACTGCCGCTGCGCGACCGGGTGCACGCGGTCACCTTCAGCCTCAACGGCCGGCTCACCCGCACCAAGCGCTCCCGGCAGATGCTCTTCGGCCTGATCAACCGGCCGGAGTTCGACCAGGGCCTGGTCGACGCCGCCAGGGAAGCGGGCGCCGAGGTGCGCACCGGGGTGACCGTCCAGCGGGTGGAGCAGCACGGTCCCGGGGTGCCGGACCGCCGCACCGTCGCGGTCGTGGTCAGCACTGGAGGGGCCGAGGGCAAGCGCGAGGAGGTCGTCTACGCCCGCGCGGTGGTCGGCGCCGACGGCAGCGCCAGCCGGATAGGAGCCCACGTCGGTGTGAAGCTCGACCAGGTCGACCTCGGGCTGGAGTCCGAGATCCCGGTGCCCGCGTCGGTCGCCGAGGACTGGGCCGGCCGGGTGCTCATCGACTGGGGGCCGCTGCCGGGCAGCTACGGCTGGGTCTTCCCCAAGGGCGACTCGCTGACCGTGGGCGTGATCTCGGCGCGCGGCGACGGCAGCGCGACCAAGCGCTATCTCGACGACTTCGTCGCCCGCCTGGGGCTGGCCGGCTTCGAACCGAGCGTCTCCTCCGGCCACCTGACCCGCTGCCGGGCCGACGACTCGCCGCTGTCCCGGGGCCGGGTGCTGGTCTGCGGTGACGCCGCGGGCCTGCTGGAGCCGTGGACGCGGGAGGGCATCTCGTACGCGCTGCGCTCCGGGCGCCTCGCGGGGGAGTGGGCGGTGCGCATCGCCGAGGCGCACGACGCGGTGGACGCCCGGCGCCAGGCCCTCAACTACGCCTTCGCGGTGAAGGCCGGGCTCGGCGTGGAGATGGGCGTCGGCCGCCGCATGCTGACCCTGTTCGAGCGGCGTCCCGGCCTGCTGCACGCGGCGCTCACCAGCTTCCCGCCCGCCTGGCGGGCGTTCGCCGGGATCACCCGGGGCAAGAGCTCGCTGGCCGAACTGGTGCGCTCGCACCCGATCGCCCGCCGGGCGCTGGACGCCGTCGACCGCGCCTGACCGAGGGGCGGCCGGTTCCGCCGGCCGCCCGCCTCACTCGCCACGGGCCGGGGCGATCGCGAACACCGGGTGCTTGGGCGCGATCGCCAGCAGCTCCTCGTCCGTCGAGTTCGGTCCGACGCCGTCGAAGAACGCGCCCACTTCGGACTTCCACCGCCTGAGGTAGCCGCGCAGCACGGTGATCTTCTCCAGGTCGCCCAGCACCTCGGTGGCGGTGAACTCCTCCACGTTGCGGCCCAGTACGAGCCGGCCGCCGCCGGCCGCGCGCATGTTGTAGGTCCACTGGACGTGGCCGCGCGGGGCGACCAGGTAGCGCCGGCCGTCCAGCGTGAGCACGTTGACCGGGGTGCGGCGCCACTCGCCGCTCTTGCGCCCGCGGACCTCCAGGACCCGCGAACCCCAGACGCTCACGCCGCGCCGGGTCAGCCAGGCGACGCTGCGGTTGAGCACGTTCACGGTGAACCAGCCGGGCTTCTTGACGTGCGGGGCCTGCTCGGACATGACGACTCCTCGGTGATCTCGTTCGTGGCGGGCCCCTGCCGGGAACCGCATCGGCTCTGTGAGCACCATCTCCCTTTTGTGAGCAGTGCTCTCGCCTGAGAACAGTCTGCACGCCTGTGCGCTTAAAAGCAAGAGCGGTGCTCTCGTTGTTGGTCGTCGCTCTCCTCCGTGGCACACTGTTCTCATGAGTGTCATCCAGGGAGCCAGGGAACGCGCCAGGACGGAAGTCACCGCCGCCATCAAGGAGGAGGCGCGGCGGCAGCTGGCCGCCGAGGGCGCCGCCCGGCTCTCGCTGCGCGCGGTCGCCCGCGAGCTGGGCATGGCCTCTTCTGCTCTCTACCGCTACTTCCCCAGCAGGGACGATCTGCTCACCGCGCTCATCATCGACGCCTACGACGCCGTCGGCGCCGCGGCGGAGCGGGCCCTGGCCGCCACGGAGGGCGCGGCACCCGCGGACCGCTGGATCGGGGTGTGCCGGGCCGTGCGGGACTGGGCCGTCGACCATCCCCACGAGTACGGCCTCGTCTACGGCTCGCCGGTGCCCGGCTACGCCGCTCCCCAGGACACGGTCGCGTCGGCCGCCCGGGGGGCCCTGTCGCTGATCGCGGTGGTCCGCGACGCCCGGCGCGACGGCCTGCTCGGCCCCCCGCAGGGCCGCCCGCTCGCCGGGGAGGTCGGGGACGACCTCGCGGGTCTGGGGTCCCAACTGGCCCCCGAGCTGCCGGTGCCCACCGTCGCCGCGCTCGTCGCGGCCTGGGCGCAGGTCTTCGGCCTCATCAGCTTCGAGGTCTTCGGCCAGTTCAACGGCGTGGTCGGGACCCGCGGCCCGTTCTTCGACCAGTCCGCCGCCGCACTGGCCGCGCAGGTGGGCCTGGTGCCCGCGGGCGGCGCCGCGGTACTCCCGGCGAAGTAGCCGCCCTGTCCACGTACGGTGGACGCGCCCGTGACCTGCCGCGGTCTAGCGTGGGAGCCATGACCAACGAGGAGCGACCCGGGCCGCCGCGCCGCAGGTTCCCTGCCGCAGGACGCCCGGCGTGGTTCCCGGTGGTCGTGCTCGCGTTCATCCAGGTCGTCGGCTCCAGCGTCGCCGGACGCCACCAGACCGACCGGGTGGCGCTGAACGCCTTCGGCTACGTGCTGCTGCTCGCCGGGCCCGCCATGCTGCTCTTCCGCCGCCGCTGGCCCGTCGGGGTGGTGGCCGGCACCGGGGCGGTGACGCTGCTGTACGTCGTCCTCGGCTACCCGTGGGGCCCGGTCTTCGCGAGCCTGGTGGTGGCGATCTTCAGCGCCGTGGCCGCCGGGCGGCGCAAAGGGGTGCTGATCGTGGCCGCCGCGGTCTACGCCGGGCACGCCGTGGTGGGCCTGTGGCTCTACCGCTACCTGCCGCCCTCCGGCGACCACCGGGTCTCCTGGACGCAGTTGTCCGGAACGGCCGCGTGGCTGCTCGCGGTCCTCGCCGCGGCCGAACTCTTCCGGCTGCGCCGGGAGCAGATCGCCCGCGACCGGCGCGAGCGGGAGGAGGCCGAACGCCGCAGGACCGACGAGGAGCGGATGCGGATCGCCCGCGAACTGCACGACGTCCTGGCCCACAGCATCTCGGTGATCAACGTGCAGGCCGGTGTGGCGCTGGAGCTGATGGATGAGCAACCCGAGCAGGCGCGCACCGCGCTGACCACCATCAAGGCGGCCAGCAAGGAGGCGCTGGGCGAGGTCCGCCAGGTGCTCGGCACCCTGCGGGCGCCGGGCGAGGCGCCGCGCGCGCCGGCCCCCGGGCTCGACCGGCTGCCGGAGCTTTTGGAGCAGGCCACCTCCGCGGGCCTGACGGCGGACGTCGCCGTCGAGGGGACCCGCGTGCCGCTGCCCCCCGGGGTGGACCTGGCGGCGTTCCGCATCGTCCAGGAGGCGCTCACCAACATCGTCCGGCACTCCGGGTCGCGCGCCGCGCGCATCCGGCTCGCCTACCGGCGCGGCAGCGTCCAGGTGCAGGTGGACGACGACGGGCCGGCCGTCACCGGCGGCGACAGCGGGGGCGGCAACGGGCTGGTCGGCATGCGCGAGCGGGCGGCGGCGCTCGGCGGCGAGGTCGAGGCGGGGCGGCGCCCCGACGGCGGCTTCCGGGTACGGGCCCGGCTGCCCTTCACCGCCCTGGACGAGCATCCGTCGGCCTCCTCCGCACCCGGCGAGCATCCGTCGGCCTCCTCCGCACCCGGCGAGCATCCGTCGGCGTCCTCCGCACCCGGCGAGCACCGGCCGGCGTCGACAGAACCCGGCGAGCAGCGGGACGCCGCTGACCCTTCGGCGTCCGCCGGCGCCGGCCACCCCGCACCCGCGGACCCCTCCGACCCCGCCACCGAGATCACCGCCGAGGAGCGCCCATGATCCGCGTCGTGCTGGCCGACGACCAGGTCCTGGTCAGAGCCGGCTTCCGGGCCCTGCTGGACGCCCAGAGCGACATCGAGGTCGTGGGGGAGGCGGCCGACGGAGGGCAGGCGCTGCGCCTGGTGCGCGAACTGGCCCCGGACGCCGTGCTGATGGACATCCGCATGCCGCTGATGGACGGCCTCGCGGCGACCCGCGCCGTCACCGAGGACCCGGCGCTCGCCGGGGTCAAGGTGGTCATCCTCACCACCTTCGAACTCGACGAGTACGTCTTCGAGGCGATCAGGTCCGGGGCGTCCGGGTTCCTGGTGAAGGACACCGAGCCGGCCGAACTGCTGCGCGCGGTAAGGGCGGTGGTCGACGGCGACGCCCTGCTGTCGCCCGGGGTGACCCGGCGGCTGATCGCCGAGTTCGCGGCGCGCTCCAAGCAGCCGGCGGCGGCCGCGAACCTGGATCAGCTCACCGATCGGGAACGCGAGGTGATGGCGCTGGTCGGCATCGGCCTGTCGAACGAGGAGATCGCCCGCCGCCTGGTGGTCAGCCCGCTGACCGCCAAGACCCACGTCAGCCGGACCATGGTGAAACTGGGGGCCCGCGATCGCGCCCAACTGGTCGTGCTGGCCTACGAGTCGGGGCTGGTGCGGCCCGGCTGGCTCGGCTGATCGCGGGGCGGCCCGCCGTCACCGCCCTCGCGGCCCGGCTTCCCCCGCTGGGGCGGGACCCGGTGCGCGGCCGGCGGGGTGCTCGGCCCGCCGCCCTCGGCCTCGGGGCCTGCCGCGCCGGCGCCGGCCTCCCGGCCCTTCCCGCCGTCCCCGGCGCCGTTCAGCCACGGCAGCCGGTTCTGCCGGTCGAAGCGGCGCAGCGTGCGCGCCACCCAGCTGCAGAAGACCGCCGCCGCCAGCACCGTCGCCCCGGCGAAGCACTCCTTGCGGGCCTGCCCGTGCGCGGCGCCGAGCAGCACCGGAGCGGACACCGCGAGGAAGGCCCCCACGGCCAGGACGGCTCCGGCGAGCACGGCACAGGCGATCTCCACTGTGACGGCGTCGCGTTCGGCTCGTGTCCGGCCCCTGCGCATCCGTACCTCCCCGCCCCCGAGGTCGGTCCAGTCTTGCACGCGGCGGGCACGCCCGCGCGCGAGAAAACGGGCCGGCCCCGCGCGCTCCCTCCTCGCGCGGGGCCGGCCCGGCCTGCCTGCGGCAGGCGGATGGTGACGTTCCGTCAGTCGCGGGCCGCGACCTGCTCGGCGCGTGCCCCGGGCGCGCTCCCGGCCCCTTCCGCGGCGTCCGCCTCGTCGCCCGCGGAGGACGCGACGAGGATGCCGTAGGAGGGCCGGCGGCGGCGCAGTCCGGACACCGTGAGCAGCAGCCCGAACAGGCCGATCCCGGTGACCACCAACAGGCCGGGGCGGTAACTGTCCAGCACCGCCTGCTTGGTGGCCGCGTGGGCGCCGGCGCTGCTGGTGACGACCGCGGTGACGATGGCGAGGAAGATCGCGCCGCCCACCTGGAAGGAGGTGTTGAGCAGGCCGGAGACCATGCCCTGCTCCTCGTTCCTGACGCCGTTGGTGGCCTGGATGTTCAGGGACGGGAAGGCCAGGGCGAAGGCGCCGCCGAGCAGCAGCATCGAGGGCAGGATGACGGCCGCGTAGCTCGGGTGCAGGCTGATCCGCAGGAACAGCGCGTACCCGACGACGAGCAGGGTGAAGCCGACCGCGATCACCCGCGGGGTGCCGAACCGGTCGACGATCGGGCCCATCCGGGTGGACAGGATCGCGACGAGCGCGCCGGCCGGCAGGAACGCCAGGGCGGTCTGCATCGCGCTGTAGCCCAGGACGTTCTGCAGGTACTGGGTGACCAGGAACTGGAAGGCCACGTAGGAGCCGAAGAACGTGGCGCCGCCGAGGTTGGCGCGGACCTGGCCGGCGTCGCGCAGCACGCCGAGCCGGATCAGCGGGCTGGCCGAGCGCTGCTCGATGACCACGAAGGCGGCGAGCAGGGCCGCGACGCCCGCGAAGGAGCCGAGCGTGCGGGCCGAGGCCCAGCCGGCCTGGGAGGCGGAGACCACGGTGAACACCAGCAGCAGCATCGACGCGGTGCCGGTCACGGCTCCTGGCAGGTCGTAGCCGCGGCCCGAGGTCTTCTCGCGCGGGCTCCTGGGGATCAGCTTCAGGCCGGCGATCAGCGCGATCACGGCGACCGGCGCGGGCAGCAGCATGGTCCACCGCCAGCCGGCCTCGGTCAGGAAGCCGGAGAGCACCAGGCCCATCGAGAAGCCGGTGGCGCCGCAGCTGGAGTAGATGGTGAGGGCGCGGTTGCGGATCGGGCCCTCGGCGAAGGTGGTGGTGATGATCGACAGACCGGCGGGGGCGGTGAACGCGGCGCTCAGGCCCTTCACGAAGCGGGTGGCGATGAGCAGCGAGCCGGAGTCGACGAGGCCGCCGAGCAGCGAGGCGACCGCGAACACGGCGAGCGCGATCAGGAAGACCCGGCGCCTGCCGAGCAGGTCGGCGGCCCGGCCGCCGAGCAGCAGCAGCCCGCCGTAGCCGAGGATGTAGCCGCTGACGACCCACTGCAGCGAGGACGTGGACAGGTGCAGGTCGCTGCCGATGGAGGGGAGCGCCACACCGACCATCGACACGTCGAGGGCGTCGAGGAACAGCGCCGCGCAGAGCACCAGGAGGGTGCCCCATTGCAGGGCGGTCCAGCGGTCTTCGGCGCGGGCCGCGGCGGTGGGGGACGGTGAGGTGGACGGAGATGACGGAGAGGTCATGCGCCACAGACTACATGCACTTGCATCCAATGCAAGCGCATTTAATGCCTGTGCATGTGGGTCCGATTTCTGCTACCCTCGCGGCATGACCGGCGACAGGGACGAGCGGGCGCTCATCGCGGAGTGGCGGGAGATCCTCGCCGTTCACGCGCGCACTGCCTGCGAGATCGACCGTGCGCTGCACCGCTACGGGCTCGGCGCCAGCGACTTCGAAGTGCTCGACGTGCTCGCCGGCGGCGACGCCGAGGACGGCTGCACCTTCCGCGTGCAGGAGCTGGCCGACCGGGTGCACCTGAGCCAGAGCGCGCTGTCCCGGCTGGTCGCCCGGCTGGAGAAGGACGGCCTGGTCGACCGCGGCATCTGCAGCGAGGACCGGCGCGGAGTACGGGTGGCCATCACCGAGTCCGGTCGTGCCCGCTACGAGGAGGCCCGGCCCAGCCACCGCGCGGTGCTGGAGCGCATGCTGCCGAAGGGCGCCCTGGCCGCGCACTGACCTCCCGCTGACGGGACGGCCGGGGCAGGCCCCGGGAATTCAGATGACCGCCGAGGTCCGCTGCCAGAGGTCGACGAGCGCGTCGTCGCCCGCCACCGACAGCCCGTCGTACGGGCCGCGGTTCCACAGCGCCAGGTAGAGGGCCTCGGCCGGGCCGCCGATCGTGCAGTCCGCATCCCCCGGCACGCCCCGTTCCACCACCGGCGGCTGCGGGGACAGATGCACCAGCCAGTCGCCGCCGGGGTGGTCGTGCGCCAGCACCCGCAGCGTGCGCGGCCGGTCGGTGCGCACCTGGCTGCGCTTCCTGACATGGAATCCGGTGAGCAGCTCGTCCACGCCGTCGGCCGCGAACACGGTCTCCACCGGGGAGCGTTCGGCGCCCACCGCGGACTGCGCGTCGACGCGGTGGACGGTCGTCTCGTGCGCCTGCCGGCGCGCCCAGAACGCCAGCGGCGAGGGCGCCGGCAGGAAGGTCCAGCACTCGGTGTCCGCCGGGGCCGCCTCCAGCGTGCCGACCAGGCCGGAGTGCATCGTCCGGTACCAGCCGACCAGGGCGTCGTCGTCCGGCGCGGACTCGTCCCATTCCACCGGCGCCGTCCTGCGTTCGGCCACGAAGGCCGCGGCCCAGCGGTGCACCGCCCCGGTGTGCCGCACCAGATCCCTGACCTGCCACTGCGGGCACGGCGGGACGGGCGCGTCGAGGCCCGAGCGCTGTGCCGCGTCGGCCAGCAACTGCCCCTCGCGGCGCAGGGTCGCGATGAACGCCTCGGTCTCCATGGCGCGCATTCTCGCAGGTGCGGGGCCCGGGCGGGAGATCACCGGGCGGCCACGCGCCTCCGGCGCAGCCGCGCCGCGTATCCCAGCAGCACGGCGTTGATCCCGGCCGAGACCACGGCGGCGGCCACCGTGATCGCCCAGCCCGACCAGCCGTACGCCGTGACCTGCTCGTTCGTCCCGCCGGCCGAGGTCATCAGGCTGAACAGCAGCGGCGTCCACGGCAGGGTGAGCATGAGGAGCAGCATGCCGGCCAGTGACGCGTGGCCGTGCGAGATCACCGCGGTGTCGAGCAGCATCAGCAGCAGCGCGGCGCCCACCACGGTGAGGTACACCCGACAGACGCGCTCCCGGTGGAAGGGACTCGTGGCGGTGACGGCCCAGGACGGTATCTGCATCGCTCCTCCTCAGGTCACGGGGCGGCCCCTGGGGGCGGGCCGCCGGCGTGGTCCACCAGCATGCCGCCGCGGCGGCGGGCGGGCGCCTGTGATGTTCGTCAAATCCGCCCGCGGTGCCGGAGGAGCCCGGCCCGCGGCGGCGGACCTCAACCCGTCGGCCGGGCCCCGCTGTTGCGTACCGCGTAGGCGATCACCGCGGCCACGGCCGCCAGCGCGGCCACCGTGGTCAGCGCGGTGGGCAGGCCGAACGCGTCGGTGAGGAAGCCGATCGAGGGCGGGCCGAGCAGCAGCCCGCCGTAGCCGAGGGTGGACGCCGCGGCGACCCCGCTCGGCCCGGTCAGCTCCCCGGCCCGCGCGATGGCGGTCGGGAACAGGTTGGCCAGGCCCAGCCCGGTCAGCGCGAAACCGACCATGACCAGCGGGAGATACGGCGCGAGCGCCCCGACCAGCATGCCGGTGCACGCGGTGAGGCCGCCCAGGACCAGGGCCCGGGTCTGCCCGAGCCGTTCGAGCAGGGCGGTGCCGGACAGCCGGCCGAGCGTCATGGCCAGGGTGACCGCCGAGTAGCCGGCCGCCGCGATCCCCGGGCCGCCGTGCAGGTCCTGCTGGATGTGCAGCGGGCCCCACTCGGCGAGCGCGCCCTCACCGTAGGCGGTGCAGCCGGCGATCAGGCCGAAGACGGCGACGAGCAGGCCGGTGCTCTGGGCGCGGGTCCGAGCCGGGGCCGGGGACGCCGCCACCGGGGCTTCGGCCGCGGCGCGATCGGTGGCCTCGTCCCGGCCGGCCCGCGCCGCGGGTCCGGTCCGTCCGGCCTGCCTGGTGCTGATCGGTTCGCCACCGGGCCGCCGCAGCGGATGGGCGAGCAGCACCCGGCCGGCGGCGGCGACGGCGACCAGTCCGATCGGCGTGAGCAGCAGGAGGTGGGTGGCGGGGGAGAGGTGGGGGGCGAGCAGGCCGCCGATGCCCGAGCCGAGCAGGCCGCCCAGGCTGTAGGCGGCGTGGAAGCTGGACATCACCGGGCGGCGCAGGGCGGCGACCAGGTCGACGGCGACGCTGTTCATGGCGACGTTGAGGCCGCCGTAGGAGATGCCGAAGCAGAGCAGGACCAGCCCGAGGGCCAGCGCCGAGTGGGTGCGCGGGGGCAGCGCGATGCTCACCGCGAGCATGGCGCCGGTCACCACGGTCACCCGCTCGCTGCCGAAGGCGCGGCACAGCCGCCCGGTGAGCACCATGGTGGCCACGGCGCCCGCGGACACGCCGAGCAGCGCCAGGCCCAACTGCCCGGCGGAGGCCCCGACCTGGTCCTTGATCGCCGGAATGCGGACGACCCAGCCGGCGAACAGGAAGCCGTCGACGGCGAAGAACCCCGTGAGGGCGATCCGCAGGCGGCGAAGGGCTGGATCTGTGGCGGGTATGTGGTGGGATCGGGACAGCACTGTCCCTATTTTGTTTAGCGTCGGCACAAAGTGAGAATAGAGGGGTGACACAGATTCGGACAAGGCTTGAGCGAGGCCGGGGCGCACTCGGCCCCGCGCTCTCCCTGGTGCACACCGGCCGTGCCGCGACCCGCGCCGTGCTCACCGCGGAACTCGGTGTGACCAGGGCAACAGCCGGCGCGGTCGCCGCGGAGCTGGAGGCGCTCGGTCTCATCCGGGTCGACACCCGGCCCACCGGGCCGTCCGGCGCGCAGGGCCGGCCCTCGCACCGGCTCGCGGTGGCGCCCGGCGGTCCCGTCGCGCTCGCCGCCCAGGTGCACGCCGACGGATTCCGCGCCGCGCTCGTCGGGCTCGGCGGTGAACTCGTGGCCACCGCCCCCGGCTGCATGACCGTGCCCGCCGACCCGGCGCACGTGCTCGGCGCGGTCGTCGACGCCGGCGCCGAACTACTGCGCGCGTCGGGCCGGGTGTGCGTCGGGGCCGGACTCGCCGTGCCGTCCGCGGTCGCCGAACCCGACGGCACCGCGCTCAACCCGCTGCACCTGGCCTGGCCGGCCGGTGCGCCGGTCCGCGAGGTGTTCGCCGACCGGATCGCGGCGGCCGGCATCCTCGGGCCCGACGGCGACCCGGTCCCGTCCTTCGTCGGCAACGACGTCAACGTGGCGGCGCTGGCCGAGCACCGGCACGGCGCGGGGCAGGGCGCCCAGCACCTGCTCGTGGTCGCCTCGGGGCACCGCGGTGTCGGCGGCGCCCTGGTCCTCGACGGCCGCCTGCACACCGGGAGTTCGGGCCTGGCGCTGGAGGTCGGCCATCTGACGGTGGAGCCCGACGGGCGGCCCTGCCACTGCGGCAGCCGGGGCTGCCTGGACGTCGAGGCCGACCCGCTGGCCTTCGTCGAGGCGGCGGGGCGCACGCCCGGCCCCGAGGTCTCGCTGCTGGAGCAGGGGCGCGACCTGCTCCGCGAGGAGTACGGCGACCCGGCCGTCCGGGAGGCCGCGCACGTGCTGATCGACCGGCTCGGGCGCGGCCTCGCCGGGCTCGTCAACGTCCTGAACCCCGACCGGATCCTGCTCGGCGGCCTGCACCGGCACCTGCTGGACGCCGACCCGGAGCGCCTGCGGGCGGTCGTCGCGGACCGCAGCCTGTGGGGGCGCAGCGGCAGCGTTCCGCTGCTGGCCTGCGCGCTCGACCACAACAGCCTGGTCGGCGCGGCCGAGTTGGCGTGGCAGCCGGTGCTGGACGATCCCCTCGCGCTGCTCGGCGGGCAGCCCGCTTCCTGACGCCGTGCTCCCTCCGGGCGGGTGCTCCGGGCCGTCCCCGGGCCCCCGGCCCGGTGGTGGGCCGGTCGCGCGGTTCCCCGCGCCCCTTCGGCCGGTTGCCGCTGCCGGTCGGGTGCTCCCCGCCCGGAGGCTGCGCGGGGAGCAGGGAGCGGGGAGCGCGGTACTCCCGCCGGAGCAGCACAGGTGCCGCTGGCCGTACGACGACGTGAGGAGGCGCGAGAGCCAGGCTCGGAGGTGTCGGAGAGTCCGGCACCGAACGAGGAGATGACGAGCGATGACCACCCTGGCTTGGCACGACGGCGGGCCCGGCCCGTGGATCCTGTTCTTCCCCCTGATCTGGGTCTTCGCGGTGGCAGCGGTGATCACCGTGCTGCGGCGCACCGGCTGGCGCGGCCGCGGCGGA
Organism: Streptomyces sp. NPDC020917; assembly: GCF_044333795.1. Taxonomy (NCBI): domain Bacteria; kingdom Bacillati; phylum Actinomycetota; class Actinomycetes; order Kitasatosporales; family Streptomycetaceae; genus Streptomyces; species Streptomyces sp. NPDC020917. The sequence goes on along the minus strand of NZ_JBIRRR010000028.1, from coordinate 94,513 downwards.
CCGTGGAACCAGCGCTCCACCACCGCGGGCGAGCACTCGCCGCTCGCCGTGCTCGGACGGCGGTTCGCCTCCGGCGAGATCGACGAGGAGGAGTACTGGCGGCGGATGTCCGTGCTGGAGGAGCACTTCGGCCGCGACGTACGCGGTGACCTGCGCGGTGGCAAGGGAGGCCGGGCATGAGCCGCCCGACCGGCTCCGCCGGCCCCGCCGGATCCACGGGATCCACCGGCACCGCCGGCCTGTCTGCCGGCCTCTCCGGCGGCCGCGATGCCGCGGACGCGGCCGCCCCGCCCGGGAGCGCGATGGCGGCGCGCGTCGTCGACGCCGCCAAGGTCTACGGCACCGGCGACGCCGAGGTGCGGGCACTGGACGGGGTGACGGCCGGCTTCCCCGCCGGCCGGTTCACCGCGATCATGGGCCCCTCGGGCTCGGGGAAGTCCACCCTGATGCACTGCGCCGCCGGGCTCGACACCCTGACGTCCGGCACCGCCTACATCGGCGGCACCGCGCTCGGGGAGCTGAACGACCGGCAGTTGACGCTGCTGCGGCGCGAGCGGATCGGCTTCGTGTTCCAGTCCTTCAACCTGGTGCCGACGCTGACCGTCGCCGAGAACATCACGCTGCCGATCGATCTCGCCGGCCGCCGCCCCGACACCGCGTGGGTGGACGCGCTGATCGACGTCGTCGGCCTCGGCGAGCGGCTGCTGCACCGCCCGAGCGAGCTGTCCGGCGGGCAGCAGCAGCGGGTCGCGGTGGCCCGCGCACTGGCCGGACGGCCCGACGTGGTGTTCGCCGACGAGCCCACCGGCAACCTCGACTCCCGCTCCGGCGGCGAGGTCCTGGACCTGCTCGGCCGGGCGGTGCGGGAGATGGGCCGCACCGTGGTGATGGTCACCCACGACCCCGGCGCGGCCGCGCACGCCGACGAGGTGGTCTTCCTCGCCGACGGGCGGCTCGTCGACCGGATGGCGGCACCGACCGCCGAGCGGGTGCTGGACCGGATGAAGGCGTTCGACGGACGGCAGGCGAGCCGGCCGGGTGACGGCCGCGCACGCAGCGGGGGAGGCTCCGCGTCATGAGCGGCACCACCACCGGCACCGCGACCACCGCCACCGGCGGCAGAGGTGCCGCCCCGAGCGGCGGCACCCGCACCTCCCTGCGGCTCGGCTGGGCCGGACTGCGGGCCCACAAGCGCCGGTTCGCCGGCACCTTCGTCGCGGTCTTCCTCGGAGTGGCGTTCCTGGCCGGCACGATGGTCATGGGCGACACCCTCAGAGCGAGCTTCGGCACCCTGTTCGCCAACGCCAACAGCGGCACCGACACGGTCGTGCGCGGTGCGGACGAGATCAGCGACGGGCAGGGCCCGGGCGCCCGCGAGCCGGTGCCCACCGGCCTGGTCGCCACCCTCCGCAAGGTCCCCGGCGTGGCCGCCGTCGCCCCCGACATCGAGGGCGCCGGCCAACTGGTCTCCCACGACGGCACGTCGCTCGACACCAGGGGACCGACGGTGGCCGGCAACTGGATCGGCGACCCCCGGCTCAACCCGTACACCCTGGTCGAGGGGCACGCGCCGGCCGCGCCCGGCCAGGCCGTCATCAACCGCGACGCGGCCGACAAGGCCGGCCTGAAGGTGGGCGACAGCACCCTGCTGCGCACCCCCGACCCGGTGCGGATCACCATCGTGGGCATCGCCACGTTCGGCGGGGGCGGCGGCCAGGGCGAGACCACGTACACCGGGCTGACCACCGGCGACGCGGAACGCTATCTGATGCCCAGGCCCGGCGAGGCGACCACCATCAAGGTGCGCGCCGCGTCCGGCATCAGCGAGCAGCAGCTCACCGACCGCGTCGCACGCGCCCTGCCCCCGCACTACGAGGCGATCACCGGCACCAAGGCCGGCGACGAGACCGAGAGTGCCACCGCCGGCGCCTTCCTGACCGTCTTCACCAGCCTGCTGGTGGTCTTCGCCGGCATCGCGCTGCTCGTCGCCACCTTCAGCATCCACAACACCTTCCAGATCGTCGTCGCCCAGCGCACCCGGGAGAACGCGCTGCTGCGGGCCCTGGGCGCGAGCCGCCGCCAGGTGCTCGGCTCCACGCTCGCGGAGGCCGCGGGGGTGGCGGCCGCCGCCTCGCTCGCCGGGCTGCTCGGCGGGATCGGCATCGCCGCCGCGCTGCAGGCGCTGTTCCCGGCGGTCGGGTTCCCGTTCCCGAAGAGCGGCCTGGTGATCCACCCGGCCGCCCTGGCCGTCCCGCTGGCCGTCGGCCTGCTGGTCTGCACCGGCTCCGCGCTGATGCCCGCCCTGCGGGCCGGCCGCACCGCGCCGCTCGCCGCGCTGCGCGACAGCGCCGTGGAGAGCCCGCGGGTCCCGCGGCGGCGGGCCGTCGCCGGCGCGGTCACCGGCGCGGTGGGCATCGCGCTGACGGTAGCCGGCGTGGGCGGGCACGCGCTGCCGCTGACCGCCGCCGGCGCGGTGCTCACCCTGGCGGCGTTCGTGGTGCTCGGCCCGGTCGCCTCCCCGGTGGCCGTGCGCCTGCTGGGCGCGCCGGTGAGCCGGCTGCGCGGGGTCACCGGGGGACTGGCCCGGCGCAACGCGCTGCGCAGCCCCAAGCGGACCGCGGCGACCGCGGCCGCGCTGATGATCGGCGTCGCGGTGGTGTCGCTGTTCGCCGTCCTGGGGGCGTCGATGAAGGCGACCCTGAACCGCACCGTCGACCGGTCGTTCGCCGGCGACGTGGCGATCAGCACGCCCGTGTACGGGGCCGGGGGCAGCGGGCTCAGCCCCTCGATCGCGCCCACCGTCGCGGCCCTGCCGGAGGTCCGGGACGCGGTGGGGCTCGGCCGCGGCGCCGCGGAAGTGGACGGCCACGGCCGCCGGTTGACGATCACCGACCCGGCCGCATTGTCCCGGCTGCTCGACCTGGGCACGGTGGACGGCGACCTGGCGCACCTGGGCACCCGCGCCATCGCCGTCTCCCGCTCCGAGGCGGGCAAGCACCACTGGACGACCGGCTCCCGCGTCACGCTGGCCTTCGCCGACGGGCAGCGGCAGCCGTTCACCGTCGGCGCGGTCTACGGGCAGGCCGACCTCGCGGGCGACTACCTGATGACCCGCGCGGCCTGGGCCCCGCACCACCTCCAGGACCGCGACACCCTCGTGGCCATCGACTTCCGGCACGGCGTGTCCGCGGCGGCCGGCAAGGCGGCCGTGGAGAAGGCGGTGGTGCCCTTCGGGTCGCCGGACGTGCAGACCAAGAGCGAGTACGCGGCCTCCTCGGCGGCCGGCATCGACACCTTCCTGACCCTGGTGTACGCGCTGCTGGCACTCGCCGTGCTGATCGCGCTGCTGGGCATCGCCAACACCCTCACGCTGGCGGTGCACGAGCGCACCCGGGAGCTGGGCCTGCTGCGGGCGGTCGGCCAGACCAGGGCGCAGCTGCGGGCGATGGTGCGCTGGGAGTCGGTGGTGGTCGCCGCGTTCGGCACCGCGGGCGGTCTGGGGCTCGGCGCCTTCCTCGGCTGGGCGCTGGTGCGGGCCTCGGACACCACGGGGACCGGGGCGTTCGCGATCCCGCCGGTGTCGCTGGCGGTCGTGCTGCTGGTGGGCGTCGCCGCCGGTGCGCTCGCCGGCTGGCGCCCGGCCCGCCGGGCGGCCCGGCTGGACGTCCTGCGGGCCATCGCCGCGGACTGAACGGGCACGTACCCGGCCGACGCCGGCCCGCGGGTCGTTCGCCCGGGCTTCCTGCTCCCTCGTTCCGCGGACGGCCTCGTGCCTCGGCCGGCCACTCCGCGCGGTCGGGCGTCACCCCGCGGACAAAAACCGGCCGCCGCCTCCCCTCGAAGGGGAGGCGGCGGCCGGTCGGGGTGACCGGGTCAGGCGACGGAGGCCGCGACGGCGATCCGCTCGGGTGCGATCCGCTCGACCGGTACGGCCGCGGCACGCGGCGGAACCGGGGCGGGCACCGTGACCGGGGTGCGGAGGACGAACCACACCACCTTGCCGCCGTCCTCCGGCAGCAGGTCGGTACCCCAGTTGTCGCTCATCGCCTCGACCATCGCGAGACCGCGCCCGGTGGTGGCGGTCGGCTCCACCGGCTGCATGTGCGGCAGCCGCGTGTCGTGGTCGGCGACGGCCACCGTGAGGCGGTCGGCCGCCAGAGTCAGTTTCACCGCACACTGCTTGTCGGGCTTGGCGTGCCGGTGGACGTTGGCGAGCAGTTCGCTGATGCCGGTCGACGCCGCGTCGATGAGCGGGTCGAGGCGCCAGTAGCGCAGCTGGGCGGACACGATCCGACGGATCTGCTGGATCCTGTACGGGTGCGCCTCGAGTTCGAGGGCACACTCACGGGCCGCTGGATCGGCTTGGTCGGCTTGCATGATCACGGCTGCGACTCCCTCCGCGGCATGGGCCGGGGACCGCGTCTGTCGCGGGCGGGCCAGGTGCCGCTCCGATGGGAACATCTGAGCGAGAATGCGTAGAGTGACTGCTGCAGTACTCCGTGATGCGTCTCCAGAGTGAACCCCCGCGACACGGACCGCAACTCGTCGCGTACGGCGTGCGACCTGGGGGCCCTTCCGCCCTGTTCACTCCGGTGCCACATCGTCCGGGGCGGTGCGGGCCAGGCCCGCCAGAGTGGTCAGGGCCCGGCGCAGGATCGCGGGCGGCGGGGAGGCCAGACCGACCCGGACCGCGTTGGGCGCGCGGTGCGGACCGACGGTGAAGGAGGCAGCGGGGGTGACCGCGATACCGCGGCGCGCCGCGGCGGCCACGAAGGTGTCGGCCCGCCACGGCTCCGGCAGATCCCACCAGCAGAAGTAGGCGCGCGGGTCGGTGCGCAGCGGGAAGCCGGCCAGGGCCTCGGCGGCGAGGCGCTGGCGGTCGGCCGCGTCGGCCCGCTTGGCGGCCGCGACGGCGGGCGCCGTCCCGTCGGTGAGCCAGCCGGTGGCGGCCTCCAGGGCGAACCCGGTGGTGGTCCAGGCGCCCGACCGCAGGGCGGCCGTCAGCCGGTCGGCCAGGTGCGGCGGGGCGACCGCGAAGCCCAGGGTCAGGCCCGGTGCGAGCCGCTTGGACAGGCTGTCGGCGAGGATCACGTGCCCGGGGGCGTACGCGGCCAGCGGCGGTGGCGCGTCCTCGTGCAGGAACGACCAGATCGCGTCCTCGACGGCCACCAGGCCCGACTCCCGCAGCGCGGCGGCCAGCTCGGCGCGGCGCCCGTCCGGCATGGTCACGCCCAGCGGGTTGTGCAGGGTCGGCTGCAGGTAGACCGCGGACAGCGGGGCGTCCCGGTGGGCCGCGAGCAGGGCGTCCGCGCGCAGGCCGTGCGCGTCGCAGGCCAGCGGCACCGGCACGATGCCCAGCCGGGCGGCCAGCGCCTTGACCACGGGGTAGGTGAACGCCTCGACGCCCAGACGGGCGCCGGCGGGTACGAGCGCGGCCAGCGCCCCGGCGATGGCCTGCCGCCCGTTGCCCGCGAAGAGCACCGCCGCCGGGTCGGGCGACCAGCCGGCGCGGGCGAGCGTCGCGGCCACCGCCTCGCGGGCCGCCGGCGTGCCGGCCGCGCCGGCCGGGCGCAGGGCGGCGGCCAGCACGTCCGGCCGCGCGAGCCGGGCCAGGCCCGTGCCGAGCAGCTCCGACTGCCCTTCCACCACGGGGTAGTTGAGTTCCAGGTCGATACGGGCGGGGGCGGGTTCGGCCAGTGCGGGGCCGGCGGCGGGGGACGCCGCGCGGACGAAGGTGCCCCGCCCCACCTCCCCGACCACCAGTCCGCGCCGGGTGAGTTCGCCGTAGACCCGGCCCGCCGTCGAGTCGGCGATGCCGTGCCGGCGGGCGAACGCCCGCTGGGTGGGCAGCCGGTCGCCCGGCCGCAGCCGTCCCGCGGTGATGTCCGCGGCCACCGCGTCCGCCACCCGCCGGTAGTCCCGCACGGCCCTGCTCCCTCCGCCCCGGCGGCCGCTTTGGTGCGCGGCCACGATTGCACCGAGGTCAATATAGGGATTGCACCGACAAAGAGCCATCCCTAGCATCGAGTTACCGGACGCGAGAGAGGATGTGTGCAGGTGGGCGGCGTGCAGCTGAACGGGATCACGGTGGCGTACGACGACACGGGGGAGGGCGGGCGGGAGCCCGGCGGCACGCTCGTGCTGGTGCACGGGCACCCCTTCGACCGCAGCATGTGGGAGCCCCAACTGGCGTCGTTCGGCGGCCGGTTGCGGGTGATCGCGGCGGACCTGCGCGGCTACGGGCAGACCACCGTGGTGCCCGGGACCACCCTGCTGGAGACCTTCGCCCGGGACACCGCCGCGCTGCTGGACCACCTCGGCGTGCGGCGCGCCACCCTGTGCGGGCTGTCCATGGGCGGGCAGATCGTGCTGGAGTTCCACCGGCTGTTCCCCCAGCGGGTGGCCGGGCTCGTCCTCGCCGACACCTTCGCCCAGGCCGAGACGCCGCAGGGGCGCGCCGACCGCAACGCCCGCGCGGACGCGCTGCTGCGCGAGGGCATGGCCGGGTACGCCCACGAGGTCCTGGACTCCATGGTCGCCCCGGCCACCGTCCGCGAGCTGCCGGACGTCGCCGCGCACGTGCTCCGCATGATGCTGGCCGCCCCGCCGGAAGGAGCCGCCGCGGCGCTGCGCGGGCGGGCCGAGCGGCCCGACTACACCGCGATGCTCCCGCGGATCGCCGTGCCGGCCCTGGTCGTCGTGGGCAGCGAGGACGTGTTCACGCCCGTCGCCGACGCCCGCTTCCTGCACGAGCGGATCCCCGGCGCCCGCCTCGCGGTGGTCGACGGCGCCGGGCACATGCCGAACCTGGAGCGCCCGGCGGAGTTCGACGCGGCACTGGCCGGCCTGCTGGACGCCGTCGCGGCGGCCGAAGATGTGACGAAACCCTGACGGCCTGGCCCCGGCTCTGGCCGCCGGGCCCGCCACGTGCTCGAATCGAGGCATGGACACCAGCACCACCGCGGCGGCGCCCGCCGGCGAGCCCGACCCCGAGCAGGGCCGCGGCACCCCCGTGGGACGGCGGGTCGTCCTCGGCATGCTGGGCCTCGGCGCGCTCGGCGTCGGCGTGGGCGGCGCCGTCCAGGGGAAGCTGGACGACGTGCTGGCCTCGGTCAGCGCCAAGGACCCCACCGGAGTGACCGGACTGCTGCCCGGCGGCGGCGGATTCCGCTTCTACTCGGTCTCGGACTCCATCCCGCACCGCGGCGAGAGCGACTACCGGCTGCGGATCGACGGGATGGTCGACCGGCCCGCCTCCTACCGGCTGGCGGACCTGCGCGCCCTGCCGCAGACCCGGCTGGTGCGCGACGTGCAGTGCGTCACCGGCTGGCGGGTCCCGCACACCGCGTTCTCCGGCGTCCGGCTGTCCACGCTGCTGGAGGCGGCCGGCGTCACGGCCGGCGCCACCGCGCTCAGCTTCACCTGCTTCGACGGCGTCTACACCGAGAGCCTGACCCTCGACCAGGCCGGACGCGCCGACATGATCGTGGCGCTGACCATGAACGACAAGCCGGTCAGCGCCGCCCACGGAGGACCGGTCCGCCTGTACGCGGCACCCATGTACTTCTACAAGTCCGCCAAGTGGCTGTCCGGCATCACGGTCACCAAGGACGTCCGACCCGGCTACTGGGAGCACTACGGCTATGACGTCGACGGATGGGTGGGCAGGTCGAACGGCCGCCATGATGACCCGACTTCATGAGTCCCGGGCCGCCGAGGGAGTGCGCCGCTTCACCCGCGCCGAGACCTGGGTGCACCGCACGCTGAACTGCCTGATGGCGGTCTGCGTGGGCACCGCGGCCGTGCTGTACCTGCCGCCGCTCGCCGAACTCGTCGGCCGCCGGCGGCTGGTGGTCACCGTCCACGAGTGGTCGGGCATCCTGCTGCCGGTCCCCGTCCTGGCCGGGCTGGTCTCGCGCGCCTTCCGGGCCGACGCGGGACGCCTCGGCCGGTTCTTCCCGCACGACTGGCGCTGGCTGCGCGCCCTGGTCCGCACCCGCAGGCGGCAGCCGAGCCTGGCGGGCAAGTTCAACGCCGGGCAGAAGCTCTTCGCCGCCTTCGTCGTCGGTGCGGTCCTCGTCATGATCGGCACCGGGCTGCTGATGTGGTTCCCGCGGCTGTCGCCGCTGGTCTGGCGGACCGGGGCCACCTTCGTGCACGACTGGCTGGCACTGCTGATCGGCGTCGTGATCACCGGCCATGTGTGGCTCGCCGCCCAGGACCCCGAGGCGCGCCACGGGCTGCGCACCGGCCATGTGTCCACCTGGTGGGCCCGCCGCGAGCACACCCTGTGGCACGCCGAGAGCGACGACGGGCGGCGGGCCGAGGAGAGATAGGGCTTCAGGGGCGGGCAACGCCCCTTCGGGCCGCGGCACTTCGGGGCGGTTCCGTTACATCCAGGACACCGCGCGGCCGCCGGCACGCCACTGCCGCTTCGCCGCCCGCTCCTAACGTCCCACCATGACGACGTCTCAGGAGACGACGGAACGGCCGGCGGCGCCCGCGGGGGAGCAGGGCGCAGCACCTCTGACCACGGCGACCGCTCCCAGACCCGAGGCGTACCGGGCGAAGCCCGGACCGCGCCGCCCGGCGGGTCCGCGGCGGCTCGGCATCAGGGCGGTGACCGCGCTGGTGCTGATCGGCACGCTCTGCGCGCTCGCCGTCGTCGCCGGCGTGACCGTCCGCGACGACACCGCCCAGTTGCGCACCACCGTGGCCGAACGGGCCGAAGCCGCTGCCCAGTTGCGGTTCGCGCTCGCCGACCTGGACGCCCAGCGCGCCGACACGCTGGCGCCCGGAACCTCGGCCACCGACGCCGAGGTCACCGTCGGCAACCAGCTCAACGCCCTGATCACCGCACAGCAGCGCCGCACCCAGATCAGCGACCTGCTCCGGCAGCTCGGCGGCGACCGGGCACAGGGCGACCGGGTGCGCAGCCTGCTCGACGCCCTCGGCCGCTACGACGACCTCAGCGGGCGCGCCGCATACGTCGACGAGCAGTCGCCGGCCAGGAACGCCGGCCACCCGCCGAGGTTCGCGGTCGCGCTGAACGTCTCGGCCGGGCAGATCATGCGCGACGACCTGCTGCCCGTCGCCACCGAGCTCTCCTCGGTGTACCTGCGGCAGGCCGAGTCCCAGCAGGCGCGGGCCCACGACGCCGCCGTGCGCTGGGCCCTGGTCCTGGGCCTGCTCGGCGCCGTCACGCTCGCCTTCCTGCTGTGGTGGCAGCGCGAACTGGCCCGCGACTACCGGCGGTCGGTGAACCCCGCGGTGGCCCTGGGCACCGCCGCGGTGATCGCGGTGACGCTCGCCGGCACCCTGGCGCTCACGGCCGGCGCCTCGAGCGTGGACGGCGCGGTCGCGCGGGGGCTGCGCCCGTGGACCCGGCTCGCCGAGGCCCGGGCCGTGGCCGCGGAGGCGGCCGCCGCGCAGAGCCGCTGGTTCGTGCACGACGCGGCCTTCGGCGCCGGCGACCAGGCCCAGTTCGGGCAGCTCACCGAGCGGCTGGACGCCCTGCTGGCACCCGGCAGCCAGGCCACCGCCGCCGAACGCCCCGCGTACCAGGACGTCCTCACCCGGTACGGCCACTTCCGGGCCGACGACACCCGGCTGCGGTCGCTGAAGGCCTCGGGGAACATCGACGAGGCGGCCGCGGTGCTGACCGAAGTGGGGCGCGGCGACGTCGCGTTCGACTTCTGGGACTTCGCCACCACCCTGGACGGCCTGGCGGAACGGCAGTTGGCCGACTTCACCGCGCAGGTCTCCGACGCCCACGCCTCGCTGGACGGCTGGCCCGCGCTGCCCGCCGGGGCGCTCGGCATCGCCGGGGTGATGGTGCTGCTCGGGGTGCGGCCGCGCCTGGCCGAGTACCGCTGAGGGCGCGCCCCCGCCCGGCGGGATGCCGCCGGGCGGGCGTCCCGGCCGCCGGCCCCGCACCACCATGTGTGGGGCCGCACACAAGCGGACTTGTGGGGTCATGCGTTCGACGGGTAATAGTGGCGGAGCCGAAGATCCATCCGTGGGGGAGTCGCGCAAGCCGTCGTCCCCGGCCAGGACGAGACGAGAGCGCGTACCGTGACCACCGATTCCTCCCCGCTCCCCGAGGGCGAGCCGCCCGTCCCGGACGACGTGTGGGACCGGTTCCTGGGCGACACCGAGCGCGACATCCGCGCGACGGCGCCCAAGGAGCCGTCCGCGCGGGCCCGGATCGTCGCCCGGCGACTGCGCGAGGACGACGCGCGGGCCGCCGAGGCGGAGAGCGCGCGGCGCCGCTTCGGGCGGCGTCGCCGCCCCGCGTCCGCCGCTCCCACCGCCTGGCGGACGACCACCACGGACGCCGGCGAGGCCCGGCTGGCCCGCAGGCGGCTGGTGCGCAGCACGGCCTGGGTGATCCTGGTGGTCCTCGTCGTGCTGGTCGCGCTCGCGCCCGGCCGCGCATGGTCCCTGGTCAGCGGAGGCGGCTGGAAGAACGGCGGCGCGAGCGCGCCCGGGCCCATCGCGCCGGCCCTCGCTCCCGTGACGCCCGCTTCCGCGGGGCCGGTTGCCTGAGCCACTGGCGGTGGACCGCGGCGGCATCCGGGGTGCCCCCGGGGGCGCGTTGCCGTCCGCCGCGCCGCGGTGGCTTGTCGCGCGGTTCCCCGCGCCCCTGCGGTAACCGGGGTGGTCCCGGGGGCACGCCGCCGTCTGGCGCGCCGCGGTGGCTGGTCGCGCACTTCCCCGCGCCCCTGCGGTAACGGGGGTGGTCCCGGGGGCGCGTTGCCGTCTGGCGCGCCGCGGTGGCTTGTCGCGCAGTTCCTCGCGCCCATGCGGTAACGGGGGTGGTCCCGGGGGTGCGTCGCCGTCTGGCGCGCCGCGGTGGCTTGTCGCGCAGTTCCCCGCGCCCCTGCGGCAGCCGGGCGTGCCCCGAGCCCACATTGCCGTCTGCTGGTCTCGTCGTGGCTGGTCGCGCAGTTCCCCGCGCCCCCGCGGCAGCCGGCGGTGGCTTGGGGGGAGGGCTGTCAGGTGTCCGTGGGGGTGCCGTTGGACTCGGTGGGGGGTTCGCCCGCCACGATGAGGTGGGCCAGGTGCTCGGCGATCTCCTCGCGCAGCACCTCGGGGATGCCCGCGTCGGTCACCAGGGTGTCCACGTCCTCCAGCGACGCGAACGAACTCAGGCCCACCGTCCCCCACTTGGTGTGGTCGGCGATGACCACCACCCGCCGGGCCGAGCGGACGAACTGCCGGTTGGTCTCCGCCTCCGCCAGGTTCGGCGTGGACAGGCCGGCCTCCACCGAGATGCCGTGCACGCCCAGGAACAGCAGGTCGAAGTGGAGCGACTGGATCGCCCGGTCGGCGACCGGGCCGACCAGCGTCTCGGACGGGGTGCGCACCCCGCCGGTGATCACCACGGTCGCTGTCGCCTCGCCGTGGTTGTTGCCCGGCCGGCGCTGCCCGGACTGGAACACGTCCGCCACCCGCACCGAGTTGGTGACCACGGTCAGGTCCGGCACCTCCAGCAGGTGGTGGGCCAGGGCGAAGGCGGTGGTGCCGCCGGCCAGGGCGATCGCGCTGCCGGGCGGCACCAGCGCGGCCGCGGCCCGTGCGATGGCCTCCTTGGCCCCCAGCTCCAGCGCGGACTTCGCCTCGAAGCCCGGCTCGTGGCTGCTGGCCTCGACCACCGGCACCGCGCCGCCGTGCACCTTCTCCACCACGCCCTGCCGGGCGAGCGCGTCCAGGTCGCGGCGCACGGTCATGTCGGAGACGTTCAGCCGCCGGGTCAGCTCGTTGACGCGCACGCCGCCGCGCCGCCGCACCTCGTCCAGAATCAGGGCCCGCCGCTGCTCCGCGAGGAGGTTCTGGTTGTCACTCACCCGTGACCCCGTCCCGTTTCGTGTCGTTGTGGTCAGTGCACTCGGCGCGCAGGCACCGCGCCAGGCGCCGGAGTGCTGCGGGTCATCCTTCCACGGGGGACCCCGCCAGGTGTACGCCGCATGACCGGTCCGTGGACGGGGGCGACCGCCGGCAGCCCGGACCCGCCCCGTCCTGACCGCCCGCCGAGCGGGGATTCGCGGGTGCGTGACGCGGGCACGAACCGCTCAGAGAACACGAGGAACGGGGGCACCAGTGGCCACGGACCTGGACACCGGAGCGCGCACCGCGACTCCCCTCGCCCTGGAACTGCTCGTCCACGGAGTGGGCGGCACCACCCCCCAGCAGATGCTCGGCGACCCGCACACCGTGCGCCTCGCCGGCGACGACACCGCCGGCATCCACCGCCGCTCCCGCGACGCCGACGCCGAGGAGCACCCCGAGCAGCGCGGCGACGAACCGGTCCAGGAGGCGTACTGCTGGTCCAACCTCACGTCGGGCAACGGCAGCCGGGCCCTGTGGCTGCTGCTGCTCCCGTTCATGGTCACCAACCTGGCGCACTGGATGCGCCCGCCGACCCGGCGCACCCGGCTGGCACGCGGCTACGAGGTGATCGTGCGGCTGCTCGCGCTGACCCTCACCGTGCTGCTCGTCGCCGCGGTCTGCGAGGTCGCCCTGGACATCGTCGGCTGGCAGTGCGCCGGCCGGGCCGGCTGCGCCCGCGGCAGGACGTGGCTCGGGTTCGCCTCGGCCGAGCACGGCGGCTGGTGGAGCCAGCCCGGTCGGCGCCTCGCCCTGGCCGCGGCCGCGCCCGTGGCGCTGACCGGCTTACTGTGGTGGCTGTCCCACCGCACCTGGTACGCCTACGAGTCGCAGCGCCCCGCCATCAGGCCCGGACCGCCCCCGCCGGGCACGCCGCCGCTGGCCCTGCCCGGCTTCTGGTACGGCCGCCGGTCCGTCGCCCGGCTGCGCACCGCCCACACCGCGGCCGGACTGCTCACCGTCACCACCGCGCTGTGCGTGCCCGCGCTCGCCTTCGACACCGAGCACGGCGACCCGGCGCTGCGCGCCGCGGGCTGGACCCTGGTGGGCGTGCTGGCCGCGCTGGCGGGCACCGCGGGCGCCGTGGTCTGCAACGCCGACCGCACGCTGGGCGGCCTCGACGACACCCCCGACCTGCGCACCACCCGGGTGCTGCTCGCCGGTTCCTCCGGCACGCTCGTCGCGGCCGCCGTCTACGGGGCCTGGAGCCGCCCGGGTTGGGCCTCCGAGGGGCGGCTGCCGTCCGCCCAGGCGTTCTCCGCGGTCACCATCTGCCAGGGCGGCCTGATCGCCGCCCTCGCGCTGTGCGCGGTGCTGCTGCACCGGGCCCCGCCCGCGGACTTCGAGGACTGCGGGGTGGCGCTGCGCGGCCTGGCGGGACCGGCCGTCGCCCTGCTCGGCTGCGCCCTCGGCGGGGTGCTGACCGGCGGTGTCGCCCAGCGCTGCGCGGCCTGGCTCGACGGCGGCCCCACGTCCGGTGGGCACGGCGGCCCGCTCGTCGGACCGCCCGCGGTCCTCACCTGGGAGGCGTCCGTCATCCCCGCCGTGCTGGCGCTCCTCGCGCTGGGCGCCGCGGTGCTCGCCGCCCGGCTGCGCCGCCGCGAGCACGCGCTGCGGCACGAGGTCGAGCAGATGTACCCGCACGAGGAGCACCACGCCTCGCGGACCCGGCTGATCGCCCGCGCCGTCGCCCGCGCCGGACTCACCGACTCCGCGCCGATGCTCGTCGCCGTGGTGTGCGCGGCGGCCTTCGCGCTCGGCGGCGGAGCGGTCGCCGGGGCGTGGGCCGGCGGCGGCACCCCGGACGAGGTGGCCGCCGGCGCTCCGGGGGTGCTGCGGGCGCTGGCCGGCACCGCCCAGTACCTCGGCTCGTGGCTGGTGGGCGCCGGCGTGGTGGCGCTCGTCGCGCTCGGCCGCCAGGCGTACCGCGACCCGTCCGCCCGCCGCACCGTCGGCATCCTGTGGGACGTCGGCACCTTCTGGCCGCGCGCCGCCCACCCGTTCGCGCCCCCCTGCTACGCCGAGCGCGCCGTGCCCGACCTCAGCTGGCGGATGGCCTCCTGGACCCAGTCCACCGGCGGGCGGATCATCATCTCCGGGCACTCCCAGGGCAGCGTGCTGGCCGCCGCCGCGGTCTGGCAGCTCGACCCCGCCGTGCGCGGCCGGGTCGCCCTGCTCACCTACGGCTGCCCGCTCGCCCGCCTCTACGGCCGCTGGTTCCCCGCCCACTTCGGCACCGCGCGGCTGCGCGACCTCCACGACGACATGCACGTCTGGAGCAACCTGTGGCGGCGCACCGACCCGATCGGCGGCCCGGTCGGCCTCGGCGCCCCGCACGACCCCGTCGACTGCGGGCCGCTGCTCGACCCGGCCGCCTACGGGCGCAGCCCGGCGCACCCGCTGCCCGAACCCGTCCTGGGGCACTCCGACTTTCAGGCCGACCCGGCGTTCGCCGAGCAGCGGGCCCTGCTGCTGGCCCGGCTGCCCGAGGCCAAGGGCGTGCCCGCTCAGGGCAGTTCGGGCAGATCCTCCGGGTAGAGCAGCTGCAGCTCCTCGTGCGTCGGCTCGTCGATGTGGGCCAGCCGCACCGCGTGCCGCTCCACCATCGCCTCGAACGTCTGCCGTGCGGTACGGCCGTTGCCGAACGCCGGTCCCTTGGGCAGCGCGGTGAAGAACTTCAGCAGCGCCTCACCGGTGTCCTCACCGAGCTGGTACTCGTGGTCGGCGGCCTGCGCCCGCACGATCTGCAGCAGCTCCGCCGAGGTGTAGTCGCCGAAGGTGATGGTCCGTGAGAAACGCGACGCCACACCGGGGTTGGACGCCAGGAAGCGCTCCATCTCCGCGGTGTAGCCGGCGACGATCACCACCACGGCCTCGCGGTGGTCCTCCATCAGCTTCACCAGCGTGTCGATCGCCTCGCGCCCGAAGTCCCGGCCGGCGTCCTCCGGGGCCAGCGCGTACGCCTCGTCGATGAACAGCACGCCGCCGCGGGCCCGGTCGAACGCCTCCTGGGTGCGGATCGCGGTCGAGCCGATGTGCTCGCCCACCAGGTCGACCCGGGCCACCTCCACCAGGTGCCCGCGCTCCAGCACGTCCAGCGACGCCAGGATCTCGCCGTACAGGCGCGCCACCGTCGTCTTGCCGGTGCCGGGGGAGCCGGTGAAGACCAGGTGCCGCCGCGGGGACGCCGCCTTGAGGCCGGCCTTCTCCCGCCGCCGGCCCACCGAGATCAGGTCTATCAGCGTGCGCACCTCGCGCTTGACGCCGTCCAGCCCGACCAGCGCGTCCAGTTCGCCGAGCACCTCGTCGCCCGCCCGCGCCGGGGCCTTCGGCTCCGGCGCGGCCTCCGGCCGCTGACCGGGCACGCCGCCCAGCAGGCCGTAGGACTGCGTGGCGGGCTGCGTCACCGGCGGCCCGGCGGGCACGGCAGGGACCGGCACCGGGACCTCCTCGACGGCGGCCCGGTCGCTGGTGCAGTCCTCGGTCACCGGGCCCGGCTCGGCGAACTCGTAACCCCCGCGCGCGCAGCGCTCGGTGCGGCACCGGGTGAGCGTGGAGCGGCAGCCGTCGATGACATGGAAGCCGTAGCCGCGGCTGCCCGTCACCCGGCAGCCGGTGAAGGTGCCGCGGCCCTCCGCGGACACGTACACCCCGGCCTCCGCCGCGTCGGTGACCGTGCAGCGCTCCAGCGTCGGGTCGGCGCCCTTGGTGACGATCACGCCCGTCTGCGCGCCGTCGATGGTGACCTGGGCGAGGGTGCCGCCGCTGCCGTGGTCGCGGAACCACGCGCCGGTCGACGCGTCGCGGATCCGGCAGTCGTCCAGCTGCACGCTCGCCCCGTCGCTCACCGACACCGCGGTGTTGCGGATCTGCGCGAAGTCGCTGTCCACGACGTCGGCCCGCGAACCGCGGTCCAGCACGAACAGCGCGTCCGGTACGTCGTGCACCCGGCAGGCGTCCAGTATCGCCACGGCGCCGTCGCTCACCCAGACCGCCGGGTAGTCGCCGGTGCTGTCGTGGATCTCGCAGTGGTCGGCGTCCGCGCGGGTGCCCGGGTCCCACACCGACAGGCCGTTGCGGCCGAAGCGGTGGACCGTGGAGCGGGTGAGGGTGAGCACCGAACGGGCCCGCAGGTCCACGGCGTTCTCCGGTATGTCGTGGATCTCGCAGTCGGCGAGCGCGAGCACCGCGTCGGTGTCCAGCGCGACGCCGTCGCCGGTGGTGCGGTGCACCCGGCAGTCGGTGAAGCTGCCGGTGGCCCGGGCGGACACCTGCACACCGGTGCCGCGGACCTCGAACACCTCGCAGCCCACGGCCTCCAGCGAGGTGCCCTCGCCGGTCACGGACACGCCCGCGCCGGAGGAGTGGTGGACGCGGCAGCGCTCCAGCCGGGGGCCGGCCCCGCCGCGCACCGAGACGCCGCTCTGGCCCGCGGCGACCACCTCGCACTCCTCGAACAGGCCGCCGGCGCCGTCAAGCACGCTGATGCCGAGACCGGCCGGGTTGTCGACGGTGCAGCGGCGCA
The DNA here is from genome assembly GCF_044333795.1 of Streptomyces sp. NPDC020917. Lineage (NCBI taxonomy): Bacteria > Bacillati > Actinomycetota > Actinomycetes > Kitasatosporales > Streptomycetaceae > Streptomyces > Streptomyces sp. NPDC020917. The sequence goes on along the minus strand of NZ_JBIRRR010000028.1, from coordinate 78,099 downwards.
CGGTCGGGCGCGCGCCGTCCCGCACCTCCAGGCCCACGGCCGAGTGGGTGTTGAGGCGCAGCCCGGACAGCTCCGGCGCGCACGCCTCCACCAGCAGGGCGGCGGCGGAGGTGTCCTGGCCCTCCACCACGAGGTCGTGCACGGCACCCGAGGAGCGGAGGGTCAGCGCGACGCCGGAGGCCGGGGCGATCCGCACCGTGCCCGGGCCCTCCGCGCAGCGGAGCGTCACCGCCCGGTCGACGACCACGTTCTCCCGGTAGGTGCCCGGGGACACCGACAGCACGTCACCGTCGCTCGCCGCCGCCAAGGCGTCGGCGAGCGTGTCGTACTCACCTGTGCGGCGGCGCCACCGCGAACCGCTCGGGTTGGTGACCTGCACCACGCCATGTGCCATCGGGCTGCTCTGCCCCCACCTCTTGCGTCGGCCGACCGGGGATCAACCGTAGCGCGACCTGGCACCTCCGGTTGCCACCGTCTCGCCTCCCGGCGCCCCGGCCGTCGTGGGGACGGCTCCCACCGGGGCCTGCCTGGAGGCCGGCCGTGCCCGCTCGCCCGTGCGAGGCGTCACCCGTCCCGGCGGGCGGCGGGCTCAACCGCCCGCGCCCGTACGGCCCCAGTCCTGGCCGACGCGGGCCCACTCGCGCTCCCAGGAGTCCATGCGGCGCAGCATCAGGCGCCAGAGCAGGATCTGACGGAGCATCAGCAGCAGGCCGCCGGCCGCGGCGGCGGCCGCGACCCCGGCCAGCGCGGCGTGTGTCACGGCGGTCGGGGAGTCGAGCGGGGCCGGCACGATCGCGCCGTGCCGGTCGGTCCACAACCGGACCGTGTCGTTGTGCCACACCTCCAGGTCGGCCGGGACCATCGCGGTGTGCTTGCTGTGGTCGGGCCCGGTCCACACGAGCACGTCGCCGTGGCGGGCGTCCTGCTCGGCGGTGACCGCGGGCCCGTCGGCGGCCGCCGCCGTCTCCGTGCTGCGGGCGCTGCTCGCGGGCGCCACCGTGGCGGTCACCAGGGTGCGTTGGGCGTGCTGCACCCGCACCACGTGCTGCAGGGCGCGGTCCACGGACCGGCCGGCCCACCAGCCCAGCAGCGGGAGCAGGCACAGCAGAAGGACGGTCACCAGCCCGAGCCACGCCTCGGCCAGGTCGCTGCGCCGGCGCAGCGGATTGCGCCGCCACTGCCAGCCGAGCCGGCGGACGGTCGTGCGGCGACGTGCCGGCCGGCTCGCGAAAGCGCCCACGACGGCCACCCCCTTCACCCGTGCACCGCCGGTGGGCGGCGCTCCCCAAGCAGGAGTCCGCGCGCCCCGCGGTTGTGACACGGAAGCGCGCTACTCCACCACGCTCAACGGGTCACCGACTGACAGGGTTCCGCGGTTCTCGGGAATCAGGTTCTGGCCGAAGAGCAGCTTCGTGTCCACGTTGCGGTGCCGGCCGAGCGTGCGCAGCGGCTCCTTGCCGCGGGCACCCGTGGCCTGGTCGGTGGTGGTGACCACGCACCGGCCGCAGGGCTTGGCCACGCGGAAGGAGATCTCGCCGATCCGCACCCGGCGCCAGCCGTCCTCGGCCCACGGCGCAGTGCCGTCGACGACGACGTTCGGGCGGAACCGGTTCATCGGCAGCGGCCCCTCCTCCGCCCGGTCGCCCGCCGCGATCAGCGCGTTGAGGGCGTCCAGCGAGGCGGTGGTGGTGACCAGCAGCGGGTAGCCGTCGGCGAGGCTCACCGTCTCGCCCTGCTGCGCGTACCGCGGGTCCACCGGCCGCCGGAAGGCGGGATCGTCGAGGTGCACCAGCCGTACGGGCACGCCGAGATAGCCGCTGAACCAGCGGTCCGCCTCCTCGCCGGCGGGCAGCACCTCGACCTTGTCGGCGAACAGCCGCACCGTCTCCAGCGCCGCCGGCTCCGGCACCGGCACGCGCAACGGCCCGTGCCCGGGCGCCGACAGCCGCAGTCCCGAGTCCCCGTCCCGGACCGCGGCCACCAGGGCCAGGCTCGGCTGTTCCCGCTGGGTGACGGCCTTGTGCGTCCCGGCGTCGACGAGCATCCAGCGGCGGTCCCCCGCGAGCCCCCACGGCTCCACGACCGCCTTCCCCGTGCTGGTGCCGCGCAGCGACTTCACCGGGTACACGTGCAGCGCGCTCACTCGTGGGATGGTCATGGGCCCATCCTCGCAGGCGCCGCGGTGAGGTCAGCCCTGGTAGTAGCCGCCCTGGGCCGGCGGGGCGCCCAGCCCCAGGTTCCGGCGCGGGTACTGGTCCTCGGGGTGCCCGGGCATCTGCCGCGGCTGCATCGGCCGCGGCGGGACCGGGCGGGCCGCCTCGTAACCGCCGGGCTGCTGCTGCTGCGGGTGGCCGCCGTTGCCGTAGCCGTTGTACGCCGGGCGCGGCGCCTGCTGCGGGATGTACGGCGCCGGCGGCTGCGGCTGGCCCATCGACGGGTAGCTGTTGTGCACCGGTTGCGGCTGCGGGTGGTGCTGCTGGGCCGAGGGGCCGGACGGAAGGGCGGGCAGCGCCGGGAGAGCCGGCAGATTGCTGCCGCCGCCATAGGAGTTGTAGCCGGTGGAGTCGTACGGGGTGTACGCCGACGGCACTCGGATGGGGGCGATCTGCGGGGTGCCGCGTTCGGCGACGAGGCTGTCGTAGATCGGGGTGTCCGGAAAGGACGCAGACGAGGGGTAGCCGCCGTAGCCGCCACCGTACGAACCGCGGGGGGTGGTCATGAGCCATAAGTTAAGCCCACGATGTGGTCGTTGGGGAGACCGATTAGAAGGTTGTTTGGCGTGCAGCGAGTGACCTTCGTTCATCAATCTGAGCGAATCCTCGGAAAACGGTCACCCTTTCATGGTGTGATCAGGTAAAACGCGCCGCCGGGGGTGCTGTGGGGACCGAGGTGCGCAGGGACGGGCAGGGGAGGGGCACGCGATGGCGTTGCGCAGGGGGGAGAACGCGCCGCTGCCGACCGCCGTGGTGCGGTTGGAGTTCGGCAGATCCGCAGGTGGCGGCGGTCCGCGCACGGACCTGTGCGCCCTGCTGCTGACCGGGGATCGGAAGGCCCGCGGCGCCGCGGACTTCGTCCACGCGGCAGCTCCGGTGCACGGCTCGGCCGCGGTCCGGTACGAGGGGTCCGCCGATGACGGCGGGCAGGCCGTCGACAGCCTCACCGTCGACCTCGCCGCCGTCGGGCCCGCCGTGGAGACGGTCCTGGTCGTGGCCCGCAGCGACGGCGGGCCGTTCGGCGCCGTGCCGGGCATGTGGGTGCGGGCCCTGGCGGGCGGCGCGGAGGTGGTCCGCCACGACTGCGCGGACGCGTCCCGCGAGACGGCCTACGTGCTGGGCGAGTGCTACCGGCGGGGCGGCGGCTGGAAGTTCCGCGCGGTCGGCCAGGGCTACGAGAGCGGGCTCGCCGGGCTCGGCGCGGCGTACGGGCTGGCGCCCGACGCACTGCCCGGCCTTCCGCCACTGGCAGCCCCAACTGCCGCACCGGACACGGCCGTTGCGAGGCCCACCGGCCATGGTGACGGTTCCGGTGGCGGGTCCGGCGCTGTTGCCGGTCGTGTTGCCGGTTCCGGGGGCGGTGCTCCCGGCGCGTCCGGCGGTCCGGCCCCCGTCCTGCCTCCGCCCCCGCCCCCGGCTGCGGCCGCGGCTCCGCCTGCCGCCCCGCCACCGGTCCGGCTGTCGAAGGTCACGCTCACCAAGCAGGCGCCGGCCGTCTCGCTGGCCAAGCAGGGCGCCACCTCGGGGGCCCTGCGGGTCGCCCTCGACTGGGAGGCGCCGCAGCGCAGATGGGGCCAGCGGCCGGTCGACCTCGACCTGTGCGCCCTGTTCGAGCTGTCCGACGGCAGCAAGGGCGTGGTGCAGTCGCTCGGCGGCGCGTTCGGCGCCCTCGACCGGCCCCCGTTCATCCTGCTCGACGGCGACGACCGGTCCGGCGGCACCGGCGAGCACCTCACCCTCAACATGGACCGGGCGGCGTACTTCCGGCGCGTCCTGCTCTTCGTCACGATCTACCGGGGCGCCCGCAGCTTCGCCGGGCTCGACGCCCGGGTCACGCTGCGGCCCGAGCGCGGCGCCGACGTCGACTTCACCCTGGACGAGTGCACGGTCGAGTCCTCGGTGTGCGCCCTGGCCCTGCTGGTCCGCGAGGGCGAGGAACTGGTGGTCCGCCGCGAGGCGCGGTACCTGGTGCCGCGGCGCGGCGTCAGCCCGCAGCGCACCGTCGACTACGCGTACGGCTGGGGGCTCTCCTGGACGCCGGGCCGCAAGTGAGCCGGCACCGGCCCTGCCGCGCACGGCCCGGCGAGCCGGCCGGACGGCGTCGGGCCGCAGCGCCGGCCGGCGGGGCTCAGGCCGGGGTGTCGTCCGGCTGCGCGTCCGGGCGCGCGTAGGTGCGGCCCTTCCACGCGGCGCCGCGCCCGCGGTAGTGCTGCACCGCCGAGTCCACCGTCATCAGCAGGTACAGGGCGGCGGTGTACGGCAGCAGCGGTGCCAGCCACAGCGGTTGGCGGTAGTAGCGCAGCATCGGCAGGTAGGTGCCGGTCATCACCGCCCACGCGGCCAGGCCCAGTGCCGCGAGCGGCCAGGCGCCGGCCAGTGCGCCGCCGAGCGCGGCGGCCGGCGGCACCAGGTAGATGAGCGCGAGCCCCAGCACGGTGCCGGCCAGCACCGCCGGGTTGTGCCGCAGTTGGGCGTAGGCGCTGCGCGAGACCATCCGCCACAGCTCGCCGAGCCCCGGGTACGGGCGGACGCTGTCCACCCGGTCCGCCAGCCCCAGCCAGATCCGCCCGCCGGAGCGCTTCACGGCGCGGGACAGCGCGACGTCGTCGATCACTGACTGCCGGATCACGTCCGGCACGCCGGCGGCGGCCGCGGTGGAGGACCGCAGCAGCACGCAGCCGCCGGCCGCGGCGGCGGTACGGGAACCGGCGCGGTTGATCCAGCGGAACGGGTAGAGCTGCGCGAAGAAGTACACGAACGCCGGCACGATCAGGCGCTCCCAGCCGGTGGTGACCCGCAGCCGGGCCATCTGGGACACCATGTCGAGGTCGGCGGTGGTCGCCGCGGCCACCAACGCGCGCAGGCTGTCCGGCCGGTGCGCGATGTCGGCGTCGGTGAGCAGCAGGAACTCGGCACCGGTCTGGTCGCGCGCCTGGGCGATGCCGTGGCGCACCGCCCACAGCTTTCCGGTCCAGCCGGCCGGCGGCTCGCCCGGCGAGGTCACGGTCAACGGCAGCCCGCCGCCGGCCGCGTGCAGGGCGCGGGCGACGTCACCGGTGCCGTCGGAGCTCCCGTCGTCCACGAGGAAGACCGCGGCCTTCCCCGGGTACTCCTGCGCGAGCAGCGAGGGCAGGCTCATCGGCAGCACGTCCGCCTCGTCCCGCGCGGGGACGACCACGGCCACGTCGGGCCACTCCTGCGGCTCCCCGCCGGTGCGCGGCAGCCGCACGTCCGTCCGCCAGAACCCGCCCTGCCCGGCGAGCAGCCACACCCAGGCGCCGAGCGCCACCCCTGCCACCACGATCATCCCGTCCACGCCCCGCAGTCTGCCCCACCCCCGCCCCCGCCGGGAGGCACGGCACCCCCGCAACAGGGCCGGACCTGCCGCGTCGTGCCGGAGCGGGGCCCCGGGCTCCGCCCGCGGTGCCCTCCGGGTGCGTGGCCGGCACGGCGTCGCACCGTGACCGCGCCGCGCCGTCCCCGCTGAGCCGGTCCGTTCGCGGACCCGCCCCGGCGCGCCGGCCGGGCCGGAGCGACCGCATATGGTGGTGGGCGTGAAGATCGGGCTGGTGGATTCGGGGATCGGGTTGCTCGCCGCTGCCGCGGCGGTGCGCAGGTTCCGCGCGGACGCGGACCTGGTGCTGGCGTCGGACCCGGAGGGCATGCCCTGGGGACCGCGAAGCGCGGAGGACGTGACGGACCGCGCGCTGGCCTGCGCACGGGCCGCCGCCGCGCACGGGCTCGACGCGCTGATCGTCGCCTGCAACACCGCCTCCGTGCACGCCCTGCCCGCCCTGCGGGACGCGTTCGAGCCCGGGCTGCCCGTCATCGGCACCGTGCCGGCGATCAAGCCCGCCGCGGCCGTCCACCCTTCGGTGGCGATCTGGGCCACCCCGGCGACCACCGGCAGCCCCTACCAGCGCGCCCTGATCGAGGAGTTCGGCAACGGCGCGGAGATCACCGAGGTGCCGTGCCCCGGCCTCGCCGACGCGGTGCAGGGCGCGGACACCGTGGCCGTCGCGGCCGCGGTCGCCGCGGCTGCGGCCCTCACCCCGGCCGGCGTCGGTGCGATCGTGCTGGGCTGCACCCACTACGAGCTGGTCGGTGAGCGGATCGCCGCCGCCGTCCCGGGCGCCGCCCTGTACGGCTCCGCCGACGCGGTCGCCGCCCAGGCCCTGCGCAGGCTCGGCGCCGACGCGGTGCCCGAGCCCGCCGCGGCCCGCCCCGGCACGCTCGACGTGCTCCTCAACGGCCGCCCCGCCCCGCTCCCCGGCGTCGCCCTGGCCTACCCGGAAGGCGCACTGCTGGCTGCGACGCCCGCCACAGCTTGACGCGAGAGGCTGGCGAACCGCGGCCCCTTGAGTACGCTGCCAGACATGACGCACGCTCCTCGGCCGGCGAACCGTGCGCCCCAGGTGTGGACGGGCCGGGCCAGTAACCGCATGCAGTGGCTGCTCGCCGGGGCAGGCGCCGCCTGCCTCGCCCTGGGCATCCTGTTGGCCGTCAACGGCCCCGGCACCTCGGGTCTCGCACCCCTGGTGATGTCCGTCGTGGGCTGCCTGGCCGTGGGCCTGCTGGTGCTCTTCGGCACCATCGCCTTCACCCATGTGCACGTACGCATCGACCGCGACGCGGTCCAGGTGCGCTGCGGCCACATCGGGGTGCCGCGGCGCCGGATCCCGATGGAGGACGTGAGCGGCGCGCAGCTCGCCCCGCTGATCAGCCCGCGCGCCTGGGGCGGCTGGGGCTACCGCTGGCGGCCGGAGAAGGGCACCGCGGTGGTGGTGCGGCGCGGTCCCGGTGTGGTCATCGACCTCGGCACCGGGCACCGGTTCACGGTCACCGTCGACGACGCCGAAGGCGCCGTCCAGACCATCCGCGACCTGCTGCGGGTGCGCACCCGCGCGTCGGGCGACGGCGTCTGAGCCCTGGCGCGTCCGAGCCTCAGGTGGAGCGCAGGGCGCGCCCTTCCCGCAAGGGGGCGGCCGTCACCGAAGCCTCCCGGGCCGCCGGCCGCCTCTCACGGCTCCGCGGTCAGCGGCTGGGACGTCGCCATGCCGGCGAGGAACCCGGCTCCCGCGGTGACCACCGCGTAGCTCAGGACGTGGTCGACCGTGGCCATCATGGCCAGCCCGGTGAGCGCCGCCCCCGCCGTGAGCACGACCGGTGTCGGACGTGACGAGCGCCACAGCGCGCACAGCACCCAGCCGTAGGCCGCCGCGAGCAGCACCACCCCGGGGACGCCCTGCTCCGCCGCCAGCTGCAAGGGGGCCGACTGCGGCGACGGGGACGAGGGTGCCCCGGACGGCGGAAGGCCGCTGCTCTCGTCGCCGAACCGCTCGGGGCCGACCCCGCGCAGCGGGTGGTGCTCGGCCAGGGTCACGGCCTCGTGCCACAGCTGCACCCGCGGCTGGGTCAGCTGGCCGGTCAGGGACTCGGTCAGGCCGGACGGCAGGGCATCCACGGCCACCGCGTAACTGGTGCCGGCGGCCAGCGTCGCGGCGAGCGCCAGGCCGGCCAGCCCGAGCAGCCGGTGGTTCCGCATCCGGGCGGCGGCCAGCGAGCACAGGGTGACCGCGATCCCCGCGGCGAAGGCCGCCGCCGAGCCCAGGGCGAGCGCGGTCACCGCCGCGCCGGCGCCGACCACCCGCAGGGCGGTGCGGCGGACCCGGCCGGAGCAGGACCAGGCCGCGCAGCAGGCCGCCCCGGTGGCGAGCACGAGCAGGGCCGCGTCCGCGTTGGGGTAGCCGAGCGGCGGCGCGGCCGGGTGCGCCGCAAGGCGCGACGGCGGGACGAGGACCAGGGCCAGGACGGCGAGCGCCGCGGTGGCGGGCGCCAGCGCGGGCAGCAGCGCGCCGAGGATCCGGCCGGCCGCGTATCCCGCGGCGACGGCGAGCAGCGCGAGCAGCGTCCCCTCCGGCCGGGCCGGCCGTCCTGCCGCGGCGACCAGCGCCCAGACGGCGCAGCAGGCCATGACCGCGACGCCGGCCGCGTCGGTGGCCGCGCCGCGGGGGTGCAGGCCGGGCAGCGGCGCGCCGGCGGCACCGTCCCGGCCCGCCTGTGCCGCGTCCGGCGGATCGCCGGCCGTCGTGTCCATCCCCCGGTACCCCCTGCCGCCACGCGGGCGCGACGGGGTGCCGTCAGGCCCGCGTTCCCGCGTGGGCGCTCTGCTTCCGGGTCACCGTAACCGGTGCGGGGCCACCCTGTGGATATGTTGTGCAGGAACCTCGCCGCACATGTGAAACCTGGTGCTGATGTGGTGTTCACCCTCCATCTCGTAGGCTCTGCGCATGGCGACTCCCCAGTTCATCCAGGACATCCGCGCCAAGGCGGGGGACACCCTGCTGCTCCTGCCCGGCGTGGTCATGGTGGTCTTCGACGACCGCGGCCGGGTGCTGCTCAACCGGCGTGCGGACAACGGCAAGTGGGCCCTCATCAGCGGTATCCCCGATCCCGGTGAGCAGCCGGCCGAGGCCGCAGTGCGCGAGATCCACGAGGAGACCGGCGTGTCCGCGGTGGTCGAGCGGGTCCTCAGCGTCTTCACCAACGAGCGCGTGGTGTACCCCAACGGGGACCGGGCCCAGTACATCGACATCGTGCTCCGCTGCCGGGCGCTGTCCGGCGAGGCCCGGGTGAACGACGACGAGTCGCTGGAGGTCCGCTGGTTCGCCCTCGACGAGCTGCCCGCGCTGGGCCCGATCGCCCGCGGGCGGATCGAACTGGCGCTGCGCGACGAACCCGCCTGGTTCGCCCCGGCCACCGCTCCCGGACTGGACGACCCGGGCTTCGCGCCCTGAGCCGCAGGTCCTCCTCGGGGGTCTCCGGCTAGTTTCGTCATCAAGTCCAATCCTTGCGTGAAAACTGATTGAGTATTGCGCCCTCCTCTGATGGGATGCCTCTGCTTCGGCGCGTCGTGACGCGCGCCGGAGCCCGGTCCATCGCACACGGGGAGGGCGCAGATGTCCGAGGCCGCAGCCGCAGCACCGCTGATCGAGGCGGTCGACCTGCGGAAGGTGCACGCGCCGCGCGGCGAGGGCGCGCCCACCGAGGCCGTCGCCGGCATCGACTTCCGCGTACTGCGCGGCGAGGCCTTCGGCTTCCTCGGCCCCAACGGCGCCGGCAAGTCCACGACCATGCGGATGATCGGGGCCGTCTCGCCGGTGTCCGGCGGCCGGTTGCGCGTGCTGGGCATGGACCCGGCGGTCCACGGCGCGCGGATCCGCGCCCGGCTCGGCTCGGTACCCCAGGACGACACCCTGGACACCGAGTTGACGGTCCGGGAGAACCTGCTGGTGTACGGCAGGTACTTCGGGCTGCCGCGCGCGGTGGTGCGCGAACGCGCCGTGCGGCTCCTGGAGTTCGCCCGCCTGGAGGACAAGGCGGACGAGCAGGTGGAGGCGCTGTCCGGCGGAATGCGCCGCCGGCTGACCATCGCCCGCTCCCTGGTCAACGACCCCGAGATCCTGCTGCTCGACGAGCCCACCACCGGCCTGGACCCGCAGGCCCGGCACCTGCTGTGGGAGCGGCTGTTCCGGCTGAAGCAGCAGGGCGTCACCCTGCTGCTCACCACCCACTACATGGACGAGGCCGAGCAACTCTGCGACCGGATCGTGGTGATGGACCACGGCCGGATCGTCGCCGAGGGCAGCCCCGCCGAGCTGATCGCCCGCCACTGCACCCGCGAGGTACTGGAGTTGCGCTTCCCCGACGGCCGGCACCCGGAGTTCGCAGAGCGGTTCGCGGCGATCGGCGCGCGGCGCGAAGTGCTGCCCGACCGGCTGCTGGTGTACGCCGACGACGGCGAGGCCGCACTGGCCGCCGTGCACGCCACGGGAGCCGCACCGCAGACCGCCCTGGTCCGCAGGGCCGGCCTGGAGGACGTGTTCCTGACCCTGACCGGCCGGACGCTGGTGGACTGACATGACGACGGCACTCCCCGCCACCGAAGGCGGCACCGCACCACCCCACCCGCCCGGCGGCCGGCCGCGGCAGGGCGGGGCGGCACTGCTCGACACCCTGGCGGCCCGGCTGCCCGCCCTGCGGGAGTTCGGCTACTGGATGCGTCGCTACCGGCGGACCTGGCGCGGGTCCGTGGTCATCAGCGTGGTCAACCCGCTGCTGTTCCTCACCGCGCTCGGCGCCGGCCTCGGCAAGCTCGTCGACGCCCACCACAGCGGGCAGTTGGCCGGGACGCCGTACCTGCACTTCCTCGCGCCCGGCCTGCTGGCCGCCTCCGCGATGCAGAACGGCTTCATCGAAGGCGCCTTCCCGGTCGTCCAGTCGGCCGGGCCGCAGGGCAACTACCCCGCGGCGGCGGCCACTCCGATGCGCCCCGGCGACATCCTCGCCGGGCACCTGCTGTTCGTGGCCTTCCGGGTCCTGCTGAGCGGGATGCTCTTCCTCGCCGTCGTCACCGCGTTCGGCGTCGTCGGCCCGCTCCGGGCGCTGCTGACCGCCGGGCCGGTGCTGCTCACCGGGCTCGCGTTCGCCGCGCCGCTGATGGCCTGGGCGGTCGCCGTCGACCGGCAGAGCCGGCTCAACGGCCTCTACCGGTTCGTGGTGATGCCCCTGTACATGTTCTCCGGCACCTTCTTCCCGATCGGCCAACTCCCCGGCTGGGCCCGGCCGATCGCCGAGTGCACGCCGCTGTACCAAGGGGTGGCGCTGACCCGCGTCACCGCGCTGGGCACCCTGCACCCAGGCGCGGCCGCGGTCCACCTCGCCTACCTGCTGGCGCTCGCCGCCGCCGGCACCGCCTGGGCCGGCCGCCGGTACGTCCGCCGGCTGCACCGCTGAAAGGAGCGACGTGCTCACCGCGCTGCTGAGGAAGCCGGGCCTGGCCGGCCCGGTCACCCTGGTCGAACGCAACCTCGTGATCCACCGCCACACCTGGTACCTGCTGCTCGCCGAGGTCTTCGAGCCGCTGCTGTACCTGCTGTCGATGGGCGTGGGCATCGGCGCCCTGGTCGGCCACGTGCCGGGCCTCGGCGACCCCTCGGTCAGCTACGTCGAGTTCGTCGCCCCCGCGCTGCTGGCCACGGCGGCGATGAACGGCGCCATGAACGAGACCACGTTCAACCTCTACGCCAAGCTGAGGATGCTGCACACCTACGACTCGATCCTGGCAACGCCGCTGCGGGTCAGGGACGTTGCGGTCGGCGAGGTGCTGTGGGCGCTGCTGCGCGGCACGGCCGTCACCGTGGTGTTCGGCGCGGTCGTCGCGGCGTTCGGCCTGGTCCACTCGGCCTGGGCGGTGCTGATGCTGCCCGGCGCGCTGCTCATCGCGTTCGCCTTCGCGGCCGCCGGGCTGGCCGTCGTGACGTACCTGCGCAGTTGGCAGGACTTCCAGCTGATCCAACTGGTGATGCTGCCGATGTTCCTGTTCGCCACCACCTTCTACCCGCTGGGCGTCTACGCCCGCCCGGTGCAGGTGCTGGTGGAGTGCCTGCCGCTGTACCAGAGCATCGAGCTGATCCGGGAGCCCGCCCTCGGCACGGTGGACGCCCGGGTCGCGGTCGCCGCGGGCTACCTCCTGGTCCTCGGCGCCCTGGCCACCGTCCTGGCGCTGCGGCGGCTGGAACGCACCCTCGTGCGGTGATCCGGCGGGAGTGCGAGCGGTGTCCCTGGGCGCGGCGAGCCCGCCACGGCGGCCGTTGCGGATGACGGCCGCGCGAGCGGTGCTGACGGACTCTCAACCCCTCGATGGCCTGCGGACTTTGTCAGTGCTTGGCGGTAAAATCGAGAGTGTTCGAGAGGGTTGGCCGACGCCTCTGGAGGATGCCGATGGCTGCTGCCGTACTTCCCCTGCCGATGTCCCTGCCGATGCCGATGTCGTTGCCGAAGAAGCCGTTGCCGGCCGGGCTGCCGCGCGAGTGGTACATCGCGCACAACCGCCGGCTGAAGACGATGCGCCTGGTCATAGCCCTGCTCGACTCGGGGGTCTACGAGCCGGCCCAGGCCGGCAACCGCCGGATACGCCTCACCGCCGAGCTGATCGGCGTGCACCCGCCGTCCGACATCACCTGCCGCATGGTCCGCGCCCTGCTCGCCTACGGGCGCTGACCGCCCGCTCGCACCGGGCCCCCTCCGCCGGCCACGGCGGAGGGGGCCCGTTCACGTGCCCGCCGGCCCAAGGGCGTACGGGCGTTACGGGCGCCGGACCCCGCGGTCGCCGGCACGAGCGGTGCCGGCCGTCAGGCCTTGCGGTAGTCGTACGCCTCCCCGGCCGCCGCGGCGACCGCGTCGATGTCCGCCCCGGCCGAGGCGGAGACCACCGCGGCGACCGCCCCCTCCAGGAACGGAGCGTCCACCAGGCGTGCCCCGGACGGCAGTTCATCATCCGCCAGCAGCGCCTTGACGGTGAGCACGGCGCTGCCCAGGTCCGCGATGACCGCCACGCCCACGCCGCGGTCGACCGACCGGGCGGCGGAGGCGATCAGGTCGGAGCTGGTGCCGAGGCCGCCGTCCGGGCCGCCGCCGGCCGGGGCCACCGGCACCTCGGCGGCGCCCCCGGTCAGGCCCGCGGCCAGCTCGGCCACCGACCGGGCCACGGACGCGCTGTGCGAGACCAGGACGACACCGACCAGGGGAGCGGACGACCCCGCGCCCCGCGGGTCGGATGACGGGGAGGGGGAGCCGGGAGCGGCGGGCGGGGTCATGCGCCGACCTCCCGGGCGGTGTCCGCGAACGCGGTGACCAGCAGGGCGGACGACGTCGCGCCCGGGTCCTGGTGGCCGATGCTGCGCTCGCCGAGGTAGCTGGCCCGGCCCTTGCGGGCGCGCATCGGCGTGGTGGCCTCGGCCCCCTCGCCGGCCGCCGTCGCGGCCGCGGCGAGGGCGTCCGCGGTGCCGCTGCCCGCGTCCAGGGCCTTCGCCAGCGCGTCGACGGCCGGGATCAGCGCGTCCAGCATCGTCTTGTCGCCCGGCGCGGCACCGCCCAGCTGGCCGACGCCCTCGACGCCGGCGCGCAGCGCGTCCGCCAACTGCGCCGTGGTGACCGCCGGTTCGTCACCGAGCGCCTTGCCCGCGCGGCGCAGCAGGGTCCCGTACAGCGGGCCGGAGGCACCGCCGACGGTCGAGATCAGCTGCCGGCCCACGGCCACCAGCACGCCGCCCGGCGTGTCCGGCGGCTCCTGCTCGACCGCGGTGCGCGCGGCGACGAAGCCGCGGCGCATGTTCGTGCCGTGGTCGGCGTCGCCGATCGGGGAGTCCAGCTGGGTCAGGGCGGCCGCCTCGCGGTCGACGGCGGTGGTCGCCGCGTCCAGCCAGCGGCGGACGAACGCCGCGTCGATCGGGGAGCCGCCTTCAGGGAGCGCGTTCATACGGTGCCTTTCCGCGGGTGCCGTGCGGGTCGAGCCGGTCGGGCCGGTCGTGCGGCCTGCGGGCCGCGGGGGCGCGCAGGCACGGCGTGCAGGTCGTGCGGTGGAACGGGGTGGTGCGCGGTGGTGCGGTGCGGACCGGCGCGGAGCTCAGGCGCCCCAGCGCAGGCCCGGCGTCGCCACCGGCGCGTCGTACAGCCGCAGCAGCTCCTCGTCGACCTGGCAGAGCGTCACCGAGCAGCCCGCCATGTCCAGCGACGTGACGTAGTTGCCGACGAGCGTACGGGCCACCGACACCTTGCGCTCGGCCAGCACGCGGTGCACCTCGGCGGCGAAGCCGTACAGCTCCAGCAGCGGGGTCGCCCCCATGCCGTTGACCAGCGCCAGCACCGGCGCGTCCGGGCGCAGGTCCTCCAGGATCGCGTCGACCGAGAAGTCGGCGATCTCGCCGGACGTCATCATCGCGCGCCGCTCACGCCCCGGCTCGCCGTGGATGCCCACGCCCAACTCCAGCTCGCCCTCCGGCAGATCGAAGGTCGGGCCGCCCTTGGCGGGGGTGCTGCACGCGGTCAGCGCGACGCCGAAGCTGCGGGACGACTCGTTGACCTGGCGGGCGAGCGCGGCGACCCGGTCCAGGGGTGCGCCCTCCTCGGCGGCGGCGCCGGCGATCTTCTCCACGTAGAGCGTGGCGCCGGTGCCGCGGCGGCCCGCGGTGTAGAGGCTGTCGGTCACCGCCACGTCATCGTTGACCAGCACCTTGGCGATCTGGACGCCCTCGTCCTCGGCGAGCTCGGCGGCCATGTCGAAGTTCAGCACGTCACCGGTGTAGTTCTTCACGATGAACAGCACGCCCGCCCCGCTGTCCACCGCGGCGGCCGCACGGGCCATCTGGTCGGGCACCGGGGAGGTGAAGACCTCGCCGGGACACGCCGCGTCCAGCATCCCCCGCCCGACGAATCCGCCGTGCAGCGGCTCGTGCCCCGACCCGCCGCCCGACACCAGACCGACCTTGCCCTCGTAGGGCGCTCCCTTGCGGACGATCAGCCGGTGCTCGACGTCCACGGTGAGATCCGGATGGGCCGCGGCGAACCCGCGCAGGGCGTCGGGTACCACGGTCTCGGGGACGTTGATCAGCATCTTCATGAGAAGTACCTCCTGGTGGGACGGGTGCCGCACGGAGACCTGCACATCTTCCAGTATCGGTCGGCGAGTGACACCCGTCACGGACGCCGGGCGCAGCGCGGCCGTGGGACGCGGCCGACCGGGTAAGATCGGCGGTGCGGGCGCCCTGCGGCGCGCCGCGCGGCGGTGGGGCCCGCCGTACCCGAACCGCGGCATTCCGGCCGCCAACGGTCCCTGCTTGCGAGAGGCACGCTTCGGCATGCCCTGTCCTGCGAGTAGGAGAGCCCGTGGCCGACTCACCGACCCCGATGGTCGACGACCCCCTGCACCCGAAGTCCTCGCTGCCCGCCCAGCGCCGCCTGCGCCGCCCCGGCCAGGGCCCGGTGGTCGCCGTGGTCGCGGCCGGCGGCGCGATCGGCGCCTGCGCCCGGTACGGCGCGGCGCTCGCCTGGCACACGGCGGCCGGCACCTTCCCCTGGACCACCCTGGTGGTCAACGCCGTCGGCTGCGCGGTCATCGGCGTGTTCATGGTGGTCATCACCGACGTGTGGGCCGCGCACCGCCTGGTGCGGCCGTTCTTCGGCACCGGCGTCCTCGGCGGGTTCACCACCTTTTCCACGTACGCCACCGACGTGCAGCGGCTGGCCGACGGCGGGCACCCGCGGACCGCGCTGGCCTACCTCGCCCTCACCGTGGTCGCCGCACTGGGCTCGGTGTGGGCCGCGGCGACCGCGACCCGCCGCGTCGTCGCCTGGAGGCAGAAGTGAGACTCACCGGCCCCGCAATGCGCCTGACCGTCCTGATCGGCGAGAGCGACACCTGGCACCACAAGCCGCTGTTCACCGAGATCGTGCACCGCGCCCACCGGGCCGGACTGGCCGGCGCCTCGGTCTTCCACGGCGTCGAGGGCTTCGGCGCGTCGTCGCGGATCCACACCAGCCGGCTGCTGTCGCTCAGCGAGGACCTGCCGGTCGCCGTCGTGGTGATCGACACCGAGGACCGGATCCGCGCGTTCCTGCCGGAGCTGGACGAGCTGGTCACCGAGGGCCTGGTCGTCCTCGACCCCTGCGAGGTGATCCGCTACACCGGGCGCGGCGGATCCGGCGGCGCTGCCGCCGGCGGGCAGGACGGGGAGGGGCAGCGGTGAACTGGCTGCTGGTGATCGCCGGAGCCATGGTCGGCGCCCCTCTGCGCTACCTCACCGACCGCACCGTCCAGGGCCGGCACGACAGCGTCTTTCCTTGGGGCACCTTCGCCGTCAACGTGGTGGGCAGCGCGATCCTGGGCCTGCTGCTCGGCGCGGCGAGCGCGGGCGCCGCGTCCCCGCACGTGCAGCTGCTCATCGGGACGGGGCTGTGCGGGGCGCTGACCACGTACTCGACGTTCTCCTACGAGACGCTGCGGCTCGCCGAGGACGGAGCCGGGTTCTACGCGGCGGCCAACGTGATCGGGAGCGTGGCCGCGGGGCTCGGGGCCGCCTTCACCGGCGACGCGATCGCGCAGGCGATCTGGGGCTGACGGGCGGGCCCAGGGCCGCCGCGGGCGGCGGTCGGCCGGGCACGTGGTCCGTGCCGGCGCCTCGGCGGGGTGGTCAGCGGGGGGCCTCGTCGAGCCACTCGTCCCAGGTCTGGGTGCCGCGGGCGCCGGTCTCGGTGGGCAGCAGCCCGCCGTTGGCCATCGCGGAGAAGACCGCACCCGGCAGCCGCGGTGACAGCACGAGGCGGCGGCTGCCGCGGGCCCGCAGCAGCCGGCGCATCAGGTCCGCCATGTCCTCCACCCGGGGTCCGGCGAGCTGCGGGGCCATGCCCTGGGGCGGGCCCTCGGCCACCTGCACCAGAGCCTCGGCGACCTCCCGCACCGCGATCGGCTCCGTCGCCATCGGCGGCACCAGCACGAGCGGGCCGGGGGTCCGTTTCAGCAGTTGCTGCGGCAGCTCGTGGAACTGCGTGGCGCGGACGATCGT
Source organism: Streptomyces sp. NPDC020917 (assembly GCF_044333795.1). Taxonomy (NCBI): domain Bacteria; kingdom Bacillati; phylum Actinomycetota; class Actinomycetes; order Kitasatosporales; family Streptomycetaceae; genus Streptomyces; species Streptomyces sp. NPDC020917. The sequence goes on along the minus strand of NZ_JBIRRR010000028.1, from coordinate 61,484 downwards.
CCACGGCAGCGGGCCGGTGCGCACGACCTTCTCCTGGAGCAGCTTGGCCCTGTAGTAGCCCATGGCGACCTTGTCGATGCCGACGATGGACAGCAGCACGTGGTGGCGGACGCCCGCCCTCTCGCCTGCGGCGAGCAGGTTCTGGCCGGCGGTCGCGAAGAAGGACTCGGCCTTCCTGCGGCTCAGGGTCTCGATGTTCGACACGTCGATCACCGCGTCGACGCCCTCCAGCGCGGCGTCCAGGCCGCGGCCGGTCAGCAGGTCGATGCCGCGGGAGCGGGCGATGATCACTGGTTCGTGGGAGCGGCGGGTCAGTGCTTCGGCCAGGGGGTGTCCGGCTGTGCCCGTCCCGCCTGCTACCGCGATGCGCATCGCTCAGCATCCTCTCGCCGGGCTTTTGGGCGACGCTCGGCGTCGCCACCAGTTCTCCTGGCCGTGACGGTGCGGCCACTTGTCACCTTCGCACACTCCCTGCCTGCGCGGCGCGGTACGTGGCCACCGTCCGGGTGCGCCTTTCGATCCGCCGGGTCCGGGGTGCGTTCTGCCCCTTGGGCGCCATCGCCGTGTGCCGCCTCGTCGTGGTTTGTCGCGCAGTTCCCCGCGCCCCTGCGGGGTCCGGGCTGCCTCTCGCTGCGCGTGGCCGTCTGCTGGTCTCGTTGTGGCTTGTCGCGCTGGGGGTACCTCCCAGGCGAAGCGCTGGGGGACCTCGCGCCCCTGGCGGTGCACCTTCGGTGGGTGGGGTCGGGGCCGCCACGGGAGTGTCTCCTCGGAACTGTGCGTGCACCTTTTTCCGTGAAGTGGGCCGGGTGGATGCACAGTTCCTGCGGGGACACTCCCGCACCGTCCCCTCCCGGGCCGGCCCCGTCTGCGGGAGGAATGGGCCTAGGGTCACCCATGGGGGCGCGGGGAACTGCGCGCTCAGCCATGCACGCGCGTCGCAGACGGCGAGGTACCCCCGGGGGCACCCCGGTTGCCGAGGGGCGCGGGGAACTCCGCGCCCAGCCACCCACGCACCGAGCACCCGGCAACGCACCCCGGGGGGCAGCCCGGATTCCCGCCCCGGAGGGGCGATGCTCCAGGAGTGCGGGGAACTCCGCGCCCAGGCGGGTGGGCCGGTCGACGGCAACGCGCCCCCGGGGGCAGCCCGAGTTCCGAAGGGGCGCGGGGAACTGCGCGACCAGCCACAACGTGCCGGGCACCCGGCAAGGGACCTTCGGGGGCAGGGCGTGCCCCGCGGTGAGGCGGATGCCGGCGGCGGCGCTCCGGGGGCGTCCCGGTTCGTGGCCGGACCGGCGGGCCGGTGGGCGGGGGGCCGCGCCGGATGGCGGGTGGCTGGGATGGGGCTCCGCGAGGGGAGGGCCGGAGACTACGGTAGGCACCGAGGGAGGCAGGGATGCGTGACGCGGACCCCGGGCTCTTCGGGCCCGACTCGGTGACATGGCAGATGCACGGCGACCCCGTCATGTGGATCGCCGGCGTGCGCGCCCTGTACCTGCAGGCCCTGCACCCGCGCGCGGTCCGCGGCGTCACGCAGAACTCCGACTTCCGCAAGGACGCCTGGGGGCGCCTGCTGCGCACCGCCTCCTTCGTCGGCGAGATCACCTACGGCACCACGCTCGCGGCCGAACGCGCCGGCGCCCGGATCCGCGGCATCCACCGCCGGCTGTCCGCCGTCGACCCGGACACCGGGGAGCGGTACGGGGTGGACGACCCCGACCTGCTGCTGTGGGTGCACTGCGCCGAGATCGACTCGTACCTGCACGTCGCCCGCCGCTCCGGCTTCCCCCTCACTGACGCGCACGCCGACGCCTACGTCGACGAGCAGCGCGAGGCCGCCCGGCTGGTCGGCCTGGACCCGGCGGACGTGCCCGCCGACAGCACGGAACTCGCCCGCTACTTCGAGAAGGTCCGGCCGGACCTGGCCGCCACGCCCGAGGCGTTCGAGGTGGTCCGCTTCCTCAAGTCCCCACCGGTACCGCGGCTGCTGCTGCCCGCCCGCCTGGCGCTGTGGCAGTCCGTCGCGGGCACGGCGTTCGCCGCCCTGCCGCCGTTCGCCCACGAGCTGTACGGCCGTACGCCGCCCTCGGAGGCGTCGGTCGACCGGCGGCTGCGGGCCGGCGGGCGGCTGCTGCGAACCATACCGGCGACGCTGCGCTGGCAGTTGCCGCCCGGCCACATCCTCAAGGCCGTCGGGCGCCTGGGGCCCGGCACGCACCCCTCCGCGCGCCGTCTGCCCGCCTCCGCGACCGTTGTGCCCTGATCCGCTGTCCCCCCTTCGGGCGCTCGCGGCCATACTGGACCCGGGGAAGCACCGAAACGTACCGGGGGCGGCGGCGCGCAATGGCGGCGGGACAGGCAGGGCATCCAGACCATCAACGTCAACATCCACACTCAGCACAGGCCGGACGTCCCGGGGAACCGGACGCGAAGGCGGAGGCCGTGAACGCCGGTCCGGGCGCCGGCATGTCCGCGTCGTCCGGCAACGGCACCGGCGGCGGCACCTCAGGCAACGGCGCCCTCGTACAGAACCGCTACCGGCTGCACGAACTCATCGGCCGCGGCGGCATGGGCGAGGTCTGGCGCGCCCTCGACGAGTCCCTGGGCCGGCGGGTGGCCGTGAAGTGCCTGAAGCCCACGGCCGGGCACACCGGCGACGCCGGCTTCACCCGCATCCTGCAGGAGCGGTTCCGCCGCGAGGCCCGGGTGGCCGCGTCGCTGCAGCACCGCGGCATCACCGTCGTCCACGACTTCGGCGAGCACGACGGCGTGCTGTACCTGGTGATGGAACTGCTCGACGGCCGCAACCTGCTGCAGGTCCTCGACGACGCGCAGCGCCACCCGCTGCCCGTCCCGGACATCACCGACATCGCCGAGCAGGTCTCGGCCGCGCTCGCGTACACCCACGAACAGGGCATCGTCCACCGGGACCTGAAACCGGCCAACATCATCCGGCTCACCGACGGCGCGGTGAAGATCTGCGACTTCGGCATCGCCCGGCTCGGGCACGACATCGGCTTCACCTCCCGCCTCACCGGCACCAACATGGCGATGGGCACGCCGCACTACATGTCGCCCGAGCAGATCGACGCCTCCGAGGTCGACCACCGCAGCGACCTGTACTCGCTGGGCTGCGTGCTCTACGAACTCGCCACCGGCGCACCGCCGTTCGACCTCGGCGACCCGTGGTCGATCCTGGTCGGGCACCGCGACACCCTGCCCGAGCCGCCGCGCGTGAAGCGGCCCGAACTCCCCGCCGACCTCGAACGCCTCATCCTGGACCTGCTCGCCAAGGACCCCGAGGCGCGGCCCCAGGACGCCGCGGACGTCGGCGGGCGGCTCAAGGCGATGCGCGCCGCCGGGGTGGCCGCGGCCGCCGCCGGGCGCCGGGCGGCCAAACTGCCGGACTGGGCGCGCAACCTGCGCACCGGTTCGCTCGCCAGGTCCACCCGCGTGCAGCGGCCGTCGGCCGTGCCGCATCACGAACTCACCGGCGCCTGGTCCACCCGCACGATGGCCGCCGCGGCCGGCCCCGAGGTGCTCGACGCGCTCGCCGCCCGCGAGGCCGAGGCCGCGGACCTGGGCCGGGTCGGCAACTGGCAGCAGGCGTACGACCTGCACATCGCGGTGTGCGCGGAACGCGACCGCGTCCAGGGCGCGGAGCACCCGGCGGCGCTGGCCGGCCGCCACGAGGCCGCCTACTGCCTGACCCGCCTCGGGCGCACCGAGGAGGCCCTGCGCCTGTACCGGTGGATAGCCGAGGTCCGCGGCCGGGTGCTCGGCCCCGACCACCCCGACACGCTGGCCGCCCGGCACCAGGCGGCTTTCGAACTCGGCCGCCTGGACCGGCACATGGAGGCCCACCGGGAGTACGCGGCGGTGCTCGCCGCGCGCGAGCGCACCGCGGGGGCGGACGACCCCGACACCCTGCAGTGCAAGCACAACCTGGCGGTGAACCTCGGCCAGTTGGGCCGGGCCGACGAGGCGTACTCCACGGCCGCCGCGGTGGCCGTCACCCGCACGGGTGTGCTGGGCGGCGACCACCCCGACACCCTGCTCACCCGGGTCGAGGTCGGCTACGCGCTCGGCCGGCTCGGCCGCTGGGGCGACGCCCTGGACACCTACCGCGAGGTCGGCGAGATACGGGCCCGCGTGCTGGGCGGCGACCACCCCGACACGCTGGCCGCCCGCTACGAGGCCGGGATCTGCCTCGGCCGGCTCGGCCGCAGCGACGAGGCGCTCGTGCTCTTCGAGGACCTGGTCGCCGCCCGCACCCGCACGGCCGGCTCCGCCGACCCGGAGACCCTCCGCGCCCGGCACGCGCTGGGGGTGAGCCTGGGACTGGTCGGCCAGTGGGACCGTGCGCTGGCCGAGGCCCGCGAGGTCGCCGCCATCCGGGAGCGGGTGCTCGGCCCGGCCGACCCGGACACGCTCGCCGGCAAGCGGGAGACCGCGGTGGCCATGGGCTGGCTCGGGCGCTGGTCCGGGGCGCTCACCGTCTACCGGGAGGTGGCCGACGCCCGGGAGCGCCTGCTGGGCCCCGCCCACCCCGACACGCTGGTCAGCCGCACCGACGAGGCGCACTGCCTGGAACACCTCGGCCGCACCGAGGAGGCGCGGGCGCTGCGCGGCCGGATCGCCGCCCTGGCCGCCGACGGCCCCGAGCAGCTCTGACCGGCTCCGATCGCGTGGCCCTCTCCGCGTGCGGGGCCAGGGCCTCGGTGCACCGGGCGGAGAACGCGGGGCCGTGAGGGGCGCGACGGGCCGCGGTTGGGCCCTGGGCGAACCTCCGCATGCGCCGTGGCCTGCGCGGTTAGGCTCGGCGCATGGGTGAGGTCTCCACGTACGAGGTGAACGGCGTGCTCCTGGCCTGCGAGGCCGGTGGCCCGCAGGACGGTCCGCCGGTGATGCTGCTGCACGCGCTGGGGGAGGACCGGAGTTCGTGGCGGGCGGTCGCCGCCGCGCTGGCCGCCGACGGATGGCGCACGCTCGCGGTGGACCTGCGGGGGCACGGCGAGAGCGGCCACCCGGGCGCCTACGCGTTCGAGTCGATGCGGGACGACGTGCTGGCGCTGCTGGACGCGCTGCACCTGGACACCGTCACGCTGGTCGGGCACTCGCTGGGCACCATCGTCGCCTCGCTGGTCGCCATGGACCGGCCGCAGGCGGTGCGGCGGATGGTGCTCGAAGAGGGGCCGATGCCCTTCCCGGCCGATCCGCCCCGGCCCGTGCCCGCCGCGCCGGACGGCCCGACGCCGTACGACTGGCGGGTGGTGCCCGCCGTCGCCGTGCAGCGCAACGCCCCGCCGCCGCGGCACCTCGACGGCCTCGCCGAGATCACCGCGCCGACCCTGGTCGTGGCAGGCGGCCCGCGCAGCCACGTCCCGCAGGACCAACTGGCCCGGGTCGCGGCGGCGATCCCCGGCGCGCGGCTGACCACCATCGAGGGCGGGCACATGGTCCACGACGAGCGGCCCGCCGAATTCCTCACCGCCGTACGGGAGTTCCTCGGCCGGCCGCCGATGGCCGACCCCGAACCGCCGGCGCCGTTCGTGCCGGTCCGCGTCACCGCCGGTGAACTGCGCGCACAGGCAGCCGGCTTCGCGACGCTGCTGGCCGACGCCGTGGCATCGGGCGCCTCCGTCGGCTTCCACGGCCCCCTCGACGCCCGCACCGGCGCGGCCTGGTGGGAGGCGCTCGCACCGGCCGTCGCCGCAGGGCACGTCGAGATCTGGGCGGCGTACGACCACGAGGCGACGGTGTGCGGCGCCGTCCAGGTGCACCGCCCGGACTCGCCGAACGCCGGCCACCGTGCGGAGATCGCCAAGCTGCTGGTGCGCGGGGACGCCCGCCGCAAGGGCCTCGGCCGGATGCTGCTGCGGACCGCCGAGGCGTCCGCCTGGGGCGACGGGGTGCGGCTGCTCATCCTCGACACGCAGACCGGCAGCGCCGCCGACCGCCTCTACCGGGCCGAGGGCTGGACGCCGATCGGCACCGTTCCGGACTACGCCGCAGACCCGCAGGGAATGCTGCGGCCCACCACGTTCTTCTTCAAGTCCCTTCCGGACACGGTGATCTGACGCCGGGACGACCCAGGTTCCCGTCGACGCCCCCCGGCCCGCGGCGCGCGGTCAACGGGTGACGCGGGCGGCGATGTCCCGGGCGCAACCGGCTGCGTCGCGGCGGCTGGTGTCGACCTCCATGTCGTACTGGACGCCGCGGTGCACCAGTTCGGCCTGGAGGCCAGCCATCCCGGTGACGCGGTCGCCGCGGGCCGCCTCGCGGGCCGCCGCCACGTCGGGGTCGCAGCGGACCGCGACCCAGAGCACGTCGAGCCCGGCCAGCGCGCCCTGCCACCGCGCCTGCGAGTGCGGGCCGCCCAGGAACACCTCGTCCACCACCACCGGCACCCCGGCCCGGACCATCGCGGCCACGCCCAGCGCCCATGCCTCGTCGAGCCGCCGGAACTCGTCGCCGGTGACGACCCCGCCGTCCTCGGTGAACCCGATGCCGCCCCCGTCGGAGTCCTCTGCGCCGGTGACCCGCAGCCGCTCGGGCATGGCGTCGACCAGCGTGTCGACGCCGAACGTCAGCCACGCGTCGGGCAGCAGGTCCTGCAGGAGGCGGGCGATGGTGCTCTTCCCCGAGCTGGAACCGCCGTTGAGCATGATCACTTGGGTGGGCATGGGGGCCACGGTAGGCGGAGCCGCGGGAACGGGCCAGCGAATACCGGTCCGCCGCCCCCGTGGCGGCGGTGCGGCGCCGGCCCGGCCCCCGCGGGCGCCGCCTACGGCCGGCGCCAGTCCACGGCGAAGGCGCGGGCGGGGTTGTCGACGAACACCGCCCGCGCCGTCTCCTCGCCGAGGGCCGCGGCGATCCTCGGCCGCAGCACCCGCAGCAGGAACGGGACGCCGGGACCGCCCCCGGTGGCGGCACGGCCCGGCGCGGACGTGGTGTCCCCGCCGAGCAGCAACTGCCCCGCGTGCCCCGCCGAGGCCAGCTCCTCCAGGCACTCCAGCAGCCGCCAGTCGGTGGCGTGATGGGCCCGCGACGGGCCGTCGAAGGCCAGGAAGGCACCGGAGGCGGCGAGTTCGCGGTGGATGGCGGAGTCCGGGAAGCGGTTCAGATGGCCGAGCACGATGCTCGTCGCCGGCACCCCCAGCGCGTCGTGCAGCAGGGTGAGGACGTCCACCGCGGCGGTGCCCATCTCGTGGTGGACGCCGATCGGCGCCCCCGTCGCGTGGTGGGCCTCGGCCGCGGCCGCCATCACCCGCCGGGTGTACGCGTCCAGGCCGTGGAACAGGCCCGCCACCTTGATCATCCCGGCTCTGGCGGTGCCGCGCGGGCCCCCGGGGTCGTCGCCGTCGAGCAGGCCCTCGGTCAGCTCGGCCGTGAAGAACGCGGCCAGACCGTGTTCGCCCAGGCCGTCGAGGCGCCCCAGCACCTCGGGGTCGTAGTGCGCGGCCTGGTGCAGTCCGGTCGCGGCGATCACGTGCACCCCGGCCGCGCGGGACACGGCGGGCAGCGAGGCGGCCATCCGGCCCAGGCCGAACGGCGTCCACTGCGCGAGCGCGGCACCGCCGAGGGCCCGGAAGGAAGCGAGTTCGGCCTCCGCGGCCGCCGGATCGTCCAGTTCCTGGCCGGCCAGCATCGGCACCGCGAAGAACAGGTGGTCGTGCGCGTCGCAGACCCCCAGCTCCGCGGGCGCGATGTCACCGAGGACCGTGCGGACGGCCGGGGAGGCGGGCGCGGCGGGGGCGGTACGGGTGGTGCTCATGCGGGGTCCTCCGGGAGGCCGGTGTCCAGGTCGGCATCGACACCGGTGTCCGGGCCGGTGTCCAGGTCCGCGAAGGCGGCGGCGGCCACGCGCAGTCCGGCGAGCGCCTTGGGCACGCCGACGTACGGCGCCAGGTGCACCATCACCTCGACGATCTCCCGCGGGGCGACCCCGATCCGCAGGCTGTTGCGCACATGGTCGTCCACCTGCGGCTCCACCCCGCCCAGCGCGGTGAGCGCGGCCAGCGTCGCGATCTGCCGGTCCCGCAGGGCCAGCCCCTCGCGCTGGTAGGTGCCGCCGAACAGGCACGTGACGATCCAGTCGGGGAAGCCGGGCGCGAGGCGTTCGAGACCGGCCAGGGTGCCCTCGATCGTCTCCGGCCCGGCGAGTTCGCCGAGCAGCCGGTAGCCGGCCTCGCGGTCGACCGGCGCCGGCCGGCTCACCACTGCCGCCCGGCGGGGAGGGAGTCCAGTTCCGGCCTGGACAGGTGGAGCACCCGGTAGCGGTCGGCGCCCGGCTCGTCCGGTGCCGCGTCCTGCCAGAGCGTGAAGTGGACCAGTTCCCAGTGCCGCGGGTCGACCGCGAGTGCCGCGGAGTGCACGCCCGGCGCGGCGGCCCGGTCGGCCAGCGCCGTCACCGCCTCGGCGATCACGGCCCCGGGGTCGGCCGCCGGATCGACGGGCCGCACCCGGCGGGACGCCGCCCGGGGCACGGCGTCGACCGCGGGGCCGCGCTCGAACGCGAGCCCCGTCCAGTACTCGACGGCCGGGCGGCCGAAGTCCGCTGCGAGCGCCTGGAATCCGGGGCCCCACAGGAAGCTGTTCATGCCCCGCGCGGTGTTCCACAGATAGAAGGGCGCGTACTGGTTCACAGGTGAGCCGTCCGTACCGCGCTCGCGCACGAGGTACGCCTTGAGACCGAGCCCCGGGAAGGCGTCGAGGAGGTGGCCCTTGGCGGCCACGCGCCGGTGGATGATCCCCATGTCGTAGTCGGCGGGCAGGGTGATGCGGTAGTTCATGGCGTGCACGGGCGGACTCCCTCGGGGCGTCGGGGACTTGCGTGCGGCTCTCGACTGCCGCGGGCTGTCAGGCGGTTCGACGGGACGCGGGCGGCCAACGGCCCCGCCCCGCCGGGAGGTTCAGGGGCGGGCCGCGGCGAGCAGGGCGACGGCGCCGCGCACGGCCCGGTCGAAGGGCTCGCGCGAGCCGGCGGCCCTGGCCAGCACGTAGCCGCCCTGGACCACGGCGGCCACCGTGGCGGCGGTGTCGGACGGGTCGAGTTCCGGGGCCAGTTCGCCGGCGGCGACGCCCTCGGCGATGATCCCGGCGAGGCGCTCGCGCAGCCATGCGAAGGTCTCGTCGACCGGCCCGAGCAGCTCCTCGCTCCCGATCACGTCCGGGTCCATGGCCATCCGGCCGACCCGGCAGCCGCGCAGCGGGTCGCGTTCGCGTTCCAGGTAGCCGCCGATCCGGGCCACGGGCGAGTCCCCCTCGGCGAGTACGGCGTCGGCCTGGGCCCGCAGTTCCGCCGCGCTGCGCCGCATCGCGGCGACCGCCAGATCCGGCTTGCCCCGGAAGTGGTGGTACATGCTGCCCTGGCCCGCGCCCGCCCGCTCCTGGATGGCCTTGGGGCTCGTGCCGACGTAGCCGCGCTCCCAGAGGAGTTCCTGCGTGCTGGTGATCAGGCGTTCCGCGGTGTCCATGGCAGCAGTGTACATACTAGTAGGTACAGAAGGCGCGGAAGAAGGGGCGGCGGGATCGTCCCCCGCCGCCCCGGACCCGACCGGGTGCGGTCAGGTCCCGGCGAAGTACACGTCGGCCGACCGCACCACGGTGCCGAAGCGGGGGAAGTCCAGGCGCACGGAGGCGTCGTGCTCGGCCGCGGTCAGCGCGGACATGGCGTCCTCGGCGAAGACCAGCCGGTAGTCGAGATCGGCGGCGGCGCGGGCGGTGGACTCCACGCCCATGTTCGTCGCGATCCCGGCCACCACCAGGGTGGTGACCCCGCGCTGCCGCAACTCGTCGTGCAGGCAGGTGTCGTGGAAGGCGCCCACGGTGTGCTTGACCACCACCGCGTCGGCCGCCTGCCCGACGGCCGCGACGAGTCCGCTGCCCGCCGGCTGCTCCGGTACGCCGGGGCGCTGCACCCGCACCGCCACCACCGGGGCACCCGCGGCGCGGAAGGCGCGGGCCAGGCCCAGCGAGGTGTCGAGGACCTCGGGGCCGGGGTGCGGGGCGAGCGGTAAGGCCACGATCCGTTCCATCAGGTCGATCAGCACCAGGGCGGTGCGGGCGGGATCCAGACCGGGGGCGAGAGGCGACTCGCGCCCGGCGCCGGCCCGGCTGAAGTGATCATGATCGGTCATGATCGCGACCCTACCCGGACCGCCGGAACGCCGTCCGGTGATCCAACAGGCCGACGAAACAAGGGAGTTGGCGGATCCAGGCACGGTCCGTGCCGCCAGTGCCGGGCCGTCCCCCTACCCGAAAGAGCGGTGTCGCGGGCGGCTTCGCGCAACTTGCGCCCGCCGGCGCTGCGGCGGATAGGCTGGACGGAGCGACGACGTGGGAGGAGAGCGGACGTGGCCGAAAGCACCATCGGGCAGCCGTTGGCCAACGGCAAGAAGCCGCAGATCGATCTGACCGGCGTGGAGTGGCTGTCCAGCAGCCAGGGTTCGGGCGACGTCCAGATCGCCTTCGTTGAGGGGTACATCGCCATGCGCGACGGCCGCAACCCCGACGGCCCCGCCCTCATCTTCACCCCCGCCGAGTGGCGTGCCTTCGTCCTCGGCGCGCGCGACGGCGAGTTCGACCTCACCTGAGGCTCCCGCGGGCGTCCCCCAGGGGTGGGCCCGCGTTGCTCGACCCGGACGAGGGGTCCCGTCCCGGCGCACCGCAACCGCCGGGACGGGGATCCCGTCCGTGAACTCCCCGTTGTGCGCGTGGTGTTACGGCCAGGGGCCGAGTTGGGGCAGCGGGTCCCCGCCCAGCGGGGCCGACGGGTGGCGCCCGGCCAGCCATGCCGCGAGATCCGGCAGTGTGCCCGTCACCTTCACCGGAGTGCCGCCGCCGTGCCCGAAGACGGCTTCGCCGTCCTGCGTGGTGAGCGTCAGCCGGACGTCCGGCGGGATGCGCACGGCCAGGAACTCCAGCACGTGCCCGCTGAACTCCGCGGACCAGTCGGCGAAGGCGGGGCCGAGGTCCAGGTCCACGGTGTGGATCTCCAGCTCGCGCCACCAGGCGAGGCCCGCGTCCAGCAGGACGCCGTCCCGGTAGCGCACCGGCCGCGCCCAGTCGCCGGCGCCCAGTGCCGCCCACGACGCCTCGACCTCGTCCATCGCGGCGGCCAGCGCCGCGGTGAACTGCGGTGCGCTGCGCCGGTGTCCCGCCTCGATCGCGGCGTCGCGGGCGGGCCGGCCGCCGTCGTACACCTCGATCCGCTGCCCGCGCTGCGCGTAGCGCGCCTGCCGGGCCAGTGCGAGTCCCACACCCTCGATGTGGCTGAGCACATGGCCGCGGCTCCACCCGGGCAGCGGGCTCGGTGCGCGCACGGCCTCCTCGGTCAGGCCGGGCAGCAGGGCCCTGAGCCGGTCCTGGCCGGCGGCCAGGGCGCGTTGCAGCGCCGCCGGTTCGGTGGTGGTCACGGCCACAGCAGTCCTCGATCCCAACCGTCGTCCGTGCGGACGTAGTTGACACGTGTGTGGCGGCGCTCGCGATCGCCCTGCCAGAACTCCACGCTGCGGGCGCGCAGCGTGTACAGCGTCCATTGCGGGGCGACCAGGCCGGGGTCGCCCGTGATGCGCTCGGTCGCGGCGGCCACCGCGGTGTCGCGCTCGGTGAGGTCCGCCAGCGGCTCGCTCTGCCGGCCCAGCAGGGCCTCGGCGCGGGCCGCTGGGGAGCGGGCCAGGAAGTCCGCGGCCGAGTCCTCGGCGGTGGCCGGTGTGACGTCGCCGGTGACCCGGACCTGACGGGCGGACTGCGGCCAGTAGAAGGTGAGCGCCGCGGCCGGTCGGGCCGCGAGGTCGCGCCCCTTGCGGCTGCCGGAACCGGACGCGAACTGCCAGCCCTCGCGGGAGACGTCCTTCAGGATCAGCACCCGGGCGGTCGGCGCGCCGTCCGGGCCCGCCGTGGACAGGGTCATCGCATGCGGTTCGCGCACCCCCTCCCGCAGTGCGGCCAGCAGCCATTCGGTGAACAGGTCGTGCGGGTCGGCCGGGAGATCGGTGAGGTCGAACACCGGCAGCTCACCCGAGAACACCTCGATGCCGCGCAGGATTTCGCGGAGGTCGGACACGGACACCCCCTCGCTGTTAATGGTGTGTGCTGACGATACCATTAGTCCATGGCAGCTGATCATCTGGCCGTGGCCCTCGCGGTCACCATCCGGCACGACGGGCACGGCGGGGTCACCGACGACCTCGCCGAACCCGCCGGGCTCACCCGCTGGGCGCGCGAGCACGCGTCCGCCCTCGTCCCCGCGGGCTACGAGGCGGACGCCGGGGCGCTGGCCGCGGTCGTCGCGGTGCGGACGGCCGTGCGCGCGCTGTTCGCCCGCGCCGTGCTGCCCGGGCCGCCGAGTTCGGCGGACGCCGGACGGCTGCCGGACGCCGAGGCGGCCCTCGCCGCGCTCAACGCGGCCGCCAGCCGAGTGCCGCTCGTGCCGCGCCTGGACTGGCCGTCAGGGGAGCCGCCGCGGGCCGGGTTCGAACCGGCAGGTGCGGCACGTCCCGCCGACCGCCTCGCGGCGGGCCTGGCCCATGCGGCCGCCACCTTCCTCGCCGGGCCCGACCGCGCGCGGCTGCGGGCCTGCCCCGCCCCCCGGTGCGTGCGCTACTTCGTGCAGGACCATCCGCGCCAGGAGTGGTGCAAGCCGGCGTGCGGCAACCGGGCGCGCGTCGCCCGGCACCACGCCCGCCACCGGGTGCCGGACTCCGGCTGACCCGCGGCGGTCACGCCGTCCGGCACGCCCGCCTCCCAGCACGCGGGACCCCGGCCGCCGGGTCCGGCGCAGCCTCTGGCGGGCCCCCGGACGGCCCCTTTGGCGACGCTCCGGGGCCGAGGGGGGGCGCACGTGGGGCGCATGGGGGGGAAGGGCGCGGGAGCGCAGTGGTGGGGGAGAAGGGAGCCGTGGGAGGGTCGGGGCCGAGCCGTGCCGAGCCGCCTTCTGCCAGGGGCGAACCGGCACGGCTGTTCCCCCTTACACGCCGCACCCGACGGCGTACGCTGTGAGGCCACCGGACAGATGTCCGTACGGCAGGGGCGTGCGCCCGGCGCACGCGGCAGCCGTCGGCAGGGGGTGACGTATGGCGCAGCGCGAGGCGCGCAACCGGCGTGCGCTGCTGGAGCGCGAGGCCGAACTCGCCGCGGTGGACGATGCGTTGGCCGCTCTCACCGGGACCGACGGCCCCGCCCGCGGCGGGCTGCTGGCCATAGCGGGACCGGCGGGACTCGGCAAGACCAGCCTGATGAACGAGGTCCGCACCCGGGCCGCGGCCCGCGGCTGCACCGTGCTGTCCGCCCGCGGCGGCGACCAGGAGCAGCAGGTCGCCTTCCATGTCGCCCGGCAGTTGCTGCAGCCCCGGCTGGCCGGCGGCACCGACGCCGAAGTCCGCGAGACGCTGGGCAGTTGGTACGGCATCGTCGGCCCCGCCCTCGGCCTGTGCACCGCCGACGGTCCCGCCCCCGACCCGCAGGGCCTGCGCGACGGCCTGGACTGGGTGCTCACCCATCTCGCCGTGCACCTCGCCCCCGCCGTCCTGGTGCTGGACGACGCGCACTGGGCCGACCCGCAGTCGCTGAACTGGCTCGCCGCCTTCGCCCCGCGCGCCGACGAACTCGACCTGCTCATCGTCGTCGCCTACCGGCCCGACGAACTCCCGTCCGGAGCCGACGCGTTCCGCGGGCTGCCCGGCCGGGCCGGCCACCGTCCCATCGGCCTGGAGCCGCTCACCGAGGCGGCCATCGGGCAGCTGGTGCGCGACTCGGTCGGCGCGCACGCCGACGACGCGTTCTGCCGCGAGTGCTGGGCGGTCACCGCCGGAAACCCCTTCGAGGCCGTCGAGTTGACCGCCAAGGTGCTCGACCGCGGGCTGCGCCCCGACGGCACCAGCGCCTATCTGCTGCGCGACCTGGCCGCCGCGGTCAAGGGCGCCGGGCTGATCACCCGGCTGGAGCGGCTCGGCCCCTCCACCGTCCGCCTGGCCTGGGCGGCGGCGGTGCTCGGCACCGAGGTCCAGCCGGCGCTGGCCGCCACGGTCGCCGGACTCGGCCGGGAGACCGCCGCCGACTGCGCCGACCGGCTGCGCGAGGCCCGCATCCTCACCGGCAGCCGCACCCTGGAATGGGTCCACCCGCTGATCGCCACCGCGGTCTACCGGGCGATCCCCGACGCGGTGCGGGTGGCGCTGCACGGGCAGGCCGCCTGGGCGGTCGTCGACGCCGGCCTCGGCCCGGCCGCCGCCGCCCGGCACCTGCTGGAGACCCACCCCGAGGGCGACCCGTGGGTGGTCCACCAACTGCGTTCCGCCGCACGGGAGATGCTGCGGGCCGGCGCGCCCGAGGCGGCCCGCAGCCATCTGGCCAGGGCGCTGCGCGAACCGCCGCCGCCCGACGAACGCGCGGCCGTGCTGTACGAGTTGGGCTGCTCCTCGCAGCTGCTGGAGCCGTCCACCACGGTCAACCACCTGCGCGCCGCCCTGGAAGAGCCGATCGACGACCCGGAGCTGCGGGACGGCATCCTGTTCCGGCTCTCCCAGTGCCTCGCCCACAGCGACCGGCTCAGCGAGGCCGCCGAGGTGGTGGGCGACGCCGCGCGCACCGCGACCAGCGCGCGCACCCGGCTGCGCATGCAGTCCGAGCAGTTCATGTGGGACGCCTTCCGCGCCGACGAGCCCGACTCGCCCAGCCGTTCGCGGCGGCTGACCCGCCTCGCGGACCGGCTCACCGGCCGCGACCTCACCGAGCGCTACATCATCGGCCTGCGCGCCTGGGACGCCACCCTGCGCGGCGAGCACACCTCCACCGTCCTGCGGCACGCCGGCCGCGCCCTGGAGGGCGGGCTGCCGTGGGCGGACGACAGCCGCGGCTTCGAGGTGCCGGTGCTGGTGGCCATGACGTATGTCTACGCCGACCGGCCCGACCGGGCCGAGGAGCTGTTCGAGACCGGTATCGCCGACTTCGAGCGCGAGGGCTGGCGCGGCGCTCACCTGTCGTTCGGCTACCTGCTGCACGGCTACCTGCGGTACCGCTGCGGCCGGCTCGCCGAGGCGGAGGAACTGGCCCGCGACGGGCTGCGGCTGGCGGACCGCGTCGGACGCGGCACCCCGGTGCAGTGGTACTCCGTCGCGGTGCTCGTCCAGATCCTGCTGGCCCGCGGGCGCACCGAGGAGGCCACGGCGCTGGCCGCCGCGTACGACTTCCGCAAGCCGTTCCCCGCGGCGGTCACCTTCCCCGACGCGCAGGCCGTGCACGGCGAACTGCTGCTGGCCCGCGGGCTGCACCAGGAGGCCGTGGCCGAGCTGTCCTCCGTCGGGCGGCGGCTCGACCCGCGCGGGATGCGCAACCCGGCGTGGTGCCCGTGGCAGCTCGACCTGGCGCTCGCCGAAGCGCACGACACGCCTCAGCAGGCCCGGGCGACCGCCCTGGACGCGGTGGCCCGCGCCCGGCAGTTCGGCGCGGACTCCTCGATCGGGCACGCGCTGCGGGTCGCCGCCGAGGTGGTCGGCGACACCGACGAGGGGCTGAAGCTGCTGGCCGAGGCGGTGCGGCGGCTCACCGGCTCGCCGTCGGCCTACCAGCTCGCCTGCGCCCTGGTCGCGCACGGCGCCGCGCTGCGCCGCACGGGCGCCACCGCGGCGGCGGTCGCTGAGCTGGACCGCGGGCTGGCGGCCGCCGTCCGCTGCGGCGCCGACGGCCTCGCCGAGCGCGCCCGCGCCGAGATCGCCGCCCTCCTCCCGCGGCAGGCCACCGCTCCCCGCACCGCCCCCGCGGTGGGCCGCCCCGGAGCGTGACCCGCCCGCGCGCGGCCGCCCGCCCGCCGTGCGGGCCCGGCGTGCGCGCACACCGCTCCTGACGCCGCTCGCGCACCCCGTCCGCGCACGCCCTCCCAGCAGCAGTTGCGGGCGATCGGCCGGTCCCGCCGGCCTGCGGGAACCCGTACGATGGCGACATGTCCTTCCTCCGCCGCCGTAGTGCAGCCACGCCCACCGGGCCGGACTTCGACGTCCTCGCGATGGACCCCGGTGACTGGCCCGGCGACCTGGGCGCCGGACTGCTGCCCGGCCCCGACGGCAGCTGCCAGGGCATCTACCTGCGCTACGACCTGTTCGGCGGCCGCGGCCCCGCGATGCTGATCGGCAACCTGCCGCCCGGCTCGCCCGCCCGCGAGCTGGAGGACGGCCAGGTGCCGTTCGAGGTCGCCCAGCTGCTCGCCGCGCTCGGCAACGACGAGCCGGTCGAGGTGACCGAGATCGAGGACACCCCGGTGTGGCACGCCGACGGGCTGCTCGTCGTGCGCCGGATCAAGATCTCCGAGTCGCGGGTCGCCTGCGCGCAGTTCGACCGCAGCGACGGCGTGCAGGTGACCATCGCCACCTGGGACCGGCCCATCACCGACGACCTGTACCAGCTGCTGAAGCCGCTGCCCGCGGCCATGTTCCAGGCAGGCTGAGCCGCGGAGCGTCCCCCCGGCGCACCAGGGGCGCCACCGGAGGGATCCGGTGGCGCCCCTGTTCCGTGCCCGTCCCGCGGGTCAGCCGCGCGTCAGCGCGGCGCACCCACCGTCGACGGCTGCAGCGTCACGTCGCTCGCCTTGACGTACTCGATCCGGTGTCCGAGCTGGATCTCGTAGTAGAGCTCCTTGCCGCGCACCACCTGGTGGCCCTGCGACGTGTCGTACGTGACCGCGTAGTAGTACTCGCCGGGCACCACGTTGCCGACGACGTACCGCTGGCCGGCCAGGATCTGGTACGGCATGGGCAGGATGCTCTGGACCGGGACGCCCGCGGGGTACGCCGACGCCTCGGGGTAGGCCCGGCCGTAGACCGGGACGCTCGCCAGACCCGCCTTCGGGGTGACGACCAGGCCGGCGGAGTCGACGGCCGTCCGGTTGCCCTTCGGGTTGTAGAACCACGCCTTCTGGCCGAGGTACCAGATCGCCGTCCAGTCGCCCTGCCGGTCGGCCACCGCGTACTGCTGGCCGGTGGAGGCCCGGGCGCCCACGTCGTTGACGCCGGTGGTGCTGGCGCCGTTGGCGCCGTGCAGGCCGATGTCCTTGACGAGCGGCGCGTCCGTACTGGGCGCGGTGTACAGCCGTACCGCCTCGGAGCCGTAGGCCGGGCAGGTGTCGCCGGCCGTGACGCAGCCCGTGTACAGCGGCTGGTTGGTCTCGAAGTCGGGGTCGATCGTCACGACGCCGCCCTGCGGCCCCGCGGTCGGGTGCAGGGGAGCGCCGAGCAGCTCCATGTAGTGCGCCCAGTCCCAGTACGGGCCGGGGTCGGTGTGCATGCCCGAGATGTAGGCGGGGGCGATGCCGGGCACGTTGTCGTGGCCCAGGATGTGCTGGCGGTTCAGCGGGATGTCGTACTTCGCCGCCAGGTAGCGCACCAGCCGGGCGGACGAGCGGTACATCGCCTCGGTGTACCAGGTGCCCGGATCGACCAGGAAGCCCTCGTGCTCGATGCCGACGGACTTGGAGTTGACGTACCAGTTGCCCGCGTGCCAGCCGACGTCCTTGGTCAGCACGTGCTGGGCCACATGCCCGTCCGAGGACCGGATGGTGTAGTGCCAGGCCAGGTACGTCGGGTCCTGGACCAGCTGCATCGCCGTGTCCCAGTAGCCCTCGGTGTCGTGGATGACGATGGTGTCGATCTTCTGGTCGGCCGGGCGGTTCGCCTTGTCGTAGTTGCCGTAGTCACCGGGGTCCGTGCCCAGGGACTCGTACGGCGCCGGCACCCACTCGCAGCCGAGCCCCGGCGGGCACTCGGTCCCCGCGTCGTTGCCCTTGACCAGGCCGATCCGCGCCGCCTGGCCGGCGGCGGGCGCCAGCGCCGGGTCGGCGGCCAGCTTCACCTGCTCGCCGCTGTCGGTGGTCCTGGCCTGGCCCTGCTTGATGACGTCGAAGACGTCGTCCGCGAACGAGGCGGCGGTCTGCGCGTCGCTCGCCCCCGAGTAGCGGGCGACGGCCGCGTACCAGTCCGCCGGGTCGGCGCTGAGCGACTCGCCGAGGGACTTCTGGGTGTCGGCCAGCAGCGCGGCGCCGCCGCTCACATTGACGGCCGCGTCGTCGCGCAGGCTGGCCGCGCTGGAGCCGGTGAGCGTCGCGGCCCGGTCCAGGGTGGTGAGGTCGGCGGGCAGCGCCGCGACGTCCGGGGCCTCGGCGGTGGCCTTGGTGATCAGCGGGCGGGAGTTGTCACCGCGTCCGTCGTCACCGCCGTCGCCCAGGGCCTCGTGCGGGAACTGCGCGATCGCGGTGCGCGCGTCCGTCAGGTGCATCGGGCCGTAGCCGCCGGTGACGCTGGGCATGCCCTGGTGGCTGTCCCAGCGCGACTCCATGTAGGAGACGCCGAGCAGCACGCTCTGCGGCACGTGGTACTGCTGCGCGGCGGCGGTGAACGCCTGCTGCAGCGAGCCTGCGGCGCCGTCCTGCGCGGGCTCGGCCGCGTGCGCGGTCCCGAACACGGGCAGCAGGGCGGCGGTCGCCGCGACGGCGGTCACGGTCCGCGGCAGGCGTCGCCCGCGTCGTCTGTCGTTCGGGGGAGCGGATCCTTGCACAGCAGCCTCCTCCTAGGGGGTACCGGTCGATCGGCACCCCACAGGTATCGGCTCGCGGATCATCCGTCAACTACCTGTATACGACGGTGTCTTCCCACGTCAGCGCCGCTTCAGCCAACTTTCCGCGGGCGGCGCCGCCGACCAGCCGCGCGTCACTGGTGTGGACCACTGGCCCCCGTGCCGCGCGTTTCCGCACCCCGTCCCCAACCGGTCCGTCCGCGGGCCGCGCCGAGGGCCCGGCCGCGGGGCCGGGCACCCTCAGCGGGTGCCGACGGCCGCGCGGACGGCCCGGCGGGCCAGCCCGCAGTCGTCGTGCAGGCGGCGCAGCAGCAGGCGCTGCTCCTCCCCGGCCTCCGCGGCGCCCGGCGCGATCGGGCCCGGCGCCCGCATGGTGCGCTGCACCGCGGTCTCGTAGGTGCGGATCTCCCGGGTGAGCACCAGCATCAGGTTGACCAGGAAGGCGTCGCGGGCCGCCGGGCCCGCCGCCTGCGCCTGCTGGCTGATCTGCCGGCGCGCGGCCGGGTCGTCGCCGAGCACCGACCACAGCACGGCCAGGTCGTAGCCGGGCAGGTACCAGCCGGCGTGCTCCCAGTCGACGAGCGAGGGCCCGGCCGGCGACAGCAGGACGTTCGACAGCAGCGCGTCCCCGTGGCAGAACTGGCCCTGCACATGCGCCAGTCCGTGCAGCAGCTTCTGCAGGTCGCCCATGTCCCGGTCGGTGAGCAGGCCGAGTTCGTGGTAGCGGCTGATCCGCGACGGGTAGTCGATCGGCGCGTCGAAGGCGCCGGCCGGTGGCCGCCACAGGGCGATCCGGGAGTACGCCTGCAGGGCGGCGCGCACGTCGCCGCGGGTGGGTGCCTGCGCCGGGTGGCGCTGCGGGCTGACCACGCGTCCGGGCATGCGCTCCATCACCAGGACGCAGCTGTCCGGATCGGCGGCGATCAGCCGCGGCACCCGCACCGGCGGGCGGTGCCGGACGAACGTGCGGTAGGCCGCTATTTCGTGGCGGAAACGTTCCGCCCACGCCGGCGACTGGTCCAATAGGCATTTGGCCACGGCTGGCGCCCGCCCGGAGGTGCCGATCAGCAGGGCGGTCCTGCCGCCGCGGCGCAGCAGCTGCACAGGGGTGAACTCGGGGCAGATCCGCTGCACCGCGGCGACCGCGGTGCGCAGCTGGGCCCCCTGAGGGCCGGTCAAGTCGAGTCTCCCGCTGAGGGGATGGGAGCCCGTTGCGCCGCCCCGCCGGAGGGCGGTCGCGGGGCGCCGGATCGGCTGCCGGAGGACCGGCTCCGCGACGCTGGGGAACGCGGGCCGGGGCGGGGCGGACACGGAGGACGATGCCGAATACATGAGAGGAAGCAGTTCCCTTCGTGTGCCTACGACTTCGGGACGCCACTCCCGGCCCGGCACCGCACCCTGGGGAATGCGGTACCGGAGGCGGGGTGGCGCTTTCCTACCTGACACCCGGGCGCGGGTGGCAGACCATCTGGCGGACCCTGGCGAACCCTGGCGAATAGTCGCGGGGCGATTGTCGGGGGGAATAGTCTCAACAGTGCCGAGGAACCTGGGGGCTTGACGTGAACGACGAAGCGAACCCGGCCAACACCAGACTCGCGGACCTGTTCGGCCTCACCGGTTGGTCCAAGGGCGAACTCGCACGGCTGGTCAACCGGCAGGCGGCGGCCATGGGCCACCCGCAGCTGGCGACCGACACCTCGCGGGTGCGCCGCTGGATCGACACCGGCGAGTCGCCGCGCGAGCCCGTGCCGAAGGTGCTGGCGGCGCTGTTCACCGAGCGCCTCGGCCGTGTCGTGACCATCGAGGATCTCGGGTTCGACCGGCGCCGGCAGACAGGCAGGAAACCTACTGGAGACGGCCTTCCCTGGCCGCCGGAGCGAACCGCCGCGGTCCTCACCGAATTCACGGGAATGGACCTCATGCTCAACCGACGCGGTCTGGTGGGCGCGGGCGCCGCGCTCGCCTCCGGCACCGTTCTCAGCACAGCCATGTACGACTGGCTCCACACCGACCCCGCCCTGGCGGCGGACGCGCCGGTGCTCGACGATCCGATGGACGCCGAGCCCGCCGCGTACGACCGCTACGAGGCGGCCCCCATCGGCTCCCAGGAGATCGAGTCGCTGGAGCGCTCCGTGGAGGTGTTCCGCGCCTGGGACGCCTCCCGCGGCGGCGGTCTGCAGCGCAAGGCCGTGGTCGGCCAGCTCAACGAGGTGGGCGGGATGCTCTCCTACCGCCATCCTCCGCACCTGCAGCGCAGGTTGTGGGGCGTGGCCGCCAACCTCGCGGTGCTCGCCGGCTGGATGTCGCACGACGTGGGCCTGGAACCCACCGCCCAGAAGTACTTCGTCATCGCCGCGCACGCCGCGCGCGAGGGCGGCGACCGGCCGCGCGCCGGCGAGGCGCTGTCCAGAGCCGCCCGGCAGATGGTCCACCTGGGCCGGCCGGACGAGGCCATGGACCTGATGAAGCTGGCCGTGTCCGGTTCCGGCGAACAGGCCCTGCCGCGCACCCGGGCGATGCTGCACACGATCGAGGCGTGGGCGCAGGCGTCCATGGGCCGCGGCCAGGCGATGCGGCGCACCCTCGGCGAGGCCGAGGACCTGTTCGCGAGCGACAGGCGCGACGTGGATCCGCCGAGTTGGATGCAGAACTTCGACGAGGCGGACCTGCACGGCATGCAGGCCCTGGCGTTCCGCACCCTCGCCGACCACGACCCCGCGGCCGCCGCGCAGGCGCAGATCCACGCCAAGCAGGCGATCGAACTGCGCAGCGGCGGTCACGAGCGCTCGATGATCTTCGACTACCTGTCGCTCGCTTCCGCCTGCTTCATCGCGGACGACCCCGAACAGGCCGACACCTACGCCCGGTTGGCACTGCTGACGATCGGTCAGACGTCGTCGCACCGCACCTGGGACCGGCTGCGCGGGATGTACCGGCTCACCGGCCGGTACGCCGGCGACCCGCGCATCCAGGACCTGCGCCAGGAGATCGAGACGGCGCTGCCCAAGAAGCGGGGCAAGGGCAGGGCGCCCGGCGGAGAGGGTGTCATGCCGGCCTGAGCGGCCGTCACGGGACAGCTCCGGCCAGCCGCCGAACCGGCCGGGTCTGTCCCCGGGTGGATCGTTCATCAGCACTGCCCGTCCTCGACGGAGAACCATCACCGGAGGACGCCGGCGGCCGCCCGCGGGATCGGGCCGGCGGCCGCCTGCCGCCGGTCAGCCGATCCTGGCGATCAGCACACAGGCGTCGTCCTCGCGCTCCGGCACCCCGAACTCCTCGGCCACCATGCGCAGGCAGTCCTGCGCGGACCTGGCCTCGGCGAACAGCGGTGCCATCGCCAGCAGTTGGCGGACACCGTCCTCCGGGTCGGCCGAGTCCAGGATGCGCCGCGGGATCAGCCCGTCGGTGTGGAGCACCAGCAGGTCGCCCATGGCGAGCTGCTCGCTCGCCTGGGCGTACGCGGCCCCGGACGTCGCGCCGAGCAGCACGCCGTCAGGGGTGTCCAGTACGCGGCCCGTCCCGTCGCGGAACAGCAGCGGGGCGGGGTGCCCGGCCTGGGACCAGTTCAGCACGCGGCTGCGCGGGTCGTAGCGGCAGCACAGCGCGCTGCCCAGGGCGGGCTGGGGGGATGTGTCGAGCAGTTCGTTGAGCCAACCCATCAGCGGGCCCGGTTGCAGGCCCGCGACGGCCATCCCGCGCAGGGCGCCCAGCAGCATCGCCATGCCGGAGGTGGCGGCGACCCCGTGTCCGGTGAGGTCGCCGACCGTGAGCAGCGTGGCCCCGTCGGGCAGCTGCATCGCGTCGTACCAGTCGCCGCCGATCAGCGCGCTGGTCGCGGACGGAAGGTAGTGCGCCGCGAGGTCCATGGTCACCGGCCCGCCGTCCTGCGGGAACTGCAGGGTGCCGCGCCACGGGGGGAGCACGGCCTCCTGCAGTTCGACCGCCAGCCGGCGCTCGGTCTGGGCGATCTGCCGCTGGCGCTCCAGGGAGTCACGGGTCTCCCTGAGCGTCCGCTGGCTGCGCCGCAGATCGCTGACGTCGCGGATCACCGCCCACATCGAGACGGTGCCGCCGTCGGCACCGAGCACCGGCTCGCCCACCATGTGCACCGTGCGGACCGAGCCGTCCGCCCGCACGATGCGGAACTCCCCGTCGATCGGCCGCCCGTCCACCAGGCACCCGGTCACCTTCTCGGTCATCAGCTGCTGGTCCTCGGAGAACAGCCATGAGGGGAGTTCGTCCAGGGTCAGCGGGCCGTCCTCGGGGGAGCGGCCGAAGATGCGGTACAGCTCGTCCGACCACTGGGCGTCGTCGGTGAGCAGGTCCCACTCGGCGCTGCCCGCGCGCCCCAGCGTGCCGACCGTGGCCGCGTCCGGGGCCCGGTCCCGCAGCGGGACGTCCAGCAGCAGGCCGTCCTCCGGGTCGGCGTCGAAGCCGTCCCTGAGCTGTCCCAGATGGGTGCCGAGGTCGTCGAGCTGGTGCACGGCCAGGTCGCACAGGGCGCGCTGCCAGCGCAGCTGCGGGTCCTCCGCGGTGGTCCCGGTGTCCCGCAGGACGGCGTCGACCCGTGTCCTGAGCTGGCGCGCCTGGGAGATCAGCGCGTCCACGGTGCCGGGGTCCGGCGACGGTGCCGCGGAATGATCCGCGTGCGTGGGGGACGGCATGACGCACTCCGAACGTGTCTGCTGGCAGGCGCTGGTCCGGCCGCGAACGGCCTCGGCGAGCAAAGGAGCCGGTAACGACTGTTGCACAGCGAGCGATGGGCCGTAAGGGTTTCCGCGATACCCGATCCGGTGGTGCTTCGGGCATATGCCACTTGCCAGCTCCGTCCGGGTGGCCTCCCGGACGCCTGTGCGTCACCCCGTGCCGCCCCGGCGTCCGCTTCCCCGTCCGTGCGCGGTGCCGCCGCGGACCGTGCTCCGCCCCTGGTTGTGGGCTTCCACCAATGCCCCGGGAGCGACATCCCGCCCCCGAATCGGTAGGCTGCGGCCGCCCGTCCCCACGGAATCCCCCGCTCCAGTCCGGCATGAACGCCTGCTGGCCGGTAAGGATGCCGGGCACCGGCAGCGGAAATCCCGTTGCCATGGAACCCCCCGCACCGGATGCTGACCTCATGTTCGACCCAGACATAGCGCCCAGCGGCACCCTTCTCGGCCTCCTCCAGCGAGGACGCGGAGACGGGCCCCTGCATGCCCTGGCGGCCGACCGGGCAGAGGCCCTGGCCGCCCTGGAGCAGTGCGTGCTGCGCGACCCCCGGCTCGACTGGCGGGTCGAGTCGCGCTCCCTCTACTACGCGCGCCTCTACTCCGACCTGGAGGGGCCGCTCGACGGGATCGAACAGCATCTCTTCCACCCCGACGACCTCGTCGCCGGGGACGAGCACCGCTGCGGCCTGGCCCTGTCCGTGCTCGGCCACCTCGCCGGCTACGGCCGCCGCGACGCGCTGCGGCTGCTGCGCCGCTACGCCGCGACCGGCGGCTGCTGGCAGTGGGCCCTCGACGAACTGGCACTGCGTGACGACGAGGCCGGGCTGCGCGCCCTGGGCCCCGCCGTCGTCGGCCGGTTCCCGCGCACCCCCGAGGGGGACGCGGACCTCGCCCGGGCCGTCCGGGAGGCGTACGAGCCCCGGCCCTGGCAGCTGTGGGCCGAGGACGCCGCCCACCCCGGCACCGCCGAGCGGGTACGCAAAGCCGGCGAGCAGGGCTCCTTCGACCGCTGGCAGCGGCAGATGCGGCCCGCGGGTCCCACCCCCGGCTGGAGCGTCGCCGCGGTGCTCGCCTGGGCCGAGGAGGGCCTGGCCGCCTATCCGTCGGTCGAGCGCGACCAGCCCGCCGCCCGCTGCCTGGCCGCCGTCGCCGGGCCCGAGGACCGGCCGGAGCTCGTCGAGGCCGCCCGGCGCGGCCCGTCGGCCGCCCGCGCGGCCGCGCTGCGCCACCTCACCGACCGCCGCGACCCCGACCGCCTCGACCTCATCGAGGCCGCCGCGACCAGCACCGACGAGCGCGTGCAGCGGGCCGCCCTGGAGTCGTTCGAGCGGCTGCGCGACGAGGAGGCGCTGACCCGCGCCCGCGTCTGGGCACGGCGCACCGACGCCCTCGGCTCCGCCGCCGCCCGCTCCCTCGCCCGGCACGGCGGCGCCCAGGACGCCGACCTGGTGCTGGCCGCGCTGCGCCGCATCGTGCAGACCGGCGGCGCCGACGCCGAAGGGCTGGACGCCCTCGTCGAAGGCGTCGGCAGGATCGCCGAGGGCGCCACCGGCGGCGAGGACTGCAGCGAGGGGCAGCTGACCGCCTGCCGCGCCGCCCCCGTGCTGCGGCACGTCTACCGCGAGACGTCCTCGTCGCAGTTGCGCGGCCTGACCGCCCAGGCGCTGGCCGCCGCCGACCCCGGGTTCGGCGCCGGATTCGCCGTCGAGTGCCTGTGGGACTGCGAGGAGGCCACCCGCGAACTCGCCGCGCACCGGGCCGCGTCCGGAGACGTCCGGGTGCTGGCGCAACTGCGCCGGCTGGCCGCGGACCCGGCCGAGGAGGCCGAGGTGCAGACCGCGGTCCGCGGCCGACTCAGCTCCGGGGGTTCCGCCAGGTGAACCGGGCGCCGGGGCGACCTGGGGAGTAACGCTCACGGGCCGTTCCCCTCGGGGAAAGATCCACGTGGCCCTGACAACTCCCGGTACGGCGACAACGACCGTATGAGAGTCGCCATCGTCACCGAGTCCTTCCCCCCGGACGTCAACGGAGTGGCCCACTGCGCGCTGCGCACGGCCGAGCACCTGGTCAGGCGCGGGCACGAACCGCTCGTGATCGCCCCCGCAGGACCGCACGAGAACGACCCCGGGCAGGACCCCTGCCCGGTCGTCCGTGTCCCCTCCCTCCCGCTGCCGGGCTACCCGCAGGTGCGGGTGGCGCTGCCCGGCCGCCGCACCGCCGCCGCGATCGCCGCGCACCGCACCGAACTGGTCCACCTCGCGAGCCCCTTCGTGCTCGGCGTGCGCGGGCTGGCCGCCGCCACCCGGCTGCGGATCCCGGCCGTCGCGGTCTACCAGACCGACCTGGCCGGATACGCCCGCACCTACCTCAACGCCGGGGAGGCCGCGGCATGGCGGCGGATCCGCGGCGTCCACGCCGCCGCCGCGCGCACCCTCGCCCCCTCCAGCGCCTCGGTCACCGCCCTGACCGGACAGGGCGTGCCCCGCGTCTTCCTGTGGCCGCGCGGCGTCGACTCGGTCCGCTTCCACCCCGCCCGCCGCGACCTGGCGCTGCGCCGCGAACTCGCCCCGCGCGGCGAGCTGATCGTCGGCTACGTGGGCCGGCTCGCCGCCGAGAAGCACGTCGAACTCCTCGCCGAGACCTGCGTCCTGCCCGGCGTGCGGGTGGTCGTGGTCGGCGACGGCCCCAGCGCGCCCGGCCTGCGGGCCGCGCTGCCGGGAGCGGTCTTCCTCGGCCGCAGGACCGGAGACGACCTCGCCAGGATCTACGCCTCCCTCGACGTGTTCTGCCACACCGGCCCTTTCGAGACCTTCTGCCAGACGGTCCAGGAGGCGATGGCCAGCGGGCTGCCCGTCGTCGCCCCCGCGGCCGGCGGCCCGCTCGACCTCGTCGACCACGGCAGGACCGGCCTGCTGGTGCCGCCGCTGGACCAGACCGCCCTGCGCAGCGCCGTCCAGCTGCTGCACCAGAACGCGCGGTTGCGGGTCCGCTACGGCACGGCCGGGCGGGCGGCCGTGGCCGACCGCACCTGGGAGGCCGTCGGCGACCAGCTCCTGGACCACTACGCCCAGGTGCTCGGCGAGCGAACGGCGGCCGTGGCATGACCGGCACCGCCCTCCCCGCTTGCACACCGGACCACGGGCTGCGCATCGTCCGCGTGGCCAACTTCGTCACCCCCGTCTCCGGCGGGCTGCGCACCGCGCTGCGCCACCTCGGCGAGGGCTACGCGGCCGCCGGGCACGAGCCGGTGCTGGTCATCCCCGGGCCGCGCGCCAGCGACGAACTCACCCCGCAGGGACGGGTCATCACGCTGCCGGGTCCGGAGATCCCCGGCAGCGGCGGCTACCGGCTGCTCGCCCGCCGGGCGCGCGTCGAGGCGCTGCTGGAGTCCCTCGCGCCCGACCGCCTGGAGGTCTCCGACCGCACCACGCTGCGCTGGACCGGCGAGTGGGCCCGGCGCCACCGCGTCCCGGCGGTCATGGTCTCCCACGAGAGCGCCGACGGCGTCCTCGGCACCTGGGGCCTGCCGTCCGGCGCCGCGCGCCGCGCCGCCGACGCCCTCAACCGCCGTACCGCGCACGCCTACACCAAGGTGGTGTGCACCACCGCCTGGGCCGCCGCCGAGTTCGAGCGCATCGGCGCCCGCAACGTCGTCCGCGCCCCGCTCGGCGTCGACCTCGACGGCTGGCACCCCGGCGGCCACGACCCGGCCGTGCGCCGGCAGTTCGCGCAGGACGCCCAGTTGCTGCTCGTGATGTGCTCGCGGCTGTCGCCCGAGAAGAAGCCCGACACCGCGCTGGAGGTGCTGGCCCACCTGCGCGCCTCGGGCGTCGACGCGGTCCTCGTCGCCGCCGGCGACGGGCCGCTGCGCGCCCGGCTGACCACGCATGCCCGCGCGGCCCGGCTGCCGGTGACCTTCCTCGGCCACGTGCCCGACCGCGCGGTGCTGGCCGCGCTCCTGGCCGGCGCCGACGTCGCCCTCGCCCCCGGGCCGGTGGAGACCTTCGGGCTCGCCGCACTGGAGACGCTGGCCTGCGGCACGCCGGTCGTGGTCAGCTCCCGGTCCGCGCTGCCGGCCATCGTCGGCACGGCCGGGGCCGCCGCCGACACCGTCGGGGAGTACGCCGCCGCGGTCCGGCGGCTCACCGACGTGCCCGAGCCGGTCCGGCGGGCCCGCGCCCGCGCCCAGGCCGAGCGCTACACCTGGCCCGCCGCGGTCGACGCCTTCCTCGCCGCCCACGACGCGGCCCGCCTCCCCGCCGCCACGGAGCCGTCCCGATGACCGGCCCTCGCCGCGCTGGCTGCGTCCGCCTGGTCACCGTCCTGCCTGGACGTACCGGTGATCGGCCGGCATCCGGGGGCGCGGGGGAGGGCGGGCGTGGCGGAGGCGTCCTCGGCCCCGGGCGCGGCGTTGCCCGCATCCGCCTGGTCGGCGGCGTACCCGGGCGGACCGGAGTCGGGCCGGCGTTCGGGGTCGCGGGCGGTGCGCGGTGAACTCCGGGCCCGAGGGGCTGCGGTTCGCCGTGCTGGGGGACTCGCTCAGCGAGGGCGTCGGGGACCCGCTGCCGGGCGGCGGCTGGCGGGGCTGGGCGGGCCTGCTCGCGGAGGCGCTCGGCGAGGACGTCGTCCTGCTCAACACCGCACGCAGCGGCGCCCTTTGCGGCGACGTGGCGGGGCCGCAGCTCGCCGCCGCCCTGCGGCACCGCCCTCACCTGGCCTCGGTGCTGGTCGGCGGCAACGACACCCTGCGCGGCGGTTTCGCGATCGACCGGGTCGCGGCCGAACTGCACACCACCATCGGCGCGTTGCGCGCCACCGGCGCCGAGGTGCTGACCGCCTGCCTGCCCGACCCCGGCACCGTGCTCGGGCTGCCGTGGCCGCTGGCGCGCCCGCTGGGCCGCCGGATGCGGGCGCTCAACGACACCGTGCACGCCCTGTCCGCCCACCACGGCACGATCCACCTGCACGCCGCGGCACATCCCTGGTCGACCAGCCCGGGCAGCCTCAGCGCCGACCGGCTGCACCCCAGCGAGGCCGGACACCGGGTGCTGGCACGGGACTTCCACGTCCTGCTGGCCGCCGCGGGCCTCGCCACCGGACCCGGGCCCGGACTCGGCACCGACGGCCCGCCGCCCGGCCGCGCCGCCTCGGTGTGGTGGATGGCGACCCGCGGCACCCGCTGGGTCGCGGACCGCTGCACCGACCTGCTGCCCGACCTCCTGCGGCTGGCCTGGGCGGAGTACCGCAGCCAGGCGCGCGGCACCGCCGTGCTGCTCGACGCGGCCTCGGACGAGGCCACGGCCGCCGCGCTGGCGTCCCTGGGCCTGGCCCCGGCGCCCGTGGCCGACTACACCAGGCGCGGCGCCCGCACCGGCACGAAACGGATCCTGCTGCCCGGCGCCGACTGGGCCGCCGCGGGCAGCGAGGTCTCCGGCACGACGCCGATGACCGGGTAGCCGCCGGTGGTCGGGTGGTCGGCCAGGAACACCACGGGGCGCCCGTCCGGCGGCACCTGGACGGCGCCCGGCACCATTCCCTCGCTGGGCAGTTCACCCGTGCGGGCCCTGGCCAGCACCGGGCCCTCGGTCCGCAGGCCGATCCGGTTGGAGGCGGCGGAGACCCGCCAGCGCCCGGCGGCCAGCGTGCCCCAGGCGTCCTGCGTGAACCAGTCGTCGCGCGGGCCCGGCACCACCGGAAGCACCAGGTCGGCGCCGGGCGCGGCGTACGGCTGGGGGTCGGCCGCCGCGCTGGGGCCCTGCGGCGCGCCCACCGGCAGCGCGTCGCCGTCCGCGAGGGGCGCGGGACCCAGCCCCGACAGCAGGTCCGTCGACCGGCTGCCGAGCACCGGCGCGACCGCCACGCCGCCGGCGACCGCCAGGTAGGCGCGCAGGCCGAGCGTCGCCGGGCCCACGTCCACAACCGCGCCCGCGGGCACCCGAACCGGAGCGCCCCAGGCCGCCGGCCGCCCGCCGACCCGCACCGGGCACGCCGCGCCGGTCACCGCGACGACCGCGGCCCGTTCGGCCACGAGCGCGCAGCCGCCCACCGTGGTCTCCAGCACGGCCGCCCCCGCCGCGTTGCCGACCAGCCGGTTCGCCAGCAGGAGCGCCGGGGTGTCCAGCGCACCCGACCGCGGCACGCCCAGATGCGCGAACCCCGGCCGGCCCAGGTCCTGGACCGTGGTGAGCGGCCCGGCCCGTACGACCCGCAGCACCGCGGGCCCGGCGGCGCTCACCGGACCGCCACGAAACGCACCGAGGTCCCCGGCGCCAGCAGGGCCGCGGGCTCGCGCGCGGCGTCCCACAGCGGCGCGTCCGTCGTCCCCACGATCTGCCAGCCGCCCGGCGACGCGCGCGGGTACACGCCGGCGTACGGACCGGCCAGTCCGACCGAGCCGGCCGGGACCCCGGTGCGCGGAGTGTCCCTGCGCGGCACGTGCAGTTCGGGCGGCAGCCCCGTCAAGTAGCCGAACCCCGGGGCGAATCCGCAGAACGCCACCCGCAACGGCGTACCGGTGACGATCCGGACGACCTCGCCGCCGGTCGTCCCCCACAGCGCCGCCACGTCCGCCAGGTCCGGCCCGTCGAAGCGCACCGGCAGCTCCACCACCGCGCCCGGCCGGGCCACGACCGGCGGCAGGTCCCAGCCGGCGACCTCGGCCGCGAACGCCCGCGGGTCCGCCACCCCCGCCACCAGCACCGTGCGCGCCGCGGGCACGATCTCGGTGACGCCCGGCAGTTCGCCCGCCGCCCGCCGCCGCAGCAACTCCGCGTGCAGCGCCGCCGCCCGCTCCCCGTCCCCTACCTCGACCAGCACCGCCGACAGGCCGGCCGGCAGCACCCGTATCGCCGGACCCGCGCTCATCGGAACGCCTCCACCCGTATGCCGCGGCGAGTGCCCGTCGGTACTCCTCCACCCGTACGCCGGCGCCGGCTTGCGCCGATGGGCGCGCTCATCCGAACGCCTCCACCCGCAGCCCCGCCTGCTCCAGCGCCCGCCGCACGCCGGCGGCCAGCAGCGCGGCGCCCGGCGTGTCCCCGTGCACGCACAGCGACCGGGCCCGCACCGCGACCGGCTCGCCGGTCACCGCCGCCACCTCGCCGTCCCTGGCCAGCGCGACCGCCCGGGCGACGACCGCGTCCGCCTCTTCGACCACCGCGCCCGGCTGGGAACGCGGCACCAGGGTGCCGGCCGCGGTGTAGGCGCGATCCGCGAACGCCTCTCCCACCTGCGGGAGTCCGGCGCCGGCCGCGGCGGCCAGCAGTCGCGAACCCGGCAGTCCGAGCACCGGCAGCTCTCCGGCCAGCCGCACGCCGGCCACCACCGCGGCGGCCTGCTCCGCGTCGTGCACCACGCGGTTGTAGAGCGCGCCGTGCGGCTTGACGTACGCCACCCGCGAGCCGGCGGCGCGCGCGAACACCTCCAACGCGCCGATCTGGTACGCCACCTCGGCCGCCAGCTCGTCCGGCGGGACGTCCATGGCGCGCCGCCCGAACCCCGCCAGGTCCCGGTACGACACCTGCGCGCCGATCCGCACGCCGCGCGCCGCCGCCAGCTCGCAGACCCGGCGCATCGTCGCCGGGTCGCCCGCGTGGTAGCCGCACGCCACGTTGGCGCTCGTCACGACCGTCAGCAGCGCCTCGTCGTCCGTCAACCGCCAGCGGCCGAAGCCCTCGCCGAGGTCGGCGTTGAGATCGATGACCGTGTCCGCCATGATGATCCGCCCGGTGTCGTCCTGCGGGTGCCGTCCCGCGCCTGCCGCTGGTGTGCGTGCGGCGCCGCCACGCCGGTACTCCGCGGATCGGTCCGCACGTCGCCCGAAATCATCCCAGGTGCCTCGGTCCGCGCCCCCGGCGGGCACGGTGCCGCCGGGTCCGGGCGGCCGCCCGGACCGCGGGCGCATTGCGGGAGCCTGACCCGCCCCGTGCGGATCCGTGCCGTTTCGTGTGATGTCGGTGTCACCGCCTAGGGTGTGGGGCGTGACCACCACCGTCCCGTACGCGCCGCACCCCCTGCCGGGAGCCCCGCGCCCCGCGCCGGGCCCCGCGGCCGACGAGGGCCTGGCCCGCAGGCTGAAGGCCCTGGCCTGCACCGCGCCGCTGCACGACCTCGACGCGCGCAAGGCCAACCTGGCCGGTGAGTACTCGGTGTACGCGATGGCCGAGGTGGCGCTCGCCGCCATCGACCTGGTCACCCTGAACATGGACTTCGACACCGGCGCGGACCACGACCAGATAGTGGCCAGGCTGCTGCCGCGGGTCGCCGCGCAGGCCCCCGTCCGGGCCCACGCCGAGCACGAGCGCGTCGCCCGCTGGGTGCTGGAGAACCTGATCAACGTCGGCAGCGCGGACCGCGGATTCCGCGCGGTCTACGGCACGTTCGGCGCGGACGGCGGGTACGTCCGCCGCGACTACGACTTCAAGCTCATCGAGGAGGTGCCGGGCCCCGGCGGCAGCGTCTACCTGCGCACCACCGACGAGGCGGTCAACGTCCTGGTCGGCGCCCTCGACACCGACGTGACCAGCGCCCAGATCGCCGCCGAGGTGAAGCTGGAGGTGCTGATCAGCCGCGGCCGGCTGGCCGACGCGCAACTCGCCGCCGAGCAGGCCCGGTACCGCACCGTGCAGTACGCCGAGACGCTGCGCCGCACCCTGGAGGCCACCCGGCGCAACGTCCGCGCCGTCGACTGGCTCCGCCAGGTGCCCGACATGATCGCGGAGGCGCTCGACCACGTCGCCGACCGGTACCGCCACGAGAACGCGATCCTCACCAACATCCGCAAGGCGCGCGACGAGGCGGAGGACCCCGAGCACAAGCGGCGGGCCGCCGAACTCGTCGACATCGTCAAGGACTGCATCCGCCGCCACACCCAGCTGCAGTCCCGCCTCCTGGAGGCCGGACCGCTGTTCCGCGCAGAGCAGGACCGGCAGGCGTTCGCCGCGCCCCCGGCCCGCGCAGGACTCGACCTGTACGGGCAGCTGGTCGCCCCGCTGCTGCCGCTGCCGGTCGAGCAGGCCGCCCGCGTCACCGACGCGTTCTTCGCCCGCGGCACCGGGCTGCGCACCCCGGCCGCGGTCCGCGTCGGCGACCTCGTCGACCTGCTGCTGACCCCGCCCGTCGAACGCGAGCACCTCGGCGCCGAGATGCCCGAGCCCGACCTGGTGGCCACCCCCGACGACTCCCGGTTCTCCGACGAGCAACTGGAGTCCGCGCTGGAACTGCTGGAGCTGCCGCCGGACGCCCCGCGCCGGCTGTCCGGCCTGCTCGCCGAGGCCCGGCGCCGCGACCCCGACCTGCCCTACCTCGTCGCGCTGCTGGCCGTCCACGCCGCGTCCCCGCCGGTCGGCACCGCCCACCGGCAGGGCGAGCCGCAGCTGCTGTTCGCCGTCGACGACGGCACGCCCCTGGACGACCCGGAGTTCGGCGGCGCCGACCTCATCGTCGGCATGGCGCGGCTCACCGGCGCGGTCGCCCCGTGACCGCCCCGAACAGGACCGCGGACAGGACCGCGGGCGGGCCCCCGAGCAGGACGGGCGGCAGCGGCGGACAGCGCGCCGGCAGGCAGTGGAGTCGAGCGGAGTTGAGGAGTGCGGGACGTGAATGAGGCGCGGGAGGAAGCCGCCGAGCCCCAAAAGCCCGAGGGCGCGCGGCCGGCGCCGACCGCCGGCGACGTGGCGGACGCCGCGCGCCTGGTCGGGTACGGGCTCCAGCCCAGGCTGCTGCCCGCGCGTGACGCCGAGTACGCGGAGCTGATCCGGCGGCACCGCGAGGACCCCGGATTCGCCCGGCTCGCCGACGCGGTGGCGGCCGGCCTCGGCCTGATCGTGCTGGAGGTCTCCCCGCGGGCCGGCATGGCCGTCGCCGCGGCCGAGGACTCGGTCTTCGCCGTCCGCATGGGCGACTACGCCCGGCGCGCCGCCTCCGACACCGGCGACCGGTTCCTGCACGGCCTGGCCCATCTGGCCGCCGCCGCGCTGGCGTTCCCCCGCCCCGAGGACCTCGCCGACGACGGCTACATCGGCCGCATCACCGTCCACGGCGTCGACGCGTTCGTCCGGCAGGCGTGCCGCCGCCTGGAGGAGCGCGCCGACGAGGCGGGCGAGAACACCGACCCGGCCAGCGACGCCCCCGGCCTGGAGGCGGCCTGGCGGGTGTACGTGCGGCGCAGCGCCACCGGCGCCACCAAGGACGCCCGGCGGCTGGCCAGTTCGACCACCGGCATCATCGGCAAGGCCGTCGCTTTCCTGGTCGACTCCGGGTTCCTGCAGCGCACCGGCGACGAGCACGGAGGCACCTACCGCACCACCGCCCGCTACCAGTTGCAGGTACGGGACATGGCGGGCGGCGCGGCCATGGCCGAACTCCTCGACCTGGGCGTGGTCCCGGTGAGCGACGGCACGGCCAGCCTGGCCCCCGCCGCCGACGACGACCTGCTGGCCGACGACGCGGGACTGCCGTTCCACGCCGCCTCGTCCTGACCCGGGCCGGGCCGTCCTGCCCCGAACGTCCCCTGCCGAACCGCCCGTTCCGACCCCGCCGAGTACGACCCCGACCCGACCGCAGACCCTGGTCCCGACCCCGCTGATCCGCCCGTCGCCCCCGACCTTCCGAGCACGAGAGCCTTGCATGTACGAGCTTTCCCGAGTCCGCCTGTACTCCATCGGGCCCGCGGGCGCGCGGTACGCCGACACCGTGCTCGACCTGCGGGGCGTCGGCGAGCCGGTGCCGCATCCCGCGCCCGCGCAGGGCGAGTTCTTCGCGGACGAGCCCGCCGGACCGCCGCGCCGGCCCGCCCCGGCCGGCGTGCTGTTCCTGGAGAACGGCGGCGGCAAGTCCGTCCTGCTCAAGCTGATCTTCTCGGTGATGCTGCCCGGCCACCGCAACACCCTCGGCGGCGCCAGCTCCGGCGTGCTCAGGAAGTTCCTGCTGGCCGAGGACTGCGGGCACGTCGCCCTGGAATGGCAGCACACCCTCACCGGTGAGCTGGTGGTCGTCGGCAAGGTCAGCGAGTGGCGGGGCCGCCAGGTCTCCTCCGACCCGCGGAAGTTCGCCGAGGCCTGGTACTCCTTCCGGCCCGGTCCCGGGCTCAGCCTGGACTCGCTGCCGGTCGCCGAGACCACCGCGGTCCGGCCGGTGGCCGAGGGGACCTCCGGCGCGCGCGGCCGGCGCCGCACGATGAAGGGCTTCCGGGACGCGCTCACCGAGGCCGGCAAGGCGTACCCGCACCTCGACGTGGTGTGGGAGGAGATCCACGACCGCTGGAACGAGCACCTCGGCGACCTCGGCCTGGACCCCGAACTCTTCCGCTACCAGCGGGAGATGAACGCCGACGAGGGCGAGGCCGCCGGCCTCTTCGCGGTCAAGAAGGACTCCGACTTCACCGACCTGCTGCTGCGCGCGGTCACCGACACCCGCGACACCGACGGGCTGGCCGACCTCGTCCACGGCTTCGCCGGCAAGCTCGGCCGCCGCGCCGAACTGACCGCGGAGCGCGACTTCACGGCCGGCTCCCTGGACCTGCTGGAGCGCATCGTCGAGAACGCCGCGGCGCGCGACCGGGCCCGGGCGGTCCACGCCCAGTCCGAGCGCCGCACCCGCGGCCTCACCCACCGGCTCGCGGCCCGCGCCCGGCAGGAGCGCGCCCGGGCCGGCGAGCTCGCCCAGCACATGGCCCAGGCCGCGCACGCCGTCACCGACGCCGAGCAGGCCCGCGGCGGCAGCGCCGGCATCGCGGCCGAACTCGCCTACCGCCACGCCTCGCTGGCGCTGGCCGCGGCCGAGAAGGGGGCCGCGGCACTGCGCCGCGAACTCGGCGACGCCCGCACGCTGCACTCCGCGTGGCAGGCCGCGGAGACCGTGCTGCGGCACCGCGCCGCGGGCGACCGGCTGGCCCGCGTCACCGAGGCCATCCGCGAGGCCGAGCGGGACGCCGCCCCCGCGCTCGCCGCCCGCACCCAGGCCGCGACGGCCCTGGTCCGCGCGCTGCACGCGGCCGCCGCGCGCGCCGAGCAGCAGGCCGACGAGGAGGAGGAGCGGTCCGCCGTCCTCCAGGGGCAGTCGGAGACCGCGCACCGCGACGCGACCGCCGCGGCCACCGAGGCCGAGCGCGCCCGCAGCGAGAGCGGTCACCTCACCCAGCGCCTGGCCGAGGTCGAGCAGGAGACCGCCGAGGCGGTACGGGCCGGCTGGCTCGACGACACGGCGCCGGACGCCGACCCGGCGCGGGCCGCGCTCGCCGCCGCCGATGCGGAGAAGACCGCGGACACCCTGGCACGCGCCGCCGCGGAGGCCGCCGCGGCCACCGCGACCCGGGCCCGCGACACGGCCTCCGCCGAGGCCAGGGCCGAACTCGCCGCGGCCCGCGCCGCCGACGCCCTCGCCACGGCGGAAGCGGCCCAGTCCGCCGCGACCGTCGCCGCCACGGCCCTGGCCGCCGACCCGCGCCTCGCCGCGCTCCTCGGCCTCCCCCCGGCCCCCGGGGCGTCCGCGGGCACCCACCCGGCCACCGCCATCCCGTCCCCGCGCGCGACCGCGGGGGACGACGACCCGGTGCCCGGCGCGGGGTCGACGCCCGCGGGTGCGCTGGGCGCCCCGCCGGCCGGCGGCGCGGCCATGGGCGTTCCCGCCGGGCGCGGGACGGCGCTGGCCCCCGCGGAGCTGGACGGGTTCGCGGAGGAACTGCGCGAGCTGCTGGACGAGTCGGTGACGACCGCCGAGCGGCAGCTGTTCGAGCTGCGGACGGCCGCGGCGGACGACGCGCGGATCCTGGCCGCGCTCGGCGACGGCGGGCTGCTGCCGCCGGGTCCCGACGTGCTGGCCACCGTCGAGTTCCTCGGGGAGCACGGCATCCCCGCGCTGCCCGGCTGGCGCTACCTCGCGCAGGCCGTCGACCCGGCCGACCACGCCGTCGTGCTGGCGGCCAGGCCCGAACTCGTCGACGGCGTCGTGGTGACCGACCCCGACTCCTACCTGCGGGCGAAGGAGGTGCTGGGGCAGGCCGCGCTGCTGCCGCGCTCCACGGTGGCCGTCGGCACGGCCGCCGCCCTGCTGGCGCCGCCGCCCGGAGCGGGCACCGCCCCCGACCTGTTCCTCGTCCCGCCGAACCCGGCGATGCACGACGAGGTGGCCGCGGACGGCGAGCGGCAGGAGCTGCGGGCCCGCGCCACCGCCCGCGAGGAGGACATCCGGACCCTGGCCGCCCGCCTCGCGCACGACAGGACGCTGCTCGCCCGCCTCGCCTCGTGGCGTTCGACCTGCCCCGAAGGCCGGCTGGCCGAGCTGGAGGCGGACGTCGCCGCGGCCAGGGACGGCGCGGAGCGGACCCGGGCCGCACTCGCCGAGGCCCGCGCCGAGCGGGCCGAGGCGGAGGCCGCCGCGGCCTCGGCCGCCGCCGAGAGCGACACCCGCCGCGGCGCCGCCGAGCAGGCCCGCCGCCGCGCCGACGCCCTCGCGGGTCTGGCGCACCGGCTGCGCGAGCGGGCCAACTGGCAGCGCAGGAGCCGCGAGCTGGCCGCCGACGCGGCGGAGGCCGAGGCCCGGGCCGAGGCGTGCCTCGCGCTCGCCCGCGCCGCCGACGAGGACCGCCGCGCGGCCCAGCGCGCCTCCGACGACGCCCGCCGCACCGCGCGGGTGCTGCGGGCCGAGCGCTCCGAGATCGCCGGCGCGCCGGAGGACACCCCGGAGAACGCGGCCGCCGGCCCCGCCGCGCCGCAGGCCCTGCCGGCGCTCCGCGAGGCGTACCGGGCGGCGTCCCAGGTGTACGAGAAGGTCGGCGTCGGCGCCGACCTGCGGGCCGAACAGGCCCGCGCGGAGAGCACGGAGAGCGCGGCCCTCACCGAACTGGAGCGCCTCACCAACAAGGTGCGCAGTCGCGCCGCCCAATTGCTGGAAGGACCCGACGGCGCCGACGGCCCGGCCCGGCAGGCCGCGGCCGCCCGCGCCGACCAGCTCGTGCAGACCCTGGAGTCCCGGCAGTCCGCCGCGAGCGAGCAACTGGGCCGGCTGCGCGGCGAGGCGGAGCGCCACGCGCCCGCCGACGGCGGCGCCCACGCCGAGCTGCCGGAGGAGCTGACCCCGCGCGACGCCGACCACGCCCAGCAGCTGCTGCGGGCCGCCAACGGCGAACTCTCCTCCCGTACCGAGGCCCTGGAGCAGGCCAGGGCGGCGCACGCGGACGTGGTCCGCGACCACCGCGCCGCCGAGGACGCGGCGGGCGGTTTCGACGAGCTCGCGGCGATGCTCCGCGACCTGCTCAGGGACACCGGCCAGCACCCCGACGAGGAGGAGCCCGAGCCGTACCAGGGCAACCCCGAGGAGGCCCGGCAGGCCGCCGCGGAGGCCCGCCGCGGCCTGCGCGGCTGCGCCGCCGACCTGTCCACCGCGGAGACCCAGTTGCGCGAGGCCGGCGACGTGCTGGTGCGGCACGCCAACGCGGTCCGCTACGAGCAGGTCCGCACGCCCGCCCGGCAGCAGATCCGCGAGCTGCCCGCGGCCGCGCTGCCCGACCACGCGGCCTCCTGGGCCGCGGCGTTCGCCCCCCGGCTGCGCGTGCTGACCGACGAGCTGGAGCAGCTGGAGCGCAACCGCGACAGCATCGTGGACCGGCTGCGCGGGCTGGTGGAGTCCTCCCTGGCGACGCTGCGCTCGGCCCAGCGGCTGTCACGGCTGCCCGAGGGCCTCGGCGAGTGGTCCGGCCAGGAGTTCCTGCGGATCCGGTTCGAGGACCCCGACCAGGCGGTGCTCACCGAGCGGCTCGGCGAGGTCATCGACGAGGCGACCAGGGCCGCGGTGCGCAAGAACTCCGACCTTCGCCGCGACGGCATGACGCTGCTGCTGCGCGGGGTCGCGGCGGCACTGGAGCCGCGCGGCGTGGCCGTGGAGATCCTCAAGCCGGACGCGGTGCTGCGCGCCGAGCGGGTGCCGGTCGGGCAGATGGGCGACGTGTTCTCCGGCGGGCAGCTGCTCACCGCCGCGATCGCCCTGTACTGCACGATGGCCGCGCTGCGCAGCAACGACCGGGGACGGGACCGGCAGCGGCACGCCGGCACGCTCTTCCTGGACAACCCGATCGGCCGGGCCAACGCCACGTACCTGCTGGAGCTGCAGCGCGCGGTGGCCGACGCGCTCGGTGTCCAGCTGATCTACACCACCGGCCTGTTCGACACCACCGCTCTCGCCGAGTTCCCGCTCGTCGTGCGGCTGCGCAACGACGCGGACCTGCGGGCGGGCCTGAAGTACATCAGCGTGGAGGAGCACCTGCGGCCGGGCCTGCCGGTGGCGGACCCGCACGGGGAGCCGGTGCACGGCGAGATCACCGCCACCCGGATGTTCCGGCGACCGGCCGACGCGCCCGCGGAGGCACCGGTGGCCGCGCCGGCCGACACACCGGCCGGCGCGCTGCCGGGTGCACCGGCAGGACGCGCGGCGGAATTGCCGGTTCAGACGCCCTCGGGCGGGGCCGGTCAGCCCGCGGCCCAGGCGGAGGTGTAGCCGCCGGGGCTAGACCCCGTGCACCCGCGGTATCCGGAGCCGGCGGCCGGACGGCTCGCGGGACGGTCTGCCCGCGGAGCGCCGGGCGGTCCGCCGGGCGGCCCGGCGCGCCCTGCGGCGGTCCCTGCGCAAGGTCCGCGCCACGCTGCTGGGGCTGGACACCACGCCGTTGCGCTGGTTCCACACCTGCCGGGTGACCCACACGTCCAGCACCGACCAGGTGGCGACGACGCAGGTGAACACGGTGAACAGCAGCATGGGCGCGGACAGCCAGGACTCCCCGAGAGCCAGCAGCACGTCGACGACGGTCTCCACCAACGCCAGTGCCGTGATCAGGACGGCCCGTACCGCCGCCGCACGGACCGGATCAGGCATCCGCGGGGTGCCGACGGGGTCGTACTCCCATACCGATCGGCGTTCGAACTCCATGCACCGTGCCTGCCCCAAAGTTTCCGCCTCCATTCCGGTGCCGCGCGGCGGTACCTTTCGCCCAGACCAGCCCAACTCCACAGACGGACTTTCGAGTTACGACTGTGACAGTAGTAGGCTCACGCCGTTTAAACGCGACAGACGAACCCCGTTTCGGGGGAGACGTTGGGGAGGCCATGCGCTTTCGCGGTACGACGATCCGCCGGAAGATCGTGGCGCTGCTGCTCATCCCACTGGTGTCACTCACCACCATCTGGGCATTCGCCGCCACGCTCACCGGTCGCGCGGTGTTCGGCCGTCCGAACATCCAGCGCGTGACGAACAACATCGGCTACCCCACGAACGAGGTGGTGAGCAGCCTCCAGCAGGAGCGCCGGGTGGCATTGGTCTATGTGGCCAACACCCGCGACTCGCAGGCGC
Source organism: Streptomyces sp. NPDC020917 (assembly GCF_044333795.1). Classification (NCBI taxonomy): domain Bacteria; kingdom Bacillati; phylum Actinomycetota; class Actinomycetes; order Kitasatosporales; family Streptomycetaceae; genus Streptomyces; species Streptomyces sp. NPDC020917. The sequence goes on along the minus strand of NZ_JBIRRR010000028.1, from coordinate 21,879 downwards.
GGATCGCCTACAACAAGCAGGAGCAGACAACCGACGCGGCGGTCGCCAAACTCCGTACACAGCTCACGGCCTCCGGTATCCGCAAGGATCTCAACAGCCGCGCGAACAGCCGGCTGGATGTCTTCCTGAACACCGTCGAGGGTCTCACGTCGCTGCGGCAGCGGATCGACAACGGCCGTATCACCCGCAATGACACGTACGACGCGTACAATTCGCTCCTCGATCCGGCCTGGCTCTTCTACGCCGACGTGCTGCCGCTGACCGATGTGACCCAGGACGGCCAGCGCCGCGCGGGCCTCAACCTCAGCCGTGCGCGCGAGGACCTGAGCCGCCAGGACGCGCTGATGGCCGCCGCGATCAGCACCGGCCACATGAGCAAGGCGGAGTTCACCTCCTTCACCTTCGCGGTGGCCCAGGAGCGCGGCGCCTACGACGACAACCTGCCGGTCATGGACAGCAAGCTCCGTACGGCGTACGACGTGTACTGGCAGGGCGACGGCGGCAAGAGCCTGCGCAAGGTGCAGGACGCGGTGGTCGCCTCGGGTGCCGACAACGCGGCCCTGACCGCGAGCCACCTGCAGTGGCAGACCGTCGCCGCCAGCGCGTTCGACGACATCGGCCGGATCAACGCCACGTCCACGGCGTCGTTCTACAAGAAGGCCCGGTCGCTGCCCACCACGCTGCTGGTGGAGACCTCGGTGGTGGCCGGCCTCGGCCTGATCGCGGTGGTCGCCACCCTGATCGTGTCGGTCCGCATCGGCCGCAGCCTGATCCGCGACCTGACCGGCCTGCGCCGCGAGGCCCAGGAGGTCTCCGGCACCCGCCTGCCGCGCGTGATGCGGCGGCTGGCGTCCGGCGAGCAGGTCGACGTGGAGACCGAGGTACCGCGGCTGCAGTACGCCGACGACGAGATCGGCCAGGTCGGCAAGGCGCTCAACACGCTGCAGCGGGCCGCGGTGGAGGCCGCCGTCCGGCAGGCCGACATGCGCAAGGGCGTCTCCGACGTCTTCGTCAACCTGGCCCGCCGCAGCCAGGTGCTGCTGCACCGGCAGCTCACGCTGCTGGACGCCATGGAGCGGCGCACCGAGAACTCCGAGGAACTGGCCGACCTGTTCCGCCTGGACCACATGACCACCCGCATGCGGCGGCACGCCGAGGGCCTGGTCATCCTCTCCGGCGCGGCGCCGTCCCGGCAGTGGCGCAAGCCCGTCCAGCTGATGGATGTGGTGCGCGCCGCCGTCGCCGAGGTCGAGGACTACGAGCGCATCGAGGTGCGCCGGCTGCCGCGGATGGCCGTGACCGGCTCCGCGGTCGCCGACCTCACCCACCTGCTCGCCGAACTCATCGAGAACGCCGCGGTGTTCAGCCCCCCGCACACCCAGGTGCGGCTGCACGGCGAGCCGGTGGCCAACGGCTTCGTGCTGGAGATCGACGACCGCGGCCTCGGACTGACCCCCGACGCGCTGCTCGAGGCGAACCTCCGGCTGGCCGAGACCCCCGAGTTCGAGCTGTCCGACACCGACCGGCTGGGCCTGTTCGTGGTCAGCCGGCTGGCCCAGCGGCAGGGCGTGCGCGTCTCGTTGCGACAGTCCCCGTACGGCGGCACCACCGCGGTGGTGCTGATCCCCTCGGCGCTGCTCAACGAGACCGGCGACGACACGGGTTCGAACCGGATCGAGGACCTCACCGACCCCGTGCCGGCCGAGCGCGGCGGCGACCCCGAACACACCTTCCGCCAGTGGGGGATGGACGGGGTCGGCGACGAGTCGCAGAAGGAGCACGTCGCGCACCCGGACGAGCCGTCCGCGCTGCCGGCCGAGGACCCCGAACTGGACGGCCCGCTCCCGCGGCGCCGGCGCCGGGCCGCCCCGGTGCTCGTCACCGACAACGGGCGGCAGGTCGGCGGTGGCCGGCACGGCCGGCACAGCGCCCCGCCGCAGCCCGAACCCCCCGCCGCACCGCAGGGCGTCCCGGCCTACCAGCCGGAGGCCGCCGCGCCGATCCCGCCGTTCCCGGCTCCCCGCTCCGGCGGGGGACCCGGGCTGCTGCCGGGCGGCGCGGGCGGACCGGCGATCCCCGGACCGTCGGGCCCCGCGGGTCCCGGGAACCCGGCGGGACCGCAAGGAGGGACGGGCCCCCTCCTGCCGCGCCGGGTCCGCCAGGCCAGCCTCGCGCCCCAACTGCGCGAGATCCCCACCGACTCCGGCCCGAGCGCCGACGGCGCAGGCGCCCGTGAGCGCTCGGCGGACGAGGTGCGGGACCGGATGGCCGCTCTCCAGCGCGGCTGGCAGCGGGGACGGCAGACCGCCGACCCCGAGCCCGGCCAAGGTCCCTATCCCGGATCCGGCGACCAGCCGTCGACATCGGTACCGCGAACGACACCTGAGGGGAACGGTCGATGACCGCACCATCGAGCCCTACACGTGAGCTGAGCTGGCTCCTTGACGATCTGGTCACCCGCGTGGCCAGCATCCGCAAGGCCCTGGTCCTCTCCGGGGACGGTCTGGCCATCGGCGCCTCCGACGGGCTGACCCGTGAGGACTCCGAGCACCTGGCCGCCGTGGCCTCCGGCTTCCACAGCCTGGCCAAGGGCGTCGGACGGCACTTCAAGGCCGGCAGCGTCCGGCAGACCATGGTCGAACTCGACGACGCCTTCCTGTTCGTGACCGCGGCGGGTGACGGCAGCTGCCTGGCCGTGCTCACCGACGCCGAGTCCGACGTCGGCCAGGTCGCGTACGAGATGGCCCTCCTGGTCAAGCGGGTAGGAGCCCACCTGGGCACCGCCCCGCGGCACGACGGCGGCACGCTGCTCAGCGGCTGACCGAAGAGTTGGCGCGAATGACGGGGTGACGGGGAATGACTTCAGAGTCGGACCGGTGGTACGACGATGCGGCAGGGCCGGTGGTGCGGCCCTACGCGATGACGCGCGGCCGGACCAGCCATGCCGCCGACGCGAAGATCGACCTGATCGCGCTGGTGGTGACCCGGCACGAGGTGGGCGACCACGCGGCTCTGGACGACCACACCCTGTCGCCCGAGCATCTCGACATCGTCGAGCGCTGCCAGTTCCAGGCGATCTCGGTGGCCGAGCTCGCCGCCGACCTCGACCTGCCGGTCGGGGTCGTGCGGGTGCTCGTCGGCGATCTCCTGGAGGGTGCGCACGTGCAGATCCACAAGCCGGTGCCGCCGGCCGAACTGCCCGACGAGAGCATCCTGCGCGAGGTCATCGCCGGTCTTCGCGCGCTGTAGATTCACCGGGTGCGGCAACGCACCGACGCACCAAGTCCCTAATGACTGCAGGGAAGTAGAGAGACCATGGCCTTCGCGCGCTCCGACCGCCGTCGCACGACGCCCGCCGCAGAACCGGTGGCGCTCAAGCTGCTGGTGGCGGGCGGCTTCGGGGTGGGCAAGACCACGCTCGTCGGCGCCGTCAGCGAGATCCGCCCGCTGCGCACCGAGGAGGCGCTCAGCGAGATGGGCCGCCCGGTCGACGACACCGCGGGCGTGGAGGCCAAGACCACCACGACCGTGGCGATGGACTTCGGGCGGATCACGCTCCGGGACAACCTGGTGCTGTACCTGTTCGGCACGCCCGGTCAGGACCGCTTCTGGTTCCTGTGGGACGAGCTGGCGCAGGGCGCGCTCGGTGCGGTGGTGCTCGCCGACACCCGGCGGCTGGAGGACTGCTTCGCCGCGGTCGACTACTTCGAGCGCCGCGGCATCCCGTTCGCGGTCGCCGTCAACTGCTTCGACGGCGCGCAGCTGCACGACCCGGAGAACGTGCGGGACGCCCTGGACCTGGACCAGGGGGTGCCGGTCGTGCTGTGCGACGCGCGGCAGCGCGAGTCGGCGAAGGACGTCCTGATCAGTGTGGTGGAGCACGCGGCCAGGGTGGCGGAGAGCCGCAAGCCCGCCGCCACCACCTGACCCCCGCCTCGGTGCGGCCGCTGCCCCCGACCGCCGGCCGGGGGCAGCCGGCTGTCAGCGGGCGGCGGCCGCGGCGACCGTCTGCTCGTCCTCGTCCATCCAGCCGAAGCTGCGCTCGACGGCCTTGCGCCACCGCCGGTATTCGCGGTCGCGGGTGGCGGTGTCCATCCGCGGCGTCCACTGCGCGTCGCGCTGCCACTGGGCCCTGAGGGTGTCCAGGCCGTCCCACACGCCGGTGGCGAGCCCCGCGGCGTACGCGGCACCCAGGCTGGTGGTCTCGGCGACGACCGGACGGGTCACCGGCACGCCGAGCACGTCTGCCTGGTGCTGCATCAGCAGGGAGTTGGCGGTCATGCCGCCGTCGACCCGCAGCGAGGTGATCGGCACGCCCGAGTCCTGGCGCATGGCGTCCACCACCTCGCGGGTCTGCCAGCTGGTGGCCTCCAGCACCGCCCGCGCCAGGTGGGCGCGGGTCACGTAGCCGGTCAGGCCGGTGATCACGCCCCGCGCGTCGGCTCGCCAGTAGGGCGCGTACAGGCCGGAGAAGGCCGGCACCACGTAGGCGCCGCCGTTGTCGGGCACGCTCGCGGCCAGTGCCTCGATCTCCGCGGCGGACCTGATGATCCCCAACTGGTCGCGCAGCCACTGCACCAGGGCGCCCGTGACGGCGATGGACCCCTCCAGGCAGTACACCGGGCGGTCGGTGCCGAGCCGGTAGCCCACGGTGGTCAGCAGCCCGCTCTTGGACGCCACTGGGCGGTTGCCGGTGTTGAGCAGCAGGAAGCTCCCGGTGCCGTAGGTGTTCTTGGCCTCGCCGGGGTCGAAGCAGGTCTGGCCGAAGACGGCGGCCTGCTGGTCGCCGAGCGCGGCGGCCACCGGCACCCCGGCCAGCCGCCCGGTGGCCGTGCCGTAGACCTCGGCCGAGGACGTGATGCGGGGGAGCACCGCCTCGGGGATGTCCATCGCGGACAGGATCGCCGGGTCCCAGTCGAGGGTGAGGAGGTTCATCAGCAGCGTCCGGGAGGCGTTGGTGACGTCGGTGACGTGCACCCCGCCGTCCGGGCCGCCGGTGAGGTTCCAGATCAGCCAGGAGTCGACGGTGCCGAAGGCGATCTCGCCGTGCTCCGCACGGCGCCGCAGCCCCGGCACGTGGTCGAGCAGCCAGGCCACCTTCGGCCCGGAGAAGTAGCCGGCGAGCGGCAGCCCGGTGGCGTCGCGGAAGCGGTCCTGCCCGTCGATGCCGCCGAGTTCGGTGCACAGCGCGGCGGTCCTGGTGTCCTGCCAGACGACTGCGTTGTGCACCGGCCGGCCGGTCGCGCGGTCCCACAGCACGACCGTCTCGCGCTGGTTGGTGATGCCGAGTGCGCTGAGCTGGTCCGGGCGCAGCCCGGCCCTGGCGAGCGCGCCGGCCGCGACCGCCTGGACCTTCGCCCAGATCTCCGTCGCGTCGTGCTCCACCCAGCCGGGCCTGGGCAGGATCTGCCGGTGCTCGCGGCGGTCGGCGCCGGCGATGCGGCCGCGGGAGTCGAAGACGATGCAGCGGGTGGACGTCGTGCCCTGGTCGATGGCGGCTACGTAGCGCGGGTTCTGGTCGCTCATGTCAACGCTCCCCTGCCCGGTGCGAGTGTGCGGGAAGTGTGATGCCGCGATGACGGAGCGTCAAGAAGACCGGCGGATTCCGTGCGCAGGGCCGGAGTTCAGTCCTCGCCGTCCCCAGTGCCGTGCTCGGCCAGCCACTTGGCGGCGGTGTCGGCCAGCTCCGCGTCGCGGCCGGCCAGCATCGCGGTGATCATCCTGACGTCGCCGCGCAGCGACCACGCGGGGTGCCCGAAGGTCGCCGGGTTGTTCTTCTCGATGAGGAAGTGGGCCGGCCAGGCGGTGCCGTAGCCGATCACGGGCAGGGCCGCCGCGTACCGCAGGCGGCCGCGGGCCAGCCCGTAGCCGGTCACCGCGAGGCCGGTCAGCGTCCCCGCCAGATGCACCCAGCGGGTGGCCGCCTTGGAGTGCATGGCCACGTAGTAGGGCCAGAACTCCTCGAAGGAGGAGAAGGTCTGCTTCGTCATTACCGCACAGTAGCGCCGGGTCTGGACGTTGTCAGGGGGTCGTGGTACGTTCTTCTCGTCCTGAGAAAGACTCAAAGTGAGAACAACATGCGATGGAGGTCCGGTGGACGCACGGCAGCAGGAGAAGGAGTTCCTCGCGGCGTACGACCCGAGGGCCTTCGACCCCATCGCCGTGACCGTCGACGTGGTCGCGCTGACCCTGCGGGAGGGCGGGCTGCACGTGCTGGCGGTGCGCCGCGGCGGGCAGCCGTTCGCGGGGGAGTGGGCGCTGCCCGGCGGCTTCGTCCGCGCCGGGCGGGAGTCGCTGGACGAGGCCGCGGCGCGCGAACTCGCCGAGGAGACCGGGCTGGACGCCGCCGCGCTCGGCCGCGTCCACCTGGAGCAGCTCGCCTCGTACGGCCGGCCGGACCGCGATCCGCGGATGCACGTGGTGTCGGTGGCCTACCTCGCCTTCGCCCCGCACCTGCCGGACGCCACCGCCGGAGGGGACGCGGCGGGCGCCGACTGGCTGCCTGTGCAGGCAATCCTTCCCGCCGGGCAACCGGAAACGGGACCTTCGCGTCCCATCGAACAGGGTCGGCGGACCGGGACCTACGGGGGTGGTACCGGCCGCCGGCCCGTTCCCTCCGACGTGCTCGCCGAGCCCGCCGCTCCCGCTCCCGGCGGCCACGGCTTCGCGTTCGACCACGACCGGATCGTGGCCGACGGCCTGGAACGCGCGCGGGCCAAGATCGAGTACACCCCGCTGGCCACCGCCTTCCTCGGCGAGACCTTCACCATCAGCGATCTGCGGGCGGTCTACGAAGCGGTCTGGGGCGCACCGCTGCACGCGGGCAACTTCCACCGCAAGGTGCTGTCGGTGCCCGGGTTCGTGGAGTCCACCGGCGAGACCGGCTCCCGGCCCGGCAGCCGCGGCGGGCCCCGCGCCCGCCTCTACCGGGCCGGCGACGCCCGGCTGCTGCACCCGGCGCTGCTGCGCCCCGACCGCGAGGCGGCCGTGCGCTGAGCGGACCGCCGGCCGGCGCGCACACCACGCACCCGCAAGGACCGACGCACAGCACCACGACACCAACGAATCCACAGGGGGACACCATGGGCAGCGGACGCTGGTCCAGCGACGTCTACGACGCCGCCGCACGCTACCGCGCGGCATCCGGCCAGGACGCCTTCGCCTACAACGACCACATCAGGGCCTCGGCGCCGCGCCGCACCTGGCGGGCGCACCCCTCGCTGGACCCGCACGGCCTGACCGTCCGGGAGAGCCGCGACTCCGCCGAGCACCCGGCCTCGCTGGCCATCGCGGTGCTCTTCGACGTCACCGGCTCGATGGGCGGCGTCCCGCGGGTCCTGCAGACCAAGCTGCCCGACCTGTTCGGGCTGCTGCTGAGCAAGGGCTACGCCGCGCACCCGCAGATCCTCTTCGGCGCCGTCGGCGACGCGACCTGCGACCGGGTGCCGCTGCAGCTGGGGCAGTTCGAGTCCGACAACCGGATGGACGACGACCTCGGCAACATCCTGCTGGAGGGCGGGGGCGGCGGCCAGATGACCGAGTCCTACGAACTCGCGCTCTACGCCATGGCCCGGCACACCTCCCTGGACTGCCACGAGAAGCGCGGGCGCCGCGGCTACCTCTTCCTGATCGGCGACGAGATGCCCTACGGGAAGGTCAAGGCCCGCGAGATCCGTGCGGTGCTGGGCGAACCGGCCGAGCGGGACATCCCGGTCACCGAGATCATCGCCGAACTCCGGCGCACCTTCCACGTCTTCTACATCCTCCCGGCCGGCGCCTCCTACGCGGGCAACCCCGAGGTGCTCGGGGTGTGGCGTCGGCTGCTCGGCCAGAACGTCATCGAACTCGACGACCTCGACGCGGTCTGCGAGACCATCGCGCTGACCGTGGGCCTCGGCGAGGAGGCCATCGACCTGGCCTCCGGCCTGGCCGACCTCGCCGACATCGGCTCCGACGCCGGAGCCAGCGTGGCCCGGGCCCTGCGACCGGTGGCGGACGACCGTGCACACCGTCGTCGCTGACCTCGGATACGGCGACGCCGGGAAGGGGTCGGTCGTCGACCGGCTGTGCCGCACCGGGGAGTTCGGCGCCGTCGTGCGCTTCAACGGGGGCGCCCAGGCCGCCCACAACGTGGTCACCGCCGACGGCCGGCACCACACCTTCGCGCAGTTCGGGTCGGGCACGCTGCGTGGCGTGCCCGGCCACCTGTCCCGGTTCGTGTGCGTCGACCCGCTGGCCCTGGCCGCCGAGGCCGACCACCTCAGGGCCCTCGGCGTACCGGACCCGTACGGCCTGCTGAGCGTCGACCGCCGGGCCCTGCTCACCACGCCCTACCACGCCGCCGCCAACCGGCTGCGCGAGCAGGCGCGCGGCGCGGACCGGCACGGCTCGTGCGGCATGGGCGTCGGCGAGACCGCCCGGTACGCGCTCGACCACCCGCAGGACGCCCCGACCGCGGGGGACTGCACCTCGCGGCCGCGGCTGCTGCGGCGGCTGCGCCTGCTGCGGGACCGGCTCGCGGACGAACTCGGCCCGCTGCCGGCCCCGCCGGTCGAGGACTGCGCCGACGCCTGCGCGGCCTTCGCCCGCACCGTCGCGCTCACCGGCGAGCAGTACCTGCGGGACCTGGCCAGGAAGGGCCCGCTGCTCTTCGAGGGCGCCCAGGGCGTGCTGCTCGACGAGTGGCACGGCTTCCACCCCTACACCACCTGGTCCACCACGACCTTCGCCAACGCCGAGACGCTGCTGGCCGAGGCGGGCGATCCGGGCTCCGCACGGCGGCTCGGCGTCGTCCGCACCTACACCACCCGCCACGGCCCGGGCCCGCTGGTCACCGAGAACACCGAACTGGCCCCGCTGCTGCCGGAACCGCACAACGGGCACGGCCGCTGGCAGGGCGCCTTCCGGATCGGCCACTTCGACGCGGTCGCGCACGCCTACGCCGTCGAGGTGTGCGGCGGCGTGGACGCCCTCGCCGTCACCCACCTCGACGCCGTGGCCCGCTGCCGGTCGCTGCGCATCTGCCGCGGCTACGGCATCGACGGCGGGCTCGTCGAGCGCCTGGCGCCCGGGCCGCCGCGCGACCTGGCCCACCGGGCCGAGGTCACACGGCGGTTGCTGCGGGCCACGCCCGCGCTGTGGGAGACCCCGGGCCGTGCGCACGGCGACTGGATCGCGGCCCTGGGCCAACTGCTGGGCGCGCCGGTGCTGCTGACCGCCACCGGCCCGGCCCGTCAGGAGCTGAGGGACCTGCGGTCGATGGGGAAGTCGAAGTATGTGTCGGGGAAGGGCTCGCCGTTGAGCGTGTAGTGCCACCACTCCTCGGGCAGGTTGGTGAAGCCCTGCGCCTCCATGGCGTCCTTCAGCAGCAGCCGGTTGGCGAGCTGGACTCCCTGGATACGCGGGTCGAGGGTGTGGGCGAGGGTGTCGAAGCAGTCGAACCCGGTGCCCATGTCGATCGAGTTGTCCGGGAAGCGCTGGTCCTGCGGTCCGTAGCAGGCGTGCAGCGGCTCGCCCGGCTGGTAGGGGCGGGTGGGCCGGGCGGGCAGCCGGACGACGGTGAGGTCCATGGTGCTGCCGCGGCTGTGCCCGGACTTCTCGGCGATGTAACCGTCCGCGAACAGCCGGGTCTTGTCGACGAGCGGGTAGAACTCCGCCTTCATCCGCTGGTCGGCCAGGTCCTTCGCCCACGCCACGAAGTCGTTCACCGCGCGCTGCGGGCGGTAGCAGTCGTACACCTTCAGCGAGTAGCCGCGGTGCAGCAGTCCGGACTGCACCCGGTGCAGCGCCTGGGCCGCGGGGCGGGTCAGGATGCACATCGGCTTGCGGTAGCCGTCCACCGGGGCGCCGGTGAAGTTGTGCGGGGTGATGTACCGGATCTCCTGGATGATCGTCGGATCGACGTCGTGCAGGGCGACGAACTGCGGCGGCGCCTTGGGTTCCGGCCGGGCCTGGGCGGGCCCGCCGGCGACCACCGCGATCAGGGCGGCGACGGGCAGGGCGAGGGCACGCAGGAACATGATCGGTTTCGGCATGCCCACCATTGTTCATGCTCCGTCAACAGGGCAAGTTCCGGCCGGGATCGGCGCGGCCGTGCGCCACCCGTGCGCAGCACGATCGGCTACAGTCCCGACGTGCCCGCAGCCGACTCCTCCGCCGACCGCGCCGCCGGCCCCGCCGCGCCGGGGTCCTTCCGCCGTACGCCGGTCAGGGACTCCCACTGCTCCGCCTGCGGGGGCCGCTACCCCTCCGGCGCCGGCTGGCCCCGGCAGTGCGCCGAGTGCGGGAGCTGGGCCTACCGCAACCCGCTGCCGGTCGCGGTGGCCCTGGTCCCGGTCCGCGATGCGGCGGGAACGGCGCTGGTGGTGATCCGCCGCACCATCGAGCCCAGCCGCGGGCTGCTGGCGCTGCCCGGCGGGTTCATGGACGTCGGCGAGAGCTGGCAGCAGGCCGTGGTGCGCGAACTCGCAGAGGAGACCGGCATCCGCGCCGACGCCGGCGAGGTGGCCCTGGCCGACGCCCTCACCGACGAAGCCGGCGGCTACCAGCTGCTGTTCGGGCTGCTCCCGGAACGCCCCGCCGCCGCCCTGCCGCCCTCCGTCGCCACCGACGAGACCGAGGGCCACCAGCTCCTGCGCGAACCGGAGGAGCTGGGCTTCCCGCTGCACACCCTCGCGGTCAGCCGCTGGTTCGCCGGCGGCTACCCGTCCGCGCCGCGCACCCGGACCCGGTAGCGCGGCTCGCCCCCGCCGTCGGCCTCGACGACCACCTCGCCGTCCACCCAGCGGGACACGAACCGCTCCATGCGCGGCGGCGCCCAGCCGACGGGGTCGCCGGTGAACACCACCCCGCTGCCGGTCCGTCCGGTCCGCGGCGCCCACACCTCCAGCTCCGTGGTGCCGTCCTCCGCGGCCACCGGCAGGACGGCACCCGCCCGCGCCAGCACCGGGATCCGCCCCAGCGGCGCGTCCAGCAGCACCTGCCCCGGGCCGCGGTGCGCCGCGCCGGTCGCGGTGTCGTACCACAGGCCCCGCGGCAGCCGCACCGCCCGCTCCACGGACCCGGGTTCCATGACCGGCGCGACCAGCAGCGCGTCACCCAGCAGGAACGCGTCGCCGCACTCCCGCAGCGCCCGGTCGCCCGGCGCGCTCCACCACAGCGGGCGCACGTACGGCGCGCCGGTGCCGCGGGCGACGTGCGCCAGCGTCTCCAGGTAGGGCATCAGCCGGGTGCGCCCGGCCAGCGCGGTCCTGGCGTGCTCCAGCACCTGCGGGCCGAACTCCCACGGCTCGCGCTTCCCCGCGTCGATCGCCGAGTGGGTGCGGAACAGCGGCAGGTACGCGCCGAGTTGGAACCAGCGCAGATAGAGTTCGGGCGACGGCGTGCCGGTGAACCCGCCGATGTCGGGACCCGAGTACGGCACCCCGCACAGGCCCATCCCCAGCACCAGCGCCAGCGACGCCCGCAGTCCCTCCCAGCCGGTGGCCACGTCGCCCGACCAGGTGCCGCCGTAGCGCTGCATCCCGGCCCATCCCGAGCGGGAGAACAGGAACGGCCGCTCCTCCGGCCGCAGTTCGCGCAGACCCTCGTAACCGGCCCGGGCCATCGACAGCGCGAAGACGTTGTGCGCCTCGCGGTGGTCACCGCCGCGCCCCTCCAGGTGGTGGCGGGCCGAACGCGGCAGCGACGGATCGCCGAACGGCGCGAACGACACCGGCTCGTTCATGTCGTGCCACACCCCGGAGAAGCCCTGCGCCAGCCGTTCCGCGTACAGCCCGCCCCACCAGCGGCGGACCTTGGGGTCGGTGAAGTCCGGGAAGACGGCGTTACCCGGCCACACCACGCCCTCCACCTCGCGCCCGCGTGCGTCGCGCACGAACGCCCCCGCCGCCAGGCCCGAGTCGTACTCCGCGAGCCCCGGCTCGGCCTTCACCGCCGGGTCCACGATCGACACCAGCCGCACCCCCTGGTCCTCCAACTCCCGTGCGAGGCCCGGCAGATCGGGGTAGGCGGCGCGGTCCACGGTGAACACCCGGTGCCCGTCGTAGTGGTCGATGTCCAGATGGACCACCGACAGCGGCAGACCGTGGCTGCGGTATCCGGCCACGACCCGCCGCACCTCCCGGTCGCCGCCGAAACCCCACCGCGAGTGGTGGTACCCCAGCGCCCAGCGAGGCGGCAGCGCGGGCCGGCCGGTCAGCGCCGTCCACGCGGACAGCACCCGGGCCGGGGTGCCGGCGATCACCCAGTAGCGCAGCGGCCCGCCGTCCATCCGCACCTCGCAGCCGCCCGGCTGGTCGTGGCCGGAGCCCTCGCCCTCCTCGCCGTCGCGCAGCGTCACCTGTCCGTCCCAGGTGTTGTCGTGGAAGACCAGATGGCAGCCCGCGTCGGCGACGACCAACTGCACCGGCATCGTGATGTACAGCGGGTCGTCGCCCGGCGTGAAGGCACCGCCCGGGTCGGTGTTCCACAACCGGTAGGTGCCGGCCGCCAGCCGGGGTCCCGCCGCGCGCCCGCCCAGCCCGTAGACCCGCGCGTCGGCCGGGGTCTGCGAGCGCTGTACCCAGCGGGGCCCCGCGCCGTCGGGCCCGGTCGCGTCCCACCACCGCGGTGGCAGCTCGCGGCGCAGCAGCAGGCCGCCGGGCGTGCGGATCTCCACCGCGCCGTGCCGGGAGACCAGCACCGTCACCCGCTCGGACACCACCCGCCAGCCGTCCTTGTCCGGTTCCAGCAGCGCCCGCGTGTCCGCCGGCGGCACGCCGCCGCCGGTCCCGCCGTGCGGCGCGCCCGCGGGCGCCAGCGCGTACGACGGCTCGGGCTCCGCGCCGTCCCAGCCGCAGAACACCGCTCCGCCGACCGCGACCCGCACCAGCAGCCGCGAGCGCCCGAACTGCACCAGGCCGCCGCCCGGCAACGGCTGCGCGTCCACGGCGGCACCGGGCACCCGGGCCCGCTCGGGCCCGCGCCGCGGCAGATCGCGGGCGTCCAGCCGCCGGGTCCGCCAGGCCGCGCGGGCCGCGCGCAATCCACTGGCGGAACCCGCCATCCGTACCGACCGCAGCAGGTCACGAGCATCCATACCGTCAAGCCTTTCATCGCTTCCGGCCGCGGCGCCGCCCGTTCAGGCAGCGTTCACCTGGAGGAGACCCGCGACCCATGGCGAGTACGGCGCCGCGCCCGGGGCCGCTCTGGCGCGGCAGACGATCACATGGCATCGTCCTGCCCAGCCCCCGCGGCGGGAGACCCCCGCCCGGGAGCCGGCCGACCGCGCAGCCCGCCGACCCGGGCGGGACCGCACGCCGGCCGACCCTGCAGACACGCAACGACGCGTACCGTCCGGGAGCCGCCATGACCACCACGCCCGAGCCCGTCCCCAGCCCGGAGCCGGCCGCCGTGCCCCAGCCGCTGTGGACCCCCGGCCCGGAACGGATCGCCCGTGCGCAGGTCACCCGCTTCCACGACCGGGCGGCCCGGGACCACGGCGCGCCGCCTCGCGACACCGGCGACCCGCTCGCCGCCTACACCGCGCTGCACGCCTGGTCGGTGCGCGAACCCGAGGCGTTCTGGCGCGCCCTCACCGAGTGGTTCGACGTGCGCTTCGGCGCCCCCTACAGCCAGGTCCTCGCCGACCCCGCGATGCCCGGCGCCCGCTGGTTCCCCGGCGCCACCGTCAACTACGCCGAGCACGCGCTGCGCCCCGCGCTCGACCCCGCCCGCGCCGACGGGCCCGCGCTGCTGCACCTCGACGAGAGCCAGCAGATCGGCACCGTCAGCTGGGCCGAACTCAGCCGCCAGGTCGCCTCGCTGGCCGCGGCCCTGCGGCGGCTCGGCGTCGCCCCCGGCGACCGCGTCAGCGGCTATCTGCCCAACATCCCGCAGGCCGCGGTGGCGCTGCTGGCGACCGCCGCGGTCGGCGCCGTGTGGACCTCCTGCGCACCGGACTTCGGCGCCCGCAGCGTCCTGGACCGCTTCCAGCAGGTGGAACCCGTCGTGCTGTTCACCGTCGACGGCTACCGCTACGGCGGCAGGACCCACGACCGCACCGGAGTCGTCGCCGAAATGCGCGCCGGGCTGCCGTCGTTGCGCGCCACCGTGCACATCCCGCTGATCGGCACCGCCGCCCCCGAAGGCGCCCTGGACTGGGACCAGCTGACCGCGGACGCCCCCGAACCGTCCTACGAGCAGGTGCCGTTCGACCACCCGCTGTGGGTGCTGTACTCCTCCGGCACGACCGGGCTGCCCAAGGCCATCGTGCAGTCCCAGGGCGGCATCCTGCTGGAGCACCTCAAGCAGACCGGCCTCCACCTCGACCTCGGCCCGGGCGACCGGTTCTTCTGGTACACCTCCACCGGCTGGATGATGTGGAACTTCCTGGTGTCCGGGCTGCTCGCCGGCGCCACCGTGGTGCTCTACGACGGCAGCCCCGGCCACCCCTCCGTCGACGCGCAGTGGAAGGTGGCGGAGCTGACCGGCACCACCGTCTTCGGCACCTCCGCCGCGTACGTCATCGCCTGCCGCAAGGCGGACATCCACCCCGGCCGCGACCACGACCTGTCGGCCGTCAGCTGTGTGGCCACCACCGGCTCCCCGCTGCCCCCGGACGGCTTCCGCTGGCTGCACGACGAGGTGAAGCAGGACCTGTGGATCGCGTCGGTCAGCGGCGGCACCGACGTGTGCAGCTGCTTCGCCGGGGGAGTGCCGACCCTGCCGGTCTACATCGGCGAGCTGCAGGCGCCCTGCCTGGCCACCGACCTGCAGGCGTGGGACGGGCAGGGCCGGCCGGTGGTCGACGAGGTCGGCGAGCTGGTCGTCACCAACCCGTTGCCCTCGATGCCCATCCGGTTCTGGAACGACCCGGACGGCACCCGCTACCGCGAGAGCTACTTCGAGATGTTCCCCGGCGTGTGGCGGCACGGCGACTGGATCACGCTCACCTCCCGCGGCACCGTGGTGATCCACGGGCGCTCCGACTCCACGCTCAACCGCCAGGGCGTGCGCATGGGTTCCGCGGACATCTACGAGGTCGTCGAACGCCTCCCGGAGATCCGGGAGTCGCTCGTCATCGGGATCGAACAGCCCGACGGCGGCTACTGGATGCCGCTCTTCGTGCAGCTCGCCGAGGGCGCGGAGCTGGACCAGGGGCTCGTCGACCGGATCAGGGCAGCGATCCGCAGCCAGCTGTCGCCGCGGCACGTGCCCGACGAGGTGATCGCGGTCCCCGGCGTCCCGCACACTCTGACCGGCAAGCGCATCGAGGTCCCCATCAAGCGGCTGCTGCAGGGCACCGCCCTGGACAAGGCGGTCAACCCCGGCTCGGTGGACGACCTGGGCGTCCTGCGCTTCTACGAGCGGCTCGCCACCGAACGCTCCGGCGGCGGCCGCCCGTAGCGGCACCCGGCCCCGGGGCGACCCGGGGCCGACCGCCGCCGCCGACCCGCAAGCGGCCGTCAGGGGCCCGCGCACGGCACGGCTGACGCGTCAACCTCCGTACGTGCTCGCACTGTCGGCCAGGACGGCGGCGAAGTCCCCGGCCAGCCGTACCGCGTCGGCCGGCTCCAGGTCGGCCGTCGTGATCCGCACCCCGGGCGCGGCGGCGATCCGGAACCGGGCGCCGCCGGCCACCCACCAGCCGTGCGAGCGCAGGCCGTTGACGACCGCAGACTCGTCGCGCACCGGGACCCACACGTTCATCCCGCTCACCCCCCGCGCCTCGACGCCGTGCCCCGCCAGCGCCTCGACCAGCGCCTGCCGGCGCCGCGCGTACGCCGCCCCGGCCGCCCGCACAAGCGCCTCCGTCGCCGGGTCGGACATCAGCCGGACGACGGTCTCCTGCAGCACATGGCTCACCCAGCCCGACGTCAGCAGCAGCCGCCCGTCGTGCCGGGCCAGCGTCGTCGGATCGCAGGCCATCGCCGTCCACCGCAGGTCGGTGCCCAGGTGCTTGGACACGGTGCGGACGTGCGCCCAGCGGGCCGGGGCGTCCGCGCCCGCGGTGGTCAGCGAGTGCAGCGGGCCGCCCGCGGTGTCCGCGCTGTGGTCGTCCTCCACCACCAGCACCTCCGGCGCGCCGGCCAGCACCGCGAGCAGCTCCTCGCGACGCGCCAGCGTCACCCGCGAACCGTAGGGGTTCTGCGCCCGTGGGCAGAGCACGACCGCCCGCGCACCGCCCCGCAGCGCCGACCGCAGCCCCTCCGGGCGCATCCCCGCGTCGTCCACCGCGACCGCCAGCGTGCGCAGCCCCAACGCCGGTACCAGGTCCAGCAGATGGTGGAAGCCGGGGTCCTCCATCGCGACCGCGTCACCGGGCCGCAGCTCAACCGACAACAGGCGGGCGATGCAGTCCAGCGCGCCGTGCGCGAACGTCACGTGCGTGTCCGGCACGCCGTCCCGCCGGAACCACGCCTTCGACAGCCGCTCCAGCTCCGGCATCCGCGGCGACGCGCGGTGCGAGCGGGCGCCGGGCGACAGCCGCCCCGGCGGCACGAGTTCGGGCAGGAACGCCGGGTCCGGGTGCCCGCCCGCCAGGTCGCGCAACCCCTCCGGCACCCGGGGCGGCCGCCGCGACGCCACCGACGGCGCCGGCGCCACCACCGTGCCGCCCCGCCCCCGGGTCACCACGATCCCGCGCTGCCGCAGCTCCTTGTACGCGGTCGCCACGGTGCCCGGGCTCACCCCGAGCGCGTCCGCCAGCGCCCGCACCGGCGCCAGTGCTTCGCCGGGCCGCAACCGGCCGTCGGTCACCGCCTGTTCGGCCGACGCGGCAATCTCCCTGGCGGTGCCCCCGGCGATCCCATATTGTGTCGTCACAGAAGTGATTCTGTACCAATACAAAAGAACCGGCAAGACAGGGACGTGATGCCGTGCAGCGGACAGCGGGAATCCGGCGGATCGCCTCGATACCGCCCCTGCCCGGCGGCCAGGACGGCCGCCGGATGCTGTGGATCAACCTCGTCGACAAGACCGGCTCCGGGCTGTGGGTGTCCGTCACCGCCCTGTACTTCGTGGTGGTCGCCGGGCTCAGCCCCGGCAGCACCGGCCTGCTGCTCGGTATCGGCGGCGCGTTCGGCATCGCCGGGGCGCCCGTCGCCGGCCGGCTGGCCGACCGCCTCCCGCTCACCCGCGTCCTGCTCGGCATCCAACTCCTGCGCGCGGCCGCCGGATTCCTGATGCTGCCCGCCCACGGCTTCTGGCAACTGCTGCCGCTCGTGGCCGCCGCCAGCTTCGGCGAGCGCTCGGCCTCCGTCCTCACCAAGCTCTTCGCGGCCCGCGTCGCCGGCCCCGACCGGGCCCGCTACCAGGCCGTCCAGCGCACCGTCGTCAACATCGGCTACACCATCGGCGGCCTCGCCGCCTCCGCCGCCCTCGCCTTCGGCAGCACCGCCGTCTACCGCCTGCTGCTGCTCGGCGACGCCCTCTCCTTCGTCCTGGTCGCCGTCCTCGTCGCCCGCTGCGCCGAACCGCCCTCGGCCACCAGGACCGTCGTCACGCACACCGGCGCGGGAGCCCTCGCCGCACCCGCCCACCCGGCGGTCAGCAGCCCCTGGCGGGACCGCGGCTACCTCGGCTACGCCGCCCTGGATTCGGTGATGTTCCTCTACGGATGCGCGCTCAGCGTGGGCCTGCCGCTGTGGATCATCACCCGCACCACCGCACCGCACGGCCTGGCCGCCGCGGTGTTCGTGATCAACACGGTCATCGTGGTCGCCTGCCAGGTCAGGCTCTCCCGCCACGGCCGCACCCCCCGAATCGCCGCCGACGCCCTGCGCCGCGTCGGCGTCTGGTTCCTGATCTGCGGGACCGCCACCGCGGCCGCCGTCGTCCACGCCCCCTGGGCCGCCACCCTCGCCGTCCTCGGCTCGGCCGTCGCCCTCACCGTCGTCGAGATGATCCAGTCCGCGATCTCCTGGGAGCTCTCCGTCTCCCTCGCCCCCGCCGACGCCCAGGGCGCCTACGTGGGCGTGCACGGCCTCGCCCAGTCCACCGCGCGATGCGTCGGCCCGCTGCTGATGACCTCCGCCGTCATCGCCTGCGGCCCCGCGGGATGGCTGGCCTTCGGCGCCGTCCTCGCCTGCGCCGCGCTCCTGCAGCGGCACCTCGTCCTCCGGCGGCTCGGCGCCCTGCGTCCCGCCGCCGCGGAACCGGCACTGTCAGTGGCTCCCGTTACGGTGAGTGAGCACTAGGAAGCACAGGGGCACACTGTCCCGGACCCAGGGGGAGACCATGGCCCGCACCACCACCCGCCGCAGCAGCGCCCACCGCCGCCACGACCGCGCCCGCAAACGCCACGACCCGCGCCGCACGGGGCCCGCGGGCCGCACCGAGCAACGGCGCGCGCTGCGCGCCGAAGCCCCCACCGTGCTCGGACTGCTCGTCGACGACGGCGACTTCACGGCCATGACCGGCTACCGCAGCTTCCCCTTCACCGACTACGGCCGCTACCTGCACCACGTCGACGCCGTGCTCCACAGCCTGCACGCCCGGGGCACCCACGTCGCCGTCACCCGCTTCGACCCGGACGCCTACGCGGACTACTGCGACGGCACGCGCCAGCCACCGGACACCCCCGCCAGCCGCACCCGGTACACCGCGGAAGCCACCACCGCGGGTCCCAGCGTCCCCTACCGCCGCCAGCCCCTCGACTCCCTGCGCGGAGCCCTCGTCCGCGAAGCCGAACGCCGTGCCACCTGGGAACGCGCCACCGACCTGCTCATCGACGCCGGACGCTGCCCCGACTGCGGGGACGAACTCGTCCACTGCGCCTTCGACCGGGCCTCGCACACCCTGATCCGCGTCGTCGAAGCCCTCGGCCCCGGCCACCACCACCTCGTGGCCAGCCTGCCGATGGAGGACGGCCCACCGCTGCTCGCCGCCGCCCGCGTCCACGCCGAGCAGGACGGTGAGGACAGGGAGGGCGGCGACCGCGGTGACCGCGCCGCCGGCGACGGCGAACTCCGGGTGGAGGACGCCGAGGCCCTCGTCCTGTGCACCGTCATCGCCGCCGGCGCCGCCACCGCGCACCCCGGCGGCCTGGTCGTCCGCACCACCGGCCCCGACGGCACCGACACCGTCCGCGGCTGGACCCTGCGCGGCGGAGAACCCCACCCCCTCGGCGAACCCGAGGTGTTCAACGCCTACTGCACCGACCCCGACACCGGCGACCCGGTACCGCCCGAACCCGGCGTCCGCTACGCCGCCGGCCTCCCGCTCCCCCCACCCCTGCCAGGCGACCTCGCCTGACCCCGACGGCGAGCGGGCGGCGGACGACGCCGCACGACGGACGACGCCGCACGACGGACGACGCCGCACGACGCCGTACGACGCCGTACGACGAACGATGCGCGAGGCAACGGCGAGGGGCGCCCCACCGCACGGTGGAACGCCCCTCATCCGGACCCGGACGGGCCCCGGTCACTCGCCGGACAGCACGCCCTGCGCGGCGCGCCGCGCCTCCTCGGCACTGTCCGTCGCACGGGCCGCGGCCGCCGCCCTCTCGCACTGCGCCAGCGTGTACGTCGCCAACGTCGCCCGCACATAGGGGATGGACGCCGCACCCATCGACAGGCTCGTCACGCCCAGACCCGTCAGTACACAGGCCAGCAGCGGATCGGCCGCCGCCTCACCGCACACCCCGCAGCTCTTGCCCTCGGCCTTGGCGGCCTCGGCCGCCAGCGCGACCAGGTCCAGCAGCGCCGGCTGCCACGGGTCCTGCAGCCGCGACACCGCACCCACCTGCCGGTCAGCGGCGAAGGTGTACTGCGCGAGGTCGTTCGTGCCGAGCGACAGGAACTCCACCTCCTGGAGCACCGAACGCGCCCGCAGCGCTGCGGACGGGATCTCCACCATCGCCCCGAACTTCGCGGCCAGCCCCGCCTCACGGCAGGCGTCCGCGAACGCCTTCGCGTCGCTGCGGTCCGCCACCATCGGCGCCATGACCTCCAGGTACACCGGAAGCCCCTCCGACGCCCGGGCCAGCGCCCGCAACTGACCCTGCAGCACCTCGGGGTGGTCCAGCAGCGACCGCAGCCCGCGCACACCCAGCGCCGGGTTCGGCTCGTCGGCCGGGGTCAGGAATTCCAGCGGCTTGTCGGCGCCGGCGTCCAGGACCCGCACCACCACGCGGCCCTCGGGGAACGCCTCCAGCACCTGCCGGTACGCCTCGACCTGCTTGTCCTCCGACGGCGCCTTCGCCGAGTCGTCGAGGAAGAGGAACTCGGTGCGGAACAGGCCCACGCCCTCGGCACCCGCGGCCACCGCCGCCAGCACGTCCGCGGGACCGCCGACGTTGGCCAGCAGCGGCACCTTGTGCCCGTCCGACGTCGCACCCGGGCCCGAGGACGCCGCCAGCGCGGCCTTCCGCTCGGCAGCGGCCGCGGTCAGCGCGTCCTGCTTCTCCTGGCTCGGCTGCACGAACACCTCACCGGTGCTCCCGTCGACCGCGATGACCGTCCCCTCGGCCAGCTCGCACGCACCCGGCAGCGCCACGACCGCCGGCACGCCGAGCGCCCGCGCGAGAATCGCGCTGTGGCTGGTCGGCCCGCCCTCCTCCGTCACGAACCCCAGGACCAGCGTCGGGTCCAGCAGCGCCGTGTCGGCCGGCGCCAGATCCCGGGCGATGAGCACGTAGGGCTCGTCGCTGTCCGGTACGCCCGGCATCGGCACGCCCAGCAGCCGCGCCACGATCCGGTTCCGCACGTCGTCCAGGTCCGCGACCCGGCCCGCCAGGTACTCACCGGCGCCGGCGAGCAGCGCGCGGTACGAGGCGAACGCGTCGTAGACGGCCCGCTCCGCCGTGCTGCCCACGGCGACCCGCCGCTCGACGTCCGCCATCAACTCGGGGTCCTGCGCCATCAGCGCCTGCGCCTCGAGCACGGCCTGCGCCTCGCCGCCGGCCAGATGCCCGCGCGCGCTCAGATCCGCGGCGACCGCCTCGACCGCCTGCCGCGCCCGGCCCTGCTCGCGCACCGCCTCGTCCGGCCGGATCTGCTTGGCAGGCGGCTCCAGAACAGCGGTGCCCATGTGCCGAACCTCGCCGACCGCCACACCGTGGCTGACACCGACGCCTCGCAGCGTTGTCTCCATCGCTCTATTTCACTTCCAGTCGAAGAGGGTGCCGCCGGCCACGACCTCGCCGCTCTCCAGGACGTTCTTCAGCGCGTCGGCCGTCGCCTCCAGCGCCACCACCGGGCACACCGGAGACTTCCCGGCCTCCTCCACCGCGGCGGGGTTCCACTTCACGATCGCCTGCCCGCGCGTCACGTTGTCGCCCTTCGACACGAGCAGTTCGAAGCCCTCGCCGTTGAGCTGCACGGTGTCGATGCCGAGGTGGGTCAGCACTCCGTGGCCCTCGTTGTCCACGACGACGAACGCGTGGGGGTGCAGCGAGACGATGACACCGTCGACCGGGGACACCGCCTCGCCGGGCTCCCGCACCGGGTCCACCGCGGTGCCCGGGCCGACCATGGCACCGGAGAACACCGGGTCCGGCACAGCCTCGAGCCCGATGACCCGGCCGGCCAAGGGCGATGAAACGGTCGTCATGAGAAGCCTCCTCAAGTGCGGAGATCCAGACGCCGTCACTGACTGTCACGGGACGGCGAGCCGCGAGAGCAGCCTAAGTCATGTCAAGTGCGGATTCCGTCCGGCACCCGCCGCGTCCTGGACCGCACCCCCGATTTGCTCCGGGGGAGGCCGTCCAGTACCTTGGCACAACCGCCTCGACGAGACCCGCGGAAACGCATGTTCTCGCAACGGGGTTGGTAATTCCGACCGGAAAGCATCTGCTAAGGTCGGAACACAACGAAGGGAAAGCCCGGAGGGGCCTGAAAGGGCCGCTGAAGGCAGCTTCCGTTCCTTGAGAACTCAACAGCGTGCCAAAAGTCA
>NZ_JBIRRR010000027.1:77853-126898 GCF_044333795.1 Streptomyces sp. NPDC020917 | reverse complement strand
GTCCCCGGCCCATTCCCCCATCACCACGAAACCACTCTGGCCCCGCCACTCACGCGGCGGGACCAGAACTCCAAGATCTTCATGACTCTTCTAGGCCGTGTCCGGCAGGTCCCGCCTGCCCGGAGTCGCGCGCCCCGCCCGTCCGGGCGGGTGGCGGCCTTGCCGGAGACGGCCCGGGCCGGGCGGGCGTGCCGGGCGGCGCGAGGCGGGCCGGACCGGCCGGGCGAGGCCGGCGGCGGCTGTCGCGGCGCTGCTCCGCAAGCGCGGCCGGGGCGTCTACCGTGTAGGGCGTGACCGACGCGAACGCTCCTGACGCCGCCCTGTTCCCCGCCACCCGGCTGGAGTCCGCCCGCAAGGCGGCCCAGGACGCCGGCCTCGACGCCCTGCTCATCGCCCCCGGTGCCGACCTGCGGTACCTGACCGGATATCAGGCGCTGCCGCTGGAGCGCCTGACCTGCCTGGTGGTGCCCGCCGCGAGCGACCCGTTCCTGGTGGTGCCGGACCTGGAGAAGCCCGCCGCGCTCGCATCTCCGGCCGGCCGGCTCGGCATCGACATCACCGGGTTCGGCGAGACCGACGACGCCTACGCACTGATCGCCCGCCGGCTGCCGGCGGGCACCCGGCTGTTCGCGGTCGACAACCACATGTGGGCCGAGAAGCTGCTCGCCTTCCAGGCCGCGCTGCCCTCCGCGCAGGCGGGGCTGGCCGGCGACGTGCTGTCGGTGCTGCGGATGCGCAAGACGCCCGCCGAGATCGAGGCGCTGCGCCGGGCGGGTGCCGCCATCGACCGGGTGCACCGCCGGATGGGGGAGTGGCTCAAGGCCGGCCGCACCGAGCGCGAGGTCGCCCGGGACATCGCCGACGCGATCGTGGCCGCCGGCCACGACACGGTCGACTTCGTGATCGTCGGCTCGGGCCCCAACGGCGCCAGCCCGCACCACGAGGTGTCCGACCGGGTGATCCGGGAGGGCGACCCGGTGGTGGTCGACATCGGCGGCACCACGGCCGAGGGCTACTGCTCGGACTCCACCCGCACCTACGCCGTCGGCGAGCCGCCCGCGGCCTTCCGCGAGCTGTACGAGGTGCTGCTGCGGGCCCAGACCGCGCAGACCGGCGCGGTGCGCCCGGGCATCACCGCCGAGGAACTCGACGCGGTGGGGCGGGACATCATCACCGCGGCGGGCTACGGCGAGCACTTCATCCACCGCACCGGCCACGGCATCGGCCTGGAGACCCACGAGG
The DNA here is from genome assembly GCF_044333795.1 of Streptomyces sp. NPDC020917. Lineage (NCBI taxonomy): Bacteria > Bacillati > Actinomycetota > Actinomycetes > Kitasatosporales > Streptomycetaceae > Streptomyces > Streptomyces sp. NPDC020917. The sequence goes on along the minus strand of NZ_JBIRRR010000027.1, from coordinate 125,656 downwards.
AGCCGTACATCGTGGCCGGCAGCGCGCGGGCGCTGGAGCCGGGCATGGCGTTCTCGGTGGAGCCGGGGATCTACCTGCCGGGGATGTTCGGCGCGCGGATCGAGGACATCGCGGTCTGCACCGAAGACGGCGGCGAGCGGCTGAACCTGACAGGACGTGACCTGGTGGTTCTTCCCGGTTGACCTGCCATTGGTCGAGACCAATATTGATCGCAAGCCTCATCTGCAAACCCTGGTGGAGCAGGAGGTGAACGACCATAGTGGTCCGCATCCGGCCCGCCCCAGAGACGGGCCGTTCCCGATTCACGTCGAGGGAAACCAAGGGGAACCCATGACCCGTAACGCGCCCCGGCGTGCCGTACTGACCGCCGCACTCGCGGCGGCCGCGGCCACCGCGACCGCGCAGTCCGCCAGCGCCGCCCCGGCGTCCGCCACCCGCGGCGCCGCTTCCGGCGCCGCGGCCCAGCCTGCCGCCCAGCAGGCCGCGGCCCCGGACGACGCCCCGATCGACTACCGCGGCTGGACGTCGAACCCCGACTGGCTCTCCGGTGAGCACCGGGGCACGGCGCCGGTGACGGGGAAGCGGCCGGGCGTGCGGATCGCCCGCGCGACCGGCACGCTGGACTACACCGACCCGCACACCGGCACCACCGCCACCTGGGAGTCGGCGTCCTGGACCTCGCCGCTGCACCGGATCCCGGGGCCGGCGAGCGAGCTGATCTCCTCGTGGAACGCCGACACCCCGGCCGGCACCTGGATCCAGGTCGAGCTGCTCGGCACCTACACCGACGGCACCGCCACGCCCGCGTACATCATGGGCCGGTGGACCGCCGGTGACGGCCCGGACGACATCCGCCGCACCTCGGTGGACGACCAGACCGACAACAAGAGCAGCATCTGGACCGACACCTTCTCCATCGACGACACGACCGCGGGCCCGCTGCTCGCCTCGTACCGGCTGCGGCTGACGCTGTTCCGCAAGCCCGGCAGCACGCTGACCCCGACGGTCTGGCGGCTCGGCGCGATGGCCTCGAACATCCCGGACCGCTTCACCGTCCCGGCGTCGGTGCCGGGTGTGGGGACCGGGATCGAACTGCCGGTGCCGCGCTACTCGCAGAACATCCACAAGGGCCAGTACCCGGAGTACGACAACGGCGGCGAGGCCTGGTGCAGCCCGACCTCGTCCACCATGGTCATCGAGTACTGGGGCCGCGGCCCGACCGCCGAGCAGATGGCGTGGGTCGACCCCTCCTACGCCGACCCGCAGGTCGACCAGGGCGCCCGCTACACGTACGACTACCAGTACGAGGGCTGCGGCAACTGGCCGTTCAACGCGGCCTACGCGGCCACGTACACGGACATGCAGGGGGTCATCACCCGGCTGCACTCGCTCAACGACCTCGAGCGGCTGATCAAGGCCGGCATCCCGGTGATAACGTCCCAGTCCTTCCTGGCCTCCGAGCTGGACGGCGCGGGGTACGGCACCTCGGGGCACCTGATGTGCATCGCGGGCTTCACGCCCGAGGGCGACGTGGTGGCGAACGACCCGGCGAGCAGCAGCGACGACGCGGTCCGCAACATCTACAAGCGGGCCCAGTTCGAGACCATCTGGCTGCGCACCAAGCGGATCAACGCCTCGGGCGGGGTGAGCGGCGGCACCGGCGGTGTCTGCTACCTCTACTTCCCGGCCAAGCCGAGCCCGGCGCAGAAGCGCGCGCTCGCCTCGGTGGGCGTCGTCTGAGTCCGTCCCGCCCGGGGTCCGGGCACGGATCCCACCACCGGCCGCGCGCCGGTCACATGCCGGTCTCCGGGCGGGTCACCCCCGCCCGGAGGTCGGCATTCCGCACCCAAACGGGCAAGTGGTCGAGACCAATTGGTGGATTAGCCCAAAGGTCTGGACCAACCCATTGACGGGTTCGCGTCACGGCAGGATTCTGCTGCCACGTTCCCCCACAGGAGGTCCGACGTGAACCGACTCAAAGCTCTCGGCTCGGGCGTGGCCGCCGCGGCCCTCGCCTTCGCCGGGCTCGGCACCGCCGCGGTGCTGTCCGCCGGCCAGGCCAACGGCGCCACCGTCTCGGCCAACGCCCTGAGCAGCCAGTGGTACGCCGCGGCGCCGTACCTCATGCCGCTCGACAACAACCCGCCGAGCGCCAGCGCCATCATGGACGCGACCGGCCTCAAGGCGTTCCAGCTGGCGTTCATCCTCGCCCCCAACGGCGGCGGCTGCAGCCCCACTTGGGGCGGCACCAGCGCTGTGTCCTCCGACACCGCGGTCGCCGACGTGATCTCCGCGATCAGGGCCAAGGGCGGCGACGTCTCGGTGTCGATCGGCGGCTACGGCGGCACCAAGCTCGGTCAGGCGTGCTCCGACGCCGCGTCCACGGCGGCCGCGTACCAGCAGGTCATCACCAAGTACGGCCTCAAGGCGATGGACTTCGACCTCGAGGAGCCGGAGTACGAGAACACCGCCGCGGTCGCGCACGAGATCGGCGCGGCCAAGATCCTGCAGCAGAACAACCCGGGCCTGTTCATCTCCGTCACCACCGCCGGAACCGCCGCCGGAACCGGCTGGTTCGGCCAGCAGATGCTCAACGAGGCCAAGTCGCAGGGCTTCACGCCGAACAACTTCTCCATCATGCCCTTCGACGGCGGGTTCAACGGCGCCGCCTCCCAGACCAGCGCGCTCACCGCCTTCAACGGCCTGCTGCAGAGCACCTTCGGCTGGGACGCCGCGACCGCCTACGCCCACGAGGGCTTCTCCGGCATGAACGGCCGCAGCGACACCGGCGAGTACTTCTACCAGGCGGACTTCCAGACCGTGCTCGACTACGCGACGAGCCACGGCATGGGCCGGTTCACGTTCTGGTCGCTGAACCGTGACCGACAGTGCTCGCCGCCGGACAACAACGGTGCCACGTCCGGCACGTGCAGCAGCGTCGCGCAGGCCGACTGGGACTTCGCGAAGTACTCGGTGAAATTCGCGGGTGCAACGCCTCCGGTGACCACCCCGCCGACCACTCCGCCCACCACGCCGCCCGGCGGCAGCTGCGCCGGCGTGGCCGACTGGTCCGCCTCCGCGGTGTACGTCGGCGGCAACGAGGTGCAGCACAACGGCCACAAGTGGAAGGCCAAGTGGTGGACCACCAACGAGGAGCCCGGCACCACCGGCGAGTGGGGTGTGTGGCAGGACGAAGGCGCCTGCTGACGCGCTGCTGACCGGTGCTGACGCCCCGCGGTCGGACCGCGGGGCGTCGGTGCGTCCGGCGGACGCACCACCTTATGGCGGGCCCGCGGCCGAACTCGGCGGCGGGCCCGCGAAGTTGTGTGCGTGTCCTCGCAGGTGCGCGTTTTCGCAAATGCACATGACGGTGTTTGTTGGCCGAAAACGGACGTGACTTCTCCGGTTCTGTGTTTCACTCCGAACAGGTGATCAGTAGCCTCGTGCTGAGCACCCGCAAACCCGGCCGCCACCGGAGCATGCGGCGAACACCCGCCGACGACGCGCACGTTGAGCCCCATGAGCTGGAGACACCTACCGTGACCGACCGTCCATCCTGGGCCCCGCAGGGCATCGATCTGACCGTCCCCAGCGTCTCCCGCGTCTACGACTACTTCCTCGGCGGCTCCCACAACTTCGAGGTCGACCGGCAGGCCGCGCGGGTGGCCCTGAAGGCGTTCCCCGGCATCCCCAAGATCGGGCAGGCCAACCGCGCCGTCATGCGCCGCGCGGTGCAGTTCGCGGTCGACCGCGGCGTCCGCCAGTTCCTGGACATAGGGTCCGGCATCCCCACGTTCGGCAACGTCCACGAGGTCGCCCAGGCCGCCGCGCCGGGCTCCCGCGTGGTGTACGTCGACAACGACCCGGTCGCCGTCGCCCACAGCAAGGCGGTGCTGGCCGACAACCCGGACGCCGCCATCGCCGCCGCCGACCTGCGCGAGCCGCGCTCGATCCTGGAACACCCCGAGACCCGGCGGCTGCTGGACCTCGACCAGCCGGTCGCCCTGATGCTCGTCGCCGTCGTGCACTTCCTGCCGGACGCGGACCGGCCGGCCGACATCATCGCCACCCTGCGCGATGCGCTGGCCCCCGGCAGCGTCATGGTCATCACCCACGCCACCCTGCTGGGCCCGACCCCGCAGGCCCAGCGCGGCGTGCAGGAGGCGTACCAGCGCACCACTACGCCGCTGCTGATGCGCACGGTGGAGGAGCTGGAACCTTTCTTCGCCGGCTTCGAGATCGTGGAGCCCGGTATCGTCCCGCTGCCGCACTGGCGGCCCGACACCCCGGTCACCGAGGACGACGACACCGCGGCGCTGCACGGTCTCGCCGGAGTGGGGCTGAAGGCGTGAACACCGGGCCGGCCGGGGCATGGGGCGGAGCGGGCCACCGGCCGGAGCAGGACGAGCAGCTCAACCTCCGCCGGTTCGTGACCATCTGGTGCCGGGCCATCTACTCGGTCACCGCGACGTCCATGACCCGGGGCGAGTTCGAGGCGCATCTGATACCCCAGGCCCGCATCCTCCACGAGGCACTGCGGGCCGAGCGCTTCGATCCGCGCCCCGCGGCGGCCGTCGGCGCCGCCCTGGTGGACGCGCACTGCACCGACCCCGAAGCCCTGCCGAGCATCCTCGGCGTCATCGACGCCTATCTGGTGCTCTACTGCCCGCCGGACCCGGACGTGTCCGCCGACGAGGCCAGGATCCGCTGCTCGCGCCTGCAGCACGCGGTGGCCGTCGGCTTCTCCCAGGCGCTGCGCGAACGCACCCTGGCCGAGCAGGAGTCCCTCTCCCGCGCCGCGCTCGGCGCCCAGGCCGAGGCCGAACGGGCGCTGGCGGCCAGCGAGGCGAAGTTCCGCGCGGTCTTCGAGAGCGCCGCCGTCGGCATCGGCATCGCCGACATGGACGGCAACGTCCTGGAGATCAACCAGGCCGCGGCCCGCATGTTCGGCGGCGAGGGGCACATCAGGCGGCGCAACGTCCAGGACTGGGTGCACCCGGAGAACGACCCCGGCAACCGCGGCCTCAACGGCGAGCTGGTGCGCGGCGAACGCGACGGCTACCACATCGAGAAGGCGTACGCGCGGGCCGACGGCTCGGTGCTGTGGGCCAACCTCCAGGTGTCGCTGCTGCGTGACCCCGCGGGCGAACCGCAGTACCAGCTGGCCCTGCTGGAGGACATCACCGAGCGCCGCGGCCTGCTGCAGCGGCTGCGCCACCAGGCCACCCACGACGCGCTCACCGGACTGCCCAACCGCGCCCTGTTCTTCGAGCGCCTCGACCAGGCCCTCGACGCGGAAGGACCGACCACCCGGATCGGCCTGTGCTACCTCGACCTCGACGGCTTCAAGACGGTCAACGACAGCCTCGGCCACGCGGTCGGCGACCGGCTGCTGGTGGACGTCGCCGAGCGGCTGCGGGACTGCATCACCTCGCCCGACCAGCTGGTGGCCAGGATCGGCGGCGACGAGTTCGTCGCGCTGTACACCGACCCGCCCGGCCTGACCGCGGTCACCGACCTGGCCACCCGGATCCTGGAGGCGCTGGCCACCCCGGTCACCCTGGAGGAGCGCGACCTGCGCGTCCACGGCAGCATCGGCATCGTCCATGGGCCGGTCGGCTCCCGGGGCGCCGCCGACGTGCTGCGCAGCGCCGACATCACGATGTACCGGGCCAAGGAGCTGGGCGGCAACCGCTACGAGGTCGCCGACCCCGACGCCGACGCCCGCGCCATCACCCGGCACGGGCTGACCAACCGGCTGCCGGGGGCGCTGGAGCGCGGCGAGTTCTTCGTCGAGTACCAGCCGCTGATCGGCCTGGAGAACGGCGCGGTGCTGGGCGCCGAGGCGCTGGTCCGCTGGGGCCACCCGGTGCACGGCGTGCTCGGCCCCGACCAGTTCATCCCGCTCGCCGAGAGCACCGGGCAGATCGTGCCGCTCGGCCGCTGGGTGCTGGAGCAGGCCGCCCGGCAGGCCCGCGACTGGCACCGCGAGCACCCCGGCGCCGACCACCCGCCGCGGGTGAACGTCAACCTCTCGCCGATCCAGCTGCACCACCGCGACCTGGTCGCCGAGATCTCCGCCGTCCTGGACGAGACCGGCCTGCCGCCCGGCGCGCTGTGCCTGGAGGTGACCGAGAGCGCGCTGATCGGCGGCGACGAGGACGCCCTGAAGCCGCTGCGGCGGATCGCCGACCTCGGGGTGGCCATCGCCCTGGACGACTTCGGCACCGGCTACTCCAACCTGTCCTCGCTGCGCTGGCTGCCGCTCAGCGTCCTGAAGCTGGACCGGGCGTTCACCCGCGGCATGCGGCGGCACCCCGCGGACCCGGTGGACATGAAGATCGTCGAGGGCATCGTGTCGCTCGCGCACAGCCTCGACCTCACCGTCACCGTCGAGGGCGTGGAGACCCGCGCCCAGGCCGAGCACCTGCGCGCGCTGGGCTGCGACCACGGCCAGGGCTGGTACTACGCCAAGCCCGGCCCGCCCGAGGCCCTGCACCGGCTCAGCCTCGCCGACGCGGGCTGAGCGCCGCGCCGTGCGGGCGCGCCGCGGCGGGAGATACGGCACCGTGAGGGGTGCGGGCGCCAAGGGCCCGCGCGGCATCGCACCGAGCGCCGCACCGCCCCCTGGGCGCGGTGCCCGGGTGCCGCCGCCGTGCTGGTGACTCAGTGGCGCCGATCGGGCATACTCCAACCGCCGGACCTGTTGATCACCGCGCGCCGCAACCCGGCGCGGGATCATGGATCCGGGTCCTGATCGCTCACCCGGACGGCCCCGCCCCACCCTGGCGGCCGCCGCCGCCGCGCCCGAAAAGGGAGGATGCGCAGCCATGCCGCACCCAGCGCCGCACCGGCACCTGCCCACCGACGAAGCCCGCGAGCTGCTCGCGCTCACCCGGGACATCGCGCAGCGCGAGATCGCCCCGCAGGCATCCGCCGAGGAGGACGCCGGCCGGTTCCCGAGGCAGACGTTCGCGCTGATCGGCGAGGCCGGACTGCTGGGCCTGCCGTACGCGGAGGAGTACGGCGGCGGTGGCCAGCCCTACGAGGTGTACCTGCAGGTCCTCGAGGAGCTCGCGGCGGCCCGCCTCACCGTGGGCCTCGGCGTCAGCGTCCACACCCTCGCCTGCCACGCCCTCGCCTCCTTCGGCAGCAAGCAGCAGCGCGCCGACCACCTGCCGCAGATGCTCGGCGGGAGCCTGCTGGGCGCCTACTGCCTGTCCGAGCCGACCTCCGGCTCCGACGCCGCCTCGCTGCGCACCAAGGCCGTGCGGGACGGCGAGGACTGGACCCTGGACGGCACCAAGGCGTGGATCACCCACGGCGGGGTGGCCGACTTCTACACCGTGCTGGCCCGCAGCGGCGGCACGGGCGCCCACGGCATCACCGCCTACCTGGTCCCCGGCGACGCCGCCGGGCTGTCCGCGGCGTTGCCCGAGCGGAAGATGGGCATGAAGGGCTCGCCGACCTCGCAGGTCCACTTCGACGCGGTGCGGGTGCCGGACACACGGCGGATCGGCGAGGAGGGCCAGGGGTTCGCCATAGCGCTGGCCGCCCTGGACTCCGGGCGCCTGGGCATCGCCGCGTGCGCCGTCGGCGTGGCGCAGGCCGCGCTCGACGCGGCGGTGGCGTACCTGGGGGAGCGGCGGCAGTTCGACCGGCCGATCGCCGACTTCCAGGGCCTGCGCTTCATGGTCGCCGACATGGCGACGAAGATCGAGGCCGGCCGCGCCCTGTACCTGACCGCCGCCCGGCTGCGGGACGCGGGCGAGCCGTTCTCCGCCCAGGCGGCGATGGCCAAGCTGTTCTGCACCGACGCCGCGATGCAGGTGACCACGGACGCGGTCCAGCTGCTCGGCGGGTACGGCTACACCGCGGACTTCCCGCTGGAGCGGTACATGCGCGAGGCGAAGGTGCTGCAGATCGTGGAGGGCACCAACCAGATCCAGCGGATGGTGGTGGCCCGGCACCTCATGGGCCCGGAGTCCCGGGTCTGACGGCCGCCACCAGGCGGCACCCGTGCGGGTGCGTCCCGGGGCGGCTCCGTCCCGGGACGCCGGCAGTGGCTCCGGCAGTGACTCGACGGCTTGACGGCTTGACGGCCGCACGGTCCGCGGCGCCGCGCCCGCGGCCGGGCGCGGCGGCAGGCGGCTGCTCAGGCCGCCAGGCGCGTGGCGGACGCCCGCATCGGGCGGGAGCCGGGGCCGCCCACGTGCGAGAAGGGCTGGGTGCGCCAGTCCAGGCCGGCAGGCAGTGCCAGCACCACGGCGAACTCCGGCTCGGCGGCGTCCGCTCCGCCGTCCAGCGGCCTGCCGTCGGCGACCGGGCGGCCGGAACCGCCGCAGACCGTCAGGCCGAACGGGTTCCACGGGGTGGGGCACAGGGCGTGCTCGGGCAGCCGCTCCGAGCCGGTCGGCACCGCGATGGGCCGGCTGCAGTCCGGGCAGAACAGCCGTGCCACGTCGGCGAGTTCGTCGTCGTACGCCTCCTCGGCCTCGTCGGCGACGGCCTCGAGGTCCGGGGCGTCGAGGCCGCCGGCGCCCTCGGCGCCGGCCAGGACGGGGAGCGGGAGTCCGGTCTCGTGACCCTCGCCGAGCGAGGAGTCCGATCGTTCGCCTCGGATGCCGCGCACCTGATTACGCATGCTGCGTTCCCCCTTGGGTGGATGCCCTCGATCGGGCCGGCCGGGCTGCGCGCTCTCGGCCATAGCGAGCACTTCCCGCCGCGCTACGCGGGTAATCACGCCACCGGGAGCCCTCCCGGCGCATCGAGTGTGGCCTTCGTCACACCGGTCGGCGTGGCCGGATCGTGCGCCCCTGCCGTGCGACCACGCACCCCCGAACGCTTCCCGACCCCGTGCGCGGCGGCTTGCCGTGACGCCTTGTAAGGTGCCATCGGGCGAGGCCAGGGCGGGTTCGCCGACTGGTCGAGGCGGCGGACGATGCGAACCAACTGGGCGGGCAACCTCACCTTCTCCGCGCGCCGGGTGCACCGGCCGGCCACTCTCGACGCGCTGCGCCGTGTGGTCGCCGGCAGCACCCGCGTCAAGGCCGTCGGCAGCGGCCACTCCTTCAACGACGTCGCCGACACCGACGGCGACCTCGTCGACGTGCGCGGCCTGCCCGCCGAGACGGACATCGACAGCGCCGCCGGCACCGTGCGGGTCGCCGCCGGGGTGCGGTACGCCGAACTCGCCGCCGAACTGCACGCGCACGGCCGCGCCCTGCCCAACACCGCGTCCCTGCCGCACATCTCGGTCGCCGGCTCGGTCGCCACCGGCACCCACGGCTCCGGCGACGCCAACGGCGGCCTGGCCACCTCGGTGCGCGCCCTGGACCTGGTCACGTCCACCGGCGACACGCTGACCCTCAGCCGCGACAAGGACGGCGAACGCTTCGACGGCGCCGTCGTCTCGCTCGGCGCGCTCGGCGTCGTCACCCACCTCACCCTGGACACCGTGCCCACCTTCCAGGTCCGGCAGCGCGTCCTGGCCGACCTCGAACTCGCTGACGCCACCGCCCACTTCGACGCCGTCACGGGCGCCGCCTACAGCGTCAGCCTGTTCACCGACTGGAAAGCGCCGCGCTTCACCCAGGTGTGGCTGAAACAGCGCGTCGACTCCGCGGCGCCCGGCTCCGGCGCCGTCGACCCCGCCGTCCCCGACCCGCTGCTGCCCTGGGCCCGGCCCGCGGCCGGCCCGGTGCACCCCGTCCCCGGCATGGACCCGGCGTACTGCACCCCGCAGGACGGCACCCCCGGCCCCTGGCACGAGCGGCTGCCGCACTTCCGGCCGGAGTTCGTGCCCAGCAGCGGCGAGGAGCTGCAGTCCGAGTACCTGCTGCCGCGCGAGCACGCGGCCGCCGCCCTGGAGGCGGTGGCCGCCCTGGGGCCGGTCGTCGCCCCCGTGCTGCAGATCTGCGAGGTGCGCACCGTCGCCGCCGACCGGCTGTGGCTGAGCCCCGCCCACGGCCGCGACACCGTCGCGCTGCACTTCACCTGGATCAAGGACCCGGCGGCGGTGCTGCCGGTACTGGGCCGGATCGAGGCCGCCCTGGCGCCACTGGCACCCCGCCCGCACTGGGGCAAGCTGTTCACCACGCCCTGGGAGCAGGTGCGCGCCTCCTACCCGCGGATGGACGACTTCCGGGCGCTGGCCGCAGCCATCGACCCCGCGGGCACCTTCGCCAACGCTTTCCTGCGCCGGCTGCTCGCCACCTGAGCGCCGCCCGGCCGCCGTCCGTATGACGCGACCTCCTCGTCTGCCGGTAAGGTCGCCGCTGTGGAGGAGCTGGACCGGCACATCGTGGAACTACTCGTCGCCGACGGGCGCATGAGCTACACCGACCTGGGCAAGGCCACCGGCCTGTCCACGTCGGCGGTGCACCAGCGGGTACGCCGGCTGGAGCAGCGCGGGGTGATCCGCGGCTACGCGGCGATCATCGACCCCGAGGCGGTCGGCCTGTCCCTGACCGCCTTCATCTCCGTCAAACCCTTCGACCCCAGCGCCCCCGACGACATCGCCGACCGGCTCGCCGAGGTGCCCGAGATCGAGGCGTGCCACAGCGTCGCGGGCGACGAGAACTACATCCTCAAGGTGCGGGTCGCCACCCCCATCGAGCTGGAGCACCTGCTCGGCCGCATCCGCAGCCTGGCGGGCGTGTCCACCCGCACCACCGTCGTGCTCTCCACCGCGTACGAGTCCAGGCCCCCGCGCGTGTGACGCCGCGGCAGGAGGAGAGACTGGGGACCATGCACCGCACCTCCCCGCACCCAGCGTCCTCGTCAGCCACCGGCCGGACGGCCGATCCCGCGCCCGCAGCCGGCACCGTGCTGCTGCGTGGCGGATTCGTCTACAGCCCGGCCGACCCGTTCGCCACCGCGATGGTCGTCGACGGCGGCACCGTCGCCTGGGTCGGTTCCGAGGGGGCCGCGGACTCCTTCGCCGACGGCGTGGACGACGTCGTGCAGCTCGACGGCGCCCTGGTCACCCCGGCCTTCACCGACGCGCACGTGCACACCACGGCCACCGGCCTGGCGCTGACCGGACTCGACCTGAGCGGCACCGCGTCGCTGGCCGAGGCGCTGGCCCGCACCGCCGCGCACGCCGCCGCCCGCCCGGGGGACCGGGTGCTGCTGGGCCACGGCTGGGACGAGACCCGGTGGCCCGAGCGGCGCCCGCCGACCCGCGCGGAGCTCGACGAGGCGGCAGGCGGGCGGCCGCTCTACCTCACCCGCACCGACGTGCACTCCGCCGCCGTCAGCACCGCGCTGCTCGACCTCGTCCCGGGCGTCGCGGCACTGGCCGGCCACGACCCGCAGGCGCCGCTGACGCAGGACGCGCACCACGCGGTGCGCCGGGCCGCGTTCGCCGCCGTCACTCCCCAGCAGCGGGACGCCGCCCAGCGCGCGGCCCTCGCGCACGCCGCCGCCCAGGGCATCGGCGCGCTCCACGAGTGCGCGGGTCCCGACATCTCCTCCGAGGACGACCTGGCCGCCCTGCTCGCGCTGTCCGGTGAGGGCGCGGCGCCGCGGGTCTTCGGGTACTGGGCGGAGGCCGCGCGGACCTCCGCCGACCTCGACCGGATCCGCGACCTGGGCGCGATCGGCGCCGGCGGCGACCTGTTCGTGGACGGCTCCCTCGGCTCGCACACCGCGTGCCTGCACGCGCCGTACGCCGACGCCGCCCACACCGGTGTCTCCTACCTGGACGCCGAGACGATCGCCCGCCACCTGACGCTGTGCACCGAGGCCGGAGTCCAGGCGGGCTTCCACGCCATCGGCGACGCGGCCGTCGGCGCGGTCGTCGACGGCGCCCGGGCCGCGGCCGCGCGGGCCGGCCTGAGCCGGGTGCGCGCCCTGCGCCACCGGGTGGAGCACGCGGAGCTGATGACCGAGGAGACGATCGCCGCGTTCGCCGAGCTGGGCCTGGTCGCGTCCGTGCAGCCGGCGTTCGACGCGGCGTGGGGCGGCGCGGACGGCATGTACGCCGAGCGGCTCGGCGCGGCCCGCGCTGCGGCCCTCAACCCCTTCGCGGCGATGACCCGCGCCGGGGTCCCGCTCGTCCTCGGCTCGGACAGCCCGGTCACCCCGCTCGACCCGTGGGGGGCGGTCCGCGCCGCCGCCTTCCACCGCACCCCCGAGCACCGGATCTCCGCCCGCGCCGCCTTCAACGCGCACACCCGCGGCGGCTGGCGGGCCGTCGGCCGCGACGACGCGGGCGTGCTGGTGCCCGGCGCGCCCGCGGACTACGCCGTCTGGACTACCGGCGACCTCGTCGTCCAGACCCCCGACGAGCGGGTCGCCAACTGGTCCACCGACCCCCGCTCCGGCACCCCTGGCCTGCCCGATCTCACTCCCGGGCAGCCCCTGCCGACCGCCCTGCGCACCGTGGTGGGGGGCCGCACCGTCCACCGGGGTCCGAACGGGTGAGGGCCCGCGGCGGCCATGCGCCCGAACGGTGTGCCCTCAGGGGGCGGCGGCGTGTCGTGCTCCCGGCGGCCGCTCGTCACTGACCTGCTGATTTGGTGAAACCCCGCAGGTCACAGGGGTGTTGACAGTGGCTGGTCGGGGGCGAGTAGGTTCGGCCAAGTCCACCACAGGACGTCGGACCGGGGGCTCTCCGCGGTTGCGTCGAACACCGCTGGGCCATGGGGCGTCGCGCCGGACGGGCACGCCGCCACTGGCAGCCAGGTCCAGCGGACACGACGCGGAACGCGGCCCGCCAGTGGGCCACTCCACCCGCCAGGGTCAGGAGCAGGAGCACCGCCCGGTCGGCAGGTGTGACCCGGGAAGGGCCTGGACGCCCAGTAGACAACGACCCCGGCGCGGCCCGCAGCCAGCGGACCCCGGGTCGGCCCGAAGGGCGTCCGGGCCCGTTCCGTGTCCGGGCCCGTCGGGGGCCGCGACCTCGCTCGGACGTCCCGCGAACGGCCGGAAGGCCGCCGGGCCCGTTCCGTGGCGGAGAACCGCCGGTGGAGGGCGCGTTCGTCGCCGGACCTTTGCCGTCCCGCGACTCAAGCGGGCGTCATCAGGAGGTACGGTCGCCTTCACCACCCCTCCACCTGCAGGAAGGCCGCGACTGTGCGCCTGCGCCCCGAAACCGGTCCCGAGGCGCCCCCGGCCGCCCGTGCCACCGCCCCTCCGGCGCTCGCGCCGGAGGCCGGCGGCACCCCGGACACCGCCCCGGCCCGGACGTCGCGCCGCGCGCGCTTCGCCGCCACGGCCCGCAGGGCCGCGCCGAGCAGCGCGGTGGCCGCGGCCTTCGGCCTGGCGCTGGCCGCCTCCTTCCCGCCGTACGACGTGTGGCCGCTGTCGGTGGTCGCCGTCGCCGGCCTCGCGCTGGTGCTGCGCGGCCGCACGGTCCGGCAGGGGGCCTGGCTCGGCTTCGCCTTCGGGTTCCCCTTCTTCCTGTGGCTGCTGGTCTGGCTGCGCTCGGTCACCTGGCTCGCCGTGGTCGTGCTGTCCGGCGTCGAGGCCGGCTACCTGGTGGTGATGGCCGGCCTGATGGTGCTCGCCGGGCGGCTGCGCGGCTGGCCCGTGTGGTGCGCCTGCCTGTGGGTGGCGCAGGAACTGGTCCGCGACCGCCTGCCGTTCGGGGGCTTCTCGTGGGGCCGGCTGGCGTTCGCCAACACCGGCTCCCCCTTCACCCCGCTCGCCGCGCTCGGCGGCGCCCCGCTGGTGAGCTTCGCGGTGGCCCTCAGCGGCACGCTGCTGGCCGCGGCGGCCCTCGCCGGGCACCGGGCATGGCGGGGCCCGCGAAGGAGCCTGAGAGGGGCCCTGCCGGGCGCGGCGGCCCTCGTGCTGTCCGCGGCCGTGCTCTGCGGCGGGCTGCTGGTCCCGGTGCACACCAATGCCGACGGCCACGTCCGCATCGCGATCGTGCAGGGCAACGTCGAGCAGCCGGGCATGCACTTCCTCGGCCGGCCGATGAAGATCCTCGACAACCACGTGCAGGCGACCCTGCAACTGGCCAAGGACATCCAGGCCCACCGGGTGCCCAAGCCGGACATCGTGCTGTGGCCGGAGAACTCCTCCGACCTGGACCCGTTCACCTACCCGGCCGCGTACGACAAGATCACCGAGGCCGTGCGGACGGTCGGCGTGCCGGTGCTGGTCGGCGCCCTGGTGGACGGCCCGGACAAGGACCACGTCCAGAACGAGGGCATCGTCTGGGACCCGGTCAACGGCCCCGGCGCCCACTACACCAAGCAGCACCCCGTCCCCTTCGGCGAGTACGTCCCGTTCCGCAAGGAACTCACCAAGGTGGTCAGCCAGCTCAACCAGATCCCGCGCGACTTCTACCCCGGCAAGGGCAGCGGCGTGCTGCAGATCGGCCCGGCCCGCCTCGGCGACGTGATCTGCTTCGAGGTCGCCTACGACGGCATCGTGCGCGACACGGTGAACGCCGGCGCCCGGGCGATCGTCGTGCAGACCAACAACGCCACCTACGGCCGCACCGGGCAGCCCGAGCAGCAGCTGGCCATGTCCAAGCTGCGGGCTGTCGAGCACGGCCGGGCCGTGGTCACCGCGGCCACCAGCGGCATCAGCGCGGTGGTGGCGCCGGACGGGACGATCGAGCAGCGCAGCAAGGAGTTCAGCCGCCAGGTGCTCAGCGCCGACATCCCTCTGCGTGACGAGAAGACCGTCGCCGACCGCGTCGGCGCGGCACCCGAGTGGGTTCTCGCTATGGTGGGGCTCCTGTCCTGCGCGGCCGCCGTCGCCCTCGGCAGGCGCGACCGCACACGCATGGTGAAAGGGCAGCAACCCCAGTGACCGCAGTCAACGACGAGCAGCGCACCTTCGGCCCGCTCGGCAAGGTGCTCGTCATCATCCCGACCTACAACGAGGCCGAGAACGTCAAGCCGATCGTCCAGCGGGTCCGCGCCTCGGTGCCCGACGCCGACGTTCTGGTCGCCGACGACAACAGCCCCGACGGGACCGGCAAGCTCGCCGACGAACTCGCCGCTGAGGACGCCCAGGTGCACGTCCTGCACCGCAAGGGCAAGGAGGGCCTGGGGGCCGCCTACCTGGCCGGCTTCCGATGGGGCATCGAGCAGGGCTTCGGCGTGCTGGTCGAGATGGACGCGGACGGCTCCCACCAGCCCGAGGAGCTGCCCCGCCTGCTCACCGCGCTCAAGAGCGCCGACCTGGTGCTCGGCTCGCGCTGGATCCCCGGCGGCCGGGTGGTGAACTGGCCCAAGTCCCGCGAGTTCCTCTCCCGCGGCGGCAGCACCTACTCGCGCCTGATGCTGGACGTGCCGATCCGCGACGTCACCGGCGGCTACCGCGCCTTCCGCAAGGAGACCCTGGAGGGCCTGGGCATGGCCGACGTCGCCTCGGCCGGCTACTGCTTCCAGGTCGATCTGGCCTGGCGCGCGGTGAAGGCCGGCTACCACGTGGTGGAGGTGCCGATCACCTTCGTCGAACGCGAGCGCGGCGACAGCAAGATGAGCCGCAACATCGTGGCGGAGGCGTTCTGGCGGGTCACCGCCTGGGGCGTCAGCTCGCGCGCTTCGAAGATCACCGGCCGCAAGGAGTAGCCCGGCGGCCCCTTCCGCGGTGCCGCCGCAGGCACCACGGGCGGCCCCGGCACGGCGGGCGTGATCGACCGGCACCAGTGGCCTTTACCTGGTCTTTGGAGTCGGTGAGGTCTTTGGCACACTTGAGCTATGACGACGAGTTCACGTCCTCCCGTCCACCCGAGCCCGGTGCAGCAGCAGCCCCGGCGGCGTTCGCGGCTGCGCCTCGCGCCGCTGGTGATCGCGGCCTGGGCGGTGCTGGAGATCTGGCTGCTGATCGTGGTCGCCGACGCGACCAGCGGGTGGTTCGTGTTCCTGGCCATCCTGGCCGGCTTCGTGCTGGGCGCGGCGGCGGTCAAGCGGGCCGGCCGCAGCGCATGGCGGAACCTGACGGCCTCGGTGCAGGCCGCCCAGCGGGCGCAGCAGGGGCAGCCGGAGGAGGTCCCGGAGCGGGCCCCCGGCGGCGGCCGCACCGGCCTGCACATGCTCGGCGGCATCCTGCTGATCATCCCGGGCTTCCTGTCGGACGCGGTGGGCCTGGTGCTGCTCTTCCCGCCCACCCGCAGGCTCGTCGGCAGCACGCTCGAGCGGCTGGCCGAGCGCGCGCTGCGGCGGCAGCCGGGCCACCCGGCAGAACCCGGCTCGCTGGGCGACCTCTACCAGCAGGCCAGGGACGCCGGCGAGCAGGCGAAGATCCACCGCCCGGACGGCAAGGTCATCCAGGGCGAGGTCGTCGACCGCGACAACTGACGGTCCCCGGTCCCCGGTCCCTGAGACACGGGACGGTCCCGGACAGGGGTCCGTGAGCCACGGCACGGTCCCCGACATGCAGACGGCGCGGAGCGGGAAACGCTCCGCGCCGGGGCACGAGAGTCAGGGGGCCCGCTGTGGCGGGCCCGGGCCTGGGGTCAGGCGGTCTTACGGTTGTCTCGCGGATGTACCGCGATATTCATGGCACCGGAGCGCAGAACCGCCAGCCGTTCGGCCAGCACCTCCTCCAGCTCCTCCAGCGTGCGCCGCTCCATGAGCATGTCCCAGTGCGTGCGTGCCGGCTTGGTGGTCTTCTCCTCCGGGCCTTCTCCGTCCACCAGGAGAGCGGTCTGGCCGCAGGCGCGGCACTCCCACTCCGGCGGAATCTCGGCCTCAACCGAGAACGGCATCTCAAATCGATGGCCGTTCCGGCATGCGTACTCAACGGTCTGGCGCGGGGCCAGATCGATACCGCGGTCGGTCTCGTAGCTGGTGGCCCCGAGTCGCGTGCCGCGGAGAGCTCGCTCACTCATGAATCGTGCCTCCCGGGCTTGGTCGCCCACAGGACAGGTGTCGCTGTCGTCGTCATCCGGTCAACGTCCGGTCGGCGGTGAAGATTCCCGTAGCGGGATATGCGTCGCCCGTCGTGTCGCCCCTGTTTGTACCCGCCAATGCCCGTTTTGTCACATCTGAGGTGATATATCACCCGGTGTCACCGGATCTTTTGCGTGCAGTAACGGTCAAGCCTCGGGGCCAACCGCGTACACTACCGGTCCGCACCGCCCAGGACTAAATCGGGTCCACTGCCGCGGGTTCCGGCGTATGGTCCCGAACCCCCGCAGAACCGGCCGCCGGGCCGGAGCCCTGGCCCTCGCCCCCTTCCTCCACCGTCCGGCGCTCTGCTCCTTCCCCCGGGACGGGCAGTGCGAACCGCTTCAGGAAGAACTGGGCGAGCGGCCCGATCGCCAGGGCGTACACCACCGTGCCCACGCCCACCCCGCCGCCGAGCACGAAGCCCGCGGCCAGCACGCTCAGCTCGATGCCGGTGCGGATCAGCCGCAGTGAGCGGCCGGTCCTGCGGTGCAGCCCGGTCATCAGCCCGTCGCGCGGCCCCGGGCCGAACCGGGCGGTGATGTAGAGGCCGGTCGCGGCGCCGTTGAGCACCACGGCCGCGACCATCAGCGGGATGCGCACCGCCAGGGCGTCGTACTGCGGGACGACCGCCATCGTCAGGTCGATGAAGGTGCCGACCATCACCACGTTGGAGACGGTGCCCAGGCCCGGCCGCTGCCGGATCGGCCACCACAGCAGCAGCACCGCGGCGCCGACGACAATGGAGACGACGCCGATGCTCATCCCGCTGTGCTGCGACAGGCCCTGGTGGAACACGTCCCAGGGGTCGAGGCCGAGGTGGGCGCGGATCAGCAGCGCGTCGCTGAAGCCGTACAGGGCCAGGCCCGCGTACAGGCGGACCAGCCGGCGGTACGGCACCGGCGACCGGAAGGGCGCACCCGCAGGGCGGGACGGCATGGATGACGGACGGGACGACGGCACGGCAACCCCCTGGCGTTCAGCGCGCGGACGCTCAGGCCACTCTGTGGCCTGGGCGTACGATGAATCCATGGCCAATCCTCAGAAGGTGGACTGATTTCGATGTCGCAGTGGACCGCGTCGGTGAGTGCGGCGCATCTGGCCCGGCTCCTCGAACCGCGTCCGCAGCCGCGTCCGGCGGCCCGGCCGGGCGGGCGCAGGCTGCCGGCCTACCGCGGCCTGGCCGATGGCGTGCGGCTGCTGGTCCTCGAAGGCCGGCTCCAGGTCGCCGCCCGGCTGCCGGCCGAACGCGAACTCGCCCTCGCGCTGGGCGTCAGCCGCACCACCGTGGCGGCCGCCTACGAGGCGCTGCGCGCCGAGGGGTTCGCCAGGTCCCGCCGCGGCGCCGGGAGTTGGACGGCCATCCCGGAGGGGCACGTGCTGCCCACCCGCAGCCTGGAGCCGCTGCCGCCGGAGGCCGCGGGCACCGTCATCGACCTCGGCTGCGCGTCGCTGCCCGCCACCGAGCCCTGGCTCACCGACGCGATGCAGGGCGCGCTCGCCGAACTGCCCGCGTACGCGGCCACCCACGGCGACTTCCCCGCGGGCCTGCCGGTGCTCCGCGAGGCCATCGCCGACCGCTACACCGCGCGCGGCGTACCCACCATGCCCGAGCAGATCATGGTCACCACCGGCGCCATGGGCGCGATCGGCGCGGCGACCCGCCGGCTGGTGAACTTCGGCGAGCGCGTCGCCGTGGAGTCCCCGAGCTACGCCAACGTCCTGGAGCTGTTCCGGGAGACCGGCACCCGGATCGTGCCGGTGGCGCTGCGCGAGGGGCTCGGCGGCTGGGACATGGACGCCTGGCGGCGCGTGCTGCGCGACGCCGCCCCGCAGATGGCCTACGTCATGCCGGACTACCACAACCCCACCGGCACGCTGGTCGGCGACGAGCAGCGGCGCGCCCTGGTCGAGGCCGCCCGGGCGGCAGGCACGGTGGTCGTCGCCGACGAGACGATGGCCGAACTCACCCTGGAGGGCGGGGAGCCGGGGGTGCGGCCGATGGCCGCCTTCGACCGCGGCGGCACCGTCATCACGGTCGGCTCGGCGAGCAAGGCGGTCTGGGCCGGGCTGCGCATCGGCTGGGTGCGCACCACCCCCGACGTGGTCCGGCGCCTGGTGTCCGCCCGCGCCTACCTCGACCTCGCCTCGCCGGTCGTCGACCAGCTCGCGGTGGCCTGGCTGCTGCGCGGCGGCGGCTGGGACCAGGCCCTGGCGGTGCGCCGGCAGCGGGCCCGCGAGTGCCGGGACGACCTGGCGGCGGCGCTGCGCGAGCACACTCCCGACTGGGGCTTCACCGTGCCGCGCGGCGGGATGACGATGTGGGTGCGGACCGGGGACGTGTCCGGGTCGCGGCTGGCGGTGGCCGGCGAGCGGCTGGGGGTGCGCGTCCCGTCCGGGCCGCGGTTCGGCGTGGACGGCGCCTTCGAGTCGTTCGTGCGCATTCCGTTCACCGTCAGCGGCCCGGCCGCCGCCGAGGCCGGCGCCCGGCTGGCGCAGGCCGCCGACCTGGTCCGCTCCGGCGGCGGCGCCGAGGGGGAGGGCACCGGCCTCTTCGTGGCCTGACGGCCGATCCGCCTGGCGGGTCAGCCCAGTTCGAGGTCGGCGACGGTGCGGACCACCGCCTCCTTGCGCAGCCCCACCGGGCCCACGGCCTCCGCCTCCGGGTCCTCGCCCGGCTCGCCGGCCGCCGCGTCCGCCGGCTCCCCGGCGGCGTCCTCGGCGTCCTCGGCGTCCTGCGCGTCCCTTGCTTCCTGGAGGCCGGGGACGAGGGAGAGCACGGCGACCCGCTCGGCCTCCGGGGCGTCCTCGTCGTACGGGTCGGGGGTGGCCGGCACCTGCAGCCGCAGCACCGGCCCGGTGCCGAGCCGGGCGTAGCCGCGGCCCGCGGGCACGTCCGCGGCCGGCGTCGTCCGCTGCTGCGCGCCGAGGACCGCGGCCACGTGCTCAGGGGCGAGGTGGCCGAGCACCACCCGGGCCCGGGTCTGGGCGATGACCACCGGTGCGAGGCCCTCCGTCGCGTCGAGCTGGTCGACCACGGCGACCGAGACGTTGGCGGTCCGGCCGTGCCGCAACGGCACGTCCAGCAGCAGCTGCGGGTCGGGGCGGCCCTCAGCGGACGCCAGCTGGGTCAGCGCGGTGGGCCGGTCGACCAGGATCCACAGCGGGCGCCGGACGTCCTCGGCCACCGGATTCCCGGCCTGCCGGGCCCGGTTGACCGCGATCAGCCGCCGCTCGGTCTCGTGCGCGGCCCACTCCAGCGTCGCCGACGCGCCCAGCAGTCCGTCCTCGACCGCCAGCACCCCGGGCCGCCCGGCCAGGAACGCGTACTCGCCGGCGCCGCCGCCGTCGATCACCACCACGTCGCCGTGCACCAGCGCCTGCAGCGCGATCGACCGCAGCAGGCTCGTGGTGCCGGTGCCGGGCTGGCCGAGCGCCAGCAGGTGCGGTTCGGTGGACCGCGCACCGCCGCGCCACACCACCGGCGGCGCGTCCCGCGTCTCGCCGTCCGCGAGCACCGGGACCGTGCGCTGCACCGAGTCGGCGTCGGTGAAGCCCAGCACGGTCTCGCCGGGGGAGGTGACGAACCGCTGCGCGACGACGTCCGTCGGCAGCGGCGGGAGGGCGACGAGGGTGAGGTGGTTCTCCTCCTCGTTCCAGTCGAACCGGTACTCCCGGCCCCGCCCCGCCTTGGCGTGCAGCAGCTGCTCGACGCGCGCCCGCGAGTCCGCCTCACCGTCGGTGAAGTAGGCCGGGTAGCGCAGGTGCAGGTGGGTCAGCCGGCCGTCCTGGAACTCGTAGGAGGAGAACGCCTTCTGCCAGGAGCCGTCGTGGGCGTACATGGGCGCCGGGTCGCCGGACGCGGACAGGTAGGGGACCAGCGCCTCGTACATCGACTGCAGGCGGCCGGTCTCGGCGTCGTTCGGCCCGCCGGGCGCGGCCGGCGCGGAGCGGTCCCGGCCCATCCAGGCGGCCGAGGCCATGAGCGCGACCGCGCCCAGGATCGGCCCGTACGGCATCATGACCACGATCACGACGGCGGCCGCGCCCAGCAGCAGGGCGGGCGCGCGGCGGTCCTTGGGGGTGCGGCCCCACCAGCCGCCGGCCCAGGCGGCCTGCCGGCGCATGCCGCGGGCGATGGTGATCACGGGGTGCAGGACGTCCGTCGCGCCGTCGGCGGCGGTGCGTGCGATGTCACGGCCGCGGGCGAGCGCGGGTCGGCTGGTCAGGATGGCGGGAAGGGGACGCCTGGCCACGGGTGCTCCATGGGTGGTTCGGGTGCTGGGGTGTCCGCGGGGACGCGGCGGGGCGCGCGGGGGACGGGCGCGCCGCAGGGCCGGAAGGCCGGGGGAAGCGGGGGAGGAGGGGGAGGCGGGGACGTACGGACCCGGAGCGGGGGACCGCCGCGGGCCCGTACCCGTCGTGGCAGGAGTGGCCGTAGCGGGCGACCGCTAGATCTTGAGCCCGCCGATCAGTCCGGCCAGGCTGGCGCCGCCGGCCTTGATGCTGGGCGCGATGGCGGTGCCGGCGAGATAGAAGCCGAAGAGTGTGCAGACGACACCGTGCGACACCTTCAGGCCGTCCTTGCGGAAGAACAGGAAGCAGACGACGCCGAGCAGGACGACGCCGGAGATGGACAGGATCATTTGGGCTCTTCTCCTGGGTGATGGGGACGGTCACCATGAGTTCTTCCAGGCTCACAAGAAGTAATAGATCTTGCTCGGCGGCATTAGGGTGATTTGTAGCGAATTTCCACCAGGTGGGTGAGCTTCCGGGCGCCGCGGAACCGCCGTCGGCGCGATCATTGCCCGGCCGTGCCGCCTCGTGCGGACCGCAGCGCCGCAGACCCGCGAGTGGAGCAGCGGCTTCGCCCAGCCGGGTGACGGCGGGCCGCCGGTGTTCGCACCGGCTGTTCGGACGGCAGGGGCCGTGCTGCCGTGACGGCCCGGATCGGCGGCGGAGGCTGCCCGGAGCGGGAGGGGCGGGGCGGGTCCGGAGTGGGGGCTGGGGCGGGCTGGCGCGGGTGCGGCCGGGGCGCTGCGGCAGGATGGGTGCCGTGCAGCTGACCCCGATCACCTGGCCGCGGCTGGCCGAGGCCCTCGCGGAGCGGATCGCCGGCACGGAGCCGCCCGGTCCGTGGTGGCGGGTCGCCGTCGACGGGGCGCCCGCGGCCGGCACCGCCGAGCTCGCCGACGCCGTGGCGGCCGCGCTGCCGGCCCTGGGCCGCCGGGCCCTTCGGGTCAGCGCGGCCGGGTTCTGGCGGCCGGCCTCGCTGCGCCTGGAGTACGGCCACGAGGACGCCGACGCCTACTACCAGCTGTGGCTCGACACCGGGGCGCTGCGCCGCGAGGTGCTCGACCCGCTGGGACCCGGCGGCAGCGGGCGGGCGCTGCCGTCGCTGCGCGACCCGGTCACCGACCGGTCCACCCGCGCCGGCTACGAGGAACTGCCGCCGGGCGGGGTCCTGGTGCTCGACGGGCCGCTGCTCCTCGGCCAGGGCCTGCCGCTGGACCTGACCGTCCACCTCAGCCTGTCCCGCGCCGCGCTGGAGCGGCGCACCGAGGCCGCCGAGCGATGGACGCTGCCCGCTTACGGCCGGTACGCCCGCGAAGCGCTGCCGGAAGAGACCGCGGATGTCCTGGTTCGCGCCGACGACCCCCGCCATCCCGCCTGGACCGGCTGAACTCCCGCTGCACGTACGTCACTCGGGCAACGCACCGGCAGCCCGCCGGTCCTGCCTTGCCGTGGGGCCGCGCACCCCGCTAGCGTCCCGGGCACCATGACTGTCGCCATCGCGCCGCTGACCGCCGAGCACATACCCATGGCCGCGCAGCGGTACGACCGCTGGTTCGCCCGCGCCCGCCGCCCGCCGTCGCAGCGCTCCTGGCTGGCCGACGGCCCGGTGCGCGGCGAGGAACTCCTCGGCAAGCTGCAGAACGCCCCCGGTCTCGAGGCGTGCCGGGCGCTGGACGCGGACGGCGCGATCATCGGGCACCTGGCCGCGGTGCCGCTCGACCTGGCGCCCGACAACCCGGCAGCGCTGCGCAGCCATCCGCACTCCGCCCTGGTGCCGCACGGCGGCCACGCGCTGCCGGCCGGACGGGAGAGCGAGGTGCTGCGGGCGCTGTACGCCCGGGTCGCCGAGCGCCTGGTCGCCGAGCGGCGGCTGGTCCACTACGTCGACGTGCCGGCCGGGGAGACGGCCACCGCGCCCTGGTCCGAGCTGGGGTTCGGCCGCGAGCTGGTGCACGGCCTGATGGCGGTGAAGGCCCGCGGGCGGCAGCCGCGCGGGGTGGGCGGGCTCGCCATCCGGCGCGCCGGCCCCGGCGACCTGCCCCAGGTGGGCCGGATGGCCGCGGAGTCCTCGCGCGGGCAGCGGGGCCCCGCGATGTTCCAGCCGCAGCCCGAGGCGGGGCTCGCCGCGCTGCGGCTGCGGTACACCGACGCCCTGGCCGATACCCGCTGCGGCGCCTGGATCGCCTCGCGCCGCGGCGAGGAGATCGGCATGGTCCTGGTGGTGCCGGCGGCGCCCGGGCCGGTCGTGCCCGAGTCCTGTGTGGAGCTGATGGAGGCGTTCGTGGACCCCGCGGCCCGCGGTGAGGGCATCTCCCGGGTGCTGCTGGCGACCGCGCTCGCCTGGGCCTACGACAACGGCCACCGCTACATGTCGGCCCGCTGGCACTCCGCTAGCCCGCTGGCTGCCGGACACTGGCCGGCGACCGGCTTCCGCCCGGTCGCCTACCGGCTCAGCCGGACCCTGGACGGCCGGATCGGCGGCCCGCCGGGGACGTACTGACCCGGATTCCACTCCGATCGGACAAACCCTCATTTGTCGCCCTTGTTCCGGCATTTCGGAGTGAGGCGGGTCACTTCCGCTGTGGAATGTGACGGGCATCATGGCGGGAACACGGTCCGATGTCCGGAGAACACCCGCTGTTTCCGATGCGGGCGATTTGTCGCCATGTCGTCACCGCGTGCGGCGTGCCGGTGCACCCACGGTCAACCGCGCGGACACGCAGGGGTGGCGGGCGTAC
The DNA here is from genome assembly GCF_044333795.1 of Streptomyces sp. NPDC020917. Lineage (NCBI taxonomy): Bacteria > Bacillati > Actinomycetota > Actinomycetes > Kitasatosporales > Streptomycetaceae > Streptomyces > Streptomyces sp. NPDC020917. The sequence goes on along the minus strand of NZ_JBIRRR010000027.1, from coordinate 101,763 downwards.
GACGATCGGTCACCGGCTCCCGGCGGGCGCGGTGGTGGGCCGCGGCAGCCGGTTGCCCGCCGCTCGGAGGGTCCTCTAGCTTCGCGTCCGGCGGGCCAGGTGCCCGCGCACACTCTCCGCGGGCGGACCGCCGAATCCTGCCACCGCCCGGACCCGGAACCGTCGAGCACCTAACACGGCAGGAGCGGGGGACCCACGGTAGGCCGCCGTCCGCGCACGCCGGACGGCTCGGGGTGAAGTCACGCACCCGAGTGACCGGGCATCTCCTGCCCGAACCCGACAGCTCACCTCGCAGGCGTAGGAGAAGGAACTCCCGCATGCCCGCCAAGGGACAGCACCGCAAGCCCCATCTGAACCGCCTCACCCGCGTCTGCATCGCCGCCGGCGTCGGCAGCGCCGCCATCGCCCTGCCGCTGGTCGCCGCGACCGGCGCCTCGGCCGCCACGCCGGCCAAGGCCCCCGTCGCGACGACCGCCCACGTCAAGGACACCGCCAAGGGCGCCCACGCGAAGGCCGAGACGTACACCGTCCACCCCGGCGACACCCTGTCCAAGATCGCCGCCGCGCACCACATCAAGGGCGGCTGGCACCGGCTGTACCAGGAGAACAAGAAGGTCATCGGCAGCGACCCGAACGTGATCCGTCCGGGCATGCACCTGACGCTGCACGGCTGGCACGGCGTCAAGCCCGGCGACAAGCACCCGGCCAAGCCGGCTGCCCAGCCCGCCGCCAAGCCCGCCGCGAAGCCGGCTGCCAAGCCCGCTCCGGCGAAGAGCACCGCGCAGCAGAGCGCGGCGAAGACCACCACGAACACCACGACGGCCACCAAGGCCGCCGCCACCACCGACACCGGCTGGACCAAGCCGGTCGGCAACGCGTCCATCGGCACCCCGTACCACCAGGCCGGCTCCAACTGGTCCAGCGGCTACCACACGGGCGTGGACTTCCTGGTGTGGTCCGGCACCCCGGTGCACTCGGTCGCGGCCGGCACCGTCGTGCACGCCGGTGCCGACGGCGCCTACGGCAACGACGTGATCATCAAGCACGCCGACGGCAAGTACACCCTGTACGGCCACCTGACGCAGCCGCTGGTGTCGGCCGGCCAGACCGTCACCGAGGGCCAGGAGATCGGCATCTCCGGCGCCACCGGCAACGTCACCGGACCGCACCTGCACTTCGAGGTGCGCACCACCCCGAACTACGGCTCCGACATCGACCCGGTCGCCTACCTCGCGTCGCACGGCGTCAGCATCTGACACAGACGCCCGTACGACCGCCGTCAGGCGGCCGCCCGTGCCCGTCCGGTCTGCACCACCGGGCGGGCACACCGCTGTCCGGGCGCCCCGCCGTCCGCACCGCCTCCCGCCGCGGACGCAACGCTCCCGACTAGCCGAACATCCCGGTCAGTTCGCCGCGCGAGACCACGCCGAGCTTCGGATACGCCTTGTACAGGTGGTAGCCGACGGTGCGCGGGCTGAGGAACAGCTGCGCGGCGATGTCCTTGTTGGACAGGCCCTGGGCCGCCAGCCGGACGATCTGCGCCTCCTGCGGGGTCAGGCCCGCCTCCTCGGCGACCGAGCGGGTCTGCGGCGCGACCTCCACCGCGGCCCCGGCCGCGCCGAGTTCGGCCCGCGTCCGGTCCGCCCACGGCCGCGTGCCGAGCCGCGCGAACACCTCGAGCGCGCCCTGCAGATGGCCGCGGGCCTCGTTCTTGCGCCGCGCCCGCCGCAGCCACTCGCCGTACAGCAGCGCGGTGCGCGCCCACTCCATCGCCCTGCGCTCCGGGTCGTGCCCGGACAGGGCCTGCCCGTAGTGCTCCTCGGCCGCGCTGTCCGGTGCCCGCAGCGCCCGGCAGCGGGCCACCAGCGCGGCCGCCCAGTCCTGCCGTGACCGCGCCGCCCACCGCTCGAAGCGTGCGAACGCCTCGTCCGCCTGCTCCGCCACGCCCAGCCGGACCGCCGCCTCCACCAGGTCGGGCACACTGCGGGTGGCGCAGATCTGGTGCCGTACGGCCGGGTCGGTGAGCAGCAGCAGCCGGTCGAGCGCCGACTGGGCGCGGCCCAGGCCGAGGTCGAGCAGCCCCTGCGACCAGTACGTCCACGGCGCTCCCGGTGCGGTGCCCGACCCCGAGCCCGCCGCCAGCGCCTGCTCGACCTGCGTCCGGCACTCCGCCTCGTCGCCGCGCAGCGCCGCGACGTGCGCCAGCGTGGAGCTCAACTGGCTGACCCACTGGAGCTGTCCGGTGGCGCGGGAGAGCCGCAGCCCCTCGCTCGCGGTGCGGTGGGCGTCGTCGAGGCGCGCTTGGAAGATCTCCGCCTCGGCGCGGAAGAACATCAGCGTGCTGAGCCGGCCGATCCCGCCGCTGTCCCGGCTCTCGGCGGCCAGCACCGTGGTCAGGGCGTGCGCCTCGGCGTCCTGGCCCAGCGTCAGCCCGACGCCGCACAGCATCACCAGGTCCTGCGGGTCGACCCGCCCGCCGCGCGCCGCACGGGCCGCGGCGGCGGCAGCGTCCACCGCCGGGGGCGGGTCCTCGCCGGCACCGGGACCCAGCGCGCCGATGACGAACCGCGCCACCGGCCGGATCGCCGCATCGGCCGGCAACTCCAGCGCGGCCAACCGCTCCAGGGTGCCGTCGACCTCGGCCGAGCCCAGGTACCAGGCGGTGTGCGCGGCCTGCACCAGCATCCGCGCGGCACCGGCCGGATCCGCCGGGGCGGCCAGCCCGGCCGCCTCGGTCAGCACCCGGTGCGCGGCGGGGAAGTCCCCCTGCCAGAAGTCCGCCAGCCCCTGCACGTGCAGCATCCGCGCCCGCAGCACGGCTTCCCCGCTTCCGGCGCCGGGAGCCGGTGCCGGGGCGGCGCCGGAGGCCGGGACGGACGAGCCGTCGGCGCCCGGCCCCGGGGTGCCGGCCGCCGGGCGGGTGGCCGAGGGGATGCGGGCGGCCTGGCGGGCGAAGTCGCGGGCGCGTTCGATCTCGCCGGCCTCGGAGGCCGACTCCGCGGCCAGGACCAGGCGTTCGGCGCGGGCCGCCGGATCGGTGCTCAGCCGGGCGGCGCGCTCGTAGGCGGCCGCCGCGGCCGCGTGGCCGCTGCGCTCCCTGGCCCGGCCCGCCGTCTCCTGCAGGGCGGCCGCGACCTCCTCGTCCGGGCCGGTGGCCGCGGCGGCGAGGTGCCAGGCACGGTGATCGGGATCGAGCACCGGGTCGCAGGCGTCCGCGAGCGCCCGGTGCGCGGCCAACCGCTCCGGCAGCGGCGCCCGTTGGTGGATCGCGGTGCGCATCAGCGGATGCCGGAACCGCAGCCGGTCCTCCTCGTCGACGAAGACCAGCCCCGCCTCCTCGGCCGGCGGCAGGTCCGCCACCCCCACCCCCAGCGTGCCGGCGGCGCGCACCAGGATGCCCGGGTCGCCGGTGTGGTCCGCGGCCGCCACGAGCAGCAACGTCTGGGTGCCGCGCGGCAGATGGCTCACCTGGCCGTGGAAGGCCAGCTGCAGCCTGCTGGTCAGCGGCAGCGCCCCCGCACCGGTGCCGGCCGCCGGTACCCGGCCCGCGCGCAGCGCGAGCGGCAGCTCCAGGAGCGCCAGCGGGTTGCCGCGGGCCTCCGCCAGCACCTGGCCGCGGGCCACGTCGGCCAGCACGCCGCCGCGCTCGGCCAGCAGCGCCGCCGACGCCTCCGTGCCCAGCGCGTCCAGCCGCAGTTCCGGCAGGCCCGGCGCGGGGAACGCCCCCTCGCCGTCACGCGCCGCGAACAGCATCACCACACCCTCGGCGTCCAGCCGACGGGCGGCGAACACCAGGGCGTCCACCGACGCCCGGTCCAGCCACTGGGCGTCGTCCACCACGCACAGCAGCCCGCCGTCGCCGGCGTGGTCCGCCAGCAGCGACAGCACGGCGAGCCCGACGAACATCGGCTCGGCCGCACCCTCGGCGGCCAGGCCGAACGCGGTGCGCAGCGCCCGGCGCTGCGGCCCGGGCAGCGCGGCCAGCGACCCCATGGCCTTGCGCAGCAGCAACTGCAGTCCTGCGTAAGGGAGTTCCGCTTCGAACTCGATGCCCGCGCTGCGGATCACCGGCATGCCCTCGGCCGCGGCGACCGCGTGGGCGAGCAGCGCCGACTTGCCGATGCCCGCCTCACCGCGCAGCACCAGCGCCCCGCTGCGGCCCGCGCGCGCCCCGTCCAGCAGCGCGGCCAGCGCGGCCGCCTCCCCGTCCCGTCCGTGCAGCATGCCGGGAACGCTAGCCGATCCCGCCGCCCGGGCCCGAACACCCGGCCGAACCAGCGGGCGTGTCCCCGGGGCCGTGCCCCGCCATGCCCAGACCCTGCCGGATCGCGGTCTCCACCGGGGAGTACGCGCCGTCGGCCCGTTCCACCCGCACCTCCTGCGCCGGGTGCAGCGGCGGCTGCGCCATGAAGCGCGGCCGGGTGCCGTGGTGCGGCTGCGCCGCGTGCACCAGGAACGGGTGGCACAGGTAGACGTCGCCTGCCCGGCCGGTGGCGTGCGCCACCGGCCGGTGCGCGCTGGCCTCGTCGACCTCGCGCGCGAAGGTGAAGACGGACTCGCCGCGCTCGCCGTAGGGCGCGAGCACCGGGGGCACGTCGAGATGCGAGCCCACCCGGATCCGGGTCGGCGCGTCGCCCTCGTGCACGTCGGTGAACAGGAACAGCATCAGCAGCAGCCGGCCCTTGGACCGCACATTGGTGAAGTACCGCGTCTCGCCGGGCGGTTGGAAGCTGGCCTCGATGTGCCAGCCGGCGTCGTCCGGCTCCTGCGCGTGCGGGAACCGCAGCGGGAACGAGCCGAGCGACGCGCGGGGCGCCCAGCGGCCGGCGCCGGCCAGCCGGTCGAACGCGGCATGCAGCTCCGGGGTGTTGGCGGCCTCGACGAACGGCGGCTGCGCCATGTCGCCGACCCAGTGCACCGGTTGCGTCCAGGTGCCCGGATCCTGCGGATCGCACCCGGTCCGCTGCCACAGCAGCGCCGCGCACTCCCGGGCGGTCGCCTCGGGCACGGCGGCCTCGATCCTCACGAAGCCGTCCCGCAGGAAGGCCGCCTCCCAGGCGTCGCCGGGGTCCTGGATGTCGTCCATCCGCCGATCATCACGCGCACCCGGCGACCCGGGCCATCGGATTTCCGCGCGGCCGGCGGACGCGGCAGTTCGCCGCGTCCGCCCGCCGAGCCCGGTCGGTCAGGCGGCCGGCCCGGACCCGGCGGCGCCACCGGGGACGGTGCCGTGCACCGCCCGCAGGAAGGCCGTGTTGTCGGGGGTCTGCCGGATCCGCTCCAGCAGCACCTCCAGGCCGGACTGGGCGTCGCGGCCCAGCAGCGCCCGGCGCAGGCCGCGGACCACCTGCAGTTCCGCCGGCGCCAGCAGCAGCTCCTCGCGGCGGGTGCTGGACGCGGTGACGTCGACCGCCGGGTAGACCCGCCGCTGGGCGAGCGCGCGGTCCAGGTGCAGCTCCATGTTGCCGGTGCCCTTGAGCTCCTCGTAGAAGAAGTCGTCGGCACGCGAGCCGGTGTCGACCAGGGCGGTGGCCAGGATGGTCAGCGAGCCGCCCTCCTCGGCCAGCCGGGCCGCGCCGAACAGCCGCTTGGGGCCGAGCAGCGCCGCCGCGTCGACACCGCCGGACAGGGTGCGGCCGCTGGAGGCGCCCGCGGTGTTGTGCGCCCGGCACAGCCGGGTGAGGGAGTCGAGCAGGATCACGACGTCCTGCCCCTGCTCCACCATGCGCTTGGCGCGGGCGACGGCGAGTTCGGCGACCGCGATGTGCTGCCGCGCGGGCTGGTCGAAGGTCGAGGCGATCACCTCGCCGTGCACCCGGCGGCGCATGTCGGTGACCTCCTCCGGCCGCTCGTCCAGCAGGAGCACCATCAGATGGGACTCGGGGTGGTTGGCGGCGACGGCGGCGGCGATGCTCTGCAGCAGGACGGTCTTGCCCGCCTTCGGGGGAGCGACGATCAGGCCGCGCTGCCCCTTGCCGACGGGTGCCATCAGGTCGACGAGCCGGCCGGCGACGGCACCGGAGCCGGTGAGCACGTCGCTCTCCAGCCGGAGCCGCTCGCGCGGGTGAAGCGGTGTCAACTCGGCGAAGTGGGGCCGGTTCCGGCCCTTGGGCAGGCCGTTGACCAGCAGCACCTCGCCGAGGGAGCCGGGCCGTCCGGCCAGGCCCTCCACCAGGTCGCCGGTCCGCAGGCCCGCCTTGCGGATCTCCGCCTGGTGGACGCGCACGTCGCCGGGCGCCGCCACCAGGTCGGGGCCACGCAGGAAACCGTGGCCGTTGCGGTCGATGTCGAGCACGCCCCGCACCTGCTGCGGCAACTCCTGCCGTACGGCGGGGCGTTCGAGAATGTCGGTCATGTGTGGGTCGTCCTTTCGCGGACGGAGGTAAGGCACAGCGAAGGGGAGGTGCGGCGCGAGCGGACGTGTCACGCTCCGCGGACCGCGGAAATGCACCGGCGATGCGGTGCGCCAGGCACCGGCGGGAACGCCGGAGGGGTGCGAGGGCCGGAACGGACGTCCGGATGCCTCGTCGGAAGGAACCTTGCGAGGAAATTCGAGGAGCGACCTCGGGAAGCGACCTCTGAACGGGTCTCGCGAGGGAGAAGGGACCGGCGCCTCGGAAGGGCACGGACTAGATGTCCCTGCATCTACCGTAGCACGCCCCGGAGCGGGGCCCACCGCCATGTGGCCAACGCCACGTGCCCGCCGCCCGCCGGCTTCCCGCCAGTCGCTGCCCGCGGCGGCCGCCTCTGCAAGAATCCCGGTCGTGCCCGCACTCATTCGGCTGGACCCGCGGTGACCGCCGGCGGCGGGGCGAGCCTGCTCGCCATCAGCGACCTGCACGTGGGATACGAGGCCAACCGCGAGATCGTGGACCGGATGCGCCCGGAGGCCGACGGGGACTGGCTGCTCGTCGCCGGCGACGTCGGCGAGCGGTTCGACGACATCCTGTCGGCGCTGACGACCCTCAAGCGGCACTTCGCCGAGGTCCTCTGGCTGCCCGGCAACCACGAGCTGTGGACGCCCCCCGGCGACCCGGTGACGCTGCGCGGCGAGGCCCGCTACCGGCGGCTGGTGGAGGCGGTCCGCGCGCTCGGCGTGACCACGCCCGAGGACCCGTACCCGGTGTGGGAGGGGCCGGACGGCCCGGTCGCCGTCTGCCCGCTGTTCCTGCTCTACGACTACAGCTGGCGCGACGGCACGCCCGGTGCCACCACCAAGGCCGAAGCCCTCGCGCAGTCCGACGAGTTGGGCGTGGTGTGCACCGACGAGATGCTGCTGCACCCCGACCCGCTACCCGGCATCGACGACTGGTGCCGGGCCCGCGTCGCGGCGACCCGCACCCGGCTGGAGGCCCTCGACCCCGCCCTGCCCACGGTGCTGGCCAACCACTGGCCGCTGCAGCGCGACCCGACCGCGATCCTGCACTACCCGTCGTTCGCCCTGTGGTGCGGCACCGAGCTCACCGAGGACTGGCACGTGCGCTTCCGCGCCACCGAGGTGGTCTACGGCCACCTGCACATCCCGCGCGTCACCTGGCGCGACGGCGTCCGCTTCACCGAGGTGTCGCTGGGCTACCCGCGGGAGTGGGGCCGCCGTCCCGCGGGACCGCAGGGACCGCGGCGGATCCTCGCCGGACGGCAGGGGGCACGCGCGTGATCGAGGACGTGCTGCCCGCGGCCGTGCGGTGCCGGGCCGTGCGCGGCGCCGAACTCGACGACGCGCCGCTGCACCCGGAGGAGGCCGGAGCGGTCGCCCGGGCCGTGGCCAAGCGGCGCGCCGAGTACGCCGCGGGCCGGGCCTGTGCCCGCGAGGCGCTCGCCGCGCTGGGCATGCCGCCCGGGCCGGTCCTTCAGGACGCCGAACGCCGCGCCCCCGTCTGGCCGGACGGCGTCGTCGGCAGCATCACCCACTGCGACGGGTACCGGGCCGCCGCCGTGGCGCGCGGCACCGACATCCTCACCCTCGGCATCGACGCGGAACCGCACGCGCCGCTGCCCGACGGCGTACTGGACGTTGTGCAGTCCACCGCCGACGAACGCGCCGCCCTCGGCGAGTTGACCGCACGCAGCCCCGAAGTGCACTGGGACCGGCTGCTGTTCAGCGCCAAGGAGACCGTCTACAAGGCGTGGTACCCCTTCCACCGGCGCATGCTGGGGTTCAACGAGGCGGAGTTGCTCTTCGCCCGGGAGCCCGCGGCCGCCGACCGCGGCACGTACACCGCGCGGCTGCTCGTCCCCGGCCCGCTCCTCGCCGAGGGCACCGGCCCGGACGTCTTCCACGGCCGCTGGCTGGTCCGCGACGGCCTCCTGGTGACGGCCATCGCCGTCCCCGCCGGCGCGCCGCGGGACTGACCGCGGCCACCGTCACCGCAGGTGAACGCCCCGAGGGCGACCGCTCCTACAGGTGCGGAAGGGCTTCGCCCGGGCGCGGCTCGCGGTGCTGGTCGAGCCAGAAAAGGTAGCCGCGCAGATACCCCTCCAGGCCGCCGTCGAGGTAGGTGACGAAGTCCCGATGGCCCTGCGCGGCGTCGTGGTAGTGGGGGAGGTATACGGGATCGGCGTTGTCATCCCAGTGCGGGTGGGTGTCCGCGCCCCAGTCGGCGGCGATGTCGACGGCCCATTCCCGGACGCGGGACCGGTTCCGCCACCAGTCCCGGACGCCCTCCACCGTCCAGTGGTCGTCGCCGTCCCAGTTGTAGCCCCGGTACAGCTCCATCCGGCAGGCGTGGACCACCGCCTCGGTCTCGGCGGCGTTCACCGGCTGGCGGTAGACGAACTCGAAGCCGAACCCGCCGCCGAGATCGTCGTCGTAGGCGATGTGGTCAGGCGCTCCCCGGCGCCCGATGGCCAGGCTGTCGGTCTCGGCGGCGTAGAAGGGCCCCGGGACGTTGCGCCAGTTCCGCTGGTCCCAGACTCCCGTGAACAACTCCTGTGCGGGCTCGGCGAGTTCGTCGACAAGCCGTCTCGCGGTGGGCAGCGGGTTCCAGTAGCCGGCCACGTCGGACCGGGCCGGGTCAGGCCGAGGCACGCTGGACCAGCGTCGTCTTGAAGATCACCGAGCGGCTCTGCTGCGCGGGATCGTCGATCAGCGCCATCAGCAGCTTCGCCATCTCCGCGGCCATGTCCTCCACCGGCTGCCGCACGGTGGTCAGCAGCGGGCGGGAGGCCAGCGCGGCGCTGCTGTCGTCGAAACCGACCACCGCCACGTCGTCGGGCACCCGCCGGCCCCGGTCCCGCAGCGTGTGCAGCGCGCCCTGCGCCATCAGGTCGTTGGCCACGAACACCCCGTCGGTGTCCGGGTGTTCGCCGAGCAGCCGGCCCATCGCGCGCTCGCCGCCGGCCTGGGTGAAGTCGCCCTCGACGGCCACCGGGTCAGGGTGGCCGTGCGCCGCCATCGCCGCCCGGAAGCCCGCCAGCCGGTCGCGTCCGGCCGGCGAGTCGGAGGGGCCGGCGACGGTGGCGATCCGCCGGCAGCCGCGGCCGAGCAGGTGCTCGGCCGCCAGCCGGGCCCCGGCCTGCTGGCCGACGTCCACGAAGCTGATCGGCACCTCGCCCGAGGGGCGCCCGAACAGCACGGCGGGCAGCCCGGCCTCGGTCAGCAGCAGCGGCAGCGGGTCGTCCGGGGCGATCGACACCAGCACCACGCCGTCGGTGTGCTCCTGGCGCAGGCCCGCGACGAGCCCCCGCCGGGCCTCCTCGGAGTCCGCGAGCATCAGCACCGGGTGCACCCCGCGGGGGCGCAGCACCGTCAGCAGCCCGCCCAGGACCCGCCCGAAGAACGGGTCGGTGAACACCTGCCCCAGGAAAGGGTCGTCGGCCGCGTGGTGGTCCGGCACGGAGAAGACCAGGGCGACCGAGTCGGTCTTGCGGGTGACGAGCGAGCGGGCCGCGCGGTTGGGCACGTAGCCGGTCGCCGCCACCGCCTCCTGGACGATCTTCTGGATCCCCGGGTCCACGTTGCGGGTGCCGTTGACGACCCGGGAGACCGTGGCCCGCGACACGCCCGCGGACCGCGCGACGTCTTCCAGGGTGGGCTGGCGGGGCCCGGCAGGACGGCTGCTGCTCATGGGGGCAGTTATACCATGCAGGAGAGCGCTCTCCCAGGGTCTCCCTCGGCCCGTCCGCCGGCTCTGCGCCCAGTAACGCCCCTGATGGGGCGGGGTGCGGTCCCCTCACCGGCCCGTTCCCGGCCTCCGCACCCCGCCCCCAGGGCGTCAGGCGTAGACGCCGAACTCGTACAGCGAGTAGCCGTACGCGGTTCCCCGCTGCGTCATGGTCACCCGCACGTACCGGCCGGATCCGCTGACGTCGAGGGTGTCCACGCCGCCGGTCCCCGAGGAGGTCGAGGAGACGGTCGTCCAGGCGCTGCCGTCGTTCGACACCTGCACCTGGTAGCCCTTGGCGTACGCCGACTCCCAGCCCAGCTGCACGTGCTTGACCGCGGTCACCTGGCCGAGGTCCACCTGGATCCACTGCGGGTCGCTCCAGTCGCTCGCCCAACGGGTGCTCCACGAGCCGTCGGTGGCGTTCGACGGCGGGAACGGCGCGCCGTTCCCGGTCTGCTGGTACGACGACGCGGTGGTCGGCCGGCCCTGCGCCACGTCCGTCCCGGCGACCGGCGGGGCCACGACGCGGAAGGAGCGCGTCTCGATCCCGACGTTGCCGTGCCCGTCGTAGGCGTAGACGTAGACCTTCCACACGCCCAGGGTGTGCGGCGCGGTCACCGTGAACCGCCCGTCCCCGGTCTGGGTGAACTCCACCTGGCGCAGGCCGGTCTGGCCGTCCACGTACTTCGAGGAGTACATCAGGTTGTAGCGCACCAGGTCGCCGTCCGGGTCGCTCGCCGGCGCGGTCACCGTGAACGTGCCCCCGGCCGGCACCGCCGCGGTGTCGTCCAGCGTCATCGAGCCGATCACCGGCGGGGTGTTCGCCTGCGGGCTGCCGCCGTAGTCTCTGGCGACCGCGTAGTAGGCGAGCCGGTTCCAGCCCGCGGGGCGCACGTTGAACCACACGCCGCCGAAGTCGTTCTCGTTGCCGTAGTGGAAGAGTGTGGCGCCCAGGGCGACTCCGGTGTGGCCGGAGACGCAGTTCCACGCCGACAGGTAGCCGTCGCGCTTCTGCACGTCGGTGGGCTCGGTGGGCACCCCGTTGGCGTCGTCCGGCACCTCCCACTCGCCCGCCTCGCCGGACTCGGTGACGATGTACGGCTTGGTGTACCCGCCGACGACCCAGTCCTGCCGGACATTGCACACCGCGCCGTAGGAGTTGACGGCGTACAGGTCGAGCGACGGCGTGTACTGCTTGTAGTACGGCCACGCGCCGGTCCACGCGTCGGTCGACGTCACCGGGTGGTCGGGATCGATCGCGTGGATCGCCTGGACCACCTGCTCCACGAACTTCGCGTAGGCGACGCGCTCCTGCTCGATCTGGTCGCCCGCGTAGTGGTCCTGGGTGGTCAGGATGACCTCGTTGCCGACGTCCCACATCAGCACGCCCGGGTGGTCCTTGTAGGTGGTCACCCAGTTCTTGATGTCGTTGAGCGTGTTCGTCTTGTACGCCGTGTCGTTGACGTAGTCCGCGCCCTGGTTGAGCCAGAAGCCGTTGATCACCTTCAGGCCGTAGGCGGCCGCGGCGTCCAGCAGCGGCTTGCTGGACGCGTCGGTCCCCCAGGTGCGCAGGGTGTTGACGCCCATCGACTTCAGGTCCCGCATGTGCGCGTCGGCCGTCGAGGTGGCCGGCCCCCACGTCATGCCCTTGACCTGGTACGGCTTGCCGTCCACGGTGAGCTGCCAGTTGCCCTGGCCGCCGGTGACGTGGACGCTGCTGGCGCCGGTCGGGACCGGCGGGTCGGTGAGCGGCGGCGGCGCGCTGCCGGTGGACTGCGCCACGGTGACGTCGTCCAGGCTCAGGACGCCGCCGGAGGAGGTGTCGTCGGCCGGCGAGGTGCAGCCGCACACGGCGTCGGGGTACGAACCGCCGATCCGCAGGCTGAAGTCCACGTAGAAGCCGTGGTGCACCGCCGCGTCCCAGGTGGCGGTGCCCACCTGCGACTCGCTGACCTGCCACACCTGGCGGCCGTCGAGGTACCAGCGGATCTGCTCGTCGGAGGTGCTGCGGTCCACCACCTCCGCGTACGTGTGGTAGCCGGTCTGGCAGCCGGCGCAGGTGGCCAGGCCGCTGGTCAGGCCGTCGTACTCCGAGCAGTTGCCACCGGGCGCGGTGCCGCAGTGCAGCGTCGCGGACAACTGGCCGCGGCCGTTGACGTCCTCCATGATGTCGCTCTCGCCGACCGCCGGCCACGCCCCGGTGCTGCCGCGGTAGGCGGCGCCCATCGCGCGGAACGACGGCCAGTAGCCGAGGGCCCGGGCCGGGTCGGGCTGCTGGAGTGTCGCGGAGATCAGCAGCTGGCCGCCGGCCGGGGCGGTGAAGTCGCTGCGCCGGGTCTCGATCCGGCCGGAGGTCCAACTCCCGCCCGACTTCAGGGCGGTGAGGTCGAGATGGCCGTTGCCGTCCAGGCCCACGTTGGCGGGGGAGTCGGTCGCGGTCTCCACCTCGCCGGTGCCCCAGTTCGCGGGCCCGCCGGGGTAGGAGGTGCCGGTGTCGGTGATCCAGTTCGCGCTCGACGGCGAGGTGCCGGCGGCGCCGTCGAACGTGTCGCTCCACACCGGGGTCCAGTTGCCGGGAGGCGTGCCGCCGGAGCCGCCCGTGCCGCCGGTGGTCCCGCCGGTGCCGCCGCCCGAACTGCCGCCGTCCGCGCTGCCGTAGACCTGGAACTCCCACAGCGAGTAGCCGTAGCCGTTGACGCGGGTGGTGCCGTACACGCGCACGTACCGGCCGGAGCCGGTGACCGGCAGGGTCTGCGTGCCGCCGGTGCCGGTGGCCGTCGCGGAGACGGTGGTCCACTGCGTGGCGTCGTCGGACACCTGGATCTGGTACGCCGTGGCGTAGTTCTCCCAGGTGAGCACGACCTTGCTGAGTGCCGCGGAGGCGCCGAGGTCGACCTGGATCCACTGCGGGTCGCTCCACGCGCTCGCCCACCGGGTTCCGGGGTCGCCGTCCACCGCGGCGGACGCCGGATAGGCGGCCCCCTCGGTGCTGGACGCCGTGGCCGGCTTCCCCTGCGACAGCAGGGCGTCGGCCGCGTGCGCGGGTGTGGCGGGGACGGCCAGCGCGTACAGCGCCAGGCACAGGGCCAGTAGGACCGGGATCAGCACCCGGACGGGAAGACGCGCCGACGCTCTCATGCCGATGCTCCTGTGGGGGGTTGGGGCGAGGGTGGGTGTGCGGGGCGGTGCGGGTGGGGCTCGCCGGTGAGTCGGGTGGGGGAGTCGGGAGGGGGACGGGTGGGAGAAAAGGGGCGGAAGACGAGGAGTGCGTCTCCCGGGGAGGCGGGGAGGGGAGAGTCTTGGGAGAGCGCTCTCCTCGTGGCCTCGATGGTTCCTGCTCGATTTCCGGGGTGTCAAGGGATCGGACCGGACCGGGATTGATCGCCGGCCGCTGCGGGGCCTATGGTCGGGGGCGACGGCAATACCTCCGATGAATCTGGAATCCTTCGGGCTTCCCCCATCCCGCGCGCCTGAGGACGTACCCATGCCCATGCAGCCCTGGTTCCCCGACGCCAAGCTCGGCATCTTCGTGCACTACGGGATCTACGCCGTCGACGGCGTGCCCGAGTCCTGGGCCTTCTACCTGGGGCAGATGCCGCGCGAGGAGTACATGAAGCAGCTCGGCGGCTTCACCGCGTCCGCGTACGACCCGCGGTCCTGGGCGCGGCTGTTCGCGCGGGCCGGTGCGCGGTACGCGGTCCTGACCGCCCGCCACCACGACGGCGTGGCCCTGTGGGACACCGCCGCCCCGGACGGCCTGTCGGTCGTACGCGACACCCCGGCCGGCCGCGACCTGCTGGCCGGCTACACCGACGCGCTCCGCGAGGAGGGCCTGAAGGTCGGCTTCTACTACTCGCACTCCGACTGGTCGCACCCCGACTACGCGAGCGTCCGCCACCCCGACCCGGACCCCGGCCAGGCAGCGGTCAACGACAACCGGCTCAGCAGTGCGGCGCCGGGGGCCCAGGACCCCGCCGCCTGGCGCCGCTACCTCGACTACCGCAACGCCCAGGTGCGCGAGCTGACCACCCGCCACCGCCCCGACCTGCTGTGGTTCGACGGCGAGTGGGAGCGCTCGGAGGAGCAGTGGGGGATCGACGAGCTCGCCGACGAGATCCTCGCGGCCGCGCCGGACGCGGTGCTCAACGCGCGGATGCTCAGCCGCGGCGACTACGCCACGCCCGAGCAGGGCGTGCCGATGCAACCGCCGTCCGGCCCCTGGGAGCTGTGCCTGACCGTCAACGACTCCTGGGGTTACCAGGCGCAGGACGACCGCCACAAGTCGGTGGGCCAGCTGGTGCGCTACTTCACCGAGACCATCGGCGCGGGCGGCAACCTGCTGCTGGACGTCGGCCCCCGCGAGGACGGCACGATCACGCCCGAGCAGACCGAGCGCCTCGAAGGGCTCGGCGACTGGATCGGGCGGCACTCCGAGGCGGTGTACGGCACGGTCGCCGGCCTGCCCGCGGGCCACCACTACGGCCCCAGCACCCTGTCGGCCGACCGTCGCACGCTCTACCTGACCTGCTTCGACGCGCCGCGCGAGACCGTGTCGGTGCGGGGGCTGCGCAATGCGGTGCGGCGGGTGACGGTGCTGGGCACCGGGGCGGAGCTCGGCCACCACGTCACCGGCGGGCTGCACGACGTGCCCGGCGTGCTGTGGATCGACGCGCCGGGCGGGGCCGACGTGGACCCGCACGCGACGGTGCTCGCCGTCGAGCTCGACGGGGAGCTCGATCTTTACCGGGGTACCGGCCGCGACTGACCCCACTCCTCCGATCTCTTGCCGTCGGCCCGGCCCGACCCGCCGCCGCGGGGCGTCCCCTTCGCGCCGGACCACCGCCCGGTGGGTGGCTGGTCGCGCAGTTCCCCGCGCCCCTGGGGGTGACCGGTCGTCTCGTCGAGGCGCGCCGCCGCGGTGGCCGGTCGCGCGGTTCCCCGCGCCCCTGGGGGGTGGCCTGGTCGGCTGGGTGCGCCCCGTCAGGGGCGCGGGGAACTGCGCGACCAGCCATGCTGCGGACCGCGGGTCGTCATCGGCCGGGAGGGGCAGATCGGTCCGATCCGGACCACCGGCCGGTGGCGGGCGAGGTACGCGCGATGCGCAGCGTCACGGAGGGAGCGGGCCGGGGGGCGCTTCGAGGGGGGCCCGGGGCGAGAGATGGGAGAGCGTTTGCCGAGCGGCACGCGTCTGGCACCATGTGGCGTGACGCAGGAGGACGTGAGGGGGGGCCCGGTGAAGCGCGACGTGGGGCAGACCACCAGGGATCTCCGCCGGCACAACCGCACCTCGGTCCTGACCCGGCTGTATCTGCACGGCCCGGCCAGCCGGTTCGACCTGATGCGCGCCACCGGCCTGAGCTCCGCCACCGTCAGCAACGTGGTCACCGACCTCGTCGCCGAGGGGCTGGTCGCCGAGGCCGGGCTGCTGGACTCCGACGGCGGTCGGCCGCGCACCCTGCTGGAGGTCCGTCCCGGCTACGCGCAGGTGGTCGGCGTCGACATCGGTGAGACCCATGTGCAGGTCGGGCTCTTCGACTGGACGCTGGACACGCTGGCCACCGCCACCTTCCCGATGGACCAGGGCCGCCCCGACCCCGCGGTGCTGGCCGCCGCGGTCACCGCCGGCATCGAGGAGGTGACCGCCAAGGCCGATGCCGACCCCGCGGAACTGCTCGGCGTCGGCATCGGGGTGCCCGGTGCCGTGCTCCCGGGCGGCCTGGTGCACGCGCCCACCCTGGGCTGGTCCGGCGTGCCCTTCGGCGAGCTGCTCACCCCGCACGTCGCCGCGCCCCTGCACCTGGACAACTGCGCCCGCACCCTGGGCCAGGCCGAGATGTGGCGGGGCGCGGGACGCGGCGCCGAGCGCGCGATCGTGGCGCTGCTCGCGGTCGGCGTCGGCGCGGCGGTCGCCACCGGCTCGCCCGGCGGCGTCACCAGTACCACCAGCGAGTGGGGCCACACCGTGATCGAGGCCGGCGGCGCCCGGTGCCGGTGCGGCTCGCACGGCTGCCTGGAGGCGTACGTCGGCGCCGACGCCATCCTGGAGCACTACGCCCGGGCCGCCGGCGTGCCGCGCCCCGGACCGGCCGGCACCGAGGCGCGGGTCGCCGAGCTGGTGGCCGAGGCCGCGGAGCCGGGCCCGGCGGCCGAGACGGTGCGGCGGACGGCGGAGTACCTCGGCATCGGCATCGCCAACCTGATCAACCTGCTCAGCCCGGACCGGGTGATCCTCTCCGGCTGGGTGAGCGCCACCATGGGCCCGGCGATGCTGCCGGCGGTGCGGGACGCGATGCGCCGCCACACCCTGGACTACATGGCGGACGGCACGGTCCTGGAACTGGGACGGCTCGGCCAGGAGGCCGTCGCGCTGGGCGCCGCGACCCTCCCGGTCCACGAACTCCTCACCGCCGGCGGCCGGTAGGCCCGGCCGGTCAGCCGCGCGCGGCGAACCGGTCGAGGGCGCGCAGCACATGGGCGCGGGTCTCCTCGCCACCGAGGTGGCCGGCGTCCTCGACGACGGTCAGCTCCGCGTCGGGCCAGCGGCGGCTGAGCTGCCACGCGGTGTCGAGCGGGCCGCCCATGTCGAACCGGCCGTGCACCAGAACCCCCGGGATCCCCGCCAACCGGCCCGCATCACGGATGAGTTGCCCCTCCTCGAGCCAGGCGCCGTGCGAGAAGTAGTGCGCGCAGATCCGGACGAAGGCCAGGCGGGCGCGGCTCGGACGGTCGCCGTACGGGTTGCTCGCGCCCTTGGTCTCCCCGGAGAGCACCGCATCCTCCCAGGCGCACCAGTCGGCGGTGGCCTTCTCGCGGACGGCGGCGTCGGGATGCTCGGTGAGCCGGGCGTAGGCCGCGACGACGTCGCCGTCGCGGCCGGTGCCGGGGGCGCCCGCCAGGAAGCGGTCCCACGCCTCGGGGAAGAACCGGCCGACGCCCCGGTAGAGCCAGTCGATCTCGGAGCGCCGGGTAGTGGTGACGCTCGGGATGACGATCTCGCCGACCCGCTCGGGGTGGGCCTGCGCGTAGGCGAGGGCGAGGGTGGAGCCCCACGAGAAGCCGTGCACCAACCAGCTTTCGATGCCCAGCAGTTCGCGGAGCCGTTCCATGTCGGCGATCAGGTGGTGGGTGGTGTTGCGGCTCAGGTCGGTGGCCGGGTCGGCGGCGTGCGGGGTGCTGCGGCCGCAGTTGCGCTGGTCGAAGAGGGCCACGCGGTACCGCTCGGGGTCGAAGAACCGCCGCATGCCGGGCGTGCAGCCCGATCCGGGACCGCCGTGCACGACCACCGCGGGCTTGCCCTCCGGGTTGCCGCAGACCTCCCAGTAGACGCGGTCGCCGCCGCCGACGTCGAGCATCCCGTGCTCGTAGGGCTCGATCGGCGGATACAGCTCGGACATCGGCGGACCTCCCGGGGCGCGACAGATATAACAGTGCTGTCATATTAGCGGGGCCGCCGCCGGGGCGCCGCGGAAAAAGCCGTGCACGACGATTGACCCTGGATCCCTAGCTACTTAGTTTAAGTCGCAGAAAAAGCGTCGGCCGCTTGGCCGTTGCTCGCCCGTGCCCGTCCCCCCTCGCACCGCACCCCGTGCCTCCGCATGCCCCGACACCCCGAACTCCCGCACCCTGGAGCCCGTATGCCCTCCCGACCCGGCGACGGCCGGCTGTACATCGACGGTGCCTTCGTCCCCGCCGCCTCCGGGCGGACCGCGGCGGTGGAGGAGAAGGCCACCGGCAGGACGATCGGCGGCTACGCGCTGGGCGCGGCCGCGGACGTCGACCGGGCGGTGGCCGCCGCCCGGGCCGCGCAGCCCGGCTGGGCGGCCCGCTCCGCACCCGAACGCGCCGCGTATCTGCGGCGGTTCTGCGGCTACCTGGAGGACCACTACGCCGAGCTGGTGGAGCAGAGCATGCGCGAGACCGGCGGCGTACGGGCCAAGGCCGAGGACGAGGTGGGCACCAGCATCCGCCAACTCGCCCTGTCCGCCGTCCAGGTGAGCGAGCACGCCGGCGACATCCTGCCGCCCTACAAGGCCGGCAAGCTGTCGCTGTCGCGGGCGGTGCCGCTCGGCGTGCTGGGCCTCATCACCCCCTGGAACTACCCGATGAACCTGGCCATGCGCGCCCTCGCGCCGGGCCTGGCGTTCGGCAACACCGTGGTGCTCAAACCGGCCGAGCTGACTCCGGTGGTCGGCGGCCAGGTGCTCGCCGCCGCCGCCGACCACGCCGGGCTGCCGCCGGGCGTGCTCAACGTCGTCACCGGTGACGGACCCGGCGCAGGCTGGCCGCTCGCCCGCCACCAGGGCCTGGACATGCTGGACTTCACCGGATCGCGCGAGGTGGGCCTTGCCATCTCCCGTGCTGCGGCGGGGGAGTTGCGGGACATCCGGCTCGAACTCGGCGGCAGCAACGCCTTCGTGGTGCTGGACGACGCCGACGTGGAGCTGGCCGCGAGCTGCGCGATGATCGCCTCCCTGGAGTTCCAGGGCCAGACCTGCATCAGCGCCAGCCGGCACATCGTGCTGCGGCCGGTTGCCGACGCCTACCTGGAGGCCGTCACCCGCCGGGCCGCCGCGCTGCGGGTCGGCAACCCGTTCGACCCCGGCACCGTACTCGGCCCGCTGATCAGCGCCGCGCAGGTCGACCGGGTGCACCGCGGCATCGTCGAACCGTCGCTGGCCATGGGCGCCCGGCTGCTCACCGGCGGCACCCACGAGGGCCTGTTCTACCGGCCCACCGTGCTCGCCGGCGTCACCGCGGAGATGCCCGCGTTCCGCGAGGAGGTCTTCGGCCCGGTGATCCCGGTGACCGTCGTCGACACCGAGGCCGAGGCGATCGCGCTGACCAACGGCCTGCCCATGCTGATGAACTCCGTCTTCACCCGGGACCTGATCCGCGGCTACGGCGTCGCGGAGCAGCTGCAGGCCGGCGAGGTGCACGTCAACGACGCCCACGCCCGGCACGGCGCGGAGAACCAGATGCCCGGCTTCACCCGGCGCCAGTGGATCGGACTCCAGCGCACCCCCCTGAACCTCCCTGCCTGGGCCGCCGCGCCCGCCACCGAAGAGAGCTGAGGACCCCCATGAGCACCTCCGAGAGAAGGACGGCGCGCAGGCGACGGCGCGGCGCGGCCGCCGCGCTGCTGGCCACCGGACTGCTGCTGGCCGTGGCCGCGTGCGGCGGCTCGTCCGGGGGCGACGCCAGGAGCGGTGCCACGAACGGCGGGAAGGGCAAGGTCACGCTGTCCTTCTGGGACTGGGACCCGCACATGGACACGGTGGTGGCCCGCTGGAACGCCGCCCACCCCGGCATCCAGGTCAAGCTCTCCAACCCGGCCGGCGGCGACCAGTTGGTGGCGAAGATGATCACCGCGCACGAGGCGAAGAACGGCCCCGACATCGCCAAGGTCGAGTACCAGTCGCTGCCGGCGCTGGTCTCCAAGGGCGTCGTCCGCGACATCACCGAGTACACCAAGGACACCGTCACCAGGTTCGACCGGGCCACGCTCAGCAGCACGGTGTTCCAGGGCAAGGTGTACGGCGTCCCGCAGGACGTCGCGCCGCTGATGCTCTTCTACCGCGCCGACCTGTTCCGGAAGTACGGGCTCGCCGTTCCCACCACCTGGGACCGGTTCGCCGCCACCGCACGCGCCCTGCGCGCCAAGGCACCCGCGTCCTACCTCACCAACTTCGACGCCGCCGACCCCGGCTGGTTCACCGGCCTCGCCCAGCAGGCGGGCGCGAACTGGTGGTCGGCCGACGGCGACACCTGGAAGGTGGACATCGACGGTGCCCCGACGCGGAAGGTCGCCGCCTACTGGCAGGACCTCGTCGGCTCGGGGGCGGTCGCCAAGAACCCCTCGTTCTCGCCGCAGTGGAACAAGCAGATGAACGACGGCACGCTGCTCGCCTGGATCTGCGGCGCGTGGGCGCCGGCCCAGCTGGGCGGCATCGCACCGGCCACGAAGGGCAAGTGGGCGGTGGCACCGCTGCCCGCCTGGACCGCGGGCGACACGACCACCGGCATCTGGGGCGGTTCCGCCACCACCGTCACCAGCGACTCCGCACACCCGGCGGAGGCGGCGCAGTTCGCGTCCTGGCTCAACACCGACGACGCCGCCGTCACCGAGCAGGTCCGGCAGATCAACGTCTACCCCGCGGCCACCGCCGGCCGTTCGCTGCCGATCCTGCAGGCGGCGCCCGCGTTCTTCCCCGACGAACCGGACTTCTACGCCGAGGTGAAGAAGGTCGCGCCCTCGGCCCGCAGCTTCCCGATGTGGGGGCCCGACGTCACCGTCACCTTCACCGGCTACACCGACGCGTTCAGCAAGGCCCTGCAGTCCGGCGGGTCGTTCACCGCGGCGCTCGCCGGCCTCCAGAGCGCCGCGGTCGCGGACCTGAAGAAGCTCGGATTCACGGTCGGCTGACGATGGCATCCACCACCCACCGCGCGCGCAGGACCAGCCGGTTCCCGTACCTCCTGGTCCTGCCCGCCGTCCTGCTCCTCGCCGGCTGCGTGGCGGCCCCCGGCGTCTACGCGCTGCTGCTCAGCTTCCAGCGCCGCAAGGTCAACGGCGGCCTGCTGGGCGGCGGGACGCACACCGTCTTCGCCGGCCTCGCCAACTACCGCGACGTGCTGGGGGACTCCGCGCTGTGGTCGGGCGTGCTGCGGATGCTCGCGCTGGGCGCGATCACCGTGCCGGGCACCGTGCTGCTCGCGCTGCTGTTCGCGGTGCTGCTGGACCTGGAGGGCACCCGGCTGCGGCGGCTGACCCGGCTGACGATCTTCCTGCCGTACGCCGTCCCCGGGGTCATCGCCTCGCTCATGTGGGGGTTCCTCTACCTGCCCGCGACCAGCCCGATCGGCGGTGACCGGGTGGACTTCTTCGGCCGGACCGCCGTCTACTTCTCGGTCGGCAACGTCGTGGTGTGGGGCGCCGTCGGCTTCAACATGATCGTCATCTACACCGCGTTGCGCGCCCTGCCGCCCGAACTGCACGAGTCCGCACGGCTCGACGGCGCGAGCGAGTGGCAGATCGTGGTCCGCGTCAAGGTGCCGCTGGTGATGCCGGCCGTGGTGATGTGCACGCTCTTCTCGGCGCTCGCCGCCCTGCAGGTCTTCAACGAGCCCAACACGCTCAAGCCGCTGTCCAACGCGGTGTCCTCCACCTGGGTGCCGCTCATGGCCATCTACGACGAGGCGTTCGGCAACTCCGACCTCCACACGGCGGCGGCGACGTCGGTGGTGCTGGCCGTCGCGGCGCTCGCGGTGTCCTTCGTGACCGCCCGGCTCGTCCAGTCCCGGATCCAGCAGGAGGGCACATGACCACCGTGACCGGGACGCCCGCCCCGGCCGCCCTCGGCGGCGCCGCCACCGTACGCCCCGCCCGCCGGCGGGTCGCGGTGCTGCCGACCACCGCCCTGGTACTGGGCGCGCTGTACTGCGTGGTGCCGACGCTGTGGATCCTGATCGCCGCCACCAAGTCCCGTACCAGGCTGTTCTCGACCGACACCTACGTGCCGTCCCTCGACCTCGGCCTGGCGCACAACATCAGGGACCTGTCGGACTACCAGGGCGGCATCTTCTGGCGGTGGATGCTGAACAGCTTCGTCTACGCCACCGCCGGCGGGCTGCTCGCCTCCTTCGTGTCCGCGGCGACCGGGTACGCGCTGGCGATGTACGCCTTCCGCGGCCGCACGCTGCTGTTCAACACCATCCTGGCCGGCGTGCTGCTGCCGCAGATCGTGCTCGCCGTCCCCCAGTACCTGCTGCTGTCCAAGGCGGGGCTGACCGACACCGCGGCCGGCGTGCTGCTGCCGCAGCTGTTCAACCCGTACGGCATCTACCTGTGCCGGATCTACGCCCGCGCCGCCGTCCCCGACTCGCTGCTGGAGGCCGGCCGGATCGACGGCGCGGGCGAGGCGCGGCTGTTCCTCTCGGTGGGACTGCGGCTGATGGGCCCCGGCCTGGTGACCGTGTTCCTGCTGCAGTTCATCGCGATCTGGAACAACTTCCTGCTGCCGTACGTGATGCTCACCAGCGACGACAAGTTCCCGCTGACCGTCGGGCTGTACAGCCTGCTGCGGCACGGCGCGGCCGAGGCGTCGCTGTACTCCCTGGTGATCACCGGCACCCTCCTGTCGGTGCTGCCGGTGATCGCCCTGTTCCTGTCCCTTCAGCGGTTCTGGCGGATCGACCTGGTGACGGGGGCCCTCAAGTAGGGGGCGGGGCCCCGCGCCTGCGCCCCGCCCCGAACCCTGTGCGGGCTTCACTTCTTGAAGCCCGCACAGGGGATTGACGCCGGTCCGCGGTGAGGAGTTAATTCCCTGAGTGAGTGATGGGAGCGCTCCCACTTGCCTCCGGGGAGCGCTTCCGCTCGCACTTGTTCGCCGTGCCCGTGCGTGCCCGTCTGTGCCCGCACGCCGGGCACGCCGGCCGCCGTGCCGGCCCCGTTCGCCATGCCCGCCGTTCCGAGGAGCCCGCTCGCATGACCGCACGCGCTCGCACCCGCACGCTCTCGGTGGCCGCGGCCACCGCCGCCCTGGCGGCGGTGACGGCCGCCGCACCCGCTCATGCGGCCGCCCCTGCCCACGTGGCCCCGCCCGCCGCGCTGTACACCCCGCCGGCCAACCCCGACGCGAACGCCCAGATCCTCGACCTGCTGCGGCACGGCCGGCTCCAGGACGCCGCCGGGGTCCTGGCCATGACGCGGACCCCGCAGGCCGTCTGGTTCGACGGCGGCGGCACCCCGGCCGACGTGCGGAAATCGGTGCACGCCACGGTGACCTCGGCCGCCCGACGGCACGCGCTGCCGGTCCTCGCGCTCTACAACATCCCGGGCCGCGACTGCGCCCAGTACTCGGCGGGCGGCGCGGCCGACACCGCGGACTACGAGGCGTGGATCGACGCGGTGCGGGCCGGCATCGGCGACCAGCCGGCCGACGTCATCCTGGAACCCGACTCGCTGGCCCTGCTGCCCTCGGACTGCGGCATGGACGACGCGCAGGGCAGCAAGACCGCCGAGCGCTACGACGAGATCCACTACGCCGTGGACGCGCTGGAGCCGCTGGCCGGCACCAGGGTGTACCTCGACGCGGGCCACAGCGGCTGGCACAGCGTCAACGACATCGTGCCGCGGCTGGTCAGCGGCGGCATCGACGACGCCACCGGGTTCTTCCTGGACATCTCCAACTACCGCTCGGACAGCGAACTCGCCTGGTACGGCAAGCTGATCTCGTCCTGCCTGAGCTATGTGTCGGCCGGCGGCGACGCCGGCTCGTGCCCCAACCAGTACTGGCCGACCGCCGACGCGCAGAGCTGGCTCGACGCGAACGTGCCGGCGGCGCCGTCGGCGATGAAGCACTTCGTCACCGACACCAGCCGCAACGGGCAGGGCCCGTGGACCCCGCCGGCCGGCGTCTACCCGGACCCGCAGGACTGGTGCAATCCGCCCGGCCGCGGCACCGGCGCCCGGCCGACCCTGAACACCGGCGACCCGCTGCAGGACGCCAAGCTGTGGGTGAAGATCCCCGGCGAGTCGGACGGCCAGTGCACCCGCGGCACCGCCGGGCCGGCCGACCCCGAGCGCGGCTACCAGGACCCGGCGGCCGGCGCGTGGTTCCCGCAGCAGGCCCTGGAACTCGTCCGCAACGCGAACCCGAAGCTGCTGCCGTAACCCGCCGCTGCCTCTGCTGCCGCCTTCCCGCGCCGCGGCCCCCCCGGGGGGGGGCCGGGGGGGGGCCCCCCGGGGGGGGGGGGGGCGGGGGGGGGGGGGGGCGCCCCCGGCCGGGGGGGGGGGGGGGGGGCG
>NZ_JBIRRR010000027.1:0-77844 GCF_044333795.1 Streptomyces sp. NPDC020917 | reverse complement strand
CCCCGTGGCGCGGCCGGCCCCCCCCCCCCCCGGGGGGGCCCCCCCCCCCCCGCGCCCCCCCCCGGGGGCCCCCCCGGGCCCCCCCCCGGGGGGGCCGCGGCTCTCGTAAGGGAGGGGCGCAGACGCGCGCCGGCGGGGGGAAGTACTGGCCGGAGCGGTCCGGGCCCCGCCCGGGTCCGGGTGGGTCAGCCCTGGTGGACGAAGCGCGCCGTCACCGCGATGGTCGCGCGGTCCTTGACCATGCCCCACTTGTTCCAGGTCATCGCGTACGTGCTGCGGGAGATGGGCACCTCGGCGGTGAGCGTGGCGGCCTCGGGGGTCGCGTCGCTGATCCGCGCGGTGAAGGTCAGCGGGTGCGTGATGCCGCGGACCGTGAGGTCGCCCGCCACCTCGACGCTGTCGCTGCCGGCCGGGGACACCGAACGGGCGGTGAAGACCACCTGCGGGTGGTTGTCGACGTCGAAGAAGTCGTCGGTGCGCAGGTGCGCGTCACGCTTCGCGTGGGCGCTGTCCAGCGAGGCCGCCTGGATCGTCAGCGTGCCCTGCGCGCCGCCGCCGGACAGGACCTCGCCGTCGCCGGAGATCTCCTTGAAGGTGCCCTTGACGGTCTCCATGCCCCAGAACGACCCGCAACGGAAGTCGACCGAGGAACTCGCGGGGTCCAGGGTCCAGCGCCCCGCGGTCGCCGCGGTGGCGGGGTGGGGGGCGTGCTGGGTGGTGCCGGTGGTGTCGGGCATTGCTTGGTCCTTCCCTCGGCGCGGGCGGTGCCGCTACCGCCTTGGAGCAGTATGGTTACAAGGATAAATACGGTACCAGATATTAGGTAGCCAGATATTAGCTCGCCAGCGAGATGGTTACCGGGAGGTTATCCTGGTGCCATAGCACGCTTTCCCCCACCAGGGCGGGTACTCACAGCGCGACCAGCGAAGACGGGAGCACACGGGATGACGGGACCAGTACAGCCGGACGAGGCGGCGGCGACGTACGGGGTCGCCGAAGGTCTCGTGTACGACGTCGACCTGGCCCCCAGTCACGCGGAGATCGCCCTGCTCCAGCAGTGGCACAACCTGCACTCCGGCGTGAAGCGCCTCAACTCCAACCTGTTGGCCGACGTCCAGGTGGAGAACGACCTCGCCCCGTCCTCCTTCCAGGCCCTGATGTTCCTCATCACCGCCCCCGGCCAGGCCGCGCCCATGAACCAGCTCGCCCAGGCGCTCGACTTCTCCACCGCCGGGACCACCAAGGTGGTGGACCGGCTCGCCGAGGCCGGGCTCGTGGAGCGCCGCCCCTCCGGTTCCGACCGGCGCGTCACCTACACCGCGCTCACCACCGCGGGCGCCGAGCGGGTGCTCGCCGCCTCCCGCACCCTGGCCAGGGTGCTGCGGACCCGTGTCGTCGAGCCGCTCGGCGAGGAGCTGTTCGGCACCGTCACGGACGCGGTCACCTCGGTCGACCCCGCGCCGGGCCCCTGCTGAGACGTTCCTCCGGCACGGCCCGAGCGATGCCGGTGGTACCGGTGTGACGAATTCGCCGCCCTGGGCGCTGTGTGGTGTAGGACCGCGCGCCTGAGGGCGGTGCGCGGTCCCCTCTGCGGCAGGAGCGCGAAAGCGAAGGCAGGTGGCATGCGGGATCCGTCGGCGACGCGGCAGCGCACAGCGGCAGGCACCCCTTTGCGCGGGCGGGGCCGGCGGTGACGGTCCCGGCCGTCGCGGCGCTCCACCCGGTGGCGGGCCCGGCCCGCGCGGACGGCGGCACGCGGCGCCGGACGCGGCCCGACGACGGCTGGCTCGGCCGTACGGTGGTCCGTGCCCGCAGCGGCGACGAGGCCGCGTTCTGCGACGTCTACCGCGCGGTGCAGCCGATGCTGCTGCGCTACGTCCGTGGCATCGTCGGGGACGACGCGGACGACGTCGCCTCCGAGGCGTGGCACGACATCGTGCGGGACCTGGCCACCTTCCGTGGCGACGGCGACGCCTTCCGCGGCTGGGCCGCGACCATCGCCCGGCACCGCGCGCTGGACCACCTGCGGCGGGCCGGGAAGCGCCCGCGCACCACCGCGCTCGACGCCGTCCCCGCCGAGCCGGCGCCCGCGCCGGACTCCGCCGGTGTGGCGCTGGAGAACCTGTCCACCGCGGACGCCCTCGCCCTGGTCGCCGGGCTGCCGCCGGACCAGGCCGGGGCGGTGCTGCTGCGGGTGGTGATCGGGCTGAGCGGGCCGGCCGCCGCAGCCGTCCTCGGCAAGCGCCCCGGCGCGGTGCGCACGGCCGCGCACCGCGGCCTGCGGCGGCTCGCCGAGCAACTCGCCCAGGGCCCGGCCGTCCCGCCCCCCGGCGCCCCCGGCGCCCCCGGCGCCCCCGGCGCCTGACCGGACCGCGGTCCCGTCGTCCGCCGCGTCCCCGCCCCGCCCTTCGCCCGTCCGATCCCGGTCGCGTGCCGCGGCCGGTGCCCGGTCCGGGCCGTCCCTGCGCGCCGGTGCCGGAGGCCCTCCCGGGCCTTGGTTCCGGGCGGCCCGCGGCGGAATCGACCTTGGAAAACCGGGAGCACATGCAGGTCGTGTCCATGATCGGGCAGAGTGGGACTCATGTTGCCCGAGATCCCATCGATGGACGATCCGCATGTGCGCCATCTGCGCCGATTGTTCCTCGCGGTCGTCACGGGAAGCTTCCTGTTCCTGATCCCGTGGATCGCCTACCTGTCGGTGAGCCTGCCGTCGCACCACGAGGTGAACCAGTGGCGGCTTGCCTGGGTCGGGTTCGACGGCGCCCTGATCGCCGCGATCGGGGTGACCGCGCTCTGCGCGTGGCGGCGGCGGCAGATCTTCATCCCGTGGGCGATAGTGACGGCCACGCTGCTGTGCTGCGACGCCTGGTTCGACATCGTGCTCGACTGGAACAGCGACGAGCTGATCGGCTCGGTCATCACCGCGGTCGTCGCGGAACTCCCGCTGGCCTTCCTGCTGTTGTACGTGGCACGGAAGGTGCTGCGGCTGACCGTCACCATTGCGTGGGAGCAGGCCGGCCGCAGCGGGCCGGTACCGCCGCTGTCCCGGCTGTCGCTGCTGGTGCTCCACGACGACGAGGAGGGGCCGCCGCGGGGCGAGGACGCCGAGGACGGTACGGTCACGGATCGCGCGGCGGATCGCAGCACCGACCGCACCGCGCACGACCCGGATGCCGGCCGCGAGGACACCGACAGGGAGTACAACGATGACCACCGCCACCGCCCGCCCCGCCGATCGGCCTGAGGACGCAGCTTCGACCTACGACGTGCTGGTGGTCGGCGGGACGGGCATCGACACGATCGTGCGGGTCGATGAACTGACCCTGCCGGGCGGGGACTCCCTCGGTGTGCCGCCGATCCGGGACTACGTGGCGCACACCGGGAACGGGGTGGCGCTCGGCTTCCACGCGCTGGGCCTGGCCACCAAGTTCGTGGACTTCCTCGGGGACGACGCGCAGGGCCGGATGATCCTGGAGCGGTACGCCGCGGCGGGCCTCGACTTCAGCCATCTGCCCGCGCCCGGCGGCACCCCGCGCAGCGTCAACCTGGTGGACCGGGCAGGGCGGCGGTTCTCCTTCTTCGACGGCCGCCACCCCGAGGACCTGCGGCTGCCCCGCGACTTCTACCTGCCGTTCCTCAGCCGCGCCCGCCATGTGCACGTGTCGCGCTCGCAGCTGGCCCAGGACGTGTTCGCGGACGCCGCCCGCCTCGGGTGCGGCATCTCCACCGACCTGCACGCCTGGGATGGTGAGGACCCCTCCGCGCACCCGTGGGCGTACGGCGCCGACCTGGTGTTCCTCAGCGCCGCGCATACCAGGGAGCGCACCCCCGCGGTGATGCGGCAGATCCTGGCGCACGGGCGGGCCGCGCTGGTGGTCGCCACCGACGGCGCCGCGGGCTGCCTCGTGCTGGAACGCGGCGGCCACGAGCCCCGGCGGTTCCCCACGGTCGTCCCCGAGCGGCCGGTGGTGGACAGCAACGGCGCGGGCGACGCGTTCCTGACCGGCTTCCTGCACGCCCGGTTCCGCGGCGCGGACCTGGACGAGTGCGTGCTCGCCGGATCGGTGTCGGGGGCGTACGCGTGCGGCAGCCACGGCACCCACGAGGAGGTCATCAGCGCGGCGGCGCTGGAGTCCGCCCTCTCCCGGGCCCGCTGGGCCGCGGACCTCCCGGGAGTCGGGGACGCCGGGGACGCCGGGGACGCCGGCGGCGCGGACCGGGCCGGCCGCTACAGCTAGCCGGCCTCGATCCGCCGGACCGCGGTGTCCAGGGCGGCGTCCCGCGAGGCGTACACCTCGCACACCGGGACGCCGCTGGGCGTGCGGGTGTGGTCGATCTCCCACAGGCTCAGCTCGGTGCCGTCCAGCAGCAGGAAGGCATGCTCGTACAGCGCCCAGGAGACCAGGCGGCCCGCGACGACGGCGCTGCGCCGGGTCACGATGCTGATGTCGTGCCCGATGGCGCCGCGCAGCCGGGCCAGCACCTCCGGACCCGGCGCGCCCGGGTTCGCGGCGCGGCGCAGCAGCCGCCAGGCGTGCTCGGGCGAGTCGCCCTCGGGGTACGCCCGGCGCAGCAGTTCGTGGGCGGGCGCCTCCGGCGGGTCGGGCACCGCGGCCGGCGGCAGCTTGCCGGGGCCCAGGGGCAGGCCGAACGCCGCGTCGACGTCCCACTCGGCGAGCGCCAGGTCCTCGCGGTCGACGAAGACCGCGTGCTCCACGTCCCCGCCCGGCCCGGTGTTGTGCTCCAGCTCCCACACCACCCGCACGCCGCCGTCCGGCAGCAGGAAGCTGTGCCGGAACGTGCGGCGGTCCAGCCGCCGCGGCGGGCCCTTGGTGTGCCGGCAGGACTGCAGGCCGCAGTGGTGCATCAGTGCCGACCGCACCGCCGCCAACTGCCGTGCCGTCCGGGCGCCGTTGGACGCGCGGTCCAGCAGACCGGCGAGCTGTTCCGTCGGGCTGCCGCCCGACCGCGCGACATGCGACCCCAGCGGCCCCGCGGGCTCAGCGTCCATAAGGCCCTCCCGGCTCCCTCGGCGTCCAGTCCACCTGCCGGCGACTCAGGGTAGTAGCGCGGTCGCCGATTGCACCCGCGTTCCGGAGGATTTCCCGGCGCACTCCGCCACCCCATGCGCCCCCCGGGCCCGGGAGCAGGCAGGACGCCGACGGGGGCGGTCGCGGGCGTCAGCAGTGCCCGTCGGTGCCGGGCCCGGAGCCGGAGCCGGTCGGGGACTGCGGGCCGGGGAACGGCGTGCCGCAGCGGGCGCAGGCGGCGGCCGCCGGGTCCTCGCGCATCGCCCCGCACTCGTCGCAGACCCGCTCCAGCCAGCAGACCGGGTCACCGCCCTCGGTGACGCCGTGGGGCCCGCCGTCGTCGGGGAGCCGCTGCTCGCCGGTCATGATGCCTCCGCTGTCTCCTCGGGGTGCCGGCGGTCGCGCCGCCGCTCTCCATCCTGGACCTGAACGTCCTGCCGTGCGGCCTCGTGCGCCTTCGCCTCGTCCCAGCGGTTCATCGCGCGGCGCAGCGACCGGGATTCGGCGAAACCGAGCCGGGCGGCCCGCGCCTGCGGCCCGGTCTCCGACGGATGCAGGCCCGCGGCCTGGTCGCGGCGCACCGCGTCGAGCTCGGCGCGCCAGGTGGTGCCGGACTCGCCGAGCCGCCGCTGCAGGGTCCGCGGGCTGACCGCCAGCCGCCGTGCCGCCTCGGCCAGCGACGGCCTGCCGTCGGGGAGTTGGCCGGCGATCACCTCCCGGAGGCCGGGCACGGCCGGCGTTCCGGCCTGGTGCGGCGCCGACAGGGCGGCGGCCGTCCGCCGGATGATGGCGGCGAGCGCGGGGTCGGCGGTCACCAGCGGCCGTTCCAGGTCGCCGCGGTGCAGGGTCAGCGCATCCTGCCCGGCGCCGAACTCGATCTGCGCCGACCCGAACGCGGCGCGGTATCCGTCCGCCCGGCTCGGCGCGCGGTGCGCGAACGACACCCGCAGCGGGGAGAACGCGGTCCCGGTGGTGTGCCGCAGTTGCGCCGTCACCACGGCGAGCGCGAACTCCGCGACCACGCCGCGCAGTTCCTCGTCGCCGTGCCGCACGGCATAGGTGACGGTGATCTCGTCGCCGCACTCCTCGGTGGTCAGCAGGGAGTTGCTGCTGACCAGGTGCACGTTGGCCGAGGCGTGCGCCAGGCCCTCGCCGAGGGTGGCCGCGGTGCTCAGCAGGTAGTCGAACAGGTCGAGCATGCCCGGCCGGTAGCCGGTGGCGGCGTGCAACCCGGCGTCCCGGCGCCCGCTGCGGGCCACCACCGCGCCCCACAGCCGGTAGGTGTGCGCCGACGGGGTGCGGGCGGTCTCCGGCGCGGTCAGCACGCGCGGCAGCCCCGCCGCCCGGACGAGGCCCTCCGCCTCGTGCCGTCCGCGGGACGACGCGGTGGCGATGAACCGCGGCACCACGATGCTCTCGGTGTACACCGGCACCGGTGCGGGACCTGCGGTCCCCGCGTCCGGCCGGTCGTTGCGGGCATCGGCGGTCGGCTGGGCGGGCGGCATCCCCGGACACCTCCGGCGGTCGGGCGGCACGGCGCCGCGGAGCCGGCCGGGTGCCGTGGGGTGGTCCTGCAGCCTACGCGGTGACATGGCGCGTTCTGTCCCGTGGGTGGCACGTTCCGACCTGGAATCGTCTTTCGGTCCGGTGGATGATCAGGTTACGGCGCGTCGCCGCGCGCCGCTGCCGCCCGCACGGGGGTCACGGGGGAGTGGCGGGACGGGCGGGGGAGAGCCGGTGCGGGCCACAGCCGTCCGCACCGGCTCCCGGCAGCGCGGCCCGGCGCGTCAGTCCTGCGGGTCGAGCCAGTGGGCCCGGCCGATGCTGATGATCCGCATCCTCAACCGGGCGGCGTGCGCGACGCGTTCGAGCGCCGCGACGTCGTCGGCGGGTACGTCGAGGAAAGCCGCGGCGGTCATCACCATGTGGTCGACGTAGAGTTCGGCCAGCACCCGCAGGTCGTCCGGCGACCAGCCGGCCGACGCCGGCTGCACGGCCAGGCCGGCGGCCACCTCGTCCGCGAATCCGTGGAGTTCGGCCGCGATCGCCTCGCGCACCGCCTGCACGCCGCCGTACCGCTCGCGGGCGATGAACCGGATGTGCGGCCGGTGGCGGGCGACGTACTCCGCCGTGATGGCGACCGTGCGGTCGATGATGTCCGCGGAGTCGGTGGTCTCGGCCATCACCGCCCGGATGACCGCGTGCAGGCTGCCCAGCGACTCGCCGACCAGGGCGACCCCCAGGTCCGCCATGTCAGGGAAGTGCCGGTAGAACGCGGCCGGCGAGACGCCGACCTCCCGGGTCAGCTCGCGCAGTCCCAGGCTGCTGAGGTTCTGGTGTTCGAGCAGCCGCAACCCGGCGTCCAGCAGGGCCTGGCGGGTCTGCTGCTTCTGCGCCTGGCGGACCCCGGAAGTGTGACTCATGTCATTCAGTAAACAACCGTTCGCCGACTTTCGCCACCGTAGACTGAAGAAGTCAGTGAACAACTGTCATCCGAAACCTCAACTCCTCGGAGGTGCAGTCGATATGAGTCTCGTCGTCCTCCTGGTCGGCATGGGCGTCCTGATGGGCGCCGCGGCCCACACCTCGCTCACCGTCTTCACCGTCGCGGCCTGCGCGATCGGCTTCTGGCTGGTCGGCTTCGCGGTCCGCGAGCGCGTCGGCCGCCACCGCGGCTGACCCGAGCAGCCGCGGTACCCGGTACGTCCCCTCACCGTCCGCGCACCATGACCGTTCCCGGAAGGAACACCGTGAACTCCGCCGCCACCCCGGTCGCGACCGGAACACCGGCCGCGCGCTCCACCACCCGCGACGCCGACGGCATGGCCGTCGCCTCGTTCCTGCTCGGCGTGCCGGGCCTGCTCGTCCTCAACCTGGTGCTCGGCCCTGCCGCCATCGTGCTGGCCGCCGTCGCCCTCGCCCGCGGCACGACCCGCCGCGGACGCGCCCTGCTGGGCCTGGTCCTGGGCGTGGCCGACCTGGCCGTGATGGTCGCCGTCACCGTCGCCAACCACGGCGTGATCTGGTCCTTCAGCTGAACCGGCCCGGGCGCTCGCCCGGGCCGATCCTCTTCCGTTGCGGCCGCGCCGCTCAGCTCAGGTCGATGCCCGGGTACAGCGGGAAGCCCGCCAGCAGGTCCGCCGCGCGGTGGGCGACCTGGTCGGCCACCGCGGCGTCCAGCACGTGGTGGGCCTTCGACAGGCCGCCCTTGGGCGCCGATGCCGCCGACGTGGCCGCCAGCACCGTGTCGATCAGCCCGGCGATCTCGTCCATCTCCGCCGCGCCGAGGCCGCGGGTGGTCAGCGCCGGGGTACCGATCCGGATGCCGGAGGTGTACCAGGCGCCATTCGGGTCCTGCGGGATCGCGTTGCGGTTGGTGACGACGCCCGCCTCCAGCAGCGCCGCCTCCGCCTGGCGGCCCGTCAGGCCGTAACCGGAGACGTCGATCAGCACCAGGTGGTTGTCGGTGCCGCCGGTGACCAGCCGCGCGCCGCGCTTGAGCAGGCCCTCGGCCAGCGCCCGCGCGTTGTCCACGATCGCCTGCGCGTAGCCCGCGAACTCCGGGCGCGCCGCCTCCGCGAGCGCCACCGCCTTCGCCGCCATCACGTGCGGCAGCGGGCCGCCGAGCACCATCGGGCAGCCGCGGTCGACGTGCTCGGCCAGTTCCGCGTCGCACATCACCAGTCCGCCGCGCGGGCCGCGCAGCGACTTGTGCGTGGTGGTCGTGACGATGTTGGCGTGCGGCACCGGGTCGAAGTCGCCGGTCAGCACCTTGCCCGCGACCAGGCCCGCGAAGTGCGCCATGTCGACCATCAGCGTGGCGCCGACCTCGTCGGCGATCTCGCGCATGATCCGGAAGTTGACCAGCCGCGGGTACGCCGAGTAGCCCGCCACGATGATCAGCGGCCGGAACTCGCGGGCGGTCGCCCGCAGCGCCTCGTAGTCCAGCAGACCGGTCTGCGGGTCGGTGCCGTAGCTGCGCTGGTCGAACATCTTGCCGGAGATGTTGGGCCGGAAGCCGTGCGTGAGGTGGCCGCCGGCGTCCAGCGACATGCCGAGCATCCGCTGGTTGCCGAAGTCCGCCCGCAACTGCGCCCAGTCCTGCTCGGTCAGCTCGTTGACCTGCCGCACGCCGGCCTTGGCCAGCGCCGGGCTCTCCACCCGCTGGGAGAGCACCGCCCAGAACGCGACCAGGTTGGCGTCGATGCCCGAGTGCGGCTGCGCGTAGGCGTGCGCGGCGCCGAAGACGCTGCGCGCGTGCTCGGCGGCGAGCGCCTCGACGGTGTCCACGTTGCGGCAGCCGGCGTAGAAGCGACGGCCGACCGTGCCCTCCGCGTACTTGTCGCTGAACCAGTTGCCCATGGCCAGCAGCACGGCGGGGGAGGCGTAGTTCTCGCTGGCGATCAGCTTGAGCATCTCGCGCTGGTCGGCCAGTTCCTGGGCGATGGCGTCGGCCACCCGCGGTTCCACGGCGCGGACGACGTCCAGGGCGCTGCGGAAGGCGACCGACTCGGTGCTGTAGGGGCTCGCTGCGGACTCTGCCATGGCAGTCCTCCGGGTTCGGCATCGGGACGGCCCAGGCGCACGGCACTTCGGTGGTGGAGACGAGCCGCTCCCCGATGGTTGACCCCATCCCAGCGCGCCAGTCACGGCTCGTCGCCACCATAGCAACGCCCGGACCAGGGCGGCGACCGGTTCCGCTCCTCGGGACGGCCCCTGTGGACGGCGGAAAACGGGTGTTTGGATGGGGGGTGAGAAGGGGCCTCCGGCGTGCGGGGGCCGTGACCGATCGAGAGACCGGCCAAGAACACGCGAGCCACCGTCTGGAGACCCATGGACACGACCGCCCCGCCCGTCAGCACCCGCGTGAGCGCCGGCACCGGGGTGATCACCCTGGACCGGCCGGGCGCCCTCAACGCGCTGGACCTGACCATGGTGCGGCTGATGACCGAGGCGCTGGAGCGCTGGCGGCACGACGACGCCGTCCGCTCCGTGCTCGTGGTCAGCACCTCGCCCAAGGCGTTCTGCGCCGGCGGCGACATCCGGGCGATGCGCGACGCCGGGCTGCGCGGCGACGACACCGCCGTCACCGCCTACTTCTCCGCCGAGTACGCGCTCAACGCGCTGATCGCCGGCTATCCCAAGCCCTACACCGCGCTGGTCGACGGCTACGCGATGGGCGGCGGTCTGGGCATCTCGGTGCACGGCTCGGCCAGGGTGGTGACCGAGTGCGCGGCGCTCGCCATGCCGGAGAGTGCGATCGGCTTCTTCCCCGACATCGGCGCCAGCCACTTCCTGCCGCGGCTGCCCGGCGCGGTCGGCTGGTACCTGGGGCTGACCGGCGAGCGGATCTCCGGCGCGGCGGCCGTCGAGTGCGGGCTGGCCACCCACTACGTGCCCGCCGCCGACCTGCCCGCCCTGCAGGACGCGCTGACCGCCGCGCCCGGTGACCCGGAGCCGGTGCTGCGGCGTTACGCCGCGCCCGCGCCCGCGTCGGAGCTGGCCCCCCACCGCGCGGCGATCGCCCGCTGCTTCGACGCCCCCGACCTGGCCTCCGTCGGCGCCCGGCTGGCGGCCGAGGAGGCCGACCGCGACTGGGCCCAGGAGACGCTCGGCGTGCTGCGCCGGGCCTCCCCGATGAGCCTGCGGATCACCTTCGAGGTGCTGCGGGCCGGCGCGGACGACACCCTGGCGGGCTGCCTGGCGCGTGAGCTGGAGCTGGCCAAGAAGACGGCCCGCGAGCCGGACTTCCATGAAGGCGTGCGCGCCCTCCTGGTCGACAAGGACCGCAATCCCTCCTGGTCGGAGCAAGGGTCCGCCATTATATGAGATACGGGTTTCATGATGCGGACGCACCGGCGTAGCGTGACGGCACAACCCGCTCTCCATCGGCGGGATCTGACGACGCGTGCCGGACGACGGAGTGCCGGACGATTGGAGTGCCATGCCCCGCGAGTGGGACGCCACGACGTACGACTCCCTGCCGCTGCCGCACCTCGGCTGGGGGCGGTGCACCCTCGACCGGCTCCCGCTGCGGGGTGACGAGCGGGTGCTGGACGCGGGCTGCGGCACCGGGCGGGACACCGCGGGGCTGCTGGACCGGCTGCCGTCCGGCGGCGTCGTCGCGCTGGACGGCTCGGTCCGCATGCTGGAGCAGCTGCGGGAGCGGCTGGCCGGCCGGCTGGACCGCGTCGAGGTGGTCCGCGCCGACCTGACCGCGCCGCCGCTGCCGTTCGACGGCGAGGTCGACGCGGTGTTCAGCGTGGCCGCCTTCCACTGGATCGACGACCACGACGCGCTCTTCCGCACCCTGGCCGCCCGGATGCGGCCCGGGGCGCGGCTGGTCAGCGACTGCGGCGGCCGCGGCAACATCGCGGCGGTCAACGCGGCCGTCGCCCAGGTGCGCGGCACCGCCCCCGGGGGCTGGGAGTTCGCGGGCGTCGAGGACACCCGCCGCCGGCTGGCGGACGCCGGCTTCACCGACGTCGAGGTGGCGCTGCGGCCCGATCCCGCCCGCTTCGAGCCCGGCGAGCAGCTGGAGTCCTTCCTGGCCACCGTCATCCTGGGGGCCGAGCTGGACGGGATGCCGGAGGACGAGCACGAGCCGTTCGTGAAGGCGGTCGCCGGGCGGCTGGCCGAGCCGGTGGTGGACTACGTGCGGCTGGAGATCGCGGCCACCAGGGCCGCCTGAGCCCGGGGCCGGCGGCGTGGCGGGAGCCGCGCCGCCGACCGCTCCGGCCGCCCGGTGCCGGCCCGCCCAGGAGGCCCGGCTGGTGGGCGGGGGGATGCGTCCGGGCTGAACCGGTTGAGCGCCCGGGGGTGCCGGGTTCCGCCCTCCCCGTGCCGCGGCCGGTGCCGCGTTGTTACGGTGTGCCGCATGAGCCCGCTCAAACGCCCCACCATCGCCGACATCGCCGCGGCCGCCGGCGTCTCCAAAGGCGCGGTGTCCTATGCCCTCAACGGCAAGGCGGGCGTCTCGGCCCAGACCCGCGAGCGCGTCCTGGAGATCGCCGCGCGGATGGGCTGGCACCCCAGCAGCGCGGCCCGCGCGCTGTCGGACGGGCGGTCCGGCGCGATCGGCCTGGTGGTGGACCGGCCCGCCTGGGTCCTGGGCATCGAGCCGTTCTTCATGCAGTTCATCTCCGGCGTCGAGGCCGGGCTCGCGGCCACCGGCACCGCGCTGCTGCTGCAGGTCACCGAGGACGCCGGTGCCGAGGAGGCCGCGTACCGCCGCTGGTGGGGCGAGCGCCGGGTGGACGGCGTCCTGCTGGTGGACCTGCGGGACGACGACCCGCGGATCGCGCTGCTCTCCGAACTCGGCCTGCCCGCCGTGGTGGTGGGCCACGCGGCCGGCGCCGAGGGCGTGCCGTCGGTGTGGATCGACGACGGCGCGGCGGTCCGTGAGACGCTCGCCTACCTGGTGGCGATGGGGCACCGCAGGATCGCCCGGGTCGCCGGGCCCGCGCACTTCGTGCACACCCGCGAGCGCGGCGAGGTCTTCGACGCCTGCGCCGCCGAACTCGGGCTGCCCGGCGTGGAATGCGTGTACACCGACTACTCCGGCGAGGACGGCGCCCGGGCCACCCGCCGCCTGCTGTCCGGCCCCGCACGGCCGACCGCGATCGTGTTCGACAACGACGTGATGACGGTCGCCGCGCTCAGCGTCGCCCAGGAGATGGGCGTGTCGGTACCCGGTGAACTGTCGCTGACCGCCTGGGACGACAGCGAGCTGTGCCGGCTGGTGCACCCGGCGCTCACCGCGGTCAGCCGGCGCGTCCCCGAGCACGGCCGCAGCGCCGCCGCCGCGCTGCTCTCCCTGCTGGACGGCGCCGAGGTGCCCGACATCCAGCTGGACCCGCCGGTGCTCGTGCCGCGCGGCAGCACCGCGCCCGCCCCCCGCTGACCCCGGCGCCCCACACCACCTCACCTCACCCCACCCCTGCCCGCGGCCGCGTCCCCGGCGCAGGTCACCCTGCCCCGCCCTGCCCAAATGCCGCTGACACACAGGTGTTTCACGGTGTTTCAGTGCGGCGAACCCTGTGCGATGCCTTGACGGTGCTGGTGCGCCCGAGTTAAATCACGACACGATATAAGGCGTGAAACAAGTAGTGAAACAAGCGTGCAGACCCCCTCGCTGCACGGTCGTTCGCACGTCACGTCCTGACGCGGCATGTCAGGACCATGCCATTTTCCGAACCTCTGCCGAGAAAGGCAGCGACCATGAGCGCAGCACGTCGCCCCCGTGGGGGCAGAGCCCGCCTGCGACGCTCCACTGTCGGAGTGCTGGCGGCCGCGGCGGCCGCCATCGCCCCCGTCCTGGTCGACCCCTCCACCGCGCACGCCGCGGGCGAGAGCGTCCAGGTCTACCTGACCACCACCAGCGACTCCGGCGGCCGCAACGTCGTCCAGGGGCTGGCGCAGCAGGCCCCGGTCTCCTTCGCCTCCGGGACCGGCGGCTCCGGTGCCAACGTCACCGTCGACGAGGGCACCACGTACCAGCAGTTCACCGGCGCCGGCGCCTCGTTCACCGACACCGCCGCCTGGCTGATGAACTCTAGCGGCGCGCTGTCGGCCGCGACCCGCAACTCCGTGATGCAGAAGCTGTTCGACCCGGTCAACGGCATCGGGATCGACTTCCTGCGCAACCCCATGGGCGCCTCGGACCTCGCCCGCTACAGCTACACCTACGACGACATGCCGGCCGGCCAGACCGACCCGAGCCTGTCGCACTTCTCCATCGCCCACGACCAGGCCGACGTGCTCCCGCTGACCCTGCAGGCCAAGCAGCTCAACCCGAGCCTGAAGGTGATGGGGACCCCCTGGACCCCGCCGCCGTGGATGAAGGACAACGGCAGCTACGTCCAGGGCTGGCTGCAGTCCCAGTACTACGCGGCCTACGCGCAGTACTTCGTGAAGTACCTCCAGGCCTACCAGGCGGCCGGCGTGCCGGTCGACTACGTCACCGCGCAGAACGAGCCCACGGTCGGCGGGGACTACCCCGGCGCGCAGTGGAACGGCTCGGGCCTTGCGTACTTCACCAAGAACGACCTGCTGCCGGCGCTGCACGCGGCCGGCCTGTCCACCAAGGTGCTGGCGCTGGACTGGAACTGGGACTCCTACGACAGCTACGCCGCCCCCACGGTCAGCGACGCCTCGATCCGCAGCGACCCCAACTTCGGCGGCGTCGCCTGGCACGGCTACGGGGGCAACGTCTCGGAGCAGACCACGATCCACAACCAGTACCCGAGCCTCCCCGCCTTCGACACCGAGCACTCCGGTGGCACCTGGATCGGCAACCAGCAGAAGGAGGACATGGAGAACCTGATCGACTACACCCGCAACTGGGGCCAGAGCTGGGTCAAGTGGAGCCTCGCCGTCGACCAGGGCATGGGCCCGCACAACGGCGGCTGCGGCACCTGCACCGGCCTGATCACCGTGCACAACGGCGACAGCCGCAGCGGGCAGGTCGACTACACCGTCGAGTACTACACGATGGGCCACCTGACGAAGTTCGTGAAGCCGGGCGCCACCCGGATCGCGTCCACCGACAACTCCACCATCCGCAACGTCGCCTGGCGCAACCCGGACGGCTCCAAGGCGCTCATCGCCTACAACGAGTCCTCCTCCGCCCAGCAGTTGCGGGTCAACTGGGGCGACGAGAACTTCGCCTACACCCTGCCGGGCGGCGCGTCCGCGACGTTCACCTGGTCCGGCACCCAGAGCAACGGCGGCGGCGGGACCGGCCACACCGGCACCATCACCGGCTACGGCGGCAAGTGCGTGGACGTGGCCGGCGCGAGCAGCGCCAACGGCGCCGCGGTGCAGCTCTACGACTGCAACGGCACCGCAGCCCAGCAGTGGACCGCCTCCGGCACCACCCTCCAGGCGCTGGGCAAGTGCATGGACGTGACCTCCGCGGGCACGGCCAACGGCACCCAGGTGCAGCTGTACGACTGCAACGGCACCGGCTCGCAAGCGTGGACCCGCGGTGCCAACAACAGCCTGGTCAACCCGCAGTCGGGCAGATGCCTGGACGCGACGGGACCCAGTTCGGCCAACGGCACCCGGCTGCAGATCTGGGACTGCACCGGAGCGGCCAACCAGCAGTGGACGGCGCCCGCCGCCTGATCCACTGGCCCCGAGAACGGCCTCCGGGGGACCTCTCACCGCCGGACGGCCGCGCTGAAGGAAGCAGCCGCCGGTCCGTGTCCGCACGGGCCGGCGGCTCGCCGCCGCAACGGCCGGAACGGGCCGCACGGTACGTCAGGGTGATCCGCGGTACGCCGGGTTGACGGGTGACGGGCGCGTGCAACCGTTTCGTCGACGGATGTTCGGCTGACCGTTGAGCCATGTGGGCGTCTGCGGGTGGGAAGGGTTCTGACGTGCACCTACTCTGGCAGGACCGTCCCGTCCCCTCGCGGCGAGGAGTTCCCCGTGTCCATCGCTCGCAGCGAGAACGTCCTCTGGCAGCGCGGCTGGCTGCGCCCCTGGCTGCGGTCCGCGGCCGTCCTGCTGCCGCTGGTGGTCGTCGCGGCGGTGGTGGCGGGCAACTGGGAACTGATCGGCTCCAGCGCCGGCCGCCTCGGCGAGGCGGACCGCAAGTGGCTGGCCGGCTCGTGCCTGGCCGCGTTCCTGACCTGGGTGTGCTCGGCGACCGCCCAGCAGGGCGCCGTGGTGGAGCCGCTCCCGCCGGGACGGCTGCTGGCGACGCAGTTCGCGGCGTCCGCCGCCAACCACATCCTGCCGGCCGGCGTCGGCGGCAACGCGGTCAACCTGCGCTTCCTGCTGCGCCGCGGCCTGTCGCCGTCCCGCGCGGTGGGCGCGCTCGCGGTCCGCACCTGCGCCACGGTGACCGGCCGGCTGGTGCTGCTGGGGCTGGTGCTCGCCTTCTTCCCCGGCGCCCTGCACATCCGAAGGGTCATCGCGGGCGGATCCGTCGTGCCCGCCCACCCGCTGCTGCTCGTTGCCGCGGTCGCCCTGCTGCTCACCGGCGGGTACGTGGCGACGCGGTGCGCCCGCCGGCTGAGGGACCGGGCGCGCGCCTTCCTGGCCTCCGCGGCCACCGACGTGCGCGCGCTGCACCGCAACCGGGCCCGGGTCGCCGCCCTTTGGGGCGGCGGGCTGGCCTTCCCCGCCATGCACGCGCTGGTGGTCGTCATGGTGATGCGCGCGCTCCACTCCCCGGTCCCGGTGAGCGGCGTGGTGGCCGCGTACCTGTGCGCGAGCACGGCCGCCGGCTGGCTGCCCACCCCGGCCGGCCTCGGCTCGCTCGACGCGGCGCTCGCGCTCGCCCTGGTGACCGCCGGCGCACCGGCCGTGACCGCGACCTCCGCGGTCCTCGGATACCGCCTGGCCACCACCTGGCTGCCGCTGGTCCCGGGGGTCATGGTGCTGGCGGTGCTGGTGCGCCGCCGGGAACTTTAGGTACGGACCTTTGCCGGAAGTATTGACGGCCCTCGCCGGCCCGATTTAAATCACGTCCTGAACTAAGACGTGACGTAAGTCCCGTGCGGACGACCCGGGTTCACCGCCGACCTCCACCGGACGCCCCCGCCAAAAGGATGTCAGGGGCATGACTCTCTCTTACGCGACCGCACCGCCCCATCACATGTAACGCCCCGTCACATGCACCGCCGCACCGCCGCACCTCCGCTCCGGCCCACCCGCCGTACCCCCACCGAGGAGTCCCGTCGTGTCGGAACCAGCCACCACCCGGCGTAGCCGCCCCCGCCCGCTCGCCCTGTTCGCCTCCGCCCTGGCCGGCGGGATCGTCGTGGGGACCCTCGGCGTCACCCAGGCCGCCGGCGCCGATCCCGCCGGCGCGATCACCGGCTACGGCGGCAAGTGCGTCGACGTGGCCGCGGCCAGCAGCGCGAACGGCACCGCGGTGCAGCTCTACGACTGCAACGGCACCAACGCCCAGAACTGGACGGTCGGTTCCGACGGCACGCTGCGGGCGCTCGGCAAGTGCATGGACGTCACCGCGGCCGGCACCGCCAACGGCACCGTGGTGCAGCTCTACGACTGCAACGGCACCAACGCGCAGAAGTGGACCGCGAGCGCCGGGCAGTTGGTCAACACCGGCTCCGGCCGCTGCCTGGACGCCACCGGGCCCAGCTCCGCCAACGGCACCCGCCTGCAGATCTGGGACTGCACCGGCGGCGCCAACCAGAAGTGGACGCTGCCGACCGGCGGCACCACCCCGCCGCCCGGCGGGGGAGTGCAGGCCGTCGCGCCCTACCTCTACAACGGCTGGGGCAACCCACCCGACCCCACCACCGTCATGAACGCCACCGGCGTCAAGTGGTTCACCCTCGCCTTCGTGCTCAGCAACGGCTACTGCAACCCGCAGTGGGACGGCGGCCGGGCACTGACCGGCGGCGTCGACCAGAACACCATCACCAAGGTCCGGGCGGCCGGCGGCGACGTCGTCCCGTCGTTCGGCGGCTACAGCGGCAACAAGCTGGAGTCCTCCTGCTCCAGCGCCGGCGAACTCGCCGCCGCCTACCAGAAGGTGATCAGCGCGTACGGGCTCAAGGCCATCGACATCGACATCGAGGCCGACGCGTACAGCAACGGGACCGTCCAGCAGCGCACCGTCGACGCGCTCAAGACCGTCAAGGCCAACAACCCCGGGCTGACGGTGTACGTCACCATCGGCACCGGCCAGAGCGGCCCCGACACCAGCCTGATCAACCGGGCCGCCTCCTCCGGGCTGACCGTCGACGCCTGGACCATCATGCCGTTCGACTTCGGCGGCGCCGGCCAGAACATGGGCAACCTCACCACCCAGGCCGCCGAGGGCCTGAAGAACGCGCTGAAGAACGCCTACGGCTACAGCGACGACCAGGCGTACCGGCACAGCGGCATCTCGTCGATGAACGGCATCACCGACAACAACGAGACCGTCACCGTCAACGACTTCCGCACCATCCTCGCCTACGCCCAGGCCCACCACCTCGCCCGGCTGACCTTCTGGTCCGCCAACCGGGACCGGCCGTGCCCCGGCGCCTACCCGAACGACGACACCTGCTCCGGGGTGTCCCAGAACGCCTGGGACTTCACCCGGACCTTCGCCCAGTACGCCGGCTGAGACCCGGCAGGGCCCACCGGGGGAGGACTCTCCGCTCCCCGGCCGTGCAGCATGGTTCCCGCGATGCAACCATGCTGCGGCCGGGGAGCGGAGGTGCGTGCGGTGACAGGAACACCGAGCGGGGCGGGGACGGACGGCGGGACGGACGGCGGCGGCCGGGTCCTGGTGGTGGACGACGACGCGGCGATCCGCCGCTCGCTCGGCCGCGCGCTGCGGCTGCGCGGCTTCGCGGTGACCGAGGCGGCCGGCGGGGCCGCCGCCCTCGACCTGCTGGGTCGCACCCCGCCCGACGTCCTGGTGCTGGACATCTCCATGCCGGACGTCGACGGCATCGAGGTCTGCCGCACTCTGCGCGACGGCGGCAGCGACCTGCCCGTGCTGGTGCTGTCCGCGCTCGACGAGGTCGCCGACCGCGTCGCCGGGCTGCAGGCCGGCGCCGACGACTACCTGGTGAAGCCCTTCGCCCTGGAGGAGCTGGTGCTGCGGCTGCACGCGCTGCTGCGCCGGCGCCCGCCGCGCCCCGACGACCAGGTGCGCGCCTGCGGGCTGGTCCTCGACCCGGCCGCGCGCACCGCCGCACGCGACGGCGAACCGCTCGACCTGACCCGGCGCGAGTTCGAGCTGCTGGAAGTGCTCGCCCGCAACTCCGGCCTGGTCCTCACCCGCGACCAGCTGCTGGACCGCGTCTGGGGCTACGACTTCGACGTGCGCACCGACGCCGTCGACACCTTCGTCAGCTACCTGCGGCGCAAGCTGGAGGCCGGCGGCCGGCCGCGCATCCTGCACACCGTGCGCGGCGTCGGGTTCGTGCTGCGGCCCGCCGCCGGTACGGCACCCGGGGCCGCTGCGGCCGGAACGTCCGGAGGCGCGTCATGAGGCTGTCCACCCGCATCGCGCTGGCCGTCGGCGTCCTGGTGCCGCTGCTGGTCCTCGCCTCCGGCTGGATCATGGTCCGGCTGGTCAGCGGCGACGTGCACGCGCAGGGCGACGCGCACCTGCGCCAGCGGGCCGCGGCGGTGCTGCCGCAGGCCCGCAACCTGCTGCGCGCGATGGCCAACGACCGGCCGACGAGCGTCGAACAGGCAAGGGAGCGGCGGCTGTTCACCGCAGCTCTCGACGTCGGCATCCGGGTCGCCGGCCCCACCGGCACGGTGAGCGGGGGGCCGCAGCCAAGTGCGGCGGTCGTCCTGCCGCCCGCCGCCGGGACGTCGGGACCGGTCACCGTGCCCGACGGGAAGCGGAGTTGGCGCGTGCTCGCCGAACCGGTGTCGGTGACCCGCCCGGCCGCCGGCGGCACCCTGTGGGTGTTCGCGAGCGACACCGCCGGCCAGGCGCAGATCG
Source organism: Streptomyces sp. NPDC020917 (assembly GCF_044333795.1). Classification (NCBI taxonomy): domain Bacteria; kingdom Bacillati; phylum Actinomycetota; class Actinomycetes; order Kitasatosporales; family Streptomycetaceae; genus Streptomyces; species Streptomyces sp. NPDC020917. Next base: position 58,380 of record NZ_JBIRRR010000027.1, on the reverse strand, counting down.
GCCAGGTCCGCCGCCGGATCCTGACCGTGGCCGTGCTCACCGCGCCCGTCGCGGGCCTGGCCGCATGGGCCGCCGCGACCCGGTTCGCCCGCCCGCTGCTGGCCCTGCAGCGCCGCGCCGGCGGCATCGACCCGCGGGCCAGCGCGACCCGCCTGGACCACACCCCCACCCGCATCCCCGAGATCGACGACCTCGCGCACACCCTCCAGACCGTGCTGGCGCGCTACGACGAGCAGGCCGCCCGCACCGCCGAGGCGCTCGCCACCGCCCGCTCGTTCTCCGCCGCCGCCTCGCACGAACTGCGCACCCCGCTGATGAGCATGCGGATCAACCTCGACGTGCTGGACGGCACGCCCGAGCCCGGTCCGGGGGAACGCGCCGAGATCGTCGCCGACCTGCGCACCGAGCACGAGCGGCTGCTCGGGCTGCTGGTGATGCTGCGCACCCTCGCCCAGGGCGACCTCGTCGAGGCCGACGCCTTCACCCCCGTCGACCTGGCCGACCTGGTGGAGGCCGCGGTCACCGACCTGCGGCGGGACCGGCCGGACGCCCGGATCGCGCTCGACGGCGCGCCGGGCTGCGTGGTGCACGCCTGGCCGCCGGGGCTGCGCTCGGCCGTCGACAACCTGCTGGTCAACGCCGCGGTGCACGGCGCCGGTCCCGACGGCACCGCGCGGATCGAGGTGGTGCTGCGGCCGGGTACCGACCCCTCGTCGGTGTGCCTGACCGTCGCGGACCACGGCCCCGGCATCCCGGCCGCCGCCCGCGGCGCGATCTTCCAGCGGTTCCGCCGCGGCCCCGACAGCCCGGGCTCCGGCCTCGGACTCACCCTCGTCGCCCAGCAGATCGCCCTGCACGGCGGCACCGTCACGGTCACCGACCGCCCCGACGGCACGCCCGGCGCCCACGTGGCGGTCCACCTGCCGCGCCCGGCCGCCCCGCACGCGCTGCCCGCCCGCCGGGCCTGGCTGCCCGCACCGACCACCGCGCCCTGAACCCACCGCGTCAGAACCCAGTGCGCCCTCAACACCGCCCGGCGCCACAAGGTTTCCACAAAGAGGGTTCTTACCCTCCGGGACGAAGCGGCGCCGCATCGATGCGGCGCCCGCCGACGAGGGAGGACACCATGCGCACCACCCGTACGCGCGGCGCCGTCGCGGCCACCGCCGCGATCGCCGCCCTGCTCGCCGCCGCGGGGAGCGCCGCGGCCGACACCGGCGGGTCGCAGACGCCGAGCGCCGCCGCCAAGGCGCCCACCGGGGACGGCGCGCGCGCCCTGTGCAAGCGCGTGCCCAAGATCGACGCGCGGATCGACCGCGCCTTGCAGCGCCTCAACGGCCCGGTCACCGAACGCGGTTCCGTCGCCCGGCTGCAGAAGCGCGTCGACAACGCCGACGCCAAGGGCGACACCGCGGTGGCGACGTACCTCAAGGACCGGCTGACGTTCCGCAAGTCGCTGGTGCCGATGCTCAACCAGCGCAGCTCGGACCTGGACGCGGTCCGCACGTGGTGCGGCACCCAGCACTTCGGCGCGGGCGCGGGGAAGACCAAGTGACCCGCAGGCTCCGGGCGTTGGCTCTGCTGCCGGCGGCCGCGCTGGCCGCGGCGGTGCTCGCCGGCTGCGCGCACCACGACGCGTCCGCCGGCTCGGACCAGGGCGGCGCCTCGCCCTCGGCGCCCTCCGCCTCGCAACTCGCCCACATGCAGAAGCTCGTGGACGGTGCGGACTCCGCCGCGTCGGCCGCGGAGAAGGACGCGTCCGCCGACAAGTGACGCGCGGGCCCGCGGGGCCTGAGCGCTACTTGGCGTCCGCGTAGCACTCGACGGCGTGCGTCTGCAGCGGGATCGGGACAGGCGTCGTACCGAACACCAGGCGGCGGGCCTCCTCGCCCGCCGCCGCGACCGCCTCCTCCGCGGCCCGCGCCAGCTCCAGCGGGGTGTGGACGATCACCTCGTCGTGCTGGAAGAACACCAGCCGCGGCGCCGGCCCGAGTTCGGCCAGCCGGCGGCGCAGCGCGGCCAGCATGGCCAGCGCCCAGTCAGAGGCGCTGGCCTGGATCACGAAGTTCCGGGTGAAGCGGCCCCAGGAGCGGGCCGCGCGGCGGTCGGGGGAGGCGCCGTCACCGGGGTCCGCGCTCTCGTCGAGGAAGCGGTCCGCGGACGGTGCGGGGGAGGTGCGCCCCAGCTGGGAGCGGACGGTACCGCCCGCCTCCCCGGTCCTGGCCGCTGACTCCACCAGCGCCAGCGCCGCCGGGAAGCGCCGCCGCATCACCGCGAGCAGCTGCCCGGCCTCGCCGCTGGTCTGCCCGTACATCGCCGCCAGCAGGCCGATCTTGGCGCGCGGCCGGTCGCCGCCGAAGGCGTCCAGGGCCAGTGCCGCGTACAGGTCGCCGGCGGCCGCCGCGCGCGCCAGACCCGGGTCGCCGGACATCGCGGCCAGCACCCGCGGCTCCAGCTGGCCGGCGTCCGCGACGACCAGGCGGTGCCCGGGATCGGCCACCACGGCGGACCGCAGCAGCCGCGGGATCTGCAGCGCACCGCCGCCCCGCGTCGCCCAGCGGCCCGACACCACCCCGCCGACCACGTACTCCGGCCGGAACCGCCCGCCGCGCACCCAGCTCTCCCGCCAGGCCCAGCCATGGGCCGCGTGGATCCGGGACAGCTCCTTGTAGCGCAGGAACAGGGCGGCGGCCGGGTGGTCGACGGACCGCAGCTCGTACGAGCGGGTGGACGTCAGCGGGAAGCCCAGCCGGGCGAAGGCGGGCAGCATCTGGGCGGGGGAGTCGGGGTTGACGGGGCGGCCCAGCATCTCCTGAAGCCGCAGAGCCATCTCCCCCAGCACGGCGGGCCGGGTGCCGGGCGCCGGCCGGGGGCCGAGCAGTCCGGTGAGCAGTTCGTCGTGCGCGGCCGCGCTCCACGGCAGCCCCTCGCGGCCCATCTCCACCGCCGCCAGCGCACCGGCCGACTCCGCGGCGCACAGCAGCCGCATCCGCTCCGGGTGCGGGCCCGCCGCGATCCGGCGCAGCTGCCCGGCGTGCACCGCGACCAGGGCGTCCATCAGGTCGGTGCCGGGCGGCAGATGGTGGCGGTCGGCGGCGAAGAGCACCGGCTGGTCGTCGGCGCCGGGCTCGGGTGCGTCGGGGGGTTCCGGCAGGTCGTGCAGCCGCGCCCAGGCCGCGCCCAGCGAGCGCGGCCGGCGGTGCCGGAGCTCCTGGCCCAGCAGCAGCGACTCCACGAGCTTCACGTCGTGGCAGCGGTCGGGGCGGACCGCGGCGCGATCGAGCAGCCGGGGGTACACCTCGTCGGTCGCCGCCCACACCCAGCGCGGGCGCTGCTCCGCCTCCCGCCGGGCCACCTCGGCGGCCAGGTCCGGCGCGGCCAGCACCGCGCCCACGGCCGTGCCGTCCTCGCCGAGGACGCACAGCCGGCCGCCCGACCCCACCGGGTCGGGGGCCACCGCGATCCGCACGCCTGCGGCGACAGCTGTACCCACCACATGACCGTAACGGGCACCACTGACAGCGGCCCCGGAGCGATCCGGGGCCGCGTCCGCACATCGGTCGCGGGCGGGGCGTCAGCCCTTGTTCTGCGCCTCCGCCTCGGCCACCGACTTGCGGACCTCGTCCATGTCGAGGGCGCGCGCCTGCGCGATGACGTCCTCCAGGGCCGGTTCCGGAAGCGCACCCGGCTGGGCGAACACCGCGACCTTGTCGCGGACGATCATCAGCGTCGGGATCGACTGGATCTGGAAGGCCTGGGCCAGCTCGGGCTGGGCCTCCGTGTCGACCTTCGCGAAGATCAGATCGCCGTGCTTGTCGGACGCCTTGTCGTAGACCGGGGCGAACATCCGGCACGGACCGCACCAAGCGGCCCAGAAGTCGATGAGGACGAAGTCGTTGGACGAAACGACCTCGTCGAAGTTCTCCTTGGTCAGCTCAACAGTGCTCATGCCCCCCACAACGGGTGGCGGCGGCGGGAAATTCCGCTCCTGTGAACGGGATCCTTCACTCATCCGAGTGGTCGAGCGCCGGCCCGCATGGCGTGTCCCGGCCCGTCCTCGTTGATCAGCCCATGGCAGGAACGAAATGGGTCCGGCAAGAGGACAGCGACACCCAGCGCAGGCGCACCACCCGCGGGGGAACGGTTCTGCAGAGCACCGACGCACCCGTGTTCAGCGCGCTCGCCGCCCAGTGGCAGTCGGCCGGCCGCATGGTGCCGGGGCAGACGGACACCGAGTGGGCCGAACTCGTCGGCCGGATCCCGCGGCTCACCGGCCGCTGAGCCCGGGCCGTCAGGGCAGCGGCTGCTCGGGGCGCGGCCCGTCGTACGCGCCGACCGGCCGCATCCGCAGCGGCCGCTCGGCATACTCCTCCAGGGCGTGCGCGATCCACCCGGCCGTGCGGGCCACCGAGAACACGATCTCGCCCGCCTCCGGCGTCATCCGGCACGCCTGCGACAGCACCGCGAGCGCGAGGTCGACGTTGGCGTGCAGCGGGGTGTGCCGGGCGGTGGTGGCCACCACGTCCCGCGCCGCGGACAGCGCCCCGGCCGCGTCCGGCACCTGCTGCAGCAGCGTGAACAGCAGTGCGGCCCGAGGGTCCTCGCCGCGGTAGAGCCGGTGGCCCAGGCCGGGCACGCGCTGCCCCGCCCGCAGGTATGCGGCGACCACCGGGGCCGCCGACCCGCGCTCCAGCACCTCGGCCAGCATCCGGTGCGCCACCCCGCTGGCCTGGCCGTGCAGCGGGCTGTCCAGGGCGCCGAGGCCCGCCGACACCACGGCGTAGGGGTTGGCCCGTGCCGAGGCCGCGACCCTGGCCGCGAGCGTCGAGGCGGCCAGGTCGTGGTCGATCAGCAGGGCCAGCGCGGTGTCCAGCACCCGCAGCGAGGCGTCGTCCGCGGGCCGCTCGGTCAGCCGCCACCACAGCCGCAGCGCGATCGGGGCGGTGCCGCGGTGCGCCTGCCCGGCCGGCGGCAGCGCGTCCACGAGCGTAGGGATCAGGCTGCGGGCCGAGCCCAGCACGGCCTCCCGCGCGAGGTCGAAGCGCAGCGGGTCGGCCGCCGCAGCGGCGATCGCGGCGACCCGCAGCCGGTCCATGGGCCCGCAGTCGGCCGGCAGTGCGGCCGCCGCCCGGCGGGCCGCGGCCAGCGGCTGCGGCGGGGCCTCGAAGCGGGCACCGCGCCGCAGCACACCGGTCCACAGCCACTCGGCGACCTCCTCGAAGGAGTACGCCCCGGCCAGCGCGGTCGCGTCGACCCCGCGGAAGTAGTAGCGGTCCCCGGTGATCAGGGTGATCCCGGTCCGCACCCGGCCCACGCCGGCGTCGTCCGCGGACCGGGCCTCGGCGGGCGCCGCGGGCCGGCCGCGCCGGGCGAGCGCGGCGACCTCCGCCGGGTCGAAGGTGCTGCCCCGCCCGCCCTGCGCGCGGCGGCTGCCGAGCAGGCCGCGGCTGACATAGGCGTACAGGGTCTCGGGCTTCACCCCGAGCCGCCGGGCCGCCTCCCGGGTGCCGATCCGGCCGTCGTCGCCGGTCCCGGCGTCTGCCGCGTCCTGTGCCATGGGCCTCACCGTATCCGGGTCCGCGGCGGCCTCCCCGGGTGGCCCCGCGGGCCTGGGGTGCGCGCCGAAAGATGACTGATGACCACGCTAATCAACTGTTAATCAATATCAGAATCAATATTGACATCAACTCAATCAATCATCGACAGTCAAGTCAACAGTCAAGGAGGAACACCATGCCGACCATCGAGCGCGCTGCCCCCGTCGAGGTACCTCGCGGCCTGAAGGGCGTGATCGTCACCGAGACGACCCTCGGGGACGTCAGGGGCGACCAGGGCTTCTACCACTACCGGGAGTTCTCCGCCGTCGAGCTGGCCGAGACCCGCACCTTCGAGGACGTCTGGCACCTGATGGTCCACGGCCGGCTGCCGGACGCCGTCGAGCGCGCGGCGTTCGCCGCCGCGACCGCGGCGCTGCGCCACCTGCCCGCCGACGTGAGGGCGGCCCTGCCGGCCGTCGCCCGCGCCGGCGCGGCGTCCGGGCCGCTCGCCGGGCTGCGCACCGCGCTGTCGCTGCTGGGTGCCTCGTCCGGATTCCGCCCGCTGTACGACCTCGACCCGGCGCAGCGGCGCGACGACGCGCTGGCGGCCTGCGCGGCGGTGCCCACCCTGATCACCGCGCTGTACCGGCTCGGGCAGGGCCTGGAGCCGGTCGAGCCCCGGGACGACCTGGGTCACGCGGCCAACTACCTGTACATGCTCACCGGGCAGGAGCCGGACGCGGACAGGGCCAGGGCGGTCGAGCAGTACCTGATCTCCACCGTCGACCACGGCTTCAACGCCTCCACCTTCACCTCCCGGGTGATCGCCTCGACGGGGGCCGACCTCGCGGCCTGCCTGGTGGGCGCGCTCGGCGCGCTCTCCGGCCCGCTGCACGGCGGTGCGCCCAGCCGCGCCCTGGACACCCTGGACGCGATCGGCACCCCCGAGCGGATCGACGGCTGGCTGCGCGAGCACATCCTGGCCGGCGACCGGATCATGGGCTTCGGCCACCCCGTGTACACCACGGAGGACCCGCGGTCCCGGATGCTCAAGGGCATCGCCCGCGGGTTCGGCGGCGACCTGGTCGACTTCGCGGTGCGGGTCGAGGAGCGGGCCGAGGCCGTGCTCGCCGAGCTGAAGCCGGGCCGCAACCTCCACATCAACGTGGAGTTCTTCGCCGGCGTGGTGATGGAGCTGTGCGGGCTGCCGCGGGAGATGTTCACCCCGACCTTCGCCGCGGCCCGGGTGGTCGGCTGGAGCGCCAACGTCCTGGAGCAGGCCGAGGACAGCAAGATCATCCGGCCGGCCGCGCGCTACGTCGGCCCGGCGCCGGCCGTCCCGGTCCCGGCCGCCTGAGGGCGGACCGGACCGGAGCGTGACTCCATACCGACCAGTCGGTAGTGTGCGGGGCAGGGCCTCTACCGGCCGGTAGGGCCGTGCCGTCCACGCGGAGGAGTCACCGTGCGCGCCATCCAGATCACCGAGTTCGGCGGCCCCGAGGTGCTGCACGTCGCCGAGCTGCCCGAACCGGTGGCCGGGCCGGGGCAGCTGCTGGTCGACGTGCGCAGGGCCGGCGTGAACTACGCCGACACCCACACCGTCGAGGACTCCTACCTCTCCCGCTCCACCCTGCCGATGGTGCCCGGCTCCGAGGTCGCCGGGCGCGCCGCGGACGGCCGGCGGCTGGTCGCCCTCACCGACGGCGGCGGCTACGCCGAGCGGGCCGCCGTCCAGGAGGCGCTGGCCCAGGAGGTGCCGGACGGCGTCGGCGACGAGCAGGCGCTGGCCCTGGTCGTGCAGGGCGTCACCGCCTGGCACCTGCTGCGCACCTCCGCGCGGCTCGCCAAGGGCGAGAGCGTCGTGGTGCACGCGGCCGCGGGCGGCACCGGCTCACTGGCCGTCCAGCTCGCCAGGGAGTTCGGTGCCGGACGGGTGATCGCCACCGCCTCCTCCAAGGAGAAGCGCGACCTCGCACAGGAGCTGGGCGCGGACGCCGCCGTGGACGCCGCGCCCGAGGACCTCAAGGAGCGCCTGGTCGAGGCGAACGGCGGCCGTAAGGTCGACGTCGTGCTGGAGATGGCCGGTGGGCCGGTCTTCGACGCCTCGCTCGCCGCCCTCGCGCCCTTCGGCCGGCTCGTCACCTACGGCATGGCGTCCCGTACGCCCGCCACCCCGGTGCAGCCCGCGCAGCTGATGGGCCGCTCGCGCGCCGTGGTCGGCTTCTGGCTGGCGCACTGCCTCGGCCGCCCCGGGATGTACCGCGAGCCGCTGGCCGACCTCCTCGCCATGACCGCGCAGGGCCGGCTGAAGCCGCAGGTCGGCGGCGTGTACCCGCTCGCCGAGGCGGCCCGTGCCCACCAGGACCTGCGGTCGAGGCGTACGGTGGGGAAACTCGCCCTGGACACCACCCGTTGAGCGGAACCGCCCGGGCCGTCCTGGTCGTTCCATCGTTGGGTAGTAAGCACGCATAACCGCCAACAGGTTCAGCCAACCAACGGAGCACACCCGGGCCGCCGCCTCGCGACCCGTGCCCCGCACGACTCGGGAGGGGCCGCATTGAACCGGAACCGCTTCGCTCCCGACCGGGGACTGACGACCCGCATGGTCGTCACCATGTTCCTGATCGGACTTCTCTACGTCGTCTTCGTGGGCGCTCTGCTCGCCCTGCTGCGCGGCTCCTGGCCGTTGATCATCGTCATCGCCGGGCTGCTGTTCGTCGCCCAGTTCTGGTTCAGCGACCGCATCGCCGCGTTCAGCATGGGCGCGCGGGAGGTCACACCCGAGGAGGCGCCCGAGCTGCACGGCGTGGTGGACCGCATCTGCGCCCTCGCCGACATGCCCAAGCCCAAGGTCGCCATCGCCGACTCCGACGTGCCCAACGCGTTCGCGACCGGGCGCAACAAGAACAACACCCTGGTGTGCGCCACCACCGGTCTGCTGCGCCGCCTGGAGCCGGAGGAGCTCGAAGGCGTGATCGCGCACGAGCTGTCGCACGTCGCCCACAAGGACGTGGCGGTGATGACCGTCGCCTCGTTTCTCGGCATCCTCGCCGGCGTCATCACCCGCATCGGCCTGTGGGGCGGCTTCCGCAGGGGCGGCCGGGACGCGAACACCGCGATGATCGCCGTCCTGGTGCCGGTGGTCAGCGCCGTGGTGTACGCCATCAGCTTCCTGCTCACCCGGATGCTCTCGCGCTACCGCGAGCTGTCGGCGGACCGCAGCGCCGCGCTGCTCACCGGCCGCCCCTCCGCGCTGGCCTCGGCGCTCACCAAGGTCAGCGGCCAGATCGCCGCGATCCCGACCGAGGACCTGCGCGCCTCCCAGTCGTTCAACGCCTTCTACTTCGCCCCGGCGCTCAGCGCCGGCGCCACCTTCTCCAAGCTGCTCTCCACCCACCCCACCCTGGAAACGCGGCTGGAGCAGCTCAGCCGCATCACCACTGAACTGGACCGCCGCTGATGGGACTGCTCGACGTACTCCTCGGCCGCAGCAAGCCGGTACGGCCCGACCTGGACCAGCTGTTCGGGCTCACCGACGCGGCCATCACGCTGCAGGCCGCCACCGACCTGCGGCCGACCGGGATGGGCTCGGTGTGCTTCTCCGCCGTCGAGGGGGGCGCGTTCACCGAGATCCAGCAGGACCTGCACACCCTGCTGTCCACCGAGTCCAGCAAGGACTCCTACGGCTACACCTGGCTGCTCTCCCGCCACGACCCCGAGGACGTCACCGGGCTGGTCACCGACCTGCACGCGATCAACTCCACGCTGGAGGAGCACGGCTTCGGCCCGCAACTGCTGTGCTCCCTGGTCGGCTTCGCGGCCCCGTCAGGCCCCTCCCTCGCCCTGGTCTACCTCTACAAGCGCGGCAGCTTCTACCCGGTGTGCAAGCTGCCGGGCGAGCAGAAGCGGGACAACGCCCGGGAGCTGGAACTGTCGGCGCTGCTCAAGAACGACCTGCGCATCGAGTCCGACCTGTCCCGCTGGTTCCCCGTCTGGGGCGCCCCCGGCATGGGGGACTGAACGGCTCGCCACCACGTGCCTAGAGTGGGATCACCGGTGACGATCTCCCGCCATGGAGGAAGCGCATGACCGTGTACGACCCCGCCGACGTCAAGGTCAGCCCGACCAGCTGGGTGTCCGAGCAGGCCCGCCGCTACGAGGAGTCGGACGGCACCGAGGCCACCGACATGAACGGCTCCCCGTGCCTGCTGCTCGACTACCTCGGCCGCAAGAGCGGCCAGTGGCTGCGCACCGTGCTGATCTACGGCCGGGACGGCGACGACTACCTGATCGTCGCGTCCAAGGGCGGTGCTCCCGAGCACCCGCTGTGGTACCTGAGCCTGCGCGACAACCCCGAGGTGCACGTGCGCGTCGGACGCGAGCGGTTCGCCGCCCGGGCCGAGGCGCTGTCGTCCGAGGACAAGGCGCGGGTCTGGCCGCATCTGCTGGAGGTCTACCCGCCCTACGAGGACTACCAGAAGAAGACCGACCGGGACATCCCGGTCATCCGGCTGCGCCGGGTCTGAGCACCGGGTTCCCGCTCCGGGAGCCGCGCTCGCGGCTTCCGTCATCCGGGCGGTGCCGCCGGAACGCCCCAGGGGCGCCCCTCCCATGAGGGGCGCCCCTGGGGCGTTCCGGCCCGGCGGCACTCTCCGCCGCGCGGTCAGCGTCCGGCGCGGCCGGCCCGGGCCGCGACGGCGGCGGTCAGGGCCGCCAGCGCCAGCTCCAGGATCACCAGGAACTCCAGGCCCAGGCCGAGAGCGTGCGGATAGTGGCGGGGAGCGCCGTCCCCGACCGCGCCGTAGAACAGGATGCCGATCAGGGCGATGCCCAGCGCGCCGCTGATCTGCTGGATGGTGGCCACCACCCCGGACGCCGAGCCGGCCATCTCCGCCGGCACGCCGCCCAGCGCGCTGTGGGTGAGCGGAGCGATCACCATCCCCATGCCGACGCCGTCCACGAACAGCCCGGGTGTCAGCTCCCACAGGGTTCCGGTGGTGCCCGAGGCGTGCACCGCCGCCCACAGCGCGCCGAGTCCGGCGGCCATCACCAGCGCACCGGCCGGCACCGTGCGGTTTCCGAGGCGGGCGGCGATCCGGTGCGCGGTGGTCGAGGTCAGCAGGTAGCCGCCGCCGATCGACAGGAAGACGGTACCCGAGGCGAGCGCGTCCAGCCCCCGCCCGGCCTGCAGGTACAGCGCCAGGACCAGGAAGAACGAACCCTGTCCCGTCCAGAACACCAGCTGCGCGACCGCGCCCAGCGAGAAGCCCCGCAGCCGGAACAGCCGGGAGGCGAGCACCGGGTCGCCGCCGCCGGCACCCAGCCGGTGCTGGTGCGCCACGAACACGGCGAACAGCACGGCCGAGCCGGCCAGGCACACCCAGGTCCACTCCGGCCAGCCCAGCGCGCGGCCCTGGATGAGCGGCAGGACCAGGGCCACCACGGCCGCCGTCGACAGCACCACACCCACCGGGTCCAGCCGGGGCCGCCGCGGCGCGCGCGTCTCGCCGAGCGCCCGCGGGACCATGGCCAGCGCGGCCACGCCGATCGGCACGTTGATCAGGAAGCAGGCCCGCCAGCCGAGCCCGAGGATGTCGGCCTTGATCAGCAGGCCGCCGATGAGCTGCCCGAACACCGCGCCGATGCCCATGGTCATGCCGTACATGCCGAACGCGCGGGCCTGCGCCTTGCCGGTGTAGGCGGTCTGCAGGATGGCGAGCACCTGCGGGCTCATCAGCGCGGCGCTGAGGCCCTGCAGCACCCGTGCGGCCACCAGGGACCCGGATGTCGGGGCGAAGCCGCAGGCCGCCGAGGTGGCGGTGAACAGCAGGAGCCCGAGGGCGAACATCCGCCGCCGCCCGAAGATGTCGCCGAGCCGGCCCGCGGTGATCAGCCCGGTGGCGACCGCGAGGCCGAAGCCGGCCACCACCCACTGGACGGCGGCGGTCCCCGCGTGCAGGTCGCCCTGGAGGGCGGGGATCGCCACGTTGACGATGAAGATGTCGAGGGCGCTCATGAAGGTCGCGGCCAGGAGGACCAGCAGGCCCAGGCCGGACCGGTCGGCGGCACGGGCGAGGCCCGTGGCCGCGGACGGGGAGGCGGTGGTGGAGGCCGAAGCCATGACGTACTCCTGTCGCGAACGGTGAACTGGCTCTGGGGGCTGGGCGGTTGAGGGGCTGGGCGGTTGGGGGGCCGGGCCCCGGGGGCGCCCGCGCAGCGGGTCTGCGCGGGGCCGCCGCCCGGGGTCAGGCGGTCGCCGGGACCTTGTCGAGGAAGCCGAGGACGCTGTGGATCCGGCCGTCCTCGCCGGTGACCGCGACGTCGAAGCCGACGACCAGCGCCTCGCCGCCGGCCGGGCCCAGCTCCCAGGTGAACCGGGCGATGTGGTGGTGGGTGTCGACCGGGCCGAGGGTGAAGACCAGGCCCGCGAACTGGCCCTGCACCGCGCCGACGACCGCGTCCAGCGCGTCGGGACCGGTCACGTCGGCCAGCGGGTCGGTGTACCGGCCGTCGTCGGCGAAGACCTCGCCGATCAGCTCGCGGCGGGCGGCCGGGTCGGTCTCGTTCCAGGCGGCGATGTAGCGCTCGGCGAGGTACTGGAGGTCGCTCATGATCGGTTCTCCCTGCGGTCAGCGGCGCCGGGTTGCGCCGTCTTCTTGCAGGTCAAGAAGTTACGGAGCGGCGAGCGCAGGGGAATCAGTCATCGTTAGGTACTTCGGTGCGGGGGTGGTGCACCGGCATCCGTCATCGAGGTGCGGGCGTGGTGCACCGGCATCCGTCATCGCGGTGCGGGGGTCTGGCGGCGGCATCCGTCATCGCGGGGGGAACCGGGACACGGCCTCCGCCACCGCCGTGGCGGGCGGCGGGTCAGCGGTGCAGGTCGAGGCGGGCCTTGAGCGCTGCCAGCGCTTCGGTCAGGCGCGGCGAACCGCAGTGCCGCGACAGGCGGGCGGCCTCCCGGCCCAGCGTGCGGGCCCCCTCCAGGTCCCCGGTCATCGCCCGGGCCAGCGCGGCCCGCGCGGCGTACAGGCTGCGGTCCCGGACATACGCGGCGTCCTGCATCGCCAGTGCCTGCTCCAGCAGCGGCCGCGCCTCGTACGCCTGCCCGAGGTCGAGCAGCGACTGGCCGGCCTGCGCGGCGAGTTCGGCCTCGTCCAGCCAGTACAGCCACGGTGGTCCCGGATCGGCCTGTGCCGCCTCCAGTTGGCGTTCGGCCTCCGCGACCGCCCGGCGGAACGGCCCCAGCGCGCCCATCGCCGCGTGCGCCCGGCCCAGCCGGCTGGCCGCCAGCGCGCGCACCGCGGGGGAGGAGCCGCCGGCCGCGCGCACGCCGGCCTCCGCGGCGGCGATGGCGTCCTGCGGGCGGCCGGCGATCACCGACTGGAGCACGAGCCCGCCCCACAGGGCGACGGCCAGCTCCCGGTCGCCCGCGCTGTGCGCGAGCCGCAGCCCGGTGAGGTAGTGACGCTGGGCGGCGCCGTGCCGCCCGGTGTCGGTGGCCGCCCAACCGCCGAGCTGCGCGAGGTCGGCGGCGACCCGCAGCAGCCGCCGCTGCACCGCACCACCCCGCACGTCGCGTCCCAACAGCCCGGAGACCAGCCGGAGATCGGCCTCCACGCGGTGGCGTACGGCGGCGCCGCCCAGCCGGTCGTCCAGCCGGCGCAGTCCCAGCGCCCCGGCTTCGAGCCACTCCACGACGGGCTCGTCGACACAGGCCGGGACGTCGAAGTCCGGCCCGGGGCCGGTCGCTTGAGCGGGCACCCGCTCGGCGGCGGTGCGTTCCGCGGGTATGCGCTCGGCGGCCACGACGCGTTCGGCGGGCGCGCCCCTGGTGGGACCGCGGTCACCGGATGCCGCGATCGATGCCGAGGCCGCCGCTGATGCCGTCGCGGACACGGGGACCACCACGGAGGCATGCGCGGGCGCGGACCCGGCTGCGGAGGGTACGCAGTCGGCGGCTCCCGCGGCGGCCCGCGCGCACGCGGCCACCTCGGCCCGTTCCTGAACGGCCGTTGCCGGCGGCGCGGCGGCGGCCTCCGGATGCTCCGCCGTCCCCTCGGCCCCGGCCGCGTCCCAGTCGGCGATCGCGTCCCGCAGCGCCTGCCCGTCGGCGATCGGATAGCCGCGCGGATCGCCGCTCCCGTCGTCCACCAGGGAGTCGAGCGCGGTGCGGCTGCCCTGCACGGTCCAGGGCAGGCCGTCCGGCATGCCGCCGTGCGCGGGCAGCCAGCGCGGCCAGGGCCGCGCCTGGAGTTCCTTGGCCGGCACGCCCAGCGCGCGGGCCAGCGCCCGCTGGCTGTCGGCCTCCGGGACGACACCCCAGTGCTCCCAGCGCCACACCTTCTCGCGGCGGGCCGCCATCGGCACCCCGAGGGCGCGCGCGTGCTCGGCGATCACCCGCGCCACGTCCTGGTAACTCCAGCCGTGCCGGCGCCGGATGTAGGCGAGGGGATGGGTGGAGCCGGCGGAGTCGTCGTGCGCCACGTTGCTGTCGTCCATTTCCCCGGTCCCCCACTACCGTGCCCGAGCCCTGCCACGATCAGGCTTTCGATATCAGCATTGGCGCGTCCGGCGCCAGCCGGACGCACGCTTTGCGGCCCGATCCGAGACCCAAACCCCCGCAACCCTAAGGGACTACAGCGAGACAACAGGTATGGCCTTGTAGCGGACCGCCGCCTACCGGTTGGCTGTTCGCGATCACATGACGTAACGCCGCGCCGTGGAGGGCTGCCCGCGGATGACCCCACCGCCGCCACCCTTCCGTTTCACACGGGGCAAGGACGATGTGGCCTTCGATCCCGCCTTCGGCGACGATGAACTCATCGCCGCCCGCGCCGCCCTGGCCCAGGGCCGCTGGGCCGATGTCCGCGCCCTGTTGACCAGGACCGGCAGCGACTGGGACCTGCGCGGGCACCGCCTGGTGGTGCTCGGCGAGGGCAAGTCCGCTTCCGTGTGGGCCCACGAGTGGCAACTCGCGGAGCCGGAGAGCCCCGACGCCGCCGCACTCACCGCCATCGCCGCGGTCTTCCGGGCGGCGGCCGGCAAGCAGAACGCGGACTCCGCGCGCGAGGCGTGCCTGCGGGCGGCCCGGATGTCACCCGGGGACCCCACCCCCTGGCTGGGCCTGCTGATCCTGGCCCGCCGCACCGGCACCGACGACGAGCAGGTCAGGGCGTTCGACCAGGTGCGCGGCCGGCACCGGGGCCATCACCACGGCCACCACCTGATGACGCAGTGCCTGGCGGAGCGTCAGAAGACCGACGGCGACGACCCGTTCCACGAGGTGTACGAGTTCGCCGAGTGGGCGGCGGGCGAGGCGGGCGGCGGCTCGCCGCTGACCCTCCTGCCGATGGTCGCCCTGATCGAGCGCTACCGGGTGCTGGCCGCCGCCGGCGCGCTGCCCGCAGCACCCAACAACCTGCCCTACTGGACCAGTTCGCGCGCCAGGACCAGCGTGCGGGCCGCGTTCGACTGGTGGCTGGACTGGGAGGGCGGCAGCCACCCCCGGCTGTCGCTGGATCTGAACTACCTGGCGTTCGGGAAGTTCCACTCCGGCGACACCGTCGCGGCGGCCGCCCTGTTCAACCGCATCGGCTCGCAGGTCACCCGCATCCCGTGGGCGTACCCCGACCGCGACCCGAAGAAGGCGTTCCGCGCCGCGCGCAACTACGCGCTCGGCTTCGGTTCCTCGTAAGACCCGACACCCGCCTCACCTCCTGGGAAGGACCGCAGCCATGCTGACGGGGAGTTCGAACGAGATCAGCACCTTCAAGGGGGAGCAACGGGCGCTGCGCGCCGACAGGATCGGTGCTCCGGCCCTGCTGCTCTCCGTCCTGGCCGCGACCGCCCCGCTGATGGTGGTCGCGGGTGTCGTCCCCACCACGTTCGGCACCATGGGCATCGTCGGTGTGCCGCTGCTGTTCGTGATCCTCGGCGTCGTGCTCGTGCTGTTCAGCTTCGGCTACGCCGAGATGAGCCGGCACGTGCACAACGCCGGTGCGCTGTACGCCTACATCTCGCGCGGCCTGGGCGGCACGGTCGGCGCCGGCGCCTCCTACGTGGCGCTGTTCGCGTACAGCATCCTGCAGGTGGGCCTCTACGGCATCTTCGGCTTCGAGATATCGGGGCAGATCTTCCAGCACTGGCACCACGAAGTCGCCTGGTGGATCCCGGCGCTGGGCGGCGTCGCCATCACCGCGGTGTTCGGCGCGCTGAAGATCGACCTCAACGCCCGGACGCTCGGCGTGCTGCTGCTCATCGAGACCGTGCTGACGCTGGTGTTCGACTTCAGCTTCGTCACCGACGCCGGTCCGCAGGGCCTGTCGATGCACGCCTTCGACCCCGGCACGCTGAGCGGGCCCGGCCTCGGCACCGCCCTGTGCTTCGTCATCGCCGGGTTCGTCGGCTTCGAACAGGCCCCGGTCTACGCGGAGGAGACCAGCGACCCGCAGCGGGTCGTCTCCAAGGTGATGTTCCTGGCCATCGGCTTCGCCACGGTCTTCTTCGCGTTCAGCTCCTGGGCGATCACCGTGGCCACCGGCCCGTCGCACGTCGTCGACCAGTCACAGCAGCAGTCCGCGAACCTCATCTTCGCCCTGAACCAGGACCGGTTGGGCAACGGCTTCACCGACGTGCTGAACGTCTTCTTCATCACCGGCATCTTCGCCTCGATGCTGAGCTTCCACAACGTGGTGGCCCGCTACGCGTTCGCGATGGGCCGCGACGGGCTGCTGCCCTCGGCGGTCGGCCGCACCTCCAAGTCCTCCGGGGCGCCGGCGGTCGGCTCGTTCCTGCAGTCGGCGGTCGCGCTGGTCGTCGTCGTGGCGTTCGCGGTCACCGACGGCGGGCACTTCGACAAGGCGATGGGCCCGGACCCGACGGCCTCCGTGGGACGCCTGTTCACCTGGGCCGGCAACGTCGGCGCCCTCGGCGTGGTGATCCTGATGGCCACCGCGGCCGTGGCGGTCATCGTGTTCTTCGTCAAGCGCGGCGCCGCCGGTGTGCAGGCGTGGCGGCTGGTCACCTCCGGCCTCGCCGCCATCGCGCTGGTCGTGATCGCGGTGTACTCGGTGAAGGACTTCTCGGTGCTGCTCGGCGCCAACCCGGGCCACGGGCTGCGCTGGGTGCTGCCCGGCATCATCGCGCTGGCCGCCGTCATCGGCCTCGTCGTCGGCCTGGTGCTGCACAGCAGGAAGCCCGAGGTGCACGCCAGGATCGGCATGGGCAACGAGGCGTTCCAGCTGGAGAAGGCCGCAGCCGCCCAGTCCGGGGGCGCCCCGGCCTGAGCCGGCCACGTGCCGTGACGGCCCGCCCCTGCCCGCCCGGGCGGGAGCGGGCCGTCCGCGTTCCCGCCGCCTCCCCGCCGTTCCCCCGCCGCCGTTTCCCGTCCCGGCCGATCCGCCGTTCCGCCGCCGTTCGCCCGCTCGGCGTACCGGCCCCCCCCCGGCATCCGCGCCCGCGCCGCACACCCCTCCTCCGACGTCAGGACCCCACCGTGACCTCGCAGACCGCCACCTCCACCGCTCCCCGCACGCCCGCCGCCCACCCCCTCGACCCGCTGACCGCCGACGAGATCGCCGCCGCGCGGGAGGTGCTGGAGGCCGAGGGCAAGGTCACCGAGGGGACGCGGTTCCCGCTGGTCCTGCCCGACGAGCCGGACCGGCACACCGTGCTGGCGCACCGCGACGGGCACCCGGTCGACCGCCGGATCCGCGTGACCCTGCTGGACACGCGGACCGGCCGCGCCGCCGAGGCGCTGGTGGACGTGACCGCCCGCGTACTGCTGGCGTACCGCGACCTCGACGCGGCGTCCGACGGCCAACCGCCGCTGCTCTTCGAGGAGTACGAGACCTGCGACGAGATCGTCAAGGCCGACCCGGGCTGGCGCGCGGCCATGGCGGAACGCGGCATCACCGACACCTCGCTGGTCATCGCGGCCCCGCTGGCCGCCGGCCACTTCGGCGTCGCCGACGAGAGCGGCCGCCGCATGCTGCGCTCGCTGACGTTCCTGCGGTGCAGCGAGAGCGACAACCCGTTCGCGCACCCGGTCGGCGGCCTGGTCGCCGAGGTCGACCTGGTCGAGCGGCGGGTGATCCGGTTGATCGACACCGGCATCGTGCCGACGCCCGCCGAATGCGGGCGCTACGAGGCGGAGTTCACCGGCCCGGCCCGCACCGACCTGCGCCCGCTGGAGATCCGCCAGCCGCAGGGCCCCTCCTTCACGCTCGACGGCCCGGTGCTCCGGTGGCAGAACTGGCGGCTGCGGCTGGACTTCAACGCCCGCGAGGGGCTGGTGCTGCATCAGATCGCGCACCGCGACGGCGAGCGGCACCGGCTGGTGCTGCACCGGGCGTCCATCGCGGAGATGGCCGTGCCGTACGCCGAGCCCGACCCGGCCCGCAACTGGGTCTGCTACCTCGACGCCGGCGAGTACCTGCTGGGCCGCAACGCCAACGCCCTGCGGCTGGGCTGCGACTGCCTCGGCGAGATCGCCTACGTGGACGCGGTGCTCGCCGACGACCTCGGCCGGCCCGAGACGCTGCCCAACGCGATCTGCATCCACGAGGAGGACACCGGCCTGCTCTGGAAGCACACCAACATCTTCGACAACTTCGCGGTGGACAGCCGCCGTTCGCGGCGCCTGGTGATTTCGTACATCGCGACGCTCGGCAACTACGACTACGGCTTCTACTGGTACCTCTACCAGGACGGCACGATCGCGTTCGAGGCGAAGGCGACCGGGCTGCTGCAGACGTCGGCCGCGGAGGCCGGGGCCGGCTCGCCGTACGCCACCGAGGTCGCGCCCGGGCTGCTCGCGCCGTTCCACCAGCACCTGTTCTGCGCCCGGCTCGACGCGGGGCTGGACGGCGGCGGCAACACGGTCGAGGAGGTGGACGTGGTGCGGCTGCCGACCGGGCCGGACAACCCGCGCGGCAACGCCTTCACCACCCGGGCGACGGTGATCGCCGACAGCGGGGACGGCGGGCGGACCGCCGATCCGGCGGCCGGACGGCGCTGGCGGATCAGCAACCGCGGCGCGCTCAACCGGATGGGGCAGCCCGTCGCGTACACCCTGGTGCCCGCGGCGGGGCCGCTGCTGCTGTCCCAGCCCGGCTCGCCGGTCGCCGAGCGCGTCGCCTACGCGACCCGGCATCTGTGGGTCACCCGCTATCGGCCTGAGCGGCACTATCCGGATGGCGACTACCCCAACCAGCATCCGGGTGGCGCCGGTGTCGCGGCCTGGGCGCGGCCGGGCGAGGCGCTGGAGGACACCGACCTCACCGTCTGGCACTCGTTCGGTCCCACGCATCTGCCCCGCCTGGAGGACTGGCCGGTCATGCCGGTCGACTCCTGCGGGTTCGCGCTGCGGCCGAGCGGGTTCTTCGACCGCAATCCGGCTCTCGACCTTCCTCGTGAAACGGGTGACGGTTCCGGTACCCACTGCCACGCCTGAGCCCCCCTCTCGGGGGTCCGCCTCCCTCCCGCGCCCCTGGCGGGGTCCGGGGTGCCCCCTGGGCGCCATCGCCGTGTGCCCCGCCGTCGTGGCTGGTCGCGCAGTTCCCCGCGCCCCTGGCGGTGCACCTTCGGTGGGTGGGGTCGGGGCCGCCACGGGAGTGTCTCCTCGGAACTGTGCGTGCGGCTTTGTCCATTGGGTCACCCGGGTGGATGCACAGTTCCTGCGGGGACACTCCCGCACCGTCCCCTCCCGGCCCGGCCCCCGTCTGCGGGAGGAAGTGGCCCGGGCGTCCCTGCCCACCGGGCGCACCCCAAGGGGCGCGGGGTCCCCCAGCGCGACCAGCCACAGCGGGCGCCGCACCCGGCAACGCGCCCCCGGGGGCAGCCCGGATTCCCGCCCCGGAGGGGCGATGCTCCCAGGAGCGCGGGGAACTCCGCGCCCAGCCACAACGCGCGTCGCAGACGGCAAAGCACCTCCGGGGGCTGCCCAGATGCCGCAGGGGCGCGGGGAACTGCGCGCCAAGGCACAGCGGACCGTTGGACGGGGACGGACCCCAGGGGGCAGGACCAGATCCCGCAGGGGCGCGGGGAACTGCGCGCCAAGCCACAGCGGACCGTTGGACGGGGACGGACCCCAGGGGGCAGGACCAGATGCCGTAGGGGCGCGGGGAACTGCGCGACAGGCCAGCCACGCGCGGCGCAGCCGGCAACGTATCCCGGGGGCAGCCCGGATGCCGGGGGGCGAGGGGGGTGGTGGGGCTGGTTCAGGGGGATGGTGGAGGTGGAGAGGGGGAGGGGGACCGCAGCGGAGCTGAGCGAGCGCTCAGTCAGGCCTTGCTAAAACTGGAACACGTTCCTAGTATCCATGGTGTGACCTCAGCAGTGGCGCAGCCACCCGCTCCCTCGGCGGAGCCGGGCCCGCTGGCCGGTGTGCGCGTGCTGGAGCTGGCGGGGATCGGCCCGGGGCCGTTCGCCGCGATGCTGCTCGCCGACCTCGGCGCCGACGTCGTACGGGTCGACCGCCCGGGCGGCGCCGGCCTCGGCGTGGAACCCGCCCTCGACCTGACCAACCGCAACAAGCGGTCCGTGGTGGTCGACCTCAAGGACGCCGCGGGCGCGGCCGTGGTGCTCGACCTCGCCGAGCGCGCCGACATCCTGATCGAGGGCTACCGCCCCGGCGTCGCCGAGCGCCTGGGCGTCGGGCCCGAGGCGTGCCTGGCCCGCAACCCCCGCCTGGTCTACGGGCGGATGACCGGCTGGGGCCAGGACGGCCCGCTCGCCGCCACCGCGGGGCACGACATCGGCTACATCGCCGTCACCGGGGCCCTGGACCTGACCGGCCCGGCCGCGGGGCCGCCCACGCCGCCGGCGAACCTGCTCGGCGACTACGCCGGCGGCTCGCTCTACCTGGTCACCGGCGTGCTCGCCGCCCTGCACCACGCCCGTGCGCACGGCCGCGGCCAGGTCGTCGACGCGGCGATCGTCGACGGCACCGCGCACCTCACCACGATGATCCACGCCCTGCGCGCCGCCGGTGCCTGGCAGGACCGCCGGGAGGCCAACCTGCTCGACGGCGGCGCCCCGTTCTACGGCGTCTACGCCACCGCCGACGGCGGCCACATGGCCGTCGGCGCGCTGGAGCAGCGCTTCTACGACACCTTCGCCGCCCTGCTGGGCCTCGGCGAGCAGGAGGCGGCGCTGCGCGCCGACCCGGCCCGCTGGCCCGAGTTGCGGGCGGTCGTCGCCGCACGTTTTCGCACCCGCACCCGCGAGGAGTGGACCGGCGTGTTCGCCGGCACCGACGCCTGCGTCGCCCCGGTCCTCGGCCTCGGCGAGGCGCCGGACCACCCGCACCTGGCCGCACGCGGCACCTTCACCGAGGACGCGGGGATCGTGCAGCCCGCGCCCGCGCCCCGGTTCAGCGCCACCCCCACGGCGGTACGCCGGCCGCCGGCCCGTCCCGGCGCGCACACCGCGGACGTCGCAGCAGACTGGGACGTACCGGCGCTCGCCACCGACTGACCGCCCGCCCGCACCCTCACCGAAAGGCACGACGTTGAGCACCGACGCCTACGTCTACGACGCCGTACGCACCCCGCGCGGGCGCGGAAAGGCGAACGGGTCGCTGCACGCGACCAAGCCCATCGACCTCGTGGTCGGCCTGATCCACGAGGTCCGGCGGCGCTTCCCCGGCCTGGACCCCGCCGCGATCGACGACATCGTGCTGGGCGTCGTCAGCCCGCTCGGCGACCAGGGCTCCGACATCGCCCGGATCGCCGCCGTCGCCGCGGGCCTGCCCGACACCGTCGCGGGCGTGCAGGAGAACCGCTTCTGTGCCTCCGGCCTCGAAGCGGTCAACCTGGCCGCGGCGAAGGTCCGTTCCGGCTGGGAGGACCTGGTCCTGGCCGGCGGCGTGGAGTCCATGTCCCGGGTCGCCATGGGATCCGACGGCGGCGCCTGGGCGATGGACCCGATGACGTCCTTCCAGGTCGGCTTCGTCCCGCAGGGCATCGGCGCCGACCTGATCGCGACCATGGGCGGCTGGAGCCGGCACGACGTCGACTCCTACGCCTCGCTGTCCCAGGAGCGCGCGGCCGAGGCGTGGAAGGAGGGCCGGTTCGCCCGCTCGGTCGTCCCGGTGCTGGACCGCAACGGCCTGACCGTCCTCGACCACGACGAGCACATGCGGCCGGGCACCACCCCCGGGAGCCTGGCCAAGCTCAAGCCGTCCTTCGCCGACATCGGCGACCTCGGCGGCTTCGACGCGGTCGCGCTGCAGAAGTACCACTGGGTGGAGAGGATCGACCACGTCCACCACGCGGGCAACTCCTCCGGCATCGTGGACGGCGCCGCCCTGGTCGCCATCGGCAACCGCGAGGTCGGCGAGCGCTACGGGATGACCCCGCGGGCCCGGATCCTGTCCGCCGCGGTGTCCGGCTCCGAGCCGACCATCATGCTCACCGGCCCGGCCCCCGCCTCCCGCAAGGCGCTCGCCAAGGCCGGGCTGACCGTCGACGACATCGACCTGATCGAGATGAACGAGGCGTTCGCGGCGGTCGTGCTGCGGTTCGCCGCCGACATGGGCGTCAGCATCGACAAGGTCAACGTCAACGGCGGGGCCATCGCGCTCGGCCACCCGCTGGGCGCCACCGGCGCCATGATCCTCGGCACCCTCATCGACGAACTGGAGCGCCGCGACCAGCGGTACGGGCTCGCCACCCTCTGCGTCGGCGGCGGCATGGGCGTCGCCACCGTCGTCGAACGCCTCTGACCCCCCGCCTTTCTGGAGCCCACCGACATGAGCGAGTCCACCACCATCCGCTGGGAGCAGGACGGCGACGGCATCGTCACCCTCGTCCTCGACGATCCCAACCAGTCCGCCAACACCATGAACGCGGCGTTCGCCGACTCCCTCGACGCCGTCCTGGACCGGCTCGAGGCCGAGGTCGAGCAGGTGCGCGGCGTCATCGTCACCTCCGCCAAGAAGACCTTCTTCGCCGGCGGCGACCTGCGCGACCTGATCCGCGCGACGCCGGAGAACGCCGAGCAGGTGTACTCCGGGTCGCTGCGGATCAAGAGCCGGCTGCGCCGGCTGGAGACCCTCGGCCGCCCGGTCGTCGCCGCCATCAACGGCGCGGCCCTGGGCGGCGGTTACGAGATCGCGCTGGCCTGCCACCACCGCGTGGCCCTCGACAGCCCCGGCACCAAGATCGGCCTGCCGGAAGTCACCCTGGGCCTGCTGCCCGGCGGCGGGGGCGTGGTGCGCACCGTGCGCCTGCTCGGCATCGCCGACGCGCTGCTCAAGGTGCTGCTCCAGGGCCGCCAGTACAGCGCCGAACGGGCCCTGGAGGCCGGCCTGATCCACGAGGTCGCGGCCGACCGCGAGGCGATGCTGGCCGCCGCCCGCGCCTTCATCGAGGCCAACCCGGACGCGCGGCAGCCCTGGGACACCCCCGGTTACAAGATCCCCGGCGGCACCCCCAAGAGCCCCGCCTTCGCCGCGAACCTGCCGGCCTTCCCGGCGAACCTCGCCAAGCAGCTGGCCGGCGCCCCCTACCCGGCGCCGCGCGACATCCTCGCCGCGGCCGTCGAGGGTTCGCAGGTCGACATCGACAACGCCGGGGTCATCGAGGCCCGTTACTTCACCGAACTGGCCTGCGGCCCCATCTCGAAGAACATGACCCAGGCGTTCTTCTTCGACATGCAGGCCGTCAACTCCGGTGCCAGCCGCCCCAAGGACGTGCCCGCCCGCCAGGTCGCCAAGGTCGCCGTGCTCGGCGCGGGGATGATGGGCGCCGGTATCGCGTACTCCTGCGCGCGGGCCGGCATCGACGTCGTCCTCAAGGACGTGTCGGCGGAGGCCGCGGAGCGCGGCAAGGCGTACTCCGCAGGACTGCTGGACAAGGCGCTCGCCAAGGGCCGCACCACTCCGGAGAAGCGGGACGCGCTGCTCGCCCGGATCACCCCGACCGCCGACCCGGCCGACCTGGCCGGCTGCGACGCCGTCATCGAGGCGGTGTTCGAGGACGCCGCGCTCAAGCACAAGGTGTTCCAGGAGATCCAGGACGTCGTCGCGTCCGATGCGCTGCTGTGCTCCAACACCTCCACGCTGCCCATCAGCATGCTCGCCGAAGGAGTCGAGCGGCAGGCCGACTTCGTCGGCCTGCACTTCTTCTCGCCGGTCGACCGGATGCCGCTGGTGGAGATCATCCGCGGCCGGGCCACCGGCGACGAGGCGCTGGCCCGCGCCTTCGACCTGGTGCGGCAGATCCGCAAGACCCCGATCGTCGTCAACGACTCGCGCGGGTTCTTCACCTCCCGGGTGATCGGCCACTTCATCAACGAGGGCGTGGCGATGGTCGGCGAGGGCCTCGCGCCCGCCTCCGTCGAGCAGGCCGCGGCCCAGGCCGGCTACCCGGCGAAGGTGCTCTCCCTGCTGGACGAGCTCACGCTCACCCTGCCGCGCAAGATCCGCCGCGAGGCGCGCGCCGCGGTCGAGGCGGCGGGCGGGGTGTGGCAGGAGCACCCGGCCGAGCGGGTCATCGACCGCATGGTCGACGAGTTCGACCGCCCGGGCCGCAGCGGCGGCGCCGGCTTCTACGACTACCAGGACGGCCGGCGGACCGGGCTGTGGCCCGGGCTCGCCGAGTACTTCACCAAGCCCGGCGCGGAGATCCCGTTCCGCGACATGCAGGAGCGAATGCTGTTCGCCGAGTCGCTGGACACCGTGCGGCTGCTGGAGGAGGGCGTCCTCACCTCGGTCGCCGACGCCAACATCGGTTCGGTGCTGGGCATCGGCTTCCCTGCCTGGACCGGCGGTGTGCTCCAGTACATCAACGGCTACGACGGAGGCGTCGCCGGATTCACCGCCCGCGCACGGGAGTTGGCGGCCGCCTACGGCGAGCGGTTCAACCCGCCGGCACTGCTGGTGGAGAAGGCCGAGCGCGGGGAGCGTTTCACCGACTGACCGAGGCCCGGCGGGCCGCGGTCCCGGCCGCGGCCCGCCGGGCCCACTCCGCGTTCCGCACCCGCCCTCCGCCCGTCCACCTGCGGTCCGGCCGCCGGTCGTGCCCAGGCGACGCGGTACGCGAGTGACGTCGGGTGCGCAGGTGACGCGGCGGGCGCGGCGTGTGCCGGACCGTCTCGTACGCTGGCCCGCGTGCGTCCACGTCCCTCCTCCGGCGGCCGCGGCGGTCCGGCCGGCTCCGCCCCGGCCCCCCGCCCGGCCCGCCCCCGGCCGCTGCGCGCGGCCCGGCACGCCCTGCTGCCGCTGCTGCTGGCCTGCTGCCTGTCCTGCTCGGCCGGCGGGGTGGTCGCCGAACCCGTCGCGGGCGCACCGGGCGTCGGCGACCGGCTCTTCCCGCACGCGGGCAACGGCGGCTACGACGTCACCCACTACGGCCTGGACCTGTCCTACGAGCCGTCGTCGGGGCGGCTGTCCGGCACCGCGGCGGTGACCGCGACCGCCACGCAGGACCTCGGCCGCTTCAACCTCGACCTGTCAGGGCTGACGGTCGGCTCCGTCACCGTCGGCGGGCACCCGGCCGCCTTCTCCCGGTCCGGCGACGAGCTCACCGTGCGCCCGGACAAGCCGCTCGACCGCGGGGAGCAGTTCACCGCCACCGTGGCGTACGCCGGCGTGCCGCGCACCCTCACCGACCCCGACGGGTCGCGGGAGGGCTGGCTGCGCACCAGCGACGGCGCCGTCGCGCTCGGCGAACCGGTCGGCGCGATGGCCTGGTTCCCCTGCAACAACCACCCCTCGGACAAGGCCGCGTACGACCTGACCGTGTCCGTGCCCGGCGGCCTGACAGCCGTCTCCAACGGCGAGCTCGCCGGCACCTCCCAGACCGGCGGCCGGTCCGTCTTCCACTGGCGCACCAGCCGGCCGATGGCCACCTACCTGGCCACCCTGGCCATCGGCCACTTCGACGTCTCCCGGTCCACCACCCCCGCCGGGCTGCCGCTCTACACCGCCGTCGACCCGCGCTCGAACGACCCGGCCACGGCCGCCGCGCTGGCCCGCATCCCGGAGATCCTCGACTGGGAGAGCGGCCTGTTCGGCCCCTATCCCTTCGCGTCCTCCGGCGCGATCGTCGCCCATCTGGGAAGCGACCAGGGCGGCTACGCGCTGGAGACCCAGAACCGGCCGTTCTTCCCCGGCGACGGCGACCCGCCGGCGGTCCCGCTCAGCACCCTGGTCCACGAGCTGTCCCACCAGTGGGTCGGCGACTCGGTGACCCCGCGGTCCTGGCAGGACATCTGGCTCAACGAGGGCTTCGCCACCTACACCGCGTGGCTGTGGGACGCCCACGAGGGCGGCGACACGGTCGACCAGAGCGCCGCCGCGGCCTTCGCCGAAACCGCCGCCTGGGCCTTCCCGCCCGCCTCCCCGCCGACCGCCGCCGACCTCTTCGCCGCACCCGTCTACCGCCGCGGCGCGCTGGTGCTCTACGAGCTGCGGCGCACCCTTGGCGACGCCGAGTTCCTCCGCCTGCTGCGCGCCTGGCCCGCCGAGCACCGGTACGGCAACGCCTCGACCGCCGACTTCACCGCCTTCTGCGCGAAGTTCACCGGCCGCGACCTGACCCCTGTGTTCCGCACCTGGCTCTACGGCGCCGCCAAGCCCGCCCACCTGTGACGAAACGCCGGTGCGGCTGTCAGTGGCGGCACCTACCGTGGAGGCATGGGGGAGATCACGTATGTGCGGGGAGACGCCACCGCACCGCAGGGCAAGGGCGTCAAGGTGATCGCGCACGTCTGCAACGACCTCGGCGGCTGGGGGAAGGGCTTCGTGCTCGCCGTCTCGCGCCGCTGGCCCGAGCCCGAGTCCGCCTACCGAAGGTGGCACCGCGAACGCGCCGCCAACGACTTCGGCCTGGGCGCCGTCCAGTTCGTCCAGGTCGGCCCCTACCTGTGGGTGGCGAACATGATCGGGCAGCGGGGGATACGCACCGGCAGCAAGGGTGTTCCGGTCCGCTACCCGGCGATCGGCACCGCGCTGGGGCGGGTCGCCGAGCATGCCGGGCGGCTCGGCGCCTCCGTGCACATGCCGCGGATCGGCTGCGGGCTGGCCGGCGGCACCTGGACACGGGTCGAACCCCTGGTCACCGAGCAGCTGGTGGCACGCGGCGTGGCCGTCACGGTCTACGACCATGACGGCTGAGCCGCGGACCGCCCCGGGGAAGCGGGGTCAGCGCAGGGGTGCGCCCACGTCGTGCATGTGGCCCAGGGCCTGCCGGTAGGAGTCGAGCAGCCCGGTCTCGGTGTACGGCACGCCCAGCCGGGCGCAGTGCGCGCGGACCAGGGGCTGGGCCAGACGCAGATGGGGGCGCGGCAGGCTCGGCATCAGATGGTGCTCGACCTGGTAGTTGAGGCCGCCGAGCATGAAGTCGGTGACCGGGTTGCCGCGGACGTTGCGGGAGGTGAGGACCTGCCGCCGCAGGTGGCCCCAGCGGGCGCCCTCCTCCGGCATCGCCATGCCCTTGTGGTTGGGCGCGAACGCGCAGCCCAGGTGCAGGCCGATCAGCGCGTGGTGCAGCAGCGCGAACACCACCGCCTGGGCCGGCGGCAGCGCGCACAGCAGCAGGGCGGTGTACCCGGCGAGATGCGCGACGAGCAGGCCGCCCTCCACCGCCCGGTCGCGCCCGGACAGGCGCCGCAGGTCCTGGAAGCTCGCCACCTTCAGGGCCAGCCCCTCCAGCAGCAGCATGGGGAAGAACAACCGCGCCTGGTGCTTGGTCAGCCAGCGCGCGAAGCCCTCCCGCTCCACCGCCTGGGCCCGGGACCACACCAGCGCGCCGACCTCCACGTCCGGGTCCTTGCCCACGTGGTTGGGGTTCGCGTGGTGGCGGTTGTGCTTGTCCGTCCACCAGCTCGCGCCCATGCCCAGCAGCAGGTTGCCGTGCAGCAGGGCGAGCACCCGGTTCGCCCGCCGGCCCGCCGCGATCTGCTGGTGGCCCGCGTCGTGCCCGATGAACCCGGTGCGCGCGGACAGCACCGCGGCGGGCAGCGCCAGCGCCAGCACCCACCACGTGCCGGTCCCGCCCAGCAGCACCACCGCGGTCCACACCGCGCCCGTCGCCAGCGCGTTCACCGCGATCATCGCCGCGTACCAGCCGGTCCTGCGGCGCAGCAGCCCGGCGTCCCTGACCTGGCGCAGCAGCGGGGCGAACTCGCTGCCCGAGGGCTCCGGCCGCCCTCCCGCGGAGGCCCGCTCCGCCCCCGGCGGCGGTGCTGACGCGACGGCGAGTGTGCTGCTGGAAGCGGGCATGGGTGCTCCTCGGGCGGCTTCGGGGGCGCGGACGACGCAGGTCGGCGGCCTTGCCCGGCCGCACCCACGACGCTACGAACCGGGGCCCGCCCGCGGCCATGACGCCTCCACCCGACCCGTGCGGGGGCCCGCCGACCGGAAAACCGGGGGAAAACCCCACCCGGGCCTTGCCAGGATGGCCGGGTGACGACCAACGACCCGCGGGCGGCCGGCTGGACCGCGGCCGCCCACCCCGTGACCGACCCGCAGTCCGCCGCGCTGCTGCGCGCCTACTACGTGGAGCTGATCGAGCGGTACCACGGCCGCCCCACCGACGACGAGGAGCTCGCGGCCGTCCTCGCCGAGGAGCCCAGCGACGATCTCGCCCGCCCCACCGGGGAGTTCCTGGTGGCCCGCCGGGACGGGCAGCCCTCGGGCTGCGTCGGCGTGCGCGTCCTGGACGCCGGGACCACCGAGCTGACCCGCATGTACGTGGCCCCGCAGGCCCGCGGCCAGGGCGTGGCGCGGCTGCTCGTCGGCGCCGCGGAAGCCGTCGCCCGCGAGGAGTTCGGCGCGGCCAGGATGCGCATGGACACCCGCAAGGACCTCGTCGAGGCCCGTGCCCTGTACGCCGGGCTCGGCTACCGCGAGATCGCGCCCTACAACGACAGCCCCTACGCCGACCACTGGTTCGAGAAGCCGCTGCGCTGACCGCGGCCCCGGCACCCGCCGCGCGGCCGCTGCGCCGCGCGGCCCGGCGGTCACCGCATTCCGCCGCCCGGGCCGTCTACGATGCAGGGACACGCAAGGGGTCAGCGGATCTGAGGAGCGGAACCATCAGCGGCAACGTTTCGGTCGAGGTCAGGATCGCCGAGGAACTCGGGGTACGCGAGGGACAGGTGCGGGCGGCCGTCGACCTGCTCGACGGCGGGGCGACCGTGCCGTTCATCGCCCGCTACCGCAAGGAGGCCACCGGCACCCTGGACGACGAGCAGCTGCGCACGCTCGAGGAGCGGCTGCGCTACCTGCGGGAGCTGGACGAGCGGCGCGCCGCCGTCCTGGAGTCCATCGAGTCCCAGGGCAAGCTCGACGACGCGCTCAGGGCGCAGATCATGGCGGCCGACTCCAAGGCCCGCCTGGAGGACATCTACCTGCCCTACAAGCCCAAGCGGCGCACCAAGGCGCAGATCGCGCGGGAGGCGGGCCTGGAGCCGCTCGCCGAGGCGCTGCTGGCCGACCCGGGCCTGGACCCGCAGGCGTCGGCCGCGCCGTACGTCGACGCCGACAAGGGCGTGGAGGACGCGGCGGCCGCCCTGGACGGCGCGCGGGCCATCCTGGCCGAGCGCTTCTCCGAGGACGCCGACCTGGTCGGCGAGCTGCGCACCCGGATGTGGAGCCGCGGCCGCCTTCTGGCCAAGGTGAGGGAGGGCAAGGAGGAGTCCGGCGCCAAGTTCGCCGACTACTTCGACTTCGCCGAGCCGTTCACCAAGCTGCCCTCGCACCGCGTGCTGGCCATGCTGCGCGGCGAGAAGGAGGAGGTGCTCGACCTCACCCTCGAACCCGAGGAGCCGGCCGAGGGCCCGAGCAGCTACGAGCGGCGCATCGCCCAGCACTTCGGCATCTCCTCCTCCGGCGAGCCCGGCCGTCCCGGCGAGCGCTGGCTGGCCGACACCGTCCGCTGGGCCTGGCGCACCCGCCTGCTGGTCCGGCTGGGCATCGACCTGCGCGTGCAGCTGCGCCAGCAGGCGGAGGACGAGGCGGTGCGGGTGTTCGCCACCAACCTGCGCGACCTGCTGCTCGCCGCGCCCGCCGGCACCCGCGCCACCATGGGCCTGGACCCGGGCCTGCGCACCGGTGTCAAGGTCGCCGTGGTCGACGGCACCGGCAAGGTCGTCGCCACCGACACCATCTACCCGCACGCCCCGCGCAACCGGTGGGACGAGTCGCTGGCGACGCTCGCCCGGCTGGCCGCCGCGCACCGCGTCGACCTGATCGCGATCGGCAACGGCACCGCGTCCCGCGAGACCGACAAGCTCGCCGCCGACCTCATCAAGCAGCACCCCGACCTGAAGCTCACCAAGGCCGTGGTGTCCGAGGCCGGCGCCTCGGTGTACTCCGCGTCCGCCTACGCCTCGGCCGAACTGCCCGGCCTCGACGTGTCGTTGCGCGGCGCGGTGTCCATCGCCCGCCGCCTGCAGGACCCGCTGGCCGAGCTGGTGAAGATCGACCCGCGGTCCATCGGCGTCGGCCAGTACCAGCACGACCTGTCCGAGGTGAAGCTCTCCCGCTCGCTCGACGCCGTCGTGGAGGACTGCGTCAACGGTGTCGGCGTCGACGTCAACACCGCGTCGGTGCCGCTGCTGCGCCGGGTGTCGGGCATCACCGAGGGCCTGGCCGCCAACATCGTGTCCCACCGCGACTCCAACGGCCCGTTCCGCACCCGCAAGGACCTCAAGGGCGTCGCCAGGCTCGGCCCCAAGGCGTACGAGCAGTGCGCCGGCTTCCTGCGCATCCAGGGCGGCGACGACCCGCTGGACGCGTCCAGCGTGCACCCGGAGGCGTACCCGGTGGTCCGCCGGATCAGCGCCACCGCGGGCACCGACGTCCCCGCGCTGATCGGCAACGCGGGCGTGCTGCGCACCCTGAAGCCGCAGGACTTCGTCGACGAGTCGTTCGGCCTGCCGACCGTCACCGACATCCTCACCGAGCTGGAGAAGCCCGGCCGCGACCCGCGCCCCGCCTTCAAGACCGCGACCTTCAAGGAAGGCGTGGAGGAGATGAAGGACCTGCGGCCCGGGATGCTGCTGGAGGGCGTGGTCACCAACGTCGCCGCGTTCGGCGCGTTCGTGGACGTCGGCGTCCACCAGGACGGCCTGGTGCACGTCTCCGCGCTGTCCGACTCGTTCGTCTCCGACCCGCGCGACGTCGTCAAGTCCGGCGACATCGTGCGCGTCAAGGTGCTCGACGTGGACCTGCCGCGCAAGCGGATCTCGCTGACCCTGCGGCTGAACGACGAGGCGCGCCCGGCGCGCGGCGACCAGCAGCGCGGTGGCGAGCGCCGCGGCAACCCGCCCCGGCAGGGCGGCAACCGCGGTGGCCAGGGCGGCAACCGGGGCGGTCAGGGCGGCCAGGGCGGTCAAGGCGGCCAGGGAGGGCGGCGCGGCGGCCAGGACCGGCCCGCGCCCGGCGGCGCGATGGCCGACGCCCTGCGCCGCGCGGGCCTGACCGGCGGCAAGTAGCACCGCGAGGTGAGTGAGGGGCGGCCGACCCCGGCCGCCCCCGCCGCCCCCAACTGTCCCGGACGTCAACCCTGTTGACCGTGGTCCGACAGACGCTAACCTCGCGGGATGCGCTCACTGACGCGGGCACCCCGCCTCTCGTGGATATCCGTGGTCGCGGCGGTCCTCGCCGCCCTCGCGGCCGTACTCACCGCCCCCGCAGCCGCCCACGCGGCCGGGGGCGGAACCGTTCGCGGCGGCCTCAGCCAGCCCGTCTACTCCTACGCCGACGCCATTCGCGAGGCCGTGTGGGTGGACACCGGGAGGGACGGCGACGGCGACGGCCGCACCGACCGGGTGGCCGTCGACATCGTCCGGCCCTCAGAACCGGCCCGCCAGGGCGGCAAGGTTCCCGTCATCATGGACGCGAGCCCCTACTACTCCTGCTGCGGCCGCGGCAACGAGAGCCAGCTCAAGACCTATGACGCGAACGGCGACATCGTCCAGGCGCCGCTGTTCTACGACAACTACTTCGTGCCGCGCGGCTACGCCACCGTGCTCGTCGACCTCGCCGGCACCGACCGGTCCGACGGCTGCGTGGACGTCGGCGGGCCGTCGGACGTCCAGTCCGCCAAGGCGGTCGTCGACTGGCTCAACGGCCGGGCCCGCGGCTACAGCGCCCGCTCCGGCGGCAGCGCCGTCAAGGCCACCTGGGCCACCGGCGCCGTCGGCATGATCGGCAAGAGCTGGGACGGCACCATCGCCAACGGCGTCGCTGCCACCGGTGTCGCCGGCCTGAAGACCATCGTGCCGATCAGCGCCATCTCCTCCTGGTACGACTACTACTTCCACCAGGGCGCCCCGCTGCAGGACGGCCCCGAGTGGCTGTCCGACTACGTGGAGAGCGACAGCGCCCACGCGAACTGCGCCGCCGAGCAGCAGAAGATCATCGCCGGCTCGCCCCGCAGCGGCGACTGGACGCCGTTCTGGACCGCGCGCGACTACGTCAAGGACGCCGGCAAGGTCCGGGCGAGCGTCTTCGCCGCGCAGGGCATGCAGGACCTCAACGTGCGCACCAAGCACTTCGGCCAGTGGTGGAACGCGCTCGCGCAGCACGGCGTGGAGCGCAAGGTGTGGCTGTCCCAGACCGGCCACGTCGACCCGTTCGACTACCGGCGCACCGCCTGGGTGCCCACCCTCCAGCGGTGGTTCGACCACTACCTGCTCGGCGTGGACAACGGCATCGAGCGCGAGCCGATGGCCGACATCGAGCGCACCGTCGACCACTGGACCACCGACAAGGCGTGGCCGCCGTCCGGCACCCACATCAGCACCCTGAACCTCGGCCCGACGGCCGTGAACGGCCTCGGCACCCTCGGCAAGGCGCACACCACCGGCACCGAGTCCTTCACCGACGACCCGAACCTGTGGGAGGAGGACTGGGCCGCCGCGGCGGACACCGCCACCCCGGCCAAGACCGCCTTCACCACCGGCGTGCTCGCCAAGGACCTGCGGATCTCCGGCGGCGGCACGGTCACCGTGACCGCGACCTCCTCCACGTCCAGCGCCCACCTGTCGGCCGTGCTGGTCGACCTCGGACCGGCGACGATCCGCGACTTCCTCGGCGGCGGGGAGGGCATCACCACCCTGAAGACCCGCTCCTGCTACGGCGAGAGCACCCCCGGTGACAGCGCGTGCTTCCTGGACACCGCCGCCGACACCGAGTCCGTCGACCACACGGTCTTCAGCCGCGGCTGGGCCGACCTCGGCCACTACCAGTCGCTCGCCCACGGCGTGCCGCTCACCCCGGGCAAGCCGTACACGATGACCATCCAGCTGGCCGCCACCGACCACGTGGTGCCCGCCGGGCACCGGCTCGCGCTCATCGTGGCCGGCACCGACGGCGGCCTGATCCTGCCCGCCTCCACCACCCCGACGGTCTCCGTGGACCTGTCGCAGTCGGTGCTGCGGCTGCCGGTCTCCGGCGGCACCGGCGCGCTGGCGACCGTTCCCGGCGCGGCGGCGGCCTCCCCGGCGCACACCCCGGCACTGCGGCCCGCGGCGCCGGCCCCGCGGTTCACCCCGGCGGCCGAGCTGGGCTGACCCGGCGGACTCCCGGCGGGAACCGGGGCGGCACGCGGCGCGTTCCACTGGGTAGTACGGTGGGGGCGCGGCGCGGGCCGCCCCGTCCGCGGCGGGCGGGAGCCAGGGACAGGAGTCGGGGAGATGTCGAATCGCGCGAAGATCGCCATCGGGGGAGTGGCCGTCGGCCTCTTCCTGCTCATCTGGCTGCCTTTCTGGGCGGTCGTGCTGATCATCCTGGGCGTCCCGACGGCCGCCTACCTCACCCTCGACCGCTCCCAGCGGCGCCGGCTGCGCCGCGTCGGCCGGCGGCAAATCGGTCGCTGACCAGGCGCGTCCCCCGATAGGGTGAAGCATCGGGTCAGGGCATCCGATCGAGGGGACGACGCTCCTATGCACAGCGGTTCGGTGATCGCGGTCAGCCGCGACGGCACGCACCGGTTCAGCAAGGCCAACCAGGACAGCATCCGGCTGCTCGCCGGACTCGGTGTCGAGGGCGACGCCCATCTGGGCGTGACCGTCCAGCACCTTTCCCGTATCGCCCAGGACCCGACGCAGCCCAACCTGCGCCAGGTCCACCTGATCCATGCGGAGCTGTTCGACGACCTCCGCCTCGCCGGCTACGACGTCGCCCCCGGCGACCTCGGCGAGAACGTCACCACGCGCGGCCTGGACCTGCTGGGCCTGCCCGTGGGCACCCTGCTGCACCTCGGTCCCGACGCGGTCGTGGAGGTCACCGGCCTGCGCAACCCGTGCCTGCAGATCGACCGGTTCCGCAGCGGCCTGCTCAAGCAGGTCGTCGGCCGCGACGAGGGCGGCGCCGTGATCCGCAAGGGCGGCATCATGGGCGTCGTCCTGACCGGCGGCGAGCTGCGGCCCGGCGACGCCGTCAGCGCCGAACTTCCCGCCACCCCGCACCGCCCGCTGGAGCGGGTCTGAGCCGCGAGAGGACCGACGACCAGGTGACCGCCTCCGCACAGCCGGCCGGGACCATCCGCTCCGTGGCGGCGCTGGCCGCCCACACCGCCACCGGGCGGCGCGTGAAGTACCTGCACTTCTGGGGGCACCGCCCGCAGCGCGACGGCAGCGCGGGGCCGGGCTGCCTCAGCCAGTGGTGGCCGTCGCCCTTCACCGTCGACGGCGTCGGATACGCCACCGCCGAGCACTGGATGATGGCCGGCAAGGCGCGGCTGTTCGGCGACGCCGAGGCCGAGCGGAAGGCGGTGGCCGCCGGCCATCCGCGGACCGCCAAGAGCGTCGGCCGCACGGTCCGCGGCTTCGACGAACAGGTCTGGGAGCGCGAGCGGTTCGCGCTGGTCACCGAGGGCAGCGTGCACAAGTTCCGGCAGCACCCGGACCTGCGGGACTACCTGCTGGGCACCGGCAGCCGGGTCCTGGTCGAGGCCAGCCCGCTGGACCGGGTGTGGGGCATCGGGCTGGCCGCCGACGACCCGCGGGCCGAGGACCCCGCCGCCTGGCGCGGCCTGAACCTGCTGGGCTTCGCCCTGATGGAGGCACGCGCCCGGCTGGCCGCGGAGACGCCCGGCACCGCCTGAGCGCCTCCGGCCGGCGCCGCCCGCCGGACGGCCCGCGCACGCCTCGCGCCCGCCCGCCGGCCGGACGGGCGCGAGGCGTGCGCGCGGGCTCTGCTCACGCCCCGTACGCGCGCGGGGCGCGCTACTTCAGATAGGGCCCGTCGGTGCCGACCTTCCCCGGTGCGGCGTTGGCGCCGCCCAGGTCCAGCACGTACACCCGCATGTCGCCCTTGCCGGGTGCCGCGACCGACAGCGTGCCGCCGGTCACCGTCCGCACGTCACCGGTGACCGCGTCCACGTACCGGCCGTCGGGGACGCCGCTGAACGTCGCCGCGTCGGTCACCGTCACCAGTGCGAAGCTGTCCACGCCCGAGGCGGCGTCAGTGTAGCGGCGCTTGAACGACATGCCGCCGCCGCTCACCCCGTCGGTGCTGTACTGGCCCATCTGCAGGGCCGGGACGGCCCGGCGGATCTGGTTCAGCCGCTGCAGGTGCTTGACCAGCGGCTGCGCGAGCGTGTTCGCCACCTCGCCGGTGGCGCTGCCGACCACGGAGAAGTCCGGTGCGGTCACCGTCCCTTCGAGATGGTCGCCGTAGTACGCCCGGCCGGTCGTCGCCAGCGGGCAGCTGGGCCCGCAGTCGATCGTCTTCCCCGCCTGGAACTGGATCTCCGACCCGTAGTAGAGCGTCGGGATCCCGCGGAACGTCCACATCAGCGCCATGTTCTCCGCCCACGCGTCCTGCCCGCCGGTGTAGCGCACGCTCGACTTGTTGGGCCCGTAGTCGTGGCTGTCGACGTACACCACGTTGTAGGTGGCGTCGTTGACGGAGTCGTCGGAGTCCTTGCCGTTGGAGAACGCGTTGTGCGCGTCGCCGAAGTTCATGTGCATGCGCATGTCGATGATGTTCATCCCGGAGAACTGGCTGTGGTCCGGGGTGTGGTAGGCGTTGCCGTCGAGGAACGCGTTGGTGGACGTCGGCTGGTTGCCGGTGCCCAACTGCTCCTCGTAGGTGTACTGGTCGAGCGCCGCCTGGACGTCGTCGGAGGTGTACTCACGGCGCTCCTTCCAGGTGTAGAACTGCGCCGAGTGGTTGACCGAGCCGCGGTTCCACTTGTCGTTGACGAACGCGCCGACCTCGCCGAAGACGAAGAAGTCCTGCGCCTTGGCCGGCCCCCAGTCCTGGAGCACCCGCTGCTGGATCGCCGGAAGGAAGCGGCGGTTCCAGGTGACCCGCGGGACGTGCACGGCGGTGTCGACCCGGAATCCGTCGACGCCCATGTCGATGTACTTGTCGTAGGCGCCGATCAGGTAGTTCTGGACCTCCGGGTTCTCGGTGTTGAAGTCCGCGAGGTCGTCGGCGAGCCAGCACGAACGGGAGTCCTCGCCCTCCCAGTTGCCGATCCAGCACTGGTGGTAGTACTTCGCCGGGAACATGCCCGATGTCGGGCTCGGCCACTGGCAGTTGTAGAGCGTGTAGCCCTCGGGGCTCTTCTGCCCCGTCGGCTTGCCCCAGTTCATGCAGGTGTTGCCGGCCGGCTCCGCGGTCGACCACAGGTCGCCGTTGTAGTAGGACTTGCCGGTCTGCGGGTCGACGGTCAGCCCGTCGTACGCGAAGCCGTCCTCGGGCTGGTCGTAGTACCAGGACCACTGCGCGTCCCGTACGCCGTACACCGTCGGCACGAACAGGCCCTTGGCGCCCCAGCGCGAGCTGTGGTTGTAGACGACGTCCTGGTAGATCTTGATGCCCTTGGCGTGCGCCGCGTTGATCAGGTCCTGGTACGACGCGCCCGCCGACTCCAGCCGCGGGTCCACCCGGTAGAAGTCCCAGCCGTGGTAGCCGTGGTAGTCGTAGTCGCTGCGGTTGAGCACCACCGGCGTGATCCAGATCGCCGAGAAGCCCAGGGCCTTGATGTAGTCCAGCTTCTGGACCAGGCCCTTGAAGTCGCCGCGGAACATGGGGTCGTGGTTGGCGGCGTTGCCGGACGCCACGTCCTGGTTGCCGCCGCGGTCGTTGGAGGTGTCACCGTCGTAGAAGCGGGCGGTGAGCACGAAGTAGATCGGGTCCTTGCGCGGGTCGGTGCCGAGCATCGTCCCCGGCGCAGCGGGCGGCGGCGCGCTGCCCGTCGTCGCGGTGACCGGCGCCGACGCGTCGGAGACGTTGCCCGCCGCGTCCAGCGCGACGACGGTGTACGTGTAGGCGGTCAGCGCCTCCAGCCCCGACTCGGTGAAGACGGTGGAGGCCACGCTGGTGACCACCGTCCCCTTGGTGCCGCCGGTGCGGGTCACCCGGTAACCGGTGACCCCCGTGTCGTCGGTCGACGGGTCCCAGGAGAGCACCACCGAGGTGTCCGTGGCGGTGGCGCGCACCGCCGAGGGCCGCGTCGGCGGGGTGGTGTCGGGCACCACGGCGGCGCACGGATCGGCGGCTCCGGCCGTCACCTCGGTGTCCTTGACGGTGCTGGTCCCGGCGGACAGCGCGTAGTTGGCGCCGTTGTTGTTGTCCCAGACGCCGTTGCCGTTGTTGAAGGTGGCGGCCAGCCCGGTCGCGCCCTGCAGGTCCACGGTCTTCTTCACCCAGCCCGCGCAGGCCGGCTCCATGCCCACCCCGGGCACGGTCGTCCACGCCTTGCCGGTCGGCGCGTAGTGCAGGTTGACGGTCGTCCAGCCGACGGTGGCGGTGGAGTAGAACACGGTCGCCGACGTGGCGGCCGGCGGCGGGTCGGTCGTGCCGCCCGCGCACGGGTCGCTGTGCGCGACCACCCCGTCCTTGACGGTGATGGTGCCCGTGCCCAGGGCGTAGTTGTGGCCGCCGTTGTTGTCCCACGTGCCCTGGCCGTTGTTGAAGGTGGCCTGCCAGGTGGTGGCGGCGCCGAGGTCGACGGTCTTCTCCACCCAGCCGGTGCACGCGGCGTCCATCGGAACGCCGGGCACCGACGTCCAGCTGCCGCCGTCCGGCGCCCAGTGCAGGTTGTACGCGGGCCAGCCGGCGGAGGCGGTCGAATAGAAGACGGTTGCGGTGTTCGAGGCGGCC
This sequence comes from Streptomyces sp. NPDC020917, assembly GCF_044333795.1. Taxonomy (NCBI): domain Bacteria; kingdom Bacillati; phylum Actinomycetota; class Actinomycetes; order Kitasatosporales; family Streptomycetaceae; genus Streptomyces; species Streptomyces sp. NPDC020917. The sequence continues at coordinate 20,769 of NZ_JBIRRR010000027.1, read as the reverse complement.
GCCTCGGCGTGCGCCGGACCGGTGGCGAGCGCCGGCAGCAGCGCGGCCAGCAGGCCGGTGACGAGGACGAGGACGGCGGTCGCGGCGCGGGGCCGGTGCCGGGTGCGGTGGCGCGTCGGGAGATGCATGGGGGGACTCCTCGGACGGGGCCGCGGGGTGCGGCCGGTGCGGGGATGCCGTCCTGTCCGCGCGCCACGGAACGAACAGCCGTATTTCTTGCGCAAGTTGCTGCAAGAACCTTCGTGAGGGTACTGGGACACACGGATGCCGTAAAGGGTTCTCACAGGGAGGGGCGCGGCGCCGCACGTAGAGTGCCGGAGGGACACGGAGGTACGGGCCGGACGTGCCCCGCAGCGTGCACGGCCGCCCGTGCGCCCCCGGACGGCGGCCCGTACACGAAGGGAAGCCGCGGGACATGACGGAACGTCTGGTGGTCATCGGCGGCGACGCCGCGGGGATGTCGGCCGCCTCCCAGGCCCGCCGCCGCAGGCCCGAGGGCGACCTGGAGATCGTCGCCTTCGAACGCGGCCGCCACACCTCCTACTCCGCCTGCGGCATCCCGTACTGGATCGGCGGCACCGTCTCCGGCCCCGACGCCCTCGTCGCCAGGACGGCCGCCGAGCACCGCGAGCGCGGGATCGCGCTGCGGCTGGGCACCGAGGTGACCGAGATCGACCCGGCCCGCGGCCGGGTGCGCAGCCGGGACGCCGACGGCCGCGAGGAGTGGACCTCCTACGACCACCTGGTGATCGGCACCGGCGCGGTGCCGATCCGTCCGCCGCTGCCCGGCATCGACGCCCCCGGAGTCCTCGGCGTGCAGACGCTCGACGACGGCGAGGCGGCACTGGCCGCCCTCGACCGCGGCGGGGTGCGGCGCGCGGTGGTGGTCGGCGGCGGCTACATCGGCGTGGAGATGGCCGAGGCGATGCTGCGGCACGGCCTGGAGGTCACCCTCGTCGACCGCAACGACCAGCCGATGAGCACCCTGGACCCCGACATGGGGCGCCTGGTCCGCGAAGAACTGGAGGGGCTCGGCGTACCGGTCGCCTCCGGCGCCGCGGTCCGCGAGGTGCTCACCGGCCCGGACGGCCGGGTGCGGGCGGTCGCCACCGACGGCGCCGAGTACCCGGCCGACCTCGTGGTCCTGGGCCTCGGCGTGCGTCCCTCCACCGACCTCGCGCGCGCCGCCGGCCTGCCGCTCGGCGCGGCCGGCGGCCTGCTCACCGACCGCGCCATGCGGGTCCGCGGCTGCGAGCGGCTGTGGGCCGGCGGGGACTGCGTGGAGGTGCTGAACCTGGTCTCCGGCGCCGAGCAGCACGTGCCGCTCGGCACCCACGCCAATAAGCACGGCCGGATCATCGGCACCAACATCGGCGGTGGGTACGCCACCTTCCCCGGGGTCGTGGGCACCGCGGTGAGCAAGGTCTGCGAGGTGGAGATCGCCAGGACCGGGCTGAAGGAGTCCCAGGCCCGCGCCGCCGGCCTGCGGTTCGTGACGGCGGTCGTCGAGTCCACCAGCCGCGCCGGGTACTACCCCGACGCCGGTCTGATGACGGTCAAGATGATCGCGGAACGAGGCACCGGGCGGCTGCTCGGCCTCCAGATCGTCGGCCGGGAGGGCGCGGCCAAGCGGGTCGACGTCGGCGCCGTCGCCCTCACCGCGGGCATGACCGTGGACCAGATGATCGACCTGGACCTCGGGTACGCGCCGCCCTTCTCCCCGGTCTGGGACCCCGTGCTGGTCGCGGCCCGCAAGGCCGCGGACGCGGTGGCGGCGGACCTGCGCCGGGGGTGAAGTGGCGTGCGGGGCACGGCTGGTGGGCGGCTTCCGCGGGCGGCCCCCTCGGGCCGCGGCCGGATCGGCCGGGCCGGCCGAGGCGTGCGCGGCGGAGGCGGCGGCCGGAGCAGGGGCAGCGCGGCGGGAACGGTCGGGGCGGCCCCAGCGTGCGCCGGGGAGGCGGCGGCCGGATGGGCGGGGCGGCCTAGCCCGTCAGGATGTCGCGGCGGCTGCCGTGGCGGGAGCGGCCAGTCTGCCCAGGGCCTCCATCAGGACGGGCAGGGACGGCCCGCGGCCGACCGGCAGGATCTCCCCAGGTGCGTCGTCCAGCAGGACGAAGGCCATGTCGTCGGCCCTGCCGACCAGGCTCCAGCCGGGTCCGTCGGCCCGCACCGAGCCGTAGGCCAGGCGCACGCGGCCGGGCGGCGGGGGCGTGCGCACGTACTCCTCGGCGGCCGCCAGGACACCGCGCACGCCGGTGTGCGAGATGGGCCGCGGGCCGGCCGGTTCGGCCGGTTCGGCCGCGCCGGCGGAGGACCCGGCGGCGGCGTCGGACGTCGGGCCATCGGCGGGCGGCTCGGGCGCGGCGGCGGTGGTGTCGCCGTCTGTGGAGCCGGAGTCCGCGGTGCCGGAGTCCGCGGTGCCGGAGTCCGCGGTGCCGCTGTCCGTGGTGCCGGAGTCCGTGCCGTCCGGGCCGGGAGCCGCGCCCGCGGCGTCCACCGGGTCTGAGTCGGCCGTCCCCCCGGCCGCGGGTGCGGTGGGCCCAGGCGTCCCCGCCGGCGTCGGAGTGGCGTTGCCGCCGGTGGGCGGGGCGGCGTCCGCGGCCTCGCCGGGAGCGCCGAACTCGTCGCGCCACTCCCGCCAGTGGATCGCGATCTCGTCCGCGCCGAGCCGCCGTTGGGCCGGGCCCCAGCGGGTGGGGTCCGGCGGGGCGAGGGCCGGACCGCCGCCGGTCTCCTCGTCGGGGTCGAAGGGGGCGGGGATGCCCGGTACGCACACGGCGACCGGCAGCGGCCAGCCGGGCAGCGACGCGGTGATGCTGCTCTCGTCCGGCGAGAGGTCGTACTCCAGGCCGCAGTCCCACGCGGCCAGGGCGCACGCGACCATCCACGCGTCCGTGGTCGCCACCGTCCACCGCGCTCCGGTGCCGTCCTGCCCGAAGACCAGCCCGTAGCCGGCCTCGTCCGGCGCGAGGCCGAGCCCGGCGCAGGCCGACGGGTAGTCGTCGCCCAGCACACCCGGGTACTGGCCCGGCGTCAGCAGCGCAGCGGTCAGCACGAAGAGCGCGTCGTCGTCCTGCGGGGTCTCGGCCGCGGCCATCCCTCGTCTCCCAAAGTCGTACCGGTCCGCGCACCTTAACCAGCGGGTAACCGTCGCGTCGAGAGTCTGCGGAGGGAGGAAATCCGGTCGGTCCGGCCTTCACCGCACCTCTACGCCGTCTCCATCGCCTCTGCCCGGTGCCGGCCTCCCTCACGCGGCGGCGTCGAGCACCGCCAACGTCTCGCGCAGCCAGCGCAGTTCGGCCGCGCTGGTGGCCCGGGCGATGGTCAGGACGCCCTGCCGGAACGGGTCGTCCACGTCCTCGGCGCGCATCGGGCGGTCGCCGTCGTAGAAGAAGCTCGACGGCTCCTCCAGGAACGCCAGCCGGCGGCGCAGCACCGCCGCCTGGGCCGCCGGGTCCGCGAGGTGGCGCAGGAAGGCGAGCACGGTGAACCAGCGGTTCTCGTCGGTGAGGTCGTTCTGCGCCGGGTCGGCCAGCCGGCGGCGCAGCTCCGCGCGCCCCTCGTCGGTGAGGCTCAGCACGTGGCGCGGGGCGGCCGCCGCTCCCGGCTGCGGCTCACGGCGCAGCAGCCCGGCGTTCTCCATCCGCTTGATCGCCGGGTAGAGCGTGCTCTCCGCCACCGGTTTGACGTGCCCGCTCAGCGCGGCGATGCGCCGGCGCAACTCGTAGCCGTGCAGGGGGGCCTCGTGGAGGAAGCCGAGGATCGCGAGTTCCAGCATGCGCCCATTGTGTCCCAGCCGCGGTGTACCTCGTTGACGACATACTTTGGTATCGATGTATGGTGGCGTCGCGGCCCCCGGGGAGCGGGGGCGGGGACCACGGTGAAGGGGCGGCAGGTATGCGGCAGACGGAATTCGGCCCGGCGGGGGCGTTCATCCGGTGGACGGAGGCGGCGGGGGACGGCCCGGCCCGGGTCCACGTGCACGGTCTGGGCGCCGCCTCGGCGCACTACACGGCGCATCTGAGCGTCGACCCGCGCCTGGCGGGCCGCCGCACCCTCTTCGTCGACCTGCCGGGCTTCGGTATCAGCGACCGCCCGGCGGACTTCGGCTACTCGCTGGAGGAGCACGCGGGCGCGGTCGCCGCGGTGCTGGACGCGGCCGGGGTGCGCGGCGCGGAGGTGGTGGGGCACAGCATGGGAGGCGCGGTGGCCGTCGTGCTGGCCCACCGCCGCCCGGAGCTGGTCTCGCGCTTGGTGCTCGCCGAGGCCAACCTCGACCCGAACCCGCCGGTCACGGCCGGCAGCAGCGCGATCGCCGCCTGGACGGAGGAGGAGTTCGTGCACGGCGGCGGCTTCGAGGCGACCCTGGAACGGGTCGGCTGGCTCTGGGCGGCCACCATGCGGCTAGCGGACCCGCTGGCGCTGCACCGCTCGGCGACCGGTCTGGCGCGCGGCACCGAGCCGACGATGCGCGTCATGCTGCAGTCCCTGACGATCCCCCGCACCTACCTGGTGGGCGAGTCGACGGGGGAGGACGGGCTCGATCGCGCGGGTCTGGAGGCGGCCGGCGTGGACGTCGTGACCGTGCCGGGCGCGGGGCACTGCCCGATGTTCGACAACCCGGCCGTGTATGCAGCGGTGATCGGGGCGCCGGTCAGCGCGCTCTGACCGCCAGGGCCAGGTACCGCTCGTCGGAGTCGTCGAACAGGGCGAGTTCCCAGCCCGTCGCCGCGAGGATCCGGCCGATCTGGGGCTGGGCCCGCACGTCGTCGGGCTCCAGTTCGTGGCCGCGGCGGGCGGCCAGGGCCGCGCGGCCCAGCGGGTGGAACAGGGCGAGCCGCCCGCCGGGCAGGGTGACGCGGGCGAGTTCGCGGAGCCCGGCGGCGGGGTCGGGCAGATGGTTGACCAGGCCCGCGGCGAACACCGCGTCGAAGGCGCCGTCGCGCAAAGGCAGTTGCCCGCCCTCCGCCTCGACGAGGGCGCCGTCCGCGCCGCGCCCCAGATGCGCGGCCTCGTGCAGCATCTCGGGCGTCACGTCGACGCCGACGACCGTGCCGGACGGTCCCACCGCCGCGCGCAGCAGCGGCATCGCGCGGGCCGTCCCGCAGCCCGCGTCCAGCGCCCGGTCCCCGGTGTGCAGTCCCAGCTCGCCGACGGCCGCGGCGTACGCGGGGACGTCGTCGGGGTACCGGGTCTCCCAGCCGACCGCCCTGGCGGCGAAGAACTCCCTGGTCTCCCGGCGATCACGCGTTCTCCTGGCCATGCATCATGGTGACATGCTCACCCTGCGTTCCGTCGCCCTGTTCGTCCTCGCCGCCTTCCTGGAGATCGGCGGCGCCTGGCTGATCTGGCAGGGTGTGCGCGAGCACCGCGGACTGGCCTGGATCGGCGCGGGGATCGTCGCGCTGGGGCTCTACGGGTTCGTGGCCACGCTCCAACCGGACGCCCAGTTCGGCAGGATCCTCGCCGCCTACGGCGGGGTGTTCGTCGCCGGGTCCCTGCTGTGGGGTGTGGTCGCGGACGGTTACCGGCCCGACCGGTTCGACGTCATCGGCGCCGCGGTGTGCCTGGTCGGCGTGGGCGTCATCATGTACGCCCCGCGCGGAGGCTGAAAACCGACGGTTGATTGCGATACGGGGCGGTGCGGGCCCCCGCGCGCAGGGGTGGGGGTTGCCGTGGCGCGGCGGACGTACGAGGCTGCCTACCGCAGCGGGAAGCGGAGGTGGGCGATGACGGTGAGCAACGGGCTCGCGTGGCTGCTCGACGACCTGACCAAGCGCGTGCCCCATGTCCGGCACGCGCTCGTGCTGTCGAACGACGGGCTGGTCACCGGCGCGAGCACGGAGCTCGACCGCTCCACGGCCGAGCATCTGGCGGCCGTCTCCTCCGGCTTCCACAGCCTCGCCAAGGGCGCCGGGCGCCAGTTCGGCACCGGCGGCGTCCGGCAGACGATGGTCGAGTTCGACGAGGGCTTCCTGTTCGTCACCGCTGCGGGCGACGGCAGCTGCCTGTCCGTGCTCAGCGGTATGGAGGCCGACATCGGCCAGGTCGCGTACGAGATGACGCGGCTGGTGCACCAGGTCGGGGAGCACCTCGGGGTCGCGCCGCGCGGGTAGCCAGGGCGTTCGCCGGCCGGGAGTTATCCACAGGGCCGCCGACGGCCGTCTCGTCGCCGCGCTAGATTCGTCACTGTCAGTGAGCGAATCGATGCGGGGGAGTGATGATGACGAAGACGGTCAAGGGCGCGGCGAATGGCACGGCCAAGGGCGCGGTCGGGGGCGCGGTCACAGGCGTCGTCGAGGAGGCGGCCCGGCGGAGGGCCCAGGGGCGCGGGGTGCGCCGGGTGCGCCGGGACGGGTCCGCGGCGGACGGGCGGGAGTTGCTGCCACTGAGCAAGGCTCGCGACGAACTCGACCTGGACTACGACGAGTTCGAGGTCGCGTTGCAGGTGGGCGAGGTGCGCACCGTGGTCTGCGGGCCCGGCGTGTGGAAGGTGCCGCGGTCCGAACTGACCCGGGTGCGTGCGACGCGGGGCTATCCGGAGACCCTTCTGGACCGGCTGCGCCTGGTGAGCAGCGAGGGCGCCGCGGAGGCGATGGGCATCGGCCGCGACCGGTTCGTCCGCCTCGCCCGAGCCGGCTGCGTCCGCCCGGTGCGCTGGTATGTCAACCAGTACCGGGCCGTGGTGTGGCTGTATCTGGCAAGGGAGGCCGCGGAGTTCGCCGCGGAGAACCGCGGCGTGCTGGCCGGGCGGCTGCCTGCAGCTCTGCGGGAGGCCGCGGACGGCGCCGACCAGCGCGCCCGCGGCTGGCGGGCCCGCCGCACCCGGCAACTGGTGCGGGACGCCGCCGACGCGTGGGAGGAGGCGGCGGTGTGGGCCGCGCTGCTCGGACCTGAGATCGCAGCGGAAGCGGTTCCCGATCCCTGCGAGCGGGCCCGGCTGCACGGGCTGCGGACCGCACTGCCCCCGGGACGGCCGGGGCGGGCGACACCGGAGCAGGTCAGGTCGATCACCACCGCGGACGCGCCGGACGAGATCGCGGCCGGCCTGGTCGCACTGGCCGAGGCCCTGGGCCGGGCCCGCACCGGGCAGCCCGTGCCCCGCTCTTCGCCTTCGCCGGTCGCAGCCGAGGCCGCGCGTCCAGAGGAAGCCGTCGAAGAAGCGGCGCGCAGGTTTGGGCCGGGGCCGACCCGTGGCCCGGGGCGCGCATCCGTTCCGCGGTACGTGCCGGATCCCTCACCGGTGCCGGACCCGGTACCGGTGGCCGTCGCCGGGCCGGTGGCCGCCGCCTCGCCGATGCGCCGCGGGTTGCGCAGGCTCCTGGGGCGGCGGTCACCGGGCGGCCCGGCGCGTCCCGGTCAGAGTTCGCCGACGTCCGTCAGCCGGATCACCGCGCGGCCCTCCTCGTCGGAGGCCGCCAGGTCGACCTCGGCGGAAATGCCCCAGCCGTGATCGCCGGCCGGATCCGCGAAGGTCTGCCGGACCCGCCACAGGCCGTGCGCGGCATCCTCCTCGATCTGCAGCAGCTTCGGGCCGCGCGCGTCCGGACCGGTGCCCAGGTCGTCGTACTCGTCCCAGTACGCGTCCATGGCGTCCGCCCAGGCGTCCGCGTCCCAGCCGGCGTCCGCGTCCAGCCCGCCCAGTTCCGCGTACTTCTCCAGTGCGGCCAGCTCGACCCGGCGGAAGAGCGCGTTGCGGACCAGCACCCGGAAGGCACGGGCGTTGGAGGTGACCGGCTTGACCTGGTCGGCCCGCTCGGCGGCCTCCTCGGCGCTCTCCTCCTCGGGGTTGGCCAGCTGCTCCCACTCGTCGAGCAGGCTGGAGTCGACCTGCCGGACCAGCTCGCCCAGCCAGGCCGTCAGGTCCTGGAAGTCCTCGGACTTCAGGTCGTCGGGCACCGTGTGCTCCAGCGCCTTGTAGGCGCCGGCCAGATAGCGGAGCACGATCCCCTCGGTCCTGGCCAGCTCGTAGTACGAGACGAACTCCGAGAAGGTCATGGCGCGTTCGTACATGTCCCGCACCACGGACTTCGGCGACAGCGGGTGGTCGCCGACCCACGGGTGGCTCTTGCGGTACAGCCCGTAGGCGTGCAGCAGCAGCTCCTCCATCGGCTTGGGGTAGGAGATGTCCTGCAGCCGCTCCATCCGCTCCTCGTACTCGACCCCGTCGGCCTTCATCGCGGCCACCGCGTCCCCGCGGGCCCGGTTCTGCTGCGCGGCGAGGATCTGCCGCGGGTCGTCGAGCGTGGACTCCACCACGGACACCATGTCCAGCGCGTAGGAGGGGGAGTCGGGGTCGAGCAGGTCGAAGGAGGCCAGCGCGAAGGTCGACAGCGGCTGGTTCAGCGCGAAGTCCTGCTGCAGGTCGACGGTCAGCCGGACGATCCGGCCCTCGGCGTCCGGCTCGTCGAGGCGCTCCACCACGCCGCCGTCCAGCAGCGAGCGGTAGATCGCGATGGCGCGGCGGATGTGGCGCAGCTGGGAGCGGCGGTCCTCGTGGTTGTCCTCCAGCAGCCGGCGCATCGCGTCGAAGGCGTTGCCCGGCCGGGCGATCACCGACAGCAGCATGGCGTGGGTGACGCGGAAGCGGGAGGTCAGCGGCTCCGGCTCGGAACCGATCAGCTTCTCGAAGGTCGCCTGCGACCAGTTGACGAAGCCCTCGGGCGCCTTCTTGCGGACCACCTTGCGGCGCTTCTTCGGGTCGTCGCCGGCCTTGGCCAGCGCCCGCTCGTTCTCGACGACGTGCTCGGGGGCCTGCGCCACCACGAAGCCGGCGGTGTCGAAGCCGGCCCGCCCGGCCCGGCCGGCGATCTGGTGGAACTCGCGGGCCCGCAGCACCCGCACCCGCTGCCCGTCGTACTTGGTCAGCGCGGTGAACAGCACCGTGCGGATGGGGACGTTGACGCCCACCCCCAGGGTGTCGGTGCCGCAGATCACCTTCAGCAGCCCGGCCTGGGCGAGCTTCTCCACCAGCCGCCGGTACTTCGGCAGCATCCCCGCGTGGTGCACGCCGATGCCGTGCCGCACGAATCGCGACAGATTGCGCCCGAAGGCGGTGGTGAACCGGAAGTTGCCGATGAGGTCGGCGATGGCGTCCTTCTCCGCCCGCGTGCACATGTTGATGCTCATCAGCGCCTGCGCCCGCTCCACGGCGGCGGCCTGGGTGAAGTGCACGATGTAGACGGGGGACTGCCGGGTCTCCAGCAGTTCGGTGAGGGTCTCGGTCAGCGTCGTCGTCCGGTACTCGTAGCTCAGCGGCACCGGCCGGCTCGCGGACCGGACGACCGCGGTGGGCCGCCCGGTGCGCCGCTTCAGGTCCTCCTCGAACCGGGAGACGTCACCGAGCGTCGCCGACATCAGCAGGAACTGCGCCTGCGGCAGCTCCAGCAGCGGGATCTGCCAGGCCCACCCGCGATCCGGTTCGGCATAGAAGTGGAACTCGTCCATGACGACCTGGCCGACGTCCGCGCTCCTGCCGTCGCGCAGCGCGATCGAGGCCAGCACCTCCGCGGTGCAGCAGATCACCGGCGCGTCCGGGTTCACCGACGCGTCGCCGGTGAGCATGCCGACGTTCTCGGTGCCGAAGAGCTTGCACAGGTCGAAGAACTTCTCCGAGACCAGCGCCTTGATCGGCGCGGTGTAGAAGGTGACGTCGTCCCGGGCCAGGGCGGCGAAGTGCGCACCCGCCGCGACCAGGCTCTTTCCCGACCCGGTCGGGGTGGACAGGATCACGTTCGCGCCCGAGACCACCTCGATCAGCGCCTCCTCCTGGGCCGGGTACAGGGTGATGCCCTGCCCCTCGGCCCACGTCGAGAAGGCTTCGAAGAGGGCATCGGGGTCGGCGTCGGACGGCAGCTGATCGATAAGGGTCACCCCTCCATCTTGCCCGCCCCCGGCCGCGGTGGCGGAACCGGACGACGAGGACCGTGATCACCAACGGTAGGGTGTGCGCTCAACGATGCGTCAACTCCGCCTCAGGACGGCGGTATAGGGGGGCTGAGCACCACCATGATGGGACCTGCGCACTCACTGTCCGGAGCGGCTGCCTGGATGGGTGCGGGAGCCGTGGCCGCGGGAGTGGGCCACCCGATGCCCTGGCCGACACTCGTGGTCGGTGCGCTGATCAGCTCGGGCGCGGCCCTCGCCCCGGACCTGGACCACCATGCCGCGACGATCTCCCACTCCTTCGGTCCGCTGTCGAAGGCCGCGTGCAAGATCATCGACGCCATCGCGCACGCCACCTACAACGCGACCCGCGGCAGGCACGACCCGCGCCGCACGGGCGGGCACCGCACGCTGACCCACACCGCGGTGTGGGCCGCGCTGATCGGCACCGGCTGCTCGGCGGCGGCGGTCTACGGCGGGCGCTGGGCGGTGCTGGCGATCCTCTTCGTCCACATGGTGCTGGCGGTGGAGGGCCTGCTGTGGCGGGCGGCCAGGGCCTCCAGCCATGTGATCGTGTGGCTGCTCGGCGCCTTCAGCGCCTGGGTGCTCGCCGAAGTGCTGGACGACCCGGGCAACGGCAAGGCGTGGCTGTTCACCCAGCCCGGCCAGCACTACATGTGGATCGGCCTGCCCATCATCCTGGGGGCGCTGGTGCACTGCGTGGGCGACGCGATCACCGTCTCGGGCTGCCCGATCCTGTGGCCGATCCCGATAGCCCGCAAGCGCTGGTACCCGCTGGGGCCGCCGAAGTTCATGCGGTTCCGGGCCGGCAGCTGGGTCGAGCTGAAGGTGCTGACGCCGGCGTTCTTCATCATCGGCGGGGCGAGCGCGCTCGGCGCGCTGGGCATCCTGGGCTGAGACCCCGCGACCCGGTCCGCGCCCGCGGGGGGCCCGGACCGGGTGAGGGCGGGCCCGGTGAGGGCCCGCAGCGGACGGCTATCCGTGCCAGGACCGCCACAGCGCCGCGTAGGCACCGCCGGCGGCGACCAGCTGGTGGTGGCTGCCCAGCTCGCTGATCCGGCCGTCCTCGACCACCGCGATCACGTCCGCGTCGTGCGCGGTGTGCAGGCGGTGCGCGATGGCCACCACGGTCCGGCCGTCCAGCACCCGCGACAGCGACCGTTCCAGATGGCGGGCGGCCCGCGGGTCGAGCAGCGAGGTGGCCTCGTCCAGCACCAGGGTGTGCGGGTCGGCCAGCACCAGCCGGGCCAGCGCGAGCTGCTGCGCCTGGGCCGGGGTCAGCACCGAACCGCCGGAACCCACCTCGGTGTCGAGCCCGCCGTCCAGGGCGCGGGCCCAGTCGTCGGCGTCGACCGCGGCCAGCGCCGCCCACAGCTCGTCGTCGGTCGCCCCGGCGCGCGCCAGCCGCAGGTTGTCCCGCAGCGAGCCGACGAACACATGGTGCTCCTGGTTGACCAGGGCCACGTGCGAGCGGACCCGCTCGGCGGGCATCCGGGCCAGCTCCGCGCCGCCGAGCGTCACCTCGCCCACCCGCGGCGCGTAGATGCCGGCCAGCAGCCGCCCGAGCGTGGACTTGCCCGCACCCGACGGGCCGACCAGCGCCAGCCGGGTCCCCGGAGCGACGCTGAGCGTCACGTCGTGCAGCACGTCGCTGCCCGCGCGGTAGCCGAACCGCACCTTCTGCGCGGCGACGTGCCGGCCGTCCGGGGCGAGGGACGCGTCGCCGTCGTCCTCGGCGACCTCGCGCACCCCCACCAGGCGGGCCAGCGACACCTGCGCCACCTGCAGCTCGTCGTACCAGCGCAGGATCAGGTTCACCGGGTCCACGAGCATCTGCGCGTACAGCGCGCCGGTGGTCAGCTCGCCCGCGGTGACCCAGCCGTTGAGGGCCATGGCGCCGCCGATCATCAGCACGGCGGCCAGGATCACCGTGTGGGTCAGGTTGATCACCGGGAACAGCACGCTGCGCAGCCACATCGTGTACCGCTCCCACGCCACCCACTGCCGGATGCGCAGCCGCGACAGGTCCTCGCGGCGGTCGCCCAGGCCGTGCGCCTCGATGGTGCGGCCGGCGTCCACCGACTCGGCGAGCACCGCGGCGACCGCCGCGTACCCGGCGGCCTCCGAGCGGTACGCCTGCGGCGCCCGCCGGAAGTACCACCGGCAGCCCGCCACCAGCAGCGGCACCGCGACCAGCACGGCCAGCGCCAGCGGCGGCGCGGTGAAGGTCAGCGCGCCCAGCAGCAGCACCGTCCACACCACGGCGATCACCAGCTGCGGCACCGCCTCGCGCATCGCGTTGGACAGCCGATCCACGTCCGTGGTGATCCGCGACAGCAGGTCGCCGGTGCCGGCCCGCTCCAGCACGCCGGGCGGCAGCGCCACCGAGCGGACCAGGAAGTCCTCGCGCAGGTCGGCCAGCATCCGCTCGCCCAGCACCGCGCCGCGCAGCTGCTCCAGCCGCACGAAGAACGCCTGTACCACCAGCGCGGCCACGAACAGCCAGACGATCGGGCCGAGACGGATGTCCCGGTGGCCGGTCGACAGGTCCTGCACCATGCCGCCCAGCAGGTACGGGCCGACCATGGACGCGACCACGGCGACGGTGTTCGCGCCCATCAGCAGCCCGAAGTCCCGCCGGTGCCGCCGGACCAGGTCGCGCACGTAGGCGCGGACCGTGGCCGGCGAGCCCACCGGCAGGGTGGTGCTCTGCTGCGGCGCGGCCGGGTCGTACTCCGGCGGTCGCACGCCGATCATGCGGACTCCTCCATCGGTGGGGTGGTACGGGCGCCGGGTGCCGCCGGCCCCGGCTGCGGCGGCACGGCGGCGGCCGCCTCCGCCTCGGTCTCGCGGGTCACCACGGCCCGGTAGCGCGGGTTGGTGTGCAGCAGGTCCAGATGGCGGCCGCCGGCCGCCGCCCTGCCCTCGTCGACGAACACCACGAGGTCGGCCCGGTCCAGCACCAGCGGGCTGGAGGTGAGCACCACCGTGGTGCGCCCGGCCCTGATCTCGTGCAGGCCGCGGGCGATCCGCGCCTCGGTGTGCGCGTCGACCGCCGACGTCGGCTCGTCCAGGACCAGCACCTCGGGGTCGGTGACCAGCGAGCGGGCCAGCGCCAGGCGCTGCCGCTGGCCGCCGGACAGCGAGCGGCCCCGCTCGGTGATCCGCGCCCGCATCGGGTCGCCGGTCTCCGCGTCGGGGCCGGCAAGGGACTGCACGAGGGCGTCGAGCACGTCCTGGCACTGGGCCGCGGCGAGGGCGGCGCCGGCGTCGACCCGCCCCGAGGAGGGCACGTCGAGCAGCTCGGCGAGGGTGCCGGACAGCAGCACCGGGTCCTTGTCCTGGACCAGCACCGTGCTCCTGGCCGCGGCCAGCGGCAGGGCGTCGAGCGGCTGCCCGCCGAGTTCGGCGGACGCCTCGCCGGCGGCCTGCGGGCTGTGGCCGCCCAGCCGGTCCGCGAGCCGGCCGGCCGCGTCCGGGTCGCCGCAGACCACGGCGGTGAGCAGTCCGGCGGGAGCGGTCAACCCCGTGACGGGGTCGTGGAGTTCACGGAGTTCACGGAGGTCACCGGCTGGCGGCGCGCCGTCGCCGGCGGCCGTCCGCGCGGCGCTCCCCCCGGCCTCTCCGGCCGAGCCGGCATGCCCGGGTGCGCCGGCCTGCCCGGCCTCCCCGGCGGACCGCTCCAGGCCCAGCACCCGCGCCGCCCGTTTGGCCGAGGGGCGGGAGAACGACCAGGCCATGGCGATCTCCTGGAAGTTGCGCAGCGGCAGCATCAGGAAGCCCACCGCGCCGTACACGGTGACCAGTTCGCCCACCGAGATGCGGCCGTCGAGGGCGAGCCGCACCCCGTACCAGGCCACGCCGACCAGCAGCAGTCCCGGCAGCGCCACCTGGACCGCGGAGATCAGCGCCCACATCCGGGCGCTGCGCACGGCGGCGGTCCGCACCTCCTGGGAGGCCCGGCGGTACCGGTCCAGGAACAGCTCCTCGCCGCCGATGCCGCGCAGCACGCGCAGCCCCGCGACGGTGTCGGAGGCCAGCTCGGTGGCCCGGCCGGCCTTCTCCCGCTGCAGGTCGGCGCGTCGCGTCGCGGCCGGCAGCAGCGGCAGCACGGCCAGGGCCAGCACCGGCACCGCGGCCGCCACCAGCAGCCCGAGCCTGGGCTGGTAGACCAGCAGCGCCACGGCGATCCCGACGGTGGCCAGCAGCGCGGAGGTGAAGCGGGCCAGCGCCTCCACGAACCAGCCGATCTTCTCGACGTCGCCGGTGCTGACCGCCACCACCTCGCCGGCCGCCACCCGCCGGGTGAGCACCGAGCCCAGCGCGACGGTCTTGCGGGCGAGCAACTGCTGGACGCGGGCGGCGGCGGAGATCCAGTTGGTCACCGCGGTGCGGTGCAGCATCGTGTCGCCGACGGCCGTCAGGACACCGAGCAGCAGCATCAGGCCGCCGGCCAGAGCCAGCTTGGTACCCGAGCGGTCGACGACGGCCTGCACGGCCATGCCCACGGTGGCCGGGAAGCTCGCGACGGCCGCCAGATGGAGGGTGCCCCAGGCAGCGGCGGCCGCCTGCCCCCGCCACTGGCGGATCTCCAGCCAGAGCAGGAAGCGGAACCCGGAGCGGACGTCGGGCACGCCGGGGTCGGGGAACGGAAGACTTCGGAGGGACGGCATGAGGTCCTGGGATCTCTGCGAGGGCGGGACCGGCACGGGGACACCGCGCGAACGCGGTCGGCACATCGGGATCCGTCCGCCGGACTGCGGCAAATGCGGAGGAACCCTGACGGGAGCGGTCAGGAGCCGTGCAAGGTTCGCGCGTCGGCGGGACCGGGTCAACAGGTTTTCCGGCGCCCCGGGACGGAACGCGCCATCGCCCGCGATACGTTCGTGTGACGGAAGGGACGTGCCGGGGACGGCCCGCGGGAGGTTCGGAAATGGGACGGACGATGGGTGCCGCGCGCAAGGCGGTGTACGCGGCCACGGCGGTGTGCGCGCTGCTGCTCGCCGGTTGCGGCGGCAAGGCCGGCTCGGGCGCCGCGCACGCTTCCGCCTCCTCCCCGGGCGGGCGGTCGGGCGGCTCGCACGCCGCTCCCGCCGACGACACCCGCACCCTGCCGGGCGTGGGCCCGCGGTTGACGGCCCAGGTCCCGGCGACGGCCCGGCAGGCGCTGGTCGTCTACGGCGCGAACCCGGACCACTCGAAGTCCACCGTGACCCTGTTCACCCGCAGTGGCGGCGTCTGGCACCGCGGGCCCAGCTGGCCGTCGCACAACGCCATCCACGGCTGGACACTCCAGCACCACGAGGGCGACCTGAAGAGCCCGATCGGCGTCTTCACCCTGCACGACGCGGGCGGCCTGCTGCCCGACCCCGGCTCGCGGCTGCCCTACCACCAGTCGACGGCGTTCACCACGCCCGCGTCCTGGCCGAAGAGCTACCACCACGACTTCGACTACGTCATCGCCATCGACTACAACCGGGTGGTCGGCACCTCGCCCAGCGACCCCACCCGCCCGCTCGGCCAGTCCCGCGGCGGCGGCATCTGGATCCACCTGGACCACGGCGTGGGCACCTCGGCCTGCGTGACGGTGTCCAAGGACGCCCTGCGCTACCTGCTGAACACCCTGCAGCCGTCCGCCCACCCGGTCGTGGTGATGGGCGACACCGCGCACCTGGCGGCCTGACGGGACGTCACCAGGCGCCGGTCACCGGGAGAGCGCCGGCCGAAAGAGTTTGCAGAAAGCGCACGAAACTTCTTCCGTCCGCGTATTGACGCGTACGCGCCCACGGCGGGAAGCTCCTCGGCGGAGCCCGACGGACCGGGCTCCCTTCCCCCACCGGCGGCCAGGCGCGTGGCTGCCTTCGAGGGCAGCATGCTGCCCGCCTTCCGAAGGAGCCGCCCATGAGATCCCGCGTCGTCAATGGCGCGCTGGCCGCACTGCTCGCCTCGGCCGGCCTGATCGCCGTCTCCGCCCAGCACCCGGCGCAGGCCGCCCCGCCGGGCGGCAAGGACGTGACCGCGACCCTTTTTGAGTGGAAGTTCGACTCGGTGGCCCAGGCGTGCACCAGCACCCTCGGCCCCGACGGCTACGGCTACGTCGAGGTCTCCCCGCCCGAGGAGCACATCCAGGGCTCCCAGTGGTGGACGTCCTACCAGCCCGTCAGCTACAAGATCGCCGGCCGGCTCGGCGACGCCACCTCGTTCCAGAACATGGTGAACACCTGCCACGCGGCGGGCGTCAAGGTCATCGCCGACGCGGTGATCAACCACATGTCGGCGGGCTCCGGCACCGGCACCGGCGGCAGCAGCTACACCAAGTACAACTACCCCGGCTACTACCAGGACCAGGACTTCCACAGCTGCCGGACGAATATCAGCGACTACACCAACCGCGACAACGTGCAGAACTGCGAGCTGAGCGGGCTCGCCGACCTCGACACCGGCAGCGACTACGTGCGCGGCACGATCGCCGGCTACCTCAACCACCTGATCGCGCTGGGCGTCGACGGCTTCCGCGTCGACGCGGCCAAGCACATCGCGGACGGCGACCTCGCCGCGATCAAGGCCAAGCTCACCAACCCGGGCGTCTTCTGGGCCCAGGAGGTCATCTACGGCGCGGGCGAGGCGGTGCAGCCCACCGAGTACACCGGCACCGGCGACGTCGACCTCTTCCAGGGCGCCTACGACCTCAAGCGGATCTTCAGCAGCGAGAAGCTCGCCTACCTCAGCACCTGGGGCCCCTCCTGGGGCGCCGGTTACCTGCCCAGTGCCAACTCCCGTACGTTCGTGGACAACTGGGACACCGAGCGCAACGGCTCCACCCTCAACTACAAGTACGGCAACACCTACACCCTGGCCAACGTCTACCTGCTGGCCTGGAACTACGGCTCGCCGAACGTCTACTCCGGCTACGAGTTCTCCGACAACGACGCCGGCCCGCCCAACGGCGGCACCGTCAACGCCTGCTACAGCGACGGCTGGAAGTGCCAGCACGCCTGGCCGCAGATCGCCGGCATGGTCGGCTTCCACAACGCGGTGGCCGGCACCGGCGTGACCAACTGGTGGGACAACGGCAACAACGCCATCGCCTTCGGCCGCGGCAGCAAGGGCTACGTGGCGATCAACCACGAGAGCGGCGCGCTGACCCAGACGTTCACCACCTCGCTGCCCGCCGGCACCTACTGCGACGTGCAGCACAGCGGCGCCACGTACACCGTCGGCTCCGACGGCAAGTTCACCGCCACGGTCGGCGCGGGCGACGCGGTCGCCCTCTACGTCGGCGCGCCGTGCTCCGGGACCGGCAGCGGGACCACCGGAACGGACGGGGGCAGCGGGACGCCCGACCCGTCGGCCGGCGCGTCCTTCGCCGTCAACGCGACGACCGTGTTCGGCCAGAACATCTTCGTCTCGGGCGACGCGGGCGCGCTCGGCGGCTGGGACACCTCCCAGGCCGTGCCGCTGTCGTCGGCCGGCTACCCGGTGTGGAAGGCCGACGTGGCGATGCCCGCCGGCACCGCCTTTCAGTACAAGTACATCCGGAAGGACGCAAGCGGCGCGGTCACCTGGGAATCCGGTGCCAACCGGACGGCCACCGTACCGAGTTCGGGCAAGGTCGTACTGAACGACACCTGGCGGAACTGAGCCACGAATCAGCAGAAAGTGTGACCGAGGGCACACCGGATTGGCCCCTCTGTGGCGGAGTTGGCATGCTGTTGGCCGCTCAAGATTCTTGACCACAGAGGGGACCCCCACCCATGAAGGGCTTCCGGGCATTTCTGCTCCGCGGCAACGTCGTCGACCTCGCCGTCGGCATCGTCATCGGTGCGGCCTTCACCGCACTGGTGACGGCTTTCGTCAAGGCGTTCCTGACGCCTGTCGTCGGCCTGGCCAGCGGTGCGACCGGCGACTTCAGCGCCAAGTCGTTCCGCGCGTCCGGCGTGACGTTCCCCTACGGGGTGTTCATCGACGCGGTGATCAGCTTCGTGATCGTGGCCGCGGTGATCTACTTCCTGGTGGTGATGCCGATGAACAAGATGCAGGCGCGGTTCTTCCCCAAGGCCGCGAACGCGCCCGTGCGCGAGTGCCCCGAGTGCCTGACCGCGGTGCCGGCCGCCGCCAAGCGCTGCAGCGCCTGCACCAGCCAGCTCGCCCCGACCGTCGTCGCGCAGGGTGGCCCGGTCGACGAGCGCGCGAACCTCTCCAAGTAGCGGTCGGCGCTTCCTCGCCGGGCAGGGCGGCTTCGAGCGCTCTCGCGCAGGCGGGAGGCCCGGGGCGAGTGCCCGCCCGGCCGGGTCAGCTCCGGCCGGGGTGCGGCTCCTCCTCGTCGAGCACGGCCAGCAGCGCGGTCAGCGCCGCCCGCTGGCCGTCGTCGAGCGGGGAGAGCAGTTCGGCGGCCGCGGTGCGCCGGGCCTGGCGCAGATCCCGCAGCACGCGGGCGCCCTCGTCGCGCAGCTCGATGCGGATCACCCGGCGGTTGTCCGGATCCGGCACCCGCCGCACCAGCCCGCGCTCCTCCAGTGCGTCGACCAGGCTCGTCACCGCGCGCGGCACCACCTCCAGGCGCTGCGCGAGGTCGGCCATCCGGGGCGGCTCGGTGCAGTGCGCGAGGGCGCGCAGCAGCCGGGACTGCGCCGGGGTGACACCCAGCGGTTCCATCAGGCGGCGCTGAGCGCGGTGCAGCCGCCGGCTGAGGCCGAGCAGCTGGTCGGCGAGCCGCGCGGTCACCTCGTCGGGACGCTCCTCGGGCCGCTCTGCGGCCTCGGCCGGAACGGGTGCGACGGCCGGCGGGAGGGTGGGCGTATCCATGCTCCGAGGGTATCAGGACAAAGGTTCATTGTGAGTATAGGTAACAATGAACTACACTCCCAATGTCCTGACCCCGGCGCGCCCGGACATCGGCGCGCGGCTGGGGCCCCGCATGCCCAAGGAGTCCTTTGCGCCCCGAAAACGATCTCGCCTCCCGGTGGACCCCACCGAACAAGAAAAAGCCCGCCACCCCCACCGACGTCCGCCGGATCATGCGGCTGTTCCGCCCGTACCGCGGGCGCCTCACCGTCGTCGGCATCCTCGTCGGCCTGTCCTCCCTCGTCTCGGTCGCCTCGCCGTTCCTGCTGAAGGCGATCCTCGACACCGCGATCCCGCAGGGCCGCACCGGGCTGCTCAGCCTGCTCGCCCTCGGCATGATCGCCACCGCCGTCGCCAACGGTGTCTTCGGCGTGCTCCAGACGCTGATCTCCACCACTGTCGGCCAGCGGGTCATGCACGACCTGCGCACCGCCGTCTACGAGCGGCTGCAGCGCATGTCGCTCGCGTTCTTCACCAGGACCCGCACCGGTGAGGTGCAGTCGCGCATCGCCAACGACATCGGCGGGATGCAGGCCACCGTCACCTCCACCGCGACCTCGCTGGTCTCCAACGCCACCGCGGTGATCGCCTCCGTGGTCGCCATGGTCGCCCTCGACTGGCGGCTGACCGTGGTCTCCCTGCTGCTGCTCCCGGTGTTCGTCTGGGTCGCCCGCAAGGTCGGCCGCGAACGCAAGAAGATCACCACCGAGCGCCAGAAGCAGATGGCGGCGATGTCCGCGATCGTCACCGAGTCCCTCTCGGTCAGCGGCATCCTGCTCGGCCGCACCATGGGCCGCGGCGAGTCCCTGGCCCGCGACTTCTCCACCGAGTCCGAGCGCCTCGTCGACCTCGAGGTGCGCTCCAACATGCAGGGCCGCTGGCGGATGGCCGTGATCGGCATCGTCATGTCGGCCATGCCCGCGCTGCTGTACTGGGCGGCCGGACTGACCACCGGCCACGGCGGCTCGTCGATCTCCATCGGCACGCTCGTCGCCTTCGTCTCGCTGCAGCAGGGCATGTTCCGGCCCACCGTCTCGCTGCTGGCCACCGGCGTGCAGGTGCAGACCTCGCTCGCGCTGTTCCAGCGCATCTTCGAGTACCTCGACCTGCCCGTCGACATCACCGAGAAGCCCGACGCCGTGCGGATCGAGCGGGTCCGCGGTGACGTCCGCTTCGAGAACGTCGACTTCTCCTACGACGAGACCGGCGCGCCCACCCTCCAGGGCATCGACATCGACCTGCCCGCGGGCAGCAGCCTCGCCGTGGTCGGTGCGACCGGCTCGGGCAAGAGCACCCTCAGCTACCTGGTGCCGCGGCTGTACGACGTGACAAGCGGCCGGGTCACGCTCGACGGGACCGACGTACGCGACCTGACCTTCGACACCCTCGCCGCCGCGGTCGGCGTGGTCTCCCAGGAGACCTACCTCTTCCACGCCTCCGTCGCCGAGAACCTGCGCTTCGCCAAGCCGGACGCCACGGACGAGGAGATCCGGGCCGCCGCGCGCGCCGCGCAGATCGACGACCACATCGCGTCCCTGCCCGACGGCTACGACACCCTCGTCGGCGAGCGCGGCTACCGCTTCTCCGGCGGCGAGAAGCAGCGGCTCGCCATAGCGCGCACCATCCTGCGCGACCCGCCGGTCCTCATCCTCGACGAGGCCACCAGCGCGCTGGACACCCGGACCGAGGCGGCTGTCCAGCAGGCCATCGACGCCCTCTCCGCCGGCCGCACCACCCTCACCATCGCGCACCGCCTGTCCACCGTCCGCGACGCCGACCAGATCGTGGTCCTGGACGCCGGACAGATCATGGAACGCGGCACCCACGACGAACTTGTGGCCCTGGACGGCCGGTACGCCGCACTCGTGCGCCGCGACACCCTCCTCGCCACTGCCCCCGCCACGGCCTCGTAGGGGTCGTTCAGGGGGTGGTGATGATGGCGTCGAGGGTGCGGGGTCCGTGGACGCCTTCGACGCGGTCGAGTTCGATGTCGCTGGTGGCGGAGGGGCCGCTGATCCA
>NZ_JBIRRR010000026.1:0-144458 GCF_044333795.1 Streptomyces sp. NPDC020917 | reverse complement strand
TGGACCTGTCGTTGTTCGCGGTGTTCTCGTCGCTGGCCGGTGTGGTGGGTACGGCGGGTCAGGCGAACTACGCGGCGGCCAACACCTTCCTGGACACTCTGGCGGGTGTGCGGCGCATCGACGGCTTGGCGGGCGTGTCGATGGCGTGGGGCCACTGGGCCACCGATTCGGAGCTGACCGGGTCGCTGGATGATGTGGATCGTGCCCGCCTGGTGCGTTCTGGTGTGGTGCCGATGAGTGTCGAGCAGGGTCTGGCTTTGTTCGACGCGGCGGTGGGCTGGGACGTGCCGCTGGCGGTCACCGCGCGCCTGGCACCAGAGACCGGAGACGCCCAGACCGCCGGCGAGGCGTTCCGCACCCTCACCCGCGGACTGGCCACCACCCCGGGCGGCGCCCGCAGGACTCGGGCAACGGCGAGCAGCGCCACTGACACGAACGCGTCGGCCCTCGTCCAGCGACTGTCCGCGCTGCCGCCCGCCGAACGCACCGAGGCGCTGCGCGACGTCGTGCGGACGCACGTGGCCGCGGTGCTCGGGCACGGCTCGCCTGCCGCCGTCGATCCCGCCCGCGCGTTCAAGGACATGGGCTTCGACTCGCTGACCGCCGTCGAACTGCGCAACCGCCTCGGCACCGCCACCGGACAGCGGCTCGCGGCCACCCTGATCTTCGACCACCCGACGCCCGACGCCCTCGCCGCCCATCTGGAGGACGAGCTGGGCCTCGGCGCGGCACCCTCCGGGCACGACCTTCCGGCCGGCGCCGCCCCACCGGCGCGAGCGTCCGACGACGACCCGATCGCCGTCGTCGCCATGGCCTGCCGCTTCCCCGGCGGCGCGGACTCGCCCGAGCAGCTGTGGGACCTGGTGGCGTCGGGCACCGACGCGATCTCCGGGTTCCCGACCGACCGCGGCTGGGACCTCGCGGACCTCTACGACCCGGACCCGGCCCGGTCGGGCAAGAGCTACGCCCAGCAGGGCGGATTCGTGCGCGGCGCCACCGAGTTCGACGCCGAGCTGTTCGGCATCTCGCCGCGCGAGGCGCTGGCGATGGACCCGCAGCAGCGCCTCGTGCTGGAAGCGGCGTGGGAGGCGGTGGAGCGGGCCGGCATCGACGTGGCCACGCTGCGCGGCAGCCGCACCGGTGTCTTCGTCGGCGCGGTCGGCACCGGCTACGGCCAGGACCCCGACCTGCAGCAGCGTGTCGAGGGCTACTCGGTCACCGGGAACGTGCTGAGCGTCATCTCCGGCCGGGTCTCGTACGTCCTCGGCCTCGAAGGTCCGGCCATGACGGTGGACACCGCGTGCTCGTCGTCGCTCGTCGCCCTCCACCTGGCGGCTCAGGCGCTGCGGGCGGGGGAGTGCTCGCTCGCCCTGGTCGGCGGGGTGACGGTGATGCCGAGCCCGTTCGGGTTCGTGGAGTTCAGCCGCCAGCGCGTGCTCTCCCCCGACGGCCGCTGCCGGGCCTTCGCTGCGGCCGCGGACGGCACCGGCTTCTCGGAGGGCGTCGGCATGCTGGTGGTCGAGCGGCTGTCGGACGCGCGCCGCAACGGCCACCGCGTGCTGGCCGTGATGCGCGGCTCCGCGGTCAACCAGGACGGCGCGAGCAACGGCCTGACCGCCCCCAACGGCCCCTCCCAGCAGCGCGTCATCCGCGCCGCCCTCACCAACGCCGGCCTCACCGGCGGCGAGGTGGACGCCGTCGAGGCCCACGGCACCGGCACCAGCCTCGGCGACCCCATCGAGGCGCAGGCCCTGCTCGCCACGTACGGCAGGGAACACGACGACGACCAGCCGCTGTGGCTGGGCTCCATCAAGTCCAACATCGGCCACACCCAGGCCGCCGCCGGTGTCGCCGGCCTGATCAAGATGGTCATGGCGATGGGTCACGGCACGCTGCCCAGCACCCTGCACGCCGACGAGCCCTCGCCCGAGGTGGACTGGTCGTCCGGCCGGGTCCGGCTGCTGAACGCACCCGTACCCTGGCCCGACCTCGGGCGCCCGCGCCGCGCCGCCGTCTCGTCCTTCGGCATCAGCGGGACCAACGCGCACGTCATCCTCGAGGAGCCGCCCGCCGAGCCGGCGGAGGCAGCCGAGGCCGCCGAGCCCGCTCGGCCCGCCGAGCACCCCGCGCCTTACGAGTCCGCAGCGTCCGCCGGGCCCGCCGCGCCCGGAGCCGCCGTCCCGTGGGTACTCTCCGCCAAGTCCGCGCCCGCGCTCCGCGCGCAGGCCGGCCGTCTCGCGGCCTTCGTCGCCGAACGGCCCGGCGCCTCGGACGCCGAGATCGGGCACGCCCTGGCCACCACCAGGACCGTCCTGGAGCAGCGGGCCGTCGTCCTGGCCGGCGACCGCAGCCAGGCCGCCGCCGCCCTCACCGGGCTCGCCGGCGGCACGCCCGCCGCAGGCGTCGTCACCGGCGCCGCCGACGTCCGCGGCAGGGTCGCCTTCGTCTTCCCCGGACAGGGCTCGCAGTGGAAGGGAATGGGCGCCGAACTCCTCGACACCTCACCGGTGTTCGCCGAACGGTTCGCCCAGTGCGACGCGGCGCTGCGCACCCACCTGGACTGGTCCGTCACCGATGTCGTCCGCGGCGTCCCCGGCGCACCCTCCGTGGACCTGATCGAGGTCCTGCAGCCCGTGCTGTTCGCCGTCAACGTCTCCCTGGCCGAACTGTGGCGGTCCGTCGGCGTCGAACCCGCCGCCGTCGTCGGCAGCAGCCAGGGCGAGATCGCCGCCGCGCTCGTCGCCGGGGCCCTGACCCTGGAGGACGCCGCCGAGCTCATCGCGCTGCGCAGCGCGCTGTTCGCCGCCGAACTCGTCGGCAACGGCGCGGTCGCCTCCGTGGCACTGCCTGTCGCCGAGGCCGAGTCCCGGATCGCGGCCTGGGACGGGCGACTGGACATCGCCGGGCGCAACGGCCCGACCGCGGTCACCGTGGCCGGCGGCACGGAGGCCCTGACGGAGTTCGTTGCCGCGTGCGAGGCGGACGGCGTCCGCGCCCGGATCGTCGGGTCGACGGTCGCCTCGCACTGCGCCCAGGTCGAGCCGCTGCGCGAGCGGATCCTGGAGCTGTTCGCGCACATCGCGCCGCGTCGCGCCACCGTCCCGTTCTACTCGACCGTAACCGGCGGCCTGGTCGACACGGAGACCCTCGACAACGCGTACTGGTATCTCAACGCCCGCCGCCCGGTGGACTTCCAGGCCGCGGTGCTGGCCATGGAGAGCGACGGTTTCCGGTTCTTCGTCGAGTCCAGCGCGCACCCGGTGCTCACCACCGCCATGGCCGCGACCTTCGAGGACGCCGAATGCGAAGCCGTCGCGGTGGGCACCCTGCGCCGCGACGAAGGCGGCATGGCCCGCTTCACCACGTCCGTCGCCGAGGGCTTCGTCCGCGGCCTGCCCGGCGTCGACTGGCGGCCCCTGGCCCCGGGAACGGGCGGCACGCCACCGGCCCTGCCCACGTACGCCTTCCAGCGCCGCCGCTTCTGGCTCGACGACCTGCGGGACCGCACCGAGCCCACCACATCCGGCACCGGCGACCTCGCCGACGCGGGATTCTGGGCCGCAGTCGAACGCGGCGACCTGGAGCGGCTGGCCGGGGAACTCGAACTCGACCCCGCACAGGACGAGTTGGCCGCTGTCCTGCCCGCGTTGTCGTCGTGGCGGCGGCGCAGCCTGGACCGCTCCGCCCTGGACCGCTGGCGCTACGGCATCGCCTGGCGCGCCCTGGACACCGCGACGGGCCGTGCGCCGCAGCGGAGTTGGGCCGTACTCACCGCACCCGGCCAGCCCTGGGCAGCGGCCGCGGACGACGCGCTCGCCGCCACCGGCGCGACGGTCACCCTGATCGAGGTCCCCGCCGACCGCACCGGCCGGGCCGCCCTCGCCGAGCTGCTGCGGGACGTCCGAGCCGACGGCGTGCTGTCGCTGCTCGCCCTCGGCGGCCCCGAGACGGGCACGGCGGGGACGGCCGCGCCCAGGACTCCGCGCACGCCCGCTGCGGGCGGGTCCGGTCTCGCGGCGCCGGCCGGTGCCGGCTCCGATACGACCGGCCCCGTCCCCGCCGGCCTGGACCCGGCCGCCCGCGTCACCCTCGCCCTCGCCCAGGCCGCGGCCGACGCGGGTCTGAGCGGGCGGCTCTGGGCCGCCACCGCGGAGGGCGTACGGACGGCACCCGGGGACGCCGGGCCCCGCCCCGACCAGGCTCAGGTCTGGGGCCTGGGACGGGTCATCGCCCTGGAGCAGCCCCGTCAGTGGGGCGGCCTGGTCGACCTGCCCGCCCGTCCCGACACGGCCGCCGCCGCCCGGCTCGCCGCCGTCCTCGGCGGACTGCCGGCACCGGGCGGCACCGCCGACAGCGCGGCCGTCGACCCCAGGGCCGGCGACACCGCGAGCGCCGGTGACGTGGACGCCGTCGAGGACCAGGTCGCCGTACGGGCGTCCGGCGTCCACGGGCGGAGGCTGATCAGGATGCCGCTCCCCGCCGACCGGCCTGCCGCGTGGCCCACCGGGTGGCGGCCCGGCGGCACCGTCCTGATCACCGGCGGCACCGGCGGGCTCGGCGCGCACGTCGCCCGCCGGCTTGCCGCCGAGGGCGCCCCGCACCTGCTGCTGGCCGGCCGCCGCGGACCCGACGCGCCCGGCGCGGGCGCACTGCGCGCGGAACTGGAGGCGGCGGGAGCCACCGTCACCTTCGCCGCCTGCGACGTGGCCGACCGGGCCGATGTCGCCGCGCTCCTCGCCGGCGTCCCCGCCGAACGGCCGCTCAGCGCGGTCTTCCACGCCGCCGGCACCCCCCAGACCTACCTGGCCGCCACCGACACGACCGACGACGACATCACGCGCATCACCTCAGGCAAGATCGCCGGCGCGGGCCACCTCGACGACCTGCTCGGCGACACCCCGCTGGACGCCTTCGTGCTCTTCTCCTCCAACGCCGGCGTGTGGGGCAGCGGCGGCCAGGCCGTCTACGCCGCCGCCAACGCCCACCTCGACGCCCTCGCCGAGCGCCGCCGCGCGCAGTGCCGCACCGCGACCTCGCTGGCCTGGGGCGCCTGGAACGGCGGCGGCATGATGGAGCTCGAAGGCGCCACCGCCTACATGGAGAGCCGCGGCGTGCTGGCCATGGACCCCGATCGGGCCGTCACCGCACTGCTCCGGACGATCGCCCACGACGAGACCTTCGTCGCCGTCGCCGACGTCGACTGGGAGCGCTTCGTCCTCGGCTTCACCGCGCTGCGCCCCAGCCCGCTGCTCGCCGAACTCCCCGAAGTGCAGGACGCGTTGCGCCCGGGGGACGGCCTGGTCGCGGACACCGGGCCGTCCGCGGCCACCGAACTCGCCGCGCAGTTGGCCGCGCTCCCCGAGAACGACCAGCTCAAGCAGGTCCTCGACCTGGTGCGCGACCAGGCCGCCACCGTCCTGCAGCACGCCGACAACACCTCGGTCCGGGCCGGCCGCACCTTCAAGGAGCTCGGCTTCGACTCGCTGACCGCCGTCGAACTGCGCAACCGCCTCACCACGGCCACCGGGCTGAAGCTGCCCGCGAGCCTGGTGTTCGACCACCCCACGCCCACCGCACTCGCCCAGCACCTGCGGACCCGCCTCACCCCCGGCACCGCCGCCGCTGCCACCGGCCCCGCGGGCGGCAGCGGATCCGTGCTCGACGACCTCGACGCCCTCGCCGGCACCGTCGCCGCCCTGCCCGCCGACGGCGAGGAGACCGCCGAAGTCGTCGGCCGGCTCGAGGAACTGCTGTGGCAGGTACGGCAACGGCGCGGCGGCCACGACCCGATCGAATCCGCCACCGCCGAGGAGATGTTCGACCTGCTGGACCGCGAACTCGGAAACCCCTGATCGCCGCACCTGGATCGGACGTCCCCGCACCGGAGAGCCTGGAGTCGAAAAGGATGGCAATGGCCGAGAACGAGGCGAAACTGCTCGCCTACCTGAAGCGGGTCACCGGCGACCTGCGCGAGACCCAGCAGCGGCTCCGCGACGCCACCGCCGCCAGGAACGAGCCGATCGCGATCGTCGGCATGGCCTGCCGCTACCCCGGCGGCGTCGAGACCCCCGACGACCTGTGGCGCCTGGTCGCCGAGGGCGGCGACGCCATCACCTCCCTCCCCAAGGACCGCGGCTGGGACATCGAGGACCGCTACGACCCCGACGCCGCACAGCCCGGCAGCAACTACGTGCAGGGCGGCGGATTCCTCACCGGCGCCACCGACTTCGACGCGTCGTTCTTCGGCATCTCGCCCCGCGAAGCCCTGGGCATGGACCCGCAGCAGCGGCTGCTGCTCCCCTGCACGTGGGAACTCTTCGAGCGGGCCGGCATCGACCCGCTGTCCGTCAAAGGCAGCCCCACCGGAACGTTCATCGGCTTCAGCTCCGCCGACTACGGCTGGGAACTGCCCGCCATCCCCGACGAGGTCGAGGGCTACTACGCGACCGGCAACTTCACCAGCGTCATGTCCGGCCGCGTCGCCTACACGTTCGGTCTCGAAGGCCCGGCGATCAGCATCGACACGGCCTGCTCGTCGTCGCTGGTCGCCCTGCACCTCGCCGCCCAGGCCCTGCGCTCCCGGGAATGCTCGCTGGCCGTCGCCGGCGGCGTCACCGTCATGTCCACCGCCATCGGCTACCCCGAGTTCAGCCGCCAGCGCGCCCTGTCGCCCGACGGCCGCTGCCGCGCTTTCGCCGCCTCCGCAGACGGCTTCGGCCCCGCCGAGGGCCTCGGCCTGCTCCTCCTGGAACGGCTCTCCGACGCGCGCCGCAACGGCCACCGCGTCCTGGCCCTCGTCCGCGGTTCCGCGGTCAACCAGGACGGCGCGAGCAACGGCCTGACCGCCCCCAACGGCCCCTCCCAGGAACGCGTCATCCGCGCCGCGCTGCGCAGCGCCAGGCTCGCCGCCACCGACATCGACGTGGTCGAGGCGCACGGCACCGGGACCACCCTCGGCGACCCGATCGAGGCCACCGCGCTGCTCTCCACCTACGGCGCGGGACGCACCGGCGAACAGCCGCTGTGGCTGGGCTCGGTGAAGTCCAACATCGGCCACACCTCGGCCGCCGCGGGCGTGGCGGGTGTGATCAAGATGGTCGGGGCGATGCGGCACGGGGTGCTGCCGAAGACCCTGCACGTGGACGAGCCGACGCCGCACGTCGACTGGTCCAGCGGCGCGGTGGAGTTGCTGACCGAGGCCCGCGACTGGCCCCGCTCGGAGGACCGGCCGCGGCGGGCGGGCGTGTCCGCCTTCGGGATCAGCGGGACGAACGCCCACGTGATCCTGGAGGAGGCACAGGACGCCGCGGACGCCGAAACCGACCCGGGCGACGACGCGCCGCCGGAGGCCGAAGTCGGCCCCGCGAGCGGTCCGCTGGGTCCGCTGACGGTGGTCCCCTGGCCGCTGTCCGCACGGTCCACCGCCGCACTGCGCGGCCAGGCCGAACGTCTCCTGGAACACACGGGAGTTGACTCCGGCCTCGACGCCGTGGACATCGGGTTCTCCCTGGTGACGACCCGCGCGGCCTGGGAACACCGAGCCGTCGTCCTGGACGGCGACCACCACGCAGCTCTCGACGCCCTCGCCGCCGGCACCCCCGCTCCGGCCACCGTCACCGGCCTGGCCACCGTCGACGACACCGACGGCCGACCGGCCGACCACGTCGTCCTGGTGTTCCCGGGTCAGGGGTCGCAGTGGGCGGGTATGGCGGTGGAACTGCTCGGCTCGTCGCCGGTGTTCGGGGCGCGGTTGGCGGAGTGTGATGCGGCGTTGCAGCCGTACTTGGGCTGCTCCGTCGTTGAGGCGATTCGCGACGGTGCTTTGGACGATGTGGTGGTTGTCCAGGCCGCGTTGTGGGCGGTGATGGTGTCGCTGGCTGCGGTGTGGCGGTCGGTGGGTGTGGAGCCCGGGGCGGTCATTGGTCACAGCCAGGGCGAGATTGCCGCGGCGTGCGTCTCAGGCGCCCTGTCCGTGGAGGATGCGGCGAAGGTGGTGGCGCTGCGGGCGCGGGCCATTCGCGGGACGCTGTCCGGCCGCGGTGGGATGGTGTCGGTGGCTCTGCCGGCTGAGGCGGTGCGGGAGCGGATCGCGCGCTGGGACGGCCGGATCTCCGTCGCGTCGGTGAACGGGCCCTCTTCGACGGTCGTATCCGGTGAAGTCGGCGCTCTGGACGAGCTGTTGGCGTCCTGCGAGGGCGACGGTGTGCGGGCGCGCCGGATCGATGTGGACTACGCGTCGCATTCCGCGCAGGTGGATGCGATCCGTGATGAGGTTGTGGAGGCGCTGTCGGGCATCACGCCTCGCGCGTCGGACGTGCCGTTCTACTCGACGGTCACCGGCAGCCGTATCGACACGACGGCCCTTGATGCCGAGTACTGGGTGACCAACCTCCGTCAGGAGGTCCGCTTCGATGAGACCGTCCGCGCTCTTCTCGCCGACGGGTTCGGCTACTTCGTGGAGTCCAGCGCCCACCCTGTGCTGGCGGTGGGCCTGACCGAGACGTTCGAGGACGCGGGCTCCGATGCCGTTGCGCTGGGAACGCTGCGTCGCGACGAAGGCGGCCAGGAACGCTTCCTCACCTCCCTCGCCGAAGGCTGGGTGCGTGGCCTGCCCGTCGACTGGAAGGCCGTCTTCGCCGGAACCCCCGCCCACCCCGTGGACCTGCCCACCTACGCCTTTCAACCGCGCCGCTACTGGCTCGACATCGACCGGTCCGGCTCCGCCGTGCGCACGACCGATCAGACCGAGGCGCTGGACGCGGGGCCGGCCGTCGAACCGGACGCGCTGGTCGTCCGGTTGGCGGGGCTCGACCGCGACGAGCAGGAGCGGGTGCTGCTCGACGTGCTGCGCACGGAGGTGGCGACGGTGCTGCGTCATGCCACCCCGGACGACGTCGCGGCCGAACGGGCCTTCAAGGAACTCGGCTTCGACTCGCTGACGGCCGTCGAGCTGCGCAAGCGGCTCAGCGCGGCCACGGGATTGCAGCTCCCGGCCACCGTCGTCTTCTCGTACCCGACGCCGATCGCCCTGGTCCGCTTCCTGCTGGACGAGATGGGCAGTGCTCCCGTGGGCACTGAAGACGCCGCGGTGCTGGCCGAGTTGGACGAGATCGCCACGCGGCTCGGCGGGATGTCGCCGGACGACGAGACGCGTGAACGGATCACCCGGCGCCTGGAGTCGCTGCTCTGGGCCTGGCGCGGCGACTCCGCGGGTGGCACGGACGCGGACGCCCGAGCCGCCGGAATCGCGCTGGACACCGCATCGGACGACGAGATGTTCGCGCTGATCGACAAGCAACTGGGCACGGACTGAGCCGCGCACGTCACCGCAGGCGGACAGGGTCGCAGATCGTCGAAGGAGCGAGGGGAATGGCCACCGGCAACACCGAGGAGAAGCTTCGGGAGTACCTGAAGCGCGTGACGGCCGATCTGGGTGTCACCAAGCAGCGGTTGAGGGAGGCCGAGGCCGCCGCCCGCGAGCCGATCGCGATCGTCGGCATGGCCTGCCGCTACCCGGGCGGGGTGCGGTCGCCGGAGGACCTGTGGCGGCTCGTGGACGGCGAGCGCGACGCCATCGGCCCGTTCCCCGACGACCGCGGCTGGGACCTGGCCGGCCTCTTCGACCAGGACCCGGCGAGCCGCGGCACCAGCTACGTCACGGAGGGCGGATTCCTCGACGGCGCGGCCGACTTCGACCCGGCCTTCTTCGGCATCACCCCGCGTGAGGCGCTCGGCATGGACCCGCAGCAGCGGGTGATGCTGGAGATCTCCTGGGAGGCGTTCGAGCGCGCGGGCATCGACCCGCGCGAGATGCGCGGCACCCAGGTCGGCGTCTACACGGGCATCGTCGCCACCGGGTACGTGTCCCGGCTGCGGAAGACGCCAGAGCCGGTCGAGGGATACGTCATCACCGGCACCATGTCGAGCGTCGCCTCCGGGCGGATCGCGTACACGTTCGGCCTGCAGGGGCCCGCGGTCAGCGTGGAGACGGCCTGCTCGTCGTCGCTGGTCGCCCTGCACCTGGCCGTGCAGGCGCTGCGCTCCGGCGACTGCACGATGGCGCTGGCGGGCGGCATCGCGGTGATGCCGACCCCCGAGGCCTTCGTGGAGTTCAGCCGCCAGCGCGGCCTGGCGCCCGACGGCCGGATCAAGGCGTTCGCCGCCGCCGCCGACGGCACCAACTGGGCGGAGGGCGCAGGCGTGTTGCTGGTCGAGCGGCTGTCGGACGCGCGGCGCAACGGGCACCGGGTCCTGGCCGTGGTCCGCGGCACCGCGCTCAACCAGGACGGCGCGAGCAACGGCCTGTCCGCCCCCAACGACCTCGCCCAGGAACGGGTGATCCGCGACGCGCTCGCCGACGCTCGGGTCAGCGCCGCCGACGTGGACGCGGTCGAGGCGCACGGCACCGGGACGACGCTCGGCGACCCGATCGAGGCCCAGGCACTCCTGGCGACCTACGGCCAAGGCCGCCCCGAGGGACGGCCTTTGTGGCTGGGCTCGGTGAAGTCCAACTTCGGGCACTCCGGTCCGGCGGCGGGTGTGGCGGGTGTGATCAAGATGGTCGGGGCGATGCGGCACGGGGTGCTGCCGAAGACCCTGCATGTGGACGAGCCGACGCCGCACGTCGAGTGGTCAAGCGGCGCGGTGGAGTTGCTGACCGAGGCCCGCGACTGGCCGGGCGCCGAGGACCGGCCGCGGCGGGCGGGGGTGTCCGCCTTCGGGATCAGCGGGACGAACGCCCACGTGATCCTGGAGGAGGCGCAGGACGCCGCGGACGGGAACGACGGCGAATCCTCACCCCAACCGGACGGCGCCAACGGCCCGTTGGGGCCGCCGCGCATCGTGCCATGGGTGGTGTCCGGACGGTCGGCCGCCGCATTGCGCGGTCAGGCCGAGCAACTGGCCGCGCATGTCACCGACGCCTCTCGCCTCGCGGACGTCGGGTTGTCACTCGCCACCACCCGGGCCGCGATGGAGCACCGCGCCGTGGTGCTCGCCGGCAGCGTCGCGCAGGCCCGGGACGTGCTCGGCTCGCTGGCGGCGGACGCGCCGGCCCCCGGCCTGGTCAGCGGCGCGGTGCGCCCGGACGCGGGCCGGGTGGTGTTCGTGTTCCCGGGGCAGGGGTCGCAGTGGGCGGGTATGGCGATGGGGTTGTTGGAGTCGTCGCCGGTGTTCGGGGCGCGGTTGGCGGAGTGTGATGCGGCGTTGGCGCCGTATGTGGGGTCGTCGGTGGTCGACGCTATTCGTGAAGGCGCTTTGGACGATGTGGTGGTCGTTCAGGGGGCGTTGTGGGCGGTGATGGTGTCGCTGGCTGCGGTGTGGCGGTCGGTGGGTGTGGAGCCCGGGGCTGTCATTGGTCACAGTCAGGGTGAGATCGCGGCGGCGTGCGTCTCTGGCGCCCTGTCCGTGGAGGATGCGGCGAGGGTGGTGGCGCTGCGGGCGCGGGCCATTCGCGGGACGCTGTCCGGTAACGGAGGCATGGTCTCGGTGGCGCTGCCGGCCGAGGCCGTACGCGAGCGGATCGCGCGCTGGGACGGCCGGATCTCGGTCGCTTCGGTGAACGGGCCGTCGTCCACGGTTGTTTCGGGTGAGCCGCAGGCGTTGGTTGAACTCGTTGCCGCTTGTGAGGGCGACGGTGTGCGGGCGCGCCGGATCGATGTGGACTACGCGTCGCACTCGGTGCAGGTGGATGCGATCCGTGATGAAGTGGTCGAGGCGCTGTCGGGCATCACGCCTCGTGCGTCGGACGTGCCGTTCTATTCGACGGTCACCGGCGGCAAGCTCGACACGACGGCCCTGGATGCCGAGTACTGGGTGACCAACCTCCGTCAGGAGGTCCGCTTCGACCAGACCGTCCGCGCTCTCCTCGCTGACGGGTTCGGCTACTTCGTGGAGTCCAGTGCCCACCCGGTCCTGGCGGTGGGCCTGGCCGAGACGTTCGAGGACGCGGGTTCCGATGCCGTCGCGCTGGGCACGTTGCGTCGCGACGAAGGCGGCCAGCAACGCTTCTTCACCTCCCTTGCCGAGGGCTGGGTGCGTGGCCTGCCCGTCGACTGGAAGGCCGTCTTCGCCGGCACCCCCGCCCGCCGCGTGGATCTCCCCACCTACGCCTTCCAACGGCAGCGCTACTGGCTGGAGGACGATGCCCCCGAACCCGCCGCGACCGGTGGTTCGGGCGGTCATAGGGTGCCCGACGCCGTCGAAGAGGCGTTCTGGGCGGCGGTGGACGGCGGGGACGCCGACACGGTCGCCGGTGAACTGGGCGTCCTCACCGATCTGCCGCTGCGCGAGGCGCTGCCCGCGCTGTCCGGCTGGCGCAGGCGTCGCCGTGAGGCGTCGGCGGTGGACGGCTGGCGGTACCGGATCGGGTGGCGGCCGGTCGTCTCCCCGGCGCACGCGCGGCTCGCAGGCCGCTGGCTGCTGGTGCTTCCGCCGGCCGACCGCTGCCCCGCGGAATGGGCGGACCTCGCCGAGGCAGCCCTGACCGGCCACGGCGCCAAGGTCGAGCGGCTCCACATCGATGCGACGGATGCCCCGGATGCCTCGGCCTCCGCCTTGGAAGCGGCCGCCTGCGCAGCCGGCACCACCGATGGCGCGACCCTCACCGCGGACCTGCGCGCCCGGATCATCGGGGACGCGGGCGGCGCGGCCGCCCCCCTCACTGGCGTGCTGTCGCTGCTGGCGCTGGACGAGACCCCGGACCCCGCGCACCCGGCCGTCTCGGCGGGCCTGGCAGCCACGGTCGCCCTGGTGCAGGGCCTGGTGGCCGTGGCGGAGGAGTCCGGCACCCAGCCGACGTTGTGGTGCGCGACGCGCGGCGCCGTCTCCGTGGCGCCCGGCGACCGGACGGCCTCACCGGCGCAGGCGCAGATCTGGGGCCTGGGCCGGGTGGTGGCGCTGGAGCACCCGCTGCTGTGGGGCGGGCTGCTGGACCTCCCGGCGGCACCGGTCGCGGCCCTGTCCGACGGAGCGGCCGCCCGCGTCACCCGCACTCTCGCTGCCGCCCTCGCCGGGATCGCCGACGAGGACCACCTGGCGCTGCGCCCGGACCTCGGCGGACTGCTGGGCCGCCGCCTGCTGCGCGCCCCAGCCGCCGACCTGCCTGCCGTCCGCGAGTGGCGGCCCCGCGGCACGGTGCTGGTCACCGGCGGCACCGGAGGCATCGGCGGGCACATCGCCCGCTGGCTGGCCGCCAACGGTGCCCCGCACCTGCTGCTGGTCGGCCGCCGCGGCGCGGACGCGCCGGGCGCGGCCGCCCTGGAGAAGGAACTGGCCCAGGCCGGGGCCCGGGTCACGTTCGCCGCCTGCGACGTCGCGGACCGCGACGCGCTCGCCGCCGTGCTCGCCGCGATCCCGGCCGAGGAGCCGCTGACCGCCGTGTTCCACGCCGCGGCCGTCCTCGACGACAGCGTGGTGGCGTACCTGACCCGTCCGCAGATCGAGCGGGTGCTGCGGGTCAAGGCGGGCGGCGCGGTCCACCTGCACGAGCTGACGCGGGACATGGACCTGTCGGCGTTCGTGCTCTGCTCGTCGTTCGGCGCGACGTTCGGCCTGCCCGGGCTGGGCAACTACGCGCCGGGCAACGCGTTCCTGGACGCGCTGGCCGAGTGGCGCCGCGCCGAGGGACTGCCCGCCACGTCGGTCGCCTGGGGCACCTGGGCCGACACCGGCATGGCCGCAGGGGACGTCGGCGCCCGGGGCCGGCTGGAAGGCATCCACGAGATGGCGCCCGCGCTGGCCGTGACCGCCCTGCAGCAGGCCCTGGACCGCGACGAGACCACCCCGGTGGTCATCGACCTGCGCTGGGAGCGGTTCGCGCCGGTCTTCCACGCCAAGCGCCCGACCTCGCTCTTCGCGGAGATCCCCGAGGCCGTCGTGGCGCTGCGCACCGCTGCCGCCGGCGCGGGGGACACCGCCGCGACGGGCTCGGCCACCGCCGAGGAGCTGCGGGCCCGGCTGGCGGGACGGCCGGCCGCCGAGCAGGAGCACGAACTCGTCGAACTGGTCCGCGGGCACGCCGCCGCGGTCACCAGCCACGTCACCCTCGACGGCGCCACCGGGGCGTCCATCGACCGGGACCGGCCGTTCCGCGAGCTGGGCTTCGACTCCCTGATGGCGGTCGAGCTGCGCAACCGGATCGGCGCCGCCACCGGGCTGCCTTTGCCGTCGACACTCGTCTTCGACTTCCCGACCGCCGCGATCCTCGCCCGGCACCTGCGCGAGGAACTGGGGTTGTCCGGCGGTGAGGACGCGGCCGCGACGCCGGGGCTGGCCGAACTGGGCCGACTCGAAAGCGCGTTGGCCGCGGGCCTGCCCGCGGGTCAGGCCCGCGCCAAGCTCGCCAGGCGCCTGGAGCGCCTGCTGTGGACCCTCGGCGACGACGAGCCTGCGGACGAGGCGCCGGACGGCGACGGCGGCGCCGCGGCGGACGAGGACGCGCTGGGCACCGCGAGCAACGAGGAGCTCTTCGCCCTGATCGACCGTGAGCTGGGCACGTGACGACCCGCTCGTCTTCCGGCAACCCCACCCGCAGGTCCCCACGATCCCCGGAGTGCACGCGATGACCAACCAGGCCCCGTCCACCGACGAGAAGAAGCTCCGCGACTACCTCAACAAGGTCATGACCGACCTGCGCCGCACCCAGCGGCGGCTGCGGACGGTCGAGGCGCAGAGCCACGAGCCCGTCGCGATCATCGGCATGGCCTGCCGCTACCCCGGAGGAGTGCGGTCCCCCGAGCAGCTGTGGGACCTCGTCGCGGGGGAGGGGGACGCCATGTCGGGCTTCCCCGGCGACCGCGGCTGGGAGACCGAGGGCCTGCGGCTGTTCGACCCCGAAGGCGTCGAACTCGCCTGCGAGGGCGGCTTCGTGGACGGCGCCGCCGACTTCGACGCCGAACTGTTCGGCATCTCGCCCCGCGAGGCGCTGGCCATGGACCCGCAGCAGCGCCTGGTCCTGGAGTCCGCCCACGAGACCTTCGAGCACGCCGGCATCGCCCCCGCCGCGCTGCGCGGCAGCCGCACCGGCGTCTTCGTCGGGGCCTCTTACACCGGGTACGGCGCCGACGTCGCGCAGATACCCGAGGGCCTCGAGGGCTACACGATGACCGGGTCCGCGAACAGCGTGGTCTCCGGCCGGGTGTCCTACACGTTCGGCCTGGAGGGCCCGGCGCTGACCGTGGACACCGCGTGCTCCTCGTCCCTGGTCGCGCTGCATCTGGCCGTGCAGTCGCTGCGCACCGGGGAGTCCGAACTCGCGCTGGCCGGCGGGGCGATGGTGATGCCGAGCCCGATGGAGTTCATCGAGTTCAGCCGCCAGCAGATGCTCGCGCCCAACGCCCGCTGCAAGGCGTTCGCGGCCGCCGCGGACGGCACCAGCTTCTCCGAGGGCGCCGGCATGCTGCTGCTGGAACGGCTGTCGGACGCCCGCCGCAACGGCCACCGGGTGCTGGCCGTGGTCCGCGGATCCGCGGTCAACCAGGACGGCGCCAGCAACGGCCTGACCGCCCCCAACGGCCCCTCGCAGCGGCGCGTCATCGAAGCCGCGCTCGCCGACGCCCGGCTCACCGGCGGCGAGGTGGACGCCGTCGAGGCGCACGGCACCGGCACCACGCTCGGCGACCCCATCGAGGCGCAGGCGCTGCTCGCCACCTACGGCAAGGAGCGCCCCGCCGGCCGGCCGCTGTGGCTGGGGTCGGTGAAGTCCAACATCGGGCACGCGCAGGCCGCGGCGGGCGTCGCGGGCGTGATCAAGATGGTGGAGGCACTCCGGCACGGCATGCTGCCGCGCACCCTGCACGTGGACGCCCCGACCCCGCAGGTCGACTGGTCCAGCGGCTCCGTCGAGCTGCTCACCGAGGCCCGGGAATGGCCGGCCGCCGAGGACCGGCCGCGGCGGGCGGGCGTCTCCGCCTTCGGGATCAGCGGCACCAACGCGCACGTCGTCCTGGAGGCGGCGACCGCGCCCGTGGAGCCGGACGCGTCCGAACCCGTCGTGGAAGACGGGCCGTTGGGCCCGCCGGCGGTGGTGCCGTGGCCGGTCTCCGGACGCTCGGCCGCCGCCCTGCGCGCCCAGGCGGACCGGCTGCGCGGGCACGCGGGCGCCGCTGACGCGCCCGCCCTGGCCGACATCGGCCGGGCACTCGCGCTCACCCGCGCCGAGCACGAGCACCGCGCCGTCACCGTCGGCACCGACGTCAAGTCCGCGCTCGCCGCACTCGGTTCGCTGGCGGAGGGTGCGCCGGCACCCGGCCTGGTGTCCGGGGCGGTCCGCCCCGGTGCCGGACGGGTGGCATTCGTCTTCCCGGGCCAGGGCTCGCAGTGGGCAGGCATGGCGATGGGTCTGCTGGCCTCCTCGCCTGTGTTCGCGGCCAGCATGGCGGAGTGCGACGAGGCGCTCGCGCCGCACGTCGGCTCGTCGGTGACCGAGGCCGTCCGCACCGGCGCGCTCGACGATGTGGTCGTCGTCCAGGCCGCGTTGTGGGCGGTGATGGTGTCGCTCGCCGAGGTGTGGAGGTCGGTCGGTGTCGAACCCGGCGCGGTCGTCGGCCACAGCCAGGGGGAGATCGCCGCCGCGTGCGTCGCCGGTGCGCTGTCCGTGCAGGACGCGGCGAAGGTGGTGGCGCTGCGGGCGCGGGCCATTCGCGGGACGCTGTCCGGCAACGGAGGCATGGTCTCGGTGGCGCTGCCGGCCGAGGCCGTACGCGAACGGATCGCGCGCTGGGACGGCCGGATCTCCCTCGCGTCGGTGAACGGGCCCTCGTCCACGGTCGTCTCGGGCGAGCCCGAAGCGCTGGACGAGCTGCTGGCGGCGTCCGAGGCCGAGGGGGTGCGGGCACGGCGCATCGACGTGGACTACGCCTCGCACTCGTCGCAGGTCGAGGCGATCCGCGACGAAGTGGTGACCGCCCTGTCGGGTATTGAAGCGCGAGCGTCGCACGTGCCGTTCTACTCCACCGTCACCGGCGCCCCACTCGACACGACGGCCCTGGATGCCGCGTACTGGGTGACCAACCTCCGCCAGGAGGTGCGCTTCGACGAGACCGTCCGGGCCCTGCTCGACGACGGGTTCGGCTACTTCGTCGAGTCCAGCCCGCACCCGGTGCTGGCGGTGGGTCTGGCCGAGACGTTCGAGGACGCGGGCTCCGACGCCGTGGCGCTCGGTACGCTGCGCCGCGACGAGGGCGGCCAGGAACGCTTCCTGACCTCGCTGGCCGAGGGCTGGGTCCGCGGCCTGCCCGTCGACTGGCACGCGGTGTTCGCCGGAACGCCCGCCCGGCACGTGGACCTGCCGACCTACGCCTTCCAGCACCGGCGCTACTGGCTCGAAGCCGGCGCCGCGCGGGCCGGCGACCCGAGCGGCCTCGGCCAGGAGCCCGTCGACCACCCGCTGCTGTCCGCCGCGGTCCGCGTCGCGGGCGAGGACCGCGTGGTGCTGACCGGACGCCTCGCGCTGCGCACCCACCCCTGGCTGGCCGACCACACCCTGCACGGCCGCGCCGTGCTGCCCGGCGCCGTCCTCGCCGAACTCGCCCTGTACGCCGGGGAATCCGTGGGGTGCGGCCGGATCGAGGAGCTGGAGCTCAGCGCGCCGCTCGCACTGCCCGGCAAGGGCGCGGTGCACCTCCAGGTGTCGGTGGGCGCGCCCGGCGCGGACGGCGGCCGGCCGCTCGCCGTGCACGCCAGGACCGAGGACGCCGAGCAGGACGCACCGTGGATCCGGCACGCCACCGGCATCCTCGTGCCCGAGGAACCGGCCGGCCCCGACGAGGCCGCCGAGCCCGGTGCCGCCTGGCCGCCCCGAGGCGCCCAGCCCGTCAGCCTCGCCTACTTCCACCGCCGCATGGCCGACCTGGGCCAGGTGTACGGCCCGGCGTTCGAGGGCCTGCGCAAGCTGTGGCGGGTCGGCCGCGAGTACTACGCCGAGATCCAGCTCCCCGGGGACCAGGTGCGGGACGCCGCCCGGTTCTGCGTCCACCCCGCGCTGCTGGACGCCGCCCTGCAGCCCGCCCTGGTCAACCGGAACCTCAACGCCCAGTGGACGCGGTGGTCGGGACTCGCCCTGCGCGCCACCGGCGCCACCGCACTGCGCGTCCACCTGCGCCCCACCGGCCGACCGGACGAGATCACCGCCACGTTCACCGACCCCGACGGCGGCGTTGTCGCGGTCCTGGACGCAGCCGTGCCGCAGCCCGTCTCCGCCGACGAGGTGACCCGCACGGCCGCCGGTCGCTCCGACAGCCTGCACCGCGTGGAATGGACGCCGGTCCCCGTCCCCGGCCAGACCGCCGACTGGCTGCTCCTCGGCCCCGTCGCCGACCAACTCGTCGAGGCACTTGAGGAGTCGGGTGCGTACCCGCAGGCGTACGACGACCTCGCCGCGCTCAAGGAGGCCCTCGACGCGGGGCTGCCCGCACCCGAACTGGTCGCCGTCAGCCACGGCTTCGGCCCGGCCGCACCGGACACCGCGGCGGCGGCCCGGGCGGCCACCGCGGACTTGCTGGCGACCGTCCAGTCCTGGCTCGCCGAGGACCGGCTCGCACCCTCCCGGCTGGTCGTCCTCACCCGGCACGCCGTCGCCGCCCGGACCGAGGACCGGATCGACGACCTCGCCGGCGCCGCGCTCTGGGGCCTGATCCGTTCGGCGCAGGCCGCGCACCCGGGACGCTTCGTCCTCGTCGACGTCGACGACGACCCGGGCTCGCTGGCGCTCTTCCCCACCTCCGTGCCCGCCGCCGTCAGCTCCGGCGAACCCCAATTCGCCCTGCGCGCCGGCACCGTCCTGGTGCCCCGGCTCGCCCGCGACGCCTCGAAGGCGACGGCCACCGGCACGCCGTGGCAGCCCGACGGCACCGTCCTGATCACCGGCGGCACCGGCGCGCTGGGCAGCCTCATGGCCCGCCACCTCGTCCAGCGGCACGGTGTCCGCCACCTGCTGCTGCTCGGCCGCCGCGGCGAGGACGGCCCCGGCGCCGCCGAACTGCGCGACGAACTGGGCCGGTCGGGCGCGGCCACCGTCACCGTCGCAGCCTGCGACGCCGCCGACCGGGACGCGCTCGCCGCCGTGCTCGCGGCCGTGCCCGCAGACCGCCCGCTCACCGCGGTCCTGCACTGCGCGGGCGTCCTGTCCGACGCCCCGCTGGAGCGGCTGACCGCGCAGGACGTGGACCGCGTCTTCGCACCCAAGGCCGACGCGGCGGTCAACCTGCACGAACTCACCCGCGACGCCGGCCTGTCCTCGTTCGTGCTGTTCTCCTCCGCCTCCGGCGTCCTCGGCAGCATCGCCCAGGCCAACTACGCGGCCGCCAACGCCTTCCTCGACGCCCTCGCCCGGCACCGGCGCGACCTCGGCCTGCCCGGACAGGCCCTCGCCTGGGGCCTGTGGGCGCAGAGCAGTGAGATGGGAGCCGACGCCGACGCCGCCAAGGTCGCACGGGCCGGCATCCTGCCGCTGTCCGCGAGCCAGGGCACCGACCTGTTCGACACGGCCGTCACCGGCGACGACAGCCTCCTCGTGCCCATCCGGCTCGACCTCGACGCGCTGCGCGTCCGGGCCGCCTCCGGCACCCTGCCCGACCTGCTGCGCGGCCTCGTCCAGGCCGCCGCACCCGCCCGGCGAAAGGTCGAGGCGCCGCGAGCCGAGACCACCGCCGCCGACTGGTCGGCGCGGCTCACCGGCCTGTCCGAGGCCGAACAGCTCCACCAGCTCGAAGAGTTGATCCGCGGCCACGTCGCCTCGGTGCTCGGCCACGGCTCGCCCGAGGCCATCGAGACCGACCGCGCCTTCAAGGAACTCGGCTTCGACTCCCTGACCGCGCTGGAACTGCGCAACCGGCTCCAGGCGTCCGTCGGGATCCAGCTGCCCGCCAGCATCGCCTTCGACCACCCCACGATGACCGCGGCGGCCCGCTTCATCCGCGGCCAACTCGCCCCGGGAGAGGCCGTCCAGGCCCCGCCGGCACTCGCCGAGCTGGACCGGCTGGAGTCGGTGCTGCTGGACCTGCCCGCCGGGGACGGCGAGCTGCGCCAGAAGGTCACCGTCCGGCTGCACGCCCTGGTCTCCAAGTGGCAGGACGCCCAGGAGCCCGGCACCGGCCGGCCCGGCAGCGCGACCGACGACGACCTCGACGCGGCCACCGACACCGAGCTGTTCGCGATGCTCGACGACGAACTCGACACCCCGTGACGGCGGCACCGCACGGCTGTGACCTCACCGAACCCGAACACGAATAGGTGTGACTCCTGATGGACACCACGGTCAGCAGCACCGGCGCCGCCCAGGTCGGCGAGGACAAGCTCCGCGAGTACCTCAAGCGCGCCACCGCCGACCTGCGCAAGGCACGGCGCCGGGTCCGCGAGCTGGAGGACCCGCAGCCCGTCGCGATCGTCGCGATGGCCTGCCGCTACCCCGGTGGCGCCGACACCCCCGAGGCCCTGTGGGACCTGGTCGCGTCCGACGGCGACGCCATCTCCCCGTTCCCCGTCAACCGCGGCTGGGACCTGGACAGCCTCTACGACGCCGACCCCGACGCCGAAGGCAAGAACTACGTGCAGGAGAGCGGCTTCCTGCACGACGCCGACCAGTTCGACGCCGACTTCTTCAGCATCAACGCCCGCGAGGCGCTGATCATGGACCCGCAGCAGCGGCTCATGCTGGAGGTCTCCTGGGAGGTGCTGGAACGCGCCGGCATCGACCCGCTGTCCGTCAAGGGGCAGCGCGGCGGGGTCTTCGTCGGCGCCGCCACCGTCGACTACGTCACCGGCAACCACAAGGTGCCCGAGGGCCTGGAGGGCTACATCGGGGTCGGCTCCTTCGCCAGCGTGGTGTCCGGCCGCGTCGCCTACAGCCTCGGACTGGAAGGCCCCGCGCTGACCGTCGACACGGCATGCTCGTCGTCGCTGGTCGCCCTGCACCTGGCCGTGCAGGCGCTGCGCGCGGGGGAGTGCGCCTTCGCGCTCGCCGGCGGCGTCGCCGTGATGCCCACCCCGCAGGGCTTCATCGCGTTCAGCCGGCAGCGCGCCCTCGCACCCGACGGGCGCTGCAAGTCCTTCGCCGCCGCGGCCGACGGGTTCGGCCCTTCCGAGGGCGCCGGTGTGCTGCTGCTGGAACGGCTCTCCGACGCGCGCCGCAACGGCCACCAGGTGCTCGCCGTGCTCCGCGGCTCCGCCCTCAACCAGGACGGCGCCAGCAACGGCCTCACCGCCCCCAACGGGCCCTCCCAGGAACGGGTCATCCGCGACGCCCTCGCCGACGCCCGGCTCTCCGCCGACCAGGTCGACGCCGTCGAGGCGCACGGCACCGGCACCCGGCTCGGCGACCCCATCGAGGCCCAGGCGCTGCTCGCCACCTACGGGCAGGGCCGCGCGGACAGCAGCGCGCTCAAACTCGGCTCCATCAAGTCCAACATCGGGCACACCGCCCACGCCGCGGGCGTCGCCGGCGTGATCAAGATGGTGCAGGCCATGGGCAACGGGCTGCTCCCGCGCACCCTGCACGTCGACCAGCCGTCCCCCTTCATCGACTGGTCCGGCGGCCGCGTCGAACTCCTCACCGAGCCCCTGGAATGGAAGCGCGGCGACCGGCCGCGCCGCGCCGCCGTCTCCTCGTTCGGCATCAGCGGGACGAACGCCCACGTCATCCTGGAGGAGCCGCAGGCCGAACAGCCCGCGGCGGACGGCGGCTTTGTGACCGACGGCGTAGCTGCGGCCGAACCCGGCGGCGCCGAGGGTCCGTTGGGGTCGCTCGCGGTGGTGCCGTGGCCGGTGTCCGGACGGTCGCCCGCCGCGCTGCGCGGCCAGGCCGAGCGCCTCGCCACCCACGTCGCCGACACCTCCGCCACACCGGACGTCGGCCTGTCCCTCGCCACGACCCGGGCCGCCCTGGAACACCGGAGCGTGGTGCTGGCCGCGGACATCGCCCACGCGCGGAGCCTGCTGGGCGCCGTCGCCGAGGGGGTTCCGGTCCCTGGCGTGGTCACCGGGGTCGTCCGTCCCGGTGCCGGCCGGGTGGTGTTCGTGTTCCCGGGTCAGGGGTCGCAGTGGGCGGGTATGGCGATGGGGTTGTTGGAGTCGTCGCCGGTGTTCGGGGCGCGGTTGGCGGAGTGTGATGCGGCGTTGGAGCCGTTCGTCGGTGCGTCGGTGGTCGACGCTATTCGTGAGGGCGCTTTGGACGATGTGGTGGTCGTTCAGGGGGCGTTGTGGGCGGTGATGGTGTCGCTGGCGGCGGTGTGGCGGTCGGTGGGTGTGGAGCCCGGGGCGGTCATCGGTCACAGTCAGGGTGAGATCGCGGCGGCGTGCGTCTCTGGCGCCCTGTCGGTGGAGGATGCGGCGAGGGTGGTGGCGCTGCGGGCGCGGGCCATTGGCGGGACGTTGTCCGGCCGCGGCGGAATGGTGTCGGTGGCGCTGCCCGCTGAGGCGGTGCGGGAGCGGATCGCGCGCTGGGACGGCCGGATCTCCGTTGCGTCGGTGAACGGGCCTTCCTCGACGGTCGTATCCGGTGAAGTCAGTGCTCTGGATGAGCTGTTGGCGTCCTGCGAGGGCGACGGTGTGCGGGCGCGCCGGATCGATGTGGACTACGCGTCGCACTCGGTGCAGGTGGATGCGATCCGCGACGAGGTCGTGGAGGCGCTGGCCGGGATCACACCGACGTCATCCGAGATCCCGTTCTACTCGACGGTCACCGGCGGCAAGCTCGACAC
Source organism: Streptomyces sp. NPDC020917 (assembly GCF_044333795.1). Taxonomy (NCBI): domain Bacteria; kingdom Bacillati; phylum Actinomycetota; class Actinomycetes; order Kitasatosporales; family Streptomycetaceae; genus Streptomyces; species Streptomyces sp. NPDC020917. The sequence goes on along the minus strand of NZ_JBIRRR010000026.1, from coordinate 121,764 downwards.
CACGGCACTGGACGCCGAGTACTGGGTGACCAACCTCCGTCAGGAGGTCCGCTTCGACCAGACCGTCCGCGCTCTCCTCGCTGACGGGTTCGGCTACTTCGTGGAGTCCAGTGCCCACCCTGTGCTGGCGGTGGGCCTGGCCGAGACGTTCGAGGACGCGGGTTCCGATGCTGTCGCGCTGGGCACGTTGCGTCGCGATGAAGGCGGCCAGGAACGCTTCCTGACCTCCCTGGCGGAGGGCTGGGTGCGTGGCCTGCCCGTGGACTGGCGGGCGGTCTTCGCCGGGACCCCCGCCCACCGCGTGGACCTGCCCACCTACGCCTTCCAGCACCAGCACTTCTGGCTCGCGGAGGGGTACAAGAACTCCGGCGACGCCTCCGACCTCGGCCTGGACACCGCCGGACACCCGCTGCTGGGCGCCGCGTTGACGGTGGCCGGCGCGGACCGCCTGCTGCTGACCGGACGGCTCTCGACCACCACCCACCCCTGGCTGGCCGACCACCGGGTCGGCGGCAAGCTGCTCGTGCCCGGCACGGCGTTCGTGGAACTGGCGCTGCACGCCGCCGATGTGGCGGGATGCGGGACGGTGGCCGAACTGGTCCTCGGGAGCCCGCTGGTCCTGCCCGAGCGGGGCAGCGTCCAGATCCAGCTGTCCGTCGCCGCGCCCGACGCCCAGGGGCGTCGCGAGCTGGAGGTGCACGCACGGCCCGAGGGCGGTGAGGGCGCCGCCGAGTGGACCCGGCACGCCACCGCCACACTCGCGCCCGCCGCCACGGCCGGCAGCGACGACGCCGCGTTGAGCGGGGCCGCATGGCCGCCACCGGGGGCGCAGACGGCCGACACCGAGGGGATGTACGAGCGGGCGCAGGAGTCCGTCTACCACTTCGGCCCGGCCTTCCAGGGGCTGCGCTCGGCGTGGCGCCTCGGCGGCACGGTCTACGCCGAGGCCGCGCTGCCGGTCGAACTCCAGCAGGACGCAGGCAAGTTCGGCGTCCATCCGGCCCTGCTGGACGCGGCGCTGCACGCCACCGGCTTCGGTGACCTCCTCGACTCCTCGGCCACGTACCTGCCGTTCGCCTGGCGCGACGTGACGCTGCACGCCGTCGGGGCCGGCGCCGTCCGGGTCCGGATCGCCGCGGCCGAGGGCAAGGACAGCCTCGCGGTCACGCTGGCCGACGCGGACGGCGCCCCCGTGCTGTCGGTGGGCTCGCTGGTGATGCGGCCGGTCAGTGCTGACCAGCTGGACACGGCGGGGCCGGGCGCCGACGCGGACACCAAGGACGCGCTGTTCCACCTCGACTGGCAGCGGCTGCCGTTGGACGCCGGCGCGCCGACCGGCGCGGGCTGGGCCGTGCTCGGCGAGGACGTGCACGGGCTGCTGCCCGCACTGCGCGCGGTGGACGCCGTGGCCGCAGTCCACGCCACGCCCGCCGACCTGGCGGCCGCGGTCACCGAAGGCACCCCCGCACCCGGCCTCGCGCTGCTGTCGTTCGGCCCGCCGCGCTCCGGCGGCGACCTGGCCGCCGCCACCCACCAGGTGGTCACCGGGACGCTCGCCCTGCTGCAGGACTGGCTGGCAGACGACCGGCTGCGGGACACCCGCCTGGTGTTCGTCACCCGGCGGGCCGTCGCCGCCGCCGAGGACGAGGACGTCGACGACCTGGCGCACGCCGCGCTGTGGGGGCTCCTTCGGTCGGCACAGGCCGAGAACCCCGACCGGTTCCTGCTGCTCGATCTCGACGGCCGGGACGAGTCCCGGCTGCGTGTCGGCGCCGCCGTCAACACGGCGTTCGACGCCGGGGAGCCGCAGGTCGCGCTGCGGGCCGGCGTGGCGTTTGTGCCGCGCCTCGCGCCCACCGACACCGGCCGCCTGCTGCGCCCGCCTGCCGGCGCGGCCGCCTGGCGGCTCGACACCACCGCGCCGGGCACCCTGGACGCGCTGGAACTGCTGCCGCACCCCGAGGCGCTGGCACCGCTGGCCGACGGCCAGGTCCGCGTGTCGGTGCGGGCGGCCGGCGTCAACTTCCGTGATGTGCTGGTCAGTCTGGGCATGGTGCCGGGGCAGGCCCGGCTCGGCAGCGAAGGCGCCGGCCTGATCACCGAGATCGGCCCCGGCGTCACCGGGCTGGCCGTCGGAGACCGGGTGATGGGCCTGCTGCACGACCCGTTCGGCCCCTGCTCCGTCACCGACCAGCGGCTGGTGGTGCGGATCCCGCGCGGCCTCTCCTTCGAGCAGGCCGCCGGTGTGCCCGCGGTGTTCCTGACCGCCTGGTACGGCCTGGCGGACCTCGCCGGCCTCGCCGAGGGCCGGCGGCTGCTGGTGCACGCCGCGACCGGCGGTGTCGGCATGGCGGCGGCCCAACTCGCCCGCTACTGGGGCGCGGAGGTCTTCGCCACCGCCAGCGAAGGCAAGTGGGACACCCTCCACCGGATGGGCTTCGAGGAGTCCCACATCGCCTCCAGCCGCACCCTGGAGTTCGAGGAGAAGTTCCTCGCCGCCACCCACGGGCACGGCATGGACGTCGTCCTGAACTCGCTGGCCCAGGAGTTCATCGACGCCTCCCTGCGGCTGCTGCCCGAAGGCGGCACCTTCCTGGAACTGGGCAAGACCGACCCGCGCGACCCCGGGACGGTCGCCGCCGACCACCCGGGTGTGGAGTACCGCCGCTACGACCTGATCGACGCCGGCGCCGACCGGATCGCCGAGATCCTCGGGAAGCTCGTCACCCTCTTCGAACGCCGGATCCTGCGGCCGCTGCCGATCCGCACCTGGGACGTGCGCCGCGCCCCCGAGGCGTTCCGGCTCATGAGCCAGGCCAAGCACACCGGCAAACTGGTGCTGACCGTGCCCAAGCCGCTCGACGCCGACGGCACGGTGCTGGTCACCGGCGGCACCGGCACCCTCGGCGGCCTGGCTGCCCGGCACCTGGTCACCGCCTGGGGCGTCCGGCACCTGCTGCTCACCAGCCGCCGCGGCCCCGACGCCCCCGGCGCCGCAGAACTGCGCGCGGACCTCATGGAGTCGGGTGCCGAGACCGTCACCCTCGCGGCGTGCGACGCCGCGGACCGCGATGCCCTCGCCGCAGTCCTGGCCGCCGTCCCCGCGGCCCACCCTCTCACCGCGGTCGTGCACACCGCGGGGGTGCTCGACGACGGGGTGGTCGGCTCGCTGACCCCCGACCAGGTCGCGCGGGTGCTGCGGCCCAAGGTCGACGCCGTCGTCAACCTCGCCGAGCTGACCCGGGACCTGGACCTCGCCGATCTCGTCCTGTACTCGGCGGGCGCAGGCGTGCTCGGCAACCCCGGGCAGGCCAACTACGCCGCCGCCAACGCGTTCCTGGACGCCTTCGCCCACCACCGCCGCGCCCACGGGCAGCCCGCGCTGTCCCTGGCCTGGGGCTACTGGTCGGAGTCCAGCGAGCTGACCGGACGGCTCGACGAGGCGCAGGTCGCCCGGATGACCGGCTCCGGGGTGCTGCCGATCGACGCCCGGCACGGCATGGCGCTGCTCGACGCGGCCCGCAGCGCGGGCGCGCCGCTGGCCGTCCCCACCCGGCTGCACCTGCCGACGCTGCGCGCGCGGGCCGCCCAGGCGCCGGTCCCCAGCATGCTGCGCGAACTCGCCGCCGGCGGACGGCGGGCCGCCCGCCGGGCCGCGGCCCGCTCCGGCGCCCCCGTGGAGGCCCGCTCGCTGGCCGCCAGGCTCGCCGGCCGGTCGCAGGCCGAACAGCGCGAGCTGCTGCTCGACCTGGTGCGCTCGCACGCGTCCGCGGTGCTCGGCCTCAGCGGCACCGACCCGGTCGGCCCGTCCCGCGCCTTCAAGGACCTGGGCGTCGACTCGCTCACCGCGGTCGAGCTGCGCAACCGGCTCAACGCCGCGACCGGCCTGACGTTGCCCAGCACCCTCGTCTTCGACTGTCCCTCCCCATCCGCGCTCGCCGCGCGGCTCCACGAGGAACTGGTGGAAGGCGCAGGCGAGGACGGCGGGAACGCCGGAGCCGATGCGGAGGAGGCCAGGATCCGCGAGCTGCTGGCCGCCATCCCGTTCGCCCGGCTCCGGGCCACCGGCGTCCTGGACACGCTGCTGCGGCTCGCCGACACGCCCGAGGAGCCCGCCGAGTCGGAGGGCCGGCGCGAGGCGATCGCGGACATGGACGTCGACGACCTCGTACGAGCCGCGCTGGGCGACGGATGACCGCGCCCCACCGGACCGTCCGGCACGGAACCGGGCCGTGCCGGACCGCGCGGTGCCGGAAGGCGCCCTGCCGGACGGCGCGGACCCGGACCGTCCGCCACCGGACCGCGCACCACGGGCGGCACCGGCTCGTCGCCTCCCCGCAGCAACAGGCCCCGGGCCCCCGGGGTCCCCGGCCCGCCCCGGACCACGACGCGCAGCGCACGCCGCGGAACGCCCCACGGAAGTCCCAGCAGAAACGGAGTCACTGATGGCCATGGAGACGGGACGCATCGTCGAGGCGCTGCGCGCGGCCCTTACCGAGGCGGAACGGCTGCGTGAGGAGAACCAGCGGCTGATGTCGGCGGCCACCGAGCCGCTGGCCGTCGTCGGGATGGCCTGCCGCTTCCCCGGCGGCGCGGACTCCCCCCAGAAGCTCTGGGAGGCGCTCGAAGCCGGCCGGGACATGATGACGGACATCCCGGACGACCGCGGGTGGGACCTCGGCATGCTGCTCGGCGACGGCGACACCCCGGGCGCCTCGATCGCCCGCCAGGGCGGCTTCCTCACCGACCTGCCGCGCTTCGACGCCGAGTTCTTCGGCATCTCGCCGCGCGAGGCGCTGGCGATGGACCCGCAGCAGCGGCTCGCCCTGGAGGTGTCCTGGGCGGCGTTCGAGGACGCCAGGATCGACCCGCACGCCCTCAAGGGCAGCTCGACGGGCGTGTTCCTCGGCGTGTCCTACGCCGGCTACGGCACCGACGCCGAGGAACTCCCGCCCCAGATCATGGGCTACCAGCTCACCGGCAACGCCAGCAGCGTGGCGTCCGGCCGGATCGCGTACGTCATGGGCCTGGAGGGCCCGGCGGTCTCCATCGACACCGCCTGCTCCTCGTCGCTGGTCGCCCTGCACCAGGCCGCGCAGGCGCTGCGCTCCGGCGACTGCACCATGGCCCTGGTCGGCGGCTCCAGCGTGATGCCCACCCCCACCCTCTTCATCGAGTTCACCCATCAGCGCGGCCTGGCCGCCGACGGCCGGATCAAGGCGTTCGCCGCCGCCGCCGACGGCTTCGCGTGGGCCGAGGGCGCCGGCGCCGTCGTCGTCGAGCGCCTCGCGGACGCCCGCCGCAACGGCCACCGGGTGCACGCCGTGATCCGCGGCTCGGCGATCAACCAGGACGGCGCCAGCAACGGCCTGGCCGCGCCCAGCAGCCGGGCGCAGGCCAAGGTGATCCGCGCCGCGCTGCGCAACGCCGGGCTGTCAGCGCACGAGGTCGACGCCGTGGAGGCGCACGGCTCCGGCACCGTCCTCGGCGACCCGATCGAGGCGACCGCGCTGCTGGCCACCTACGGCCAGGAGCGGCCCGCCGACCAGCCGCTGCGACTCGGCTCGATCAAGTCCAACTTCGGGCACACCGGCGCCGCCGCGGGTATCGCCGGTGTACTCAAGATGGTGCTCGCGATCAGTAACGGCGCGCTCCCGAAGTCGCTCCACATCGACGCCCCGACGCCGGCCGTGGACTGGAGCTCCGGCGCCGTGTCGCTGCTCACCGAGACCATCCCCTGGCCCGAGGCCAAGCCCGCCGACGACTCCGCCCGCCAGCCGCGGCCCCGCCGGGGCGCCGTGTCCGGGTTCGGCATCAGCGGCACCAACGTCCACGTCATCTTCGAACAGGCCCCGGCAGACCTCGCGGAGCCGGTCGAGCCGGCCGGGGAACACCCGCGCGCGACCGCCGGGACGCCCGCGGCGGAGGGGTCCTCCGCGACCCCGGCGGCCGACGGCGCCGCGGGTACGGCGCCCACGCCTGCGGTGCCCGTCCTGCTGCCTGTCTCGGGCGGCGGCGGCGGCGCGCTGCGCGCCCAGGCCGCACGGCTCGCCGACCACCTGGCCGCCCGGCCCGGGCTGACCCCCGCCGACGTCGGCTACTCCCTCGCCACCACCCGCGCGGAACTGACCGCACGGGGCACGGTCCTGGCCGCCGACCGCGACGAGGCGCTGCGCGGGCTGCGGGCCCTCGCCGACGGCGTGCCCGACCCGGACGTGGCCGTCGGCCCGCCGTCCGCAAGCGGCCGCCCGGCCTTCCTCTTCACCGGCCAGGGCGCCCAACGTGCAGGCGCGGGACAGGAGTTGTACGCGGCGTATCCGGCGTACGCGGCGGCCTTCGACGCCGCCTGCGCCGCTCTGGACCCGCACCTCGAACGCCCCTTGCGGGAGCTGGCGTTCGCCGCCCCCGGGTCGCCGGACGCGGCGCTGCTGGACGAGACCCGGTACACCCAGCCGGTGACCTTCGCCGTCCAGGTCGCGCTGTACCGCCTGCTGGAGTCCTGGGGCGTGCGGCCCGGGCACCTCATCGGCCACTCCGTCGGTGAGCTGTCCGCCGCGCACCTGGCCGGGGTGCTGTCGCTGTCCGACGCCGCCGCGCTGGTCGCCGCCCGCGGCAGGCTGATGGGCGACCTGCCGCCCGGCGGGGCGATGGCCGCGATCCAGGCGTCCGAGGCCGAACTGCTGCCGATGCTCGCCGGACGCGAGCACGAGGTGTCGCTCGGCGCGGTCAACGGCCCGCGGGCCGTGGTCGTCTCCGGTGACGAGGCCGCGGTCGACGAACTGGTCGCGCACTGGGCCGCGCAGGGCCGCAAGACCCGGCGGCTGGCGATCAGCATCGCCTCCCACTCCACGCGGATGGACCCGATCCTGGACCCCTTCCGGGACCTGGCCGCCACCATGGCCTTCACCGAGCCGGAGATCCCGGTCCTGTCCAACGTCACCGGCCGGATCGCCGGCCCCGGTGAACTGACCTCCCCGGACTACTGGGCGCGCCACATCCGCTCGGCCGTCCGGTTCCTCGACGGCATGCGCACGATGGCCGCGGCCGGCGTGACCACCTTCGTCGAGCTGGGCCCCGACTCCGCGCTCAGCTCCATGGCCCGCGACAGCCTGGGGGAGGCCGCCGCGAGCGCGGTGGTCGCACCTGCCCTGCGCCGCGACCGGCCCGAGGCCCGCACGCTGCTGGCCGCGGTCGCCGCCGTGCAGACGCGCGGCGTACGGCCCGACTGGGACGCGGTGTTCGCCGGCACCGGAGCCCGCGTGGTGGACCTGCCCACCTACGCCTTCCAGGGCGCCGGCTACTGGCTCGGCGCCACGGGCGCCGGGACCACGCGCGCGGCGGTGCCCGCATCCGCATCGGCTTCGGTCCCGGCTGCCGCCCCCACGGGCCCTGGGTACGGCGCTGAGCCGTCCGGGCAGCAGACGTCGGGGCAGCAGGCGTCCGGCACGCTCCGAGAGCGGCTCGCCGGCCTCGGTCCCGACGAGCGGCTGGCCGAACTGCTGGGCGTGGTACGGCTCCAGGTCGCCCGCGTGCTCGGCCACCCCTCGGCCGACCACGTGGATCCGGCCCGTGAACTGTCCACCCTCGGCTTCGACTCGCTGTCCGCGGTCGAGCTGTCCACCACGCTGAGTACCGCCACCCAGCTGACACTGCCCAGCACCCTGGTCTTCGACCACGCGAGCGTCGAGGCCCTCACCGCCCACCTCGACCGCGAACTCGCCGGCACGGCAGGGGGATCCGCCACGCCCGCCGCCCCCGCGGCGCGCTCGGCGGAGGGCCTGAGCGCGCTCTTCGAACGCGCCGTCGAGCTCGGCCGGGGCGAGGAGGCGCACGACCTGCTCGCCCGATTCGCCGACTACCGCGACCAGTTCGCCTCCGCAGGCGAGCTGGCCCGGCCGCTGCGCACCGTCAAGCTCGCCGACGGCGCGGACGAGCCGGTGCTGATCTGCTTCCCGACGTTCATCTGGCGGCAGAACTTCCACCAGTACGCCCGCTTCGCCGCCGGCCTGGCCGGCCGGCGCGCCGCCACCGTCGTCGGGCTGCCGGGCTTCGTGACCGGAGAGCAACTGCCCTCCTCCGTCGATGCGTTGGCCGACGCGCTGGCCCAGGCCGCCCAGCAGGCCGCCGGGGGACGGCGGTTCGCGGTGCTGGGCTACTCAGGTGGCGGGAACATCGCCGCCGTCACCGCGGCCCGGCTGGCGGCGGACGGACACGCCCCGGCCGGACTCGTGCTGCTCGACACGCCCACCTGGGGCGGCGAGCACGGGCTCGGCGCCGACTGGACCGACACCCTGCAGGACTCGCTGCGCGAGCGCCGGGAGGTCGTCGAGACCTCCGCCGACGACCCGGGCGAGGCCTGGCTCACCGCCCGCGCCCGCTACGCCGGGTTCGACTACGGCCTCGACGCCCTCGGCGTGCCCACCCTGCTGGTCCGGGCGAGCGAACCGATCGGCGGGCACCGCGGGGACGACGCCGAGGGCTGGCGGGTCGACTGGGCCCTGCCGCACGACACCGCCGACGTGCCGGGCGACCACTTCTCGATGATCGAGGCCGACCGTGCGGCGGCCACCGCCGCGGCCGTCGACCGCTGGCTGGCCGCCCTCGACCCGAGCTGACGCGCCCGCGGCGCCGGCCGGCCCGTCGACGGCCGGCGCCACCCCCGGGCCGCCTCGGCGGAACGGTCCCGCACCGCGCACCCGCGGGACCCGCCCGAACCCGGCCCCCACCCCCGTGAGCCCCACCCGCTCCCTCCGCCGCCGCCGACCGGCCCGGCGGCACCGAGGAAGGCAGCCATGACCGCTTGGGACCTGAACACCGGTCCGTGGATCACCCGTTACACCCCCGCCGCGCCGGAGGCCGGCCCGGTGCAGCTTGTCTGCCTGCCGCACGCCGGGGGATCGGCGACCTTCTTCAAGCCGCTGGCCGCACACATGCCGCCGGGCGTGGAGGTGCTGGCCGCGCAGTACCCGGGGCGGCAGGAGCGCCGCAACGAGCCCTGCACCGAGGACATCGGGGCGCTCGCCGACGGCATCGCCGGCGCCCTCGGCCACCTTCCCGAGGGCGTGCCCCTGGCGCTCTTCGGCCACAGCATGGGCGCCCTGGTCGGCTGGGAGGTGGCCCGCCGCCTGGAGGCAGCCGGCCGGATTCGCCCGGTCGCGCTGATCGTCTCCGGGCGCGGGGCGCCGGCCCTCCACCGCAACGCGCGTCTCGGCCGCCGCACCGACGACGAACTCGTCGCGGACCTGACCGCGTTGAGCGGTACGCAGGCCCCGCTGCTGGCCGACCCCGGGATCCTGGCCATGGTGCTGCCGGTGCTGCGCGGCGACTACCGCGCGCTGGACGCCTACACCTACCGGCCCGGCGTCCCGCTGCGCTGCCCGGTGAGCGTGTTCCTCGGCGACGACGACCCCTGGGCCCGCCGGGAGGACGCCGAGGGGTGGCGGCGGGAGACCACCGGCGAGGCGTCGTTCCGGCCCTTCCCCGGCGGCCACTTCTACCTGGTCGAGCAGTGGCCCGCGGTCGCCGCAGCCCTGGCCGGCCGGCTCGGCCGGGTGCCCGCGTCATGACCCCGCGGCCGGCCGCCGGCCCGCCGCCCGCCCGCGGCCCGGACCTCGGCCCGTACACGGTCGCCGGCGGCCGGCCCGGCCGCCGCCCGGGCATCCGCCAAGGCCCCCGCCCAGGGCAGCAGGGCAGGGCATCCACCCGAGAAGGAACGTGAGAGGACACCATGGTCGGAACATCCGCGGGACCCACCGGATCCGCCCCCGGTCGCCGCGCCGTCGTGCTCGGCGCCGGCATGGCGGGCATGCTGGCGGCCGTCGCGCTGCTGCGCCACGTCGACACCGTCACGGTCCTGGAGCGGGACCGGCTGCCCGAGGGCCCGGACCCGCGCCGCGGTGTGCCGCAGGCCCGGCACACCCACGTGCTGTGGTCCGGCGGCGCGCGCTTCATCGAGTCGCTGCTGCCCGGCACCGTCGACCGGCTGCGCGGCGACGGCGCCCACCGCATCGGCCTGCCCGAGGACCTGGTGTCGCTCACCGCCTACGGCTGGCAGCAGCGCATGCCCGAGACGCAGTTCATGATCGCGGCCAGCCGCTCGCTGCTCGACTGGACGGTGCGGGACCAGGCGCTGCGCGACGAGCGGATCACCGTGCTCGCTGACACCGACATCATCGGCCTGCGCGGCGACGCGGACCGGGTCACCGGCGTCACCTACAAGCCGCGGGGCGGCGGCGGGATGTCCGTCGTCGAGGCGGACATCGTGGTGGACGCCAGCGGCCGCGGCTCCCCGATGAAGCGCTGGCTGGGCGTCCTCGGCCTGCCGCCCGTCCAGGAGGACGTGATCGACTCCGGCATGGCGTACGCCACCCGGATCTTCGCCGCCCCCGAGGGCGCCCGCGGGCCGTTCCCGCTGGTCAGCGTCTACGCCGACCACCGGGCCGGCGTGCCGGGCCGCAACGGGATCCTGCTGCCGATCGAGCAGGGACGGTGGATGGTCACCCTCTCCGGCACCCGAGGCGCCGAACCGCCCGGCACCGAGGCCGGGTTCCACGATTACCTGGACACCCTGCGCCACCCGCTGATCTCCCGACTGCTCCGCCACGCCGAGCCGTTGACCCCCGTCCAGGCGTCCCGTTCGACCGCCAACCGGCGGCTGTTCTACGAGCGCCTCGTGCACTGGCCGGACGGGCTCGCCGTCGTCGGCGACGCCGTCGCCGCCTTCAACCCGGTCTACGGGCACGGCATGAGCAGCGCCGCACTGGCCGCCGCCGCGCTCGACACGGCCCTGACCGAGTGCGGCGGCCTGGTGCCCGGCGCGGCGCAGGCCGCACAGCGCGCGGTCGGCGCGGTGGTCGACACGCCGTGGATCCTCGCCACCTCGCAGGACGTCTGCTACCCCGGTGTGCAGACCAGGACCGAGGACCCCCGGCTGACCCGGTACGCCGCCGAGCGCCGCCGCCAGGCCGACGTGATCGGCGAGGCCGCGCTGCTCGACCCCGTCGTCTGCTCCGCCGCCCTGCTGGTCAACACCCTGTCCGGCGCGGCCGACGCGCTGGGGACCGCCGACGTCCAGGACGCCCTGGCCGCCGTCGCCGGCACCTCCGCACCCGCCGAGCCGACCCTCACCGCCGCCGAGTGGCGCGCCGTGACCGCCGACGACCGTGCCGGAGTCGCATCTTGACGTTACATTGATGACTGAAACGAGTAGCGGGTATAGCAACCACGAGAAGGTTCCGTACGATGGCAGACATGACCAGTTCGGGTCCGGACCCTGCTCCCCAACCCGTAGGCCGCGGTGGGGAGTCGAGACCGGGCCCGGACGTCGAGGCGTGGATGGAACGGGTCACGTCCTGGTTCATGAGCCAGGCAGGCTGGCCGCCGATCATGGGGCGGACGGTGGCCTGGCTCATGGTGAGCGATCCGCCGGCCCAGACCCCGGCCCAGATCGCCCAGGCGGTGCAGGCCAGCCGCGCGTCCCTGACCACCACTCTGAAGCTGCTGACCGAGGCGCGGATGGTGCAGGCCGTGACCCGGGCCGGACAGCGCTCGACGTACTACCAGATCACCGAGGACGCCTGGTCGGGCGTGCTCAAACGACGGCTGGAGAGTCTGACGTCCTTCGTGGACATCACCGGCGAGGGGCTGGCGCTGTTTCCCGAGGACTCGGAACGGGCCGGGCGCGTGCGGGCGGCCCACCGCCTCTTCGCCTGGCTCGACTCCGAGGCCGACCCCATGTGGAAGCGCTGGGACGCGGTGAACACCGAGGACCCGGCCGGAGCACCCGAGACGTAGGAGTGGCGGCATGACCAGTACGGAGACCAGGAAGTGGTGGGCGCTCGGAGCGATCGGGTTAAGCCTGCTGGCCGTGGGCGTGGACTCGACGATCCTGAACGTCGCGGTCCCCACGATCAGCAGCGACCTGGGCGCCTCGACGAGCCAACTCCAGTGGATCGTCGACAGCTTCACCCTGGTCCTGGCGGCGGTCCTGCTGCCCGCCGGCCTGCTGGGCGACAAGTACGGCCGCAAGAAGTTCCTGCTCGCCTCGCTGATCCTGTTCGGCGTGGCCTCCCTCGCCTGCTCCTACTCAGGATCGGCCGGCCAACTGATCGCCTCCCGCGCGCTGCTCGGCCTGGCGGGCGCGTTCCTGGTGCCGCTGAGCACCTCGGTGCTGCTCAACATCTTCGAGACCGAGGCGGAGCGCACCAAGGCCATCACCGTGGTCGCGATCTCCACGATGCTCGGCCTGCCGCTCGGCCCGATCATCGGCGGCGCGCTGCTCAACCACTTCTGGTGGGGCTCGGTGTTCCTGATCAACGTGCCCCTGGTCGCGCTCGGCAGTATCGCGGTCGCCAAGCTGGTCCCCGAGTCGCGCGGCACCCAGGACATCGGCATCGACTACGTCGGCGTGGCCATCTCCAGCATCGGCCTGACCGCGATCACCTACGGCGCGATCGAGGCCGGCGTGCGCGGCTGGGGCGACGCGGTCGTGGTCCTGTCGATCGCCGGCGGAGCCGTGGCGCTCGTGCTCTTCACCCTGTGGGAGCGCCGCGTCACCCAAGCGGGCGGCAGCCCGCTGGTCGACCTCGAACTCTTCCGCAGTCGCGGCTTCGTGTGGGGCTCGATCCTCGCCACGGTCGTCAGCTTCGCGATGTTCGGCCTGATCTTCGCCCTCCCGCAGTACTACCAGGCGGTGCTCGGCACCGACGCCCTCGGCACCGGCCTGCGGCTGCTGCCGCTGATCGGCGGCCTGCTGGTCGGCGCCAGCGTCGTCAACAAGCTGCCCGCGCAGCTCGGTCCGCGCAGCGTGCCCGCGCTCGGCTTCGTGCTCATGGGCGCCGGGCTGTTCACCGGCATGGCCACCAGCACCACGTCCAGCTACGGCTTCATCGCCACCTGGCTGGTCGTCATCGGCGCCGGACTCGGCATGTCGCTGACCCGGACGATGGCGGCGGCCCTCAACTCGCTGTCCAAGGAACGCAGCGGCGTCGGCTCGGCGTTCACCCAGGCGGTCCGGCAGGTCGGCGGCGCGATCGGCGTGGCCGTGCTCGGCTCCGCGGCCAACTCCACGTACCGCAGCCACCTGGACCTCGGGCACGCGCCCCAGCCGATCAAGGACGCCGCGGGGCGCAGCGCCGCGGCCGGTGTCGCGGTGGCGGGCAAGTTCAAGAGCCAGAGCATCCTCGACGCCGTCCGCGACGCGTTCGTCACCGCGATGCACACCGTCCTGCTGGCCTGCGGGGTCATCGTCGTCATCGCCGCCGTGCTGGCCCTGCTGTTCCTGCCCAAGCGCGCCGCCCTGCCCGCGAAGGACGACGAGCCCGCGACGGCCGACGCCGTTCCCGGCCCCGACGCCGGCGGCACCCCGCCCGGCCGCACCTCCGACTCCCTGGCCTGACCCCCGCCGCCCGCCGCCGCGGACCGACGCCGAGCCTCCCCGCGACGGCGTCCGCGCGACCTTCCCCCGCGCGAGGCCCGCGGCGGCCGGCGGATCCGGGTGACCGGGCGGGCGGGCGTGTCACGCGTCCGCGCGCAGCCGTCCGACGGCCTCCTTGGCGGCGTTGAGGTGCCAGGCGAGTTCCGCCCGGTCGGCGGCGCAGGCGCCCTCCAGCAGCCGGCTCATCGCGCCCAGGTGCTCGGCGATCTCGTCGGCAGGACGCTCTCCGGGCGTCCGCGCGGCGGACAGCTGCCGCTTCAACTGCTCGGCCTGGCGGGCGAGCTGGCGGTTCTTGCGGTAGAGGTCCAGGAAGACGTTGACCTTGGTGCGCAGCAGCCACGGGGCGAAGGGCTTGGTGAGGAAGTCCGCGGCACCCACCGAGTACCCGCGGTGGATGTCGGCGTCGGTCCCGGTGACGATGATGATCGGCACGTCCTTCGTCTGGTCCAGGTGCTTGATGTTGGACGCGGTCTCGAAGCCGTCCATGCCGGGCATCTGGACGTCGAGCAGGACCACGGCGAACTCCTGCCGCAGCATCGCCTTGAGGGCCTCCTCGCCGGAGCTGGCCCGGACGAGGTTCTGGTCCAGAGGGCCCAGGACCGCCTCCAGGGCGATGAGGTTCTCCTCCATATCGTCGACGAGGAGGATGCTGGCCTTGTCGGGCACCGTGGGGCTCATTCCGGGTCACCTCCCCGCTCGCCGTCCGTGCCGGGCATGATGATGTCCATTACCCGGGCCGTGCATGACACCGGGACGTCGAGCCCCTCCTCCAGCTGGCCAGTTCCGCCAGAGGGCCGTCGCAGCCGGCGTACCGCTCGCCCGCACGTACCGTGAATTCACCGTCACGATGGGTGTTCATGACGGCGGGCAAAGGCTGCGGCTCCGCCGTGCCCGCCGCTGACGAGTCACCTCGCATGGTGCCTTCCCTGAAGCGGATTCCGGTACGGGCATACCTCTATAAAATGGTACATGCGGTGACCGTACGGTGACGGTTTCGGGGACGCAGGGAATGATCGTTCGTCCTCGGCTCCTCCCGAGGGGCTGATCTCCCGTGTGCTGCTGCCCGGCGGTGGAGGTGCCCCACTCCTCCAAGGCTGTCCCCGGCGGCTACGTCAGTCTGGAGTCCGAGCGCGCGCGGCGCGGGAGAGCCGGGGCGCGGGCCGGATCAGCGGGCCGGGCGGCCGGAGCCGTCCGCGCATCGAGGGGCCGCGCCGTACAGGAGTATCACCGCGGTGCGGAACTCGCCGGCCGCGGCGGCCGCGTCCACGAGGCCGGCGCGGATGCGCTGGTCGGCGGCGTGCCCGAGGGTGACCGTCGCCGTCACCAGCCAGCCGGTCTCCAACGGCGTGGTGAACTCGCCGCTGTCACGGCCGCGGTCGATGAGGGACGCCAGGCTCTCCTCGACCGCTGCGTGGCGCGCGGCCTCCGCCTCGGCGTCGGGTTCGGGACCGCCGGCATCGCCGGCCTGATCGGCCAGCAGCGTGCCGACCGCCGAGAGGAACCGTTCCAGGGCCTCGGTGGCGGTACCGGACTCGACCTCGGCGTCCTGGACAACTGCCGCGGCCCGGCGGCTCAACTCGTCGCGCACCGCGCCGAGCAGCGCCTCGCGCGTGCCGAAGTGCGCATAGGCGGTCTGCCGGGTCACCCCGGCTTCCGAGGCGATCTCGGCCATGCTCGCGCCGGGACGCGCGGCGAGGACCCGGACCGCCGCCGACACCAGGGCGGCGCGGTTGCGGGAGACCTCCACGCGCTGACGGCGACGCCTTATCTCTGACACGGTTGACAATATTAGCAGCGGGCTCAAGTCTGACGGGTATGTCAGAGACGACTGAGGCAACCGAACGGGCGGCACGCCGCCTCCTGATCGACTACACCCGCGACATCGCCCGTTCCGACGAGGACCCGGCCCTGATCGTGGACCGCACCATGACCGGCGACGTGGTGTGGATGACCGACGGCAACGCCCTCACCAGGGACCAGCTGATCGCCCATGCCGCCCCGGCCCGCAAGAACGTCACCGCGAGCGAGGTCCTGATCGACGAACTCCTCGTCGACGGAAGCGGGTTCGCGGCGCGCTGCCGTCTCGTCGCGGAGCACCGGACCCTCGGGGCCGTGCGGATGGACTGGATCCTGATGGGCGAGGTCGCCGACGACGGGCGGGTGCGGCGGATCCACCAGCTCGCCCGCTCGGCCTGACCGCGCGGCGAGAGCTCGCACCGGCGTTCGCCCGCGCCGGCGCGCGCGCCCGGGTCCGGCGGCCGGAGGGGGGCCGCCGGACCCGGGTGAGATCGGAGTAGTCCTGCTCAGCCGCAGCCGACGCCGAACGAGTTGGCGCCGGAGGCGGCGGCAGGGCTCGTGGACACCGTCAGGCCGACGTACGGGCGGGCGCCGTCCGGAGTGAAGGTCAGCCGGTCGGTGAACGTGTAGCTCTGCGAACCCTTCGGGAACTGCGCGGTCTGCGGGCTGTTGACGGTCACCGCACCCTGCGGCGAGCGGCTGGAACTGCGCCACCAGGCCAGGTGGAGCGTGCCCGCCGCGGAGCCGTCGTACCGCACGATCACCGTCGCGGTGGCGGTGCGGCGCTTGCCCCCGGTGCACTTGAAGTCCGTGACGGACACCGAGGCCACGCGGGGGTTCGCCGCACCCGGGTGCGTGGGCCGGGCCGTGGGCACCGTGGCACCCACCGTCGCGGACGGCGTCGTCGCCGGGCTGCCGCCGGACGGGGTGGCCGGTGCGGTCGGCGTGGCCGTGGGCGTGGCGGACCGGGACGGGCTGGCGGTGTGCGAGGGGGTGGGGCTGCCCGCGGAGCTCGACGGCGCGGTGCTGACGGGCGCCGCGGGGGTCGTCGCCCCCGTGCTGGCCGGCGCCGCTGCCGCGGTGGTGTCCGGCGTGCCGGGGTCGGCGGCGGCGCTGCCCTTGTCGCTGCCCGAGGCCACCGCGGTGATCGCGGCGACCACCGCGATGGCGGCCACGGCGGCGACCGTCACGAGCTTCGCCCGCCGCCCGAACCGCGGCGGCCGCTTCTCCCCGCCCTCATCGGAGCCTTCGGGCGCCACTCCCTCGCTGCCCCCGAGCACCGCGATGATGGCGTTGGCGCCGATCGTCGCCTTCCGGGCGTCCGCGGGCTGCGCGGCCTCGGGCGCCGGGGCGGGCGAGGCCGGAGCGCCGGGCGTGGCCGCCTGGGCTGCGTCCGCCGTGGGCCCGGCGGGGCCCGGCGCCTGCGGGGACTGGGCGTTCTTCGCGGTCTTCGAGGTCTTCCCCGACGTCTCGGCGTTGCCGGCGCTTCCGGCCTTCGCGGCCGACTCGGTCTGCGGGGCGGAAGGCTCGTTGCCGGTGGGGGAGCCGGCGCCCGGCTCGGCGTTGTCCGCGGCGGCGGCGGTCCCGGCTGCCGCCGCCTTGACCGCCGTGCGCTTGGCCGCGGCCTGCTTGGCCGCCGCCGGCTTCTTGGCGGGGGCAGCGGACTTGGCGGACCTGGCGGCCGCCTTCTTCGCGGCAGGGGCGGCCTTGGCGGACTTGGCCGTCTTCTTGGCGGGTGAACTCGTGCTCCCGGCAGGCGAGTCGGTGCCGGGGCCGGCGTCCTGCGGCTTGGCGGTGGTGGCCGTTGCGGCGGGAGCCGCGATGGCCGCGGCGGCTGCCTTTGACGTGTCGGCCGTGGTGCTCTCGGCGGGGGCGGGCTTCCTGGGCGCGGGGGCCGATTCGGTGGCCTTCTTCCCGGCCGGCGTACGCTTCGCCGGCACGGCGGTCGTGGCGGCCGAAGCAGCCGCCGCGGGGGAGTCGACCGGGCCGGCGTCCTGCTGAGCGGGCTGTTCGGCCGAAGTGGCCTTGGCCGGAGGGCGCTTGGCTGCCGCTGCCTTCTTGGCCGGAGTCGCCTTCCTTGCCGGAGTCTCCCCGGACGGGGTGGCCTTGGCCGTCCTGGCGGCAGGGGTGCGCTTGCGCGGTGCCGGGCCGGTGGCCGGCGTGGCGGGCGCGTCCGCGGGCGCGGCCTCGTTCCCACCGGTGGGCTGCGAGGCATCAACCGGCGAACCGGCGGCCTTCTTCGCCGCACGGGCCGAGCGCCTCGCGGGGGTCGGGGCCGGTTGTCCGGCGGGGGGAACCTGCGGCGTCGTGCCGTCAGTGCCGCCGGATATGCCGGTGCCGTCGATGTCGTCCACGTGATCCTGCCCCTCGCACCGCCCCCTGCCAGGGGCCGTTGGTCGTATGCCCTCGACCCCTGGTCGCGTGCGGGGTCTCGGGAGGCCCGCCCCCTGCCTGAGGGCGTCGTGGCAACCCTCAAGTCCCCGAGGGGAAGGCTGTGAGGATCAAGAGGGTACTGCCTTCGAGGCATCCCTCCGACCAACCCCCCGACCGCCCGCGGCGAAGGCCCAACGCCCGCTCCACCGAGGCCCGGAGGACTCTGCCGGACGCCCGCCGGCCCGGGCTCCTCGGGCTGATCGCCGGCCGCCCTCAGGAAGAGTCGACGTAGGCGAGGTGCGTGCCGCACACGGTGCAGCGGAAGAGCATGGCGGTCGCCGATGTGCCGAGGTGCGTCAGGAACCGCTCGAGCTGCTTCTCGTCGTGCCAGCCGTCGAGCCGCATCTCGGCCCGCAGTTCGTCGAGGGGCTCGGGATGCGCGGCCAGCTCGGCGTACCCCACCTCGCCCACGAAGGCCGCGGCGTCCTGGCAGTGGACGAGCCAGCGCGGGTCCTGCCAGGCGTGGAAGCCGGGAGTGCGACGGGTGACCTCGTGCAGGACGTCCTCGCTGACATCGGCGAGCCCGTAGGAGTCGCAGAACTCGCCCGCGAAGCGTGCGGCCGCGCTCCCGTCCGCGATGCACCACGGGCAGAAACGCCCGCTGACCTCCTCGGCGCTGTAGAAGCTCGCGGTGTAGATCCAGCCCGTGTCGCGGTCGCAGCAGGCGCATTTCTCGGCGGCCTCGCGGATGGACCCGCTGGCCACAGGGTCCGCGTGATAGCGGAAGACGGGCAGCCCGGCATTCATCGCCGCTCGCCGGTCCGCGCCTGGCCGTCGCCTGCTGGTCCCATGGAGGGCAGTCTGTCCGCACGGACCGTCCGCGATCAAGCCGCGACGCCGGATCACGGAGCCGCGACGCCGGATCACGGAGCCGCGGCGCCGGAACGCGGCGCCCCGCCGCCGAGGCGGACGGCCGTCAACGCGCCGCAGGCTCCGGCAGGTTCGCCAACCGGCTTTTCTGCCGGGGTCGTTGCAGTCGTGAGGGATCATCCGGCCGTCTCCGTCACTGCAGGGAGGCGAAGTCCTGGGTGAGCCAGACCGAGCCCTTGGTGTCGCGGTGGACGGCGATGCCGATGCGGGTGAAGCCCGACGAGAGGATGTTGCGGCGGTGGCCGTCGTCGGGGGGCTGCTCGTCGAGCATGCCCTGGGTGAGGCTGACGGCCATCGCGGCGATGGCCTCGGGAGTGTCGGCGACCGGGCCGCCCACGCCGATGTTCTCGCCCGCGGACGTCCAGTGGACGCCGTTCGCCGACTCGCGGTCGCCGAACGCCGGTTCGCCCGGGCACTGGTGGGACAGACCGCAGCCGCCGGCCATCACCGCGTTGTGCTGCGCCGCACTGCCGCCCAGGCCGTCGAGCAGGGTGTACGCGGGCAGGCCCTGCTGGGCGCGCGCCTTGTTGATGAGGGCGAGGACCTGCTGGACGGCCAGGTCGGTGGCGGAGGTCGGGGCGGGCGAGGCGGGAGCGCTCGGCGTGGTCGGATGCGCCGAGGGCGTGGGGCGGTGGGTGGGGGCCGGCGCGGACGAAGCGGTGGGTGAGGCGGTCGGGGCCGGCCTGGACGACGTAGGCGCGGGCCGCGCGGACGGCGACGCCGGGGCCGAGGCGGGCGGCCGGGCCTCGTGACCGGCCTGCGTGGACCAGGGGCCGCCGGCGTGCTCCAGCCACTGCGCCGGCAGCAGATGGACGTGGCTCCCGGCGCCGGCCGCCTCCGCGTGGTGGTGCCCGGGATGTCCCATGCAGGCGAACGCGGTGCCGCCGCCGACCACGACCAGCGCGGCGGCGCCGCTGACGGCTATCCGCACCCGGGGCTTGCGCGGTGCGCGGTGGCTGCGCTGCGGTGGGAGGCGACGGTGCGAACTCATCGGGGCTTCTCTCCTGGGGCGCCGGGGACGTCGGGCGACGGCCGGGGACGGCGTCCGAACGGCCGCGGAACGGTGCGCGGTGGGGGTGTGCACCGGGGACAGAAACCGGACGGCCGTTCGGACGCGCACCACCGTAGGACGTCCCCGACCTGCGCAGAACGCTTCAGCGAGCGCCTTAATGCTCCGTTGAGAAACGCCTTAACCCGCGCTTCGGTTGGGCGGCGGAGCAGCCCTCGCCCGCGGTGCACTCCCCTCCGCCCGCGGCGCCGTCACCACGACGTCTCCGTCGTCACCGCCTTCGGCTGCGGATCCAGCGTCGCGGTGATCTGCGACCGGTGGTGCGACCCGGAGAACGTGACGACCAGCGAATCCGCCGAGTCCTGCTCGGTGCTGGTGGTGAAGCCCTGCGCGGGCACCGCGGACACCAGGCACACCGCGTTGTCCCCCCAGCGGATGGTGACCTGCCCGCCCTGCGCCTGCACGGCGTGCGCACCGACGCCGCCCGAGCAGTCGTAACCCTGCCCGCTCGCAGGGGGTTTGGGCGTCGTGGTGGCCGGCGACGCGGTGCGGGTCGGCGTGGGCCGGGTCGTCGCGGGCGCGGTGGGCGACGGACGGTGCGTCGGCGTGGCACGCGCGGACGACACCGGCGACGGCTTCGGCGCCATCGTGCCGGTGCCGACCGTCGGCGCGCCGAACGCGGTCGGCATCCCGTGCGCCGTCGGCGGCAGCGGGGCGGTGGAGTGCACCACGAACCGCACGGTCAGGAAAACGGCGGTCACGGTGACCGCCGTGCAGGACAGCCAGACCAGGAAGTAGCGCAGCAACCGGGGCACGGGACCATCATGGTCGATCCGCTACCGTGTGCCGCATGGCCAGCGTCCTGGTGATCGAAGACGACCCGGTCATCCGCTCCTCGCTGCTCGAGGCGCTGACCGCGTTCGGGCACGTCGTGCGCAGTGCCGCCGACGGTTTCGGCGGGCTGCGCGAGGTGACGCAGACGCGGTTCGACGCCGTGGTGCTGGACCTCGGGCTGCCCGACATCGACGGGCGGGACGCCCTGCGGATGCTCCGCGGCATCTCTCAGGTGCCGGTGCTGGTGGCGACCGCCCGCGACGACGAGAACGAGATCATCCGGCTGCTGGACGCCGGCGCCGACGACTACCTCGTCAAGCCGTTCTCCGGCGGGCAGTTGCAGGCCCGGCTGTCCGCCGTACTGCGCCGCACCCACCGTCCCGAGCCCTACCGGCAGCCGCTGCCGGGCGGTCCGCCGGCCGTCCGCGGAGCCGGCGGCGCCGCGCTGCCGCCGGCGGTCCGCGCGGCGCCGCTGCGTGTCGGCGAACTCGACATCGATCCGCGCGCCAGGACCGCCGCCCTGGCCGGTCGCGAACTCGACCTGACGCGACGCGAGTTCGACCTGCTGGCGTATCTCGGGCAGCGGGCCGGGGCGGTGGTGTCCAAGCAGGAGCTGCTCGCCGAGGTGTGGCGGGAGCCGTACGTGGACGACCAGACCGTGCACGTCCACCTGTCCGCGCTGCGCCGCAAGCTCGGCGAGCAGGCCGCCCGGCCGCGGTACCTGCACACCGTGCGCGGCGTCGGATTCAAACTGGTCGCACCCCGTTGAGAAGGACCCTGGCCGGCATCGCCCTGGCGGTCACCACCATGGTGGCCCTGTCCTTCTCGATCCCGCTGTCCCTGCTGGTGCGGTCCGAGGCCCGCACCCAGGCGGTCACCGCCGCGGAGCAGCGGGCCGCCGCCCTCGCGCCGGTGCTCGCGCTCACCACCGACGTGGCGAGCCTGCGGGCCGCGGCCGCCAGCGTCGATCCTGACGACCGGCTCGCCATCCACCTGCCCGGCGGCACGCTGCTCGGCGCGACGCACGCCCCCGCGGCGCTGCTGCGCAGGGCGCAGAGCGCGGGGGAGTCGCTGGCCCGGGACGTGCCGGACGGCTGGGTCTACCTCCAGCCGGTGGTGCTCGGGGGCGGACGGGTCGCGGTCGTCGAGGAGTTCGTACCGTCCGCCGACCTGTCACGCGGGGTCGCCGAGTCCTGGTGGGTGATGGCGGGGCTGGCGATCGGGCTGGTGCTGGGCTCGGTGTTCGTCGCCGACCGGCTGGCCGCGCGCGTGGTGCGCTCCTCCCGCCGGCTGTCGGACGCCGCGCACGCGCTCGGCGAGGGCGACCTGGACACCCGGGTGGACCCCATGGGGCCGCCCGAACTGCGCGAAGCCGGAACGGCGTTCAACGCGATGGCCGAGCGGATGGTCCAGCTGCTCGCCACCGAACGCGAGTTGGTCGCGGATCTGTCCCACCGGCTGCGCACCCCGTTGACCGCCCTGCGCCTGGCTGCGGAGCAGCACGAGATGCGGCCAGGGGCCCTTCCCGGCCCGGCAGTCGCCGGACCTCCAGGGCCTTCGGGGCCCGTCGCCGCCGGCGGGCGCGGTGACCCGCGGCGGCTCACCGCCGCGATCGACGCACTGGAGGACGAGCTCCAGGCGATCATCGAGACCGCCCGCGCGCCGTTCGACGTCCGCCCCGCCGGTACGACCTCCTCCGCCGCCCGCACCCGGAAGGCACCCGCGGCGTCGGGGTCGGACCGGTCAACTGGAGCGTTCCCGGCGCCCTCGCCCGGTGACCCGGTACCGGCGGCCGACCCGGCTCGCTGCGAGGCCGCCGACGTCACCTCGGCGCGCGCCGCCTTCTGGGCGGTGCTGGCCCGCCAGCAGGACCGGGCGTTCGACCTGCACGTCACCGCCGAGTCCAGCACCGTCGCCGTGCCCGAGGACGAACTCATCGCGGTGATCGACGCGTTGGCGGGCAACGTGTTCCGGCACACCCCGGCGGGCACCGCCTTCGCGATCCGGCTTGAGCGCAGCGCGCAGGCGGTCACGCTCGTGGTCGAGGATGCCGGTCCCGGCATCGCCGACCCCGAGGCGGCCGTCGCGCGCGGCCGAGGCGACAGCTCCACCGGGCCGTCCACCGGCCTCGGCCTGGACATCGCCCGCCGTGCAGCGTCCGCCACGCGCGGGTCCGTCACGATCACCCCCGGCGGTCTCGGCGGCGCCCGCATCGCCGTCACCTTCGCGCTCGCCGCCGAACCCGTCCGCGCGTCGCGCCTGCACCGGAGCCGGCGCCGCGGGTTCCTGCGGTCCCCGCGCTGAGCCGGTGCGCGGCCGGCCGCGCAGGGCGGGAACCGTACGGCCGCGCAGGGCGGAACCGTACGACCCGGGGCTCGACGGGACGGCGGCGTACGGCCGTTGCCCTCTCCCGGCCCTGGCCCCCGGCCCCCGCCCTGCTCCGGCGGCCCGTCCGTCAGCGGACCGTCGCGAGGCGGCCGGCCTCCAGGTGGGCGGTGAGGAAGCGGGCGGCGCGGTCGAGCGCGGCGTCCGCCTCGTCGAGGCGGCCGTAATGGTGCTGGAAGACGTGGGGCAGCCCGGCCCCGATCTCCAGGGTGACCTCGACGCCGTCGGCGCCCGCACGGCCGGCGAGCCGCACGGAGTCGTCGAGCACCATCTCGTTCGACCCGACCTGCACCAGCAGCGGGGGCAGCCCGGCGAGGTCGGCGAACAGCGGGCTGGCCAGCGGCTGCGTCCGGTCCTGCGTGCCCAGGTAGAGATCCGCGTAGTCCCGCAGGTCGGCCTCGACGAAGATCGGGTCCGCCTCCTCCTTGGCGCGGATGCTCGCCCCGCTCAGGGTGAGGTCCGTCCAGGGCGAGAAGAGCGCCACGGCGGCCGGCTGCGGAAGTCCGGCCTCGCGGGCCGCGAGCAGCGTGGTGAGGCCGAGGCCGCCACCGGCGGAGTCGCCGGCCACGACGAGGTCCCGCGGGTCGGTGCCGGACGCCAGCAACTCGCGGTAGGCGGCGAGCCCGTCGTCGACCGCCGCGGGGAAGGGGTGCTCGGGCGCGAGCCGGTAGTCCAGCGAGGTCGTCCGCAGCCCGGCGCGGCGGGCCAGTTCGCCCACCAGGCCGGCGTGCGTGTCGGGCGACCCGATGGCGTAACCGCCGCCGTGCAGGTAGAGCAGCCGCCCGCGGGCAGCGGCTCCCGCCGGCTCCAGCCCCAGGGCGGGCCGCCCCCCGAGGACGGTCCTGCGGGTGGTCACGCCCTCCGGCGCGGGCCGGGCGATGGCGGCGGCGAAGCCGTCGCGCTGCTCCTCGACGGTGGGCGGCTCCTCGGGCCGGGGGACGGAGCGGAGCAGGGCGTCGAGTGCGTCACGCTGCGGTCGGGACATGGCGGGCCTCCATCGGTCGGGATGCGAGGATGGATTCCTGGGAATCCATCTGCTCGTACCCAACCAGATTCCAGGGAAGATGATTCCTAGGAATCCACTGGAGGTTTTTGTGAGCCACGTCACCCCGGTCTTCCTCGACCTCGTCCGGGTCGAGACCCGCCTCTACAACGCGGTCAGCGCCCGGCTGCGCGCTGAACACGGCCTGGGTCTCGGGCAGTTCGAGTTCCTGGAGATCATCGACCGCGTGCCGGGGTGCCGGGTGCTCGACATCGTCGGGGAACTGGCCATCACGGTGGGGGCCGTCAGCAAGGGCGTCGACCGGCTGGTGGCCGCGGGATGGTGCGAGCGGCACGCCCACCCGCACGACCGGCGCTCGTCCGTCCTCCGCCTCACCGCCGAGGGCGAGGACCGGTTGGCGGCCGCGCGCCCCGCTGTCGCCCGCGCGCTCGCCGACCTGACCGCCTCGGTCCCGCCCGACGACCTCGCCCGCCTCGCCACCACCCTGACCGCCCTCCGCGCCACCCTCGAAGCCGCCGCCCAGGGCCAACCGGGCTGAGCCCAGGCCGCTGGCCCCCGCCGGCACGCCGGCGGCCCTGAGCGACGGGGACCGGATGGACGTGTTCGGCCCCGACGCCGAAGGAGCCCTCCACCGGCAGACCTACCGCACCGGCGGCAGCTGGTCCCCGTGGGCCACCGTCGCACCGCCCCTGCCGTGAGGCCCGCGTGAGCGCTACAGGACGGGGTTGAGAGGGGTGTCGGGGATCCGGCCGGCCTCGGTGCCGGGCATCCAGTCGCGGTCGCGCGCCTGGTGCACGTTGGTCGGTTCGGTGACCCGGATGTCGGCGTCCATGTAGATGACGGTCATCACACGCCGCGGCTGCGTGCCGCGGTTGGGACCGGCGTGGTGGAAGGTCCAGCCGCGGTGGAAGCTGGCGTCGCCGAGGGCGAAGGGCTCGACGACGTCCTCGAAGTCCTGCTCGGCGACGGCCTGCTTCAGCTGCCGCTCGGACTCGTCGGAGATGGGCAGGTCCCGCCCGTGGGAGAAGTTGTGGCTCCCGCGGGCGAAGGCCAGCGGGCCCATGGCGAGCGGGGTGTCCTGGAGGGGCAGCCAGACCGTCACGCAGCGGTCAGAGGACAGCGGCCAGTAGTACTGGTCGGCGTGCCAGGGGGTGATGCCGCCGCCGGGCTCCTTGTACAGGGCCTGGTCGTGGTAGAGGCGGACGGCGTGCACGCCCAGCAGCGCGGCGGCGATGCCGGCCAGCCGGCGGGAGAACACCAGCCGCCTGACGGTCTCGTTCTCCCGCCACAGGTTCGACACCTGGAGGAACGCCCTGCCGTAGGTGTCGCGTTCGGCCAGGGGGAGGTGCTGGGTGTTCAGCCGGATCACCTCGGAGGTGATGACCGGCTCGAAGCGGGCGATCGTCTCCGGCGACAGCACGCCGGACAGGTGCACGAAGCCGTCGCGGGTGAAGTCGGCGGCGGCGGTGGGGGACAGGCCCTCGTACGGGGCGTCCAGCTCGTCGGTCGGCGCGTGCGTCATCGCGGTCATGTCGACTGCCTCCACATGCGGCAGGGGCGGGTTTGCGGCCACCACCGTCGCATCCCGCGGGCCGGCCCCGCCACGCCGCTGTTGCCCACTTCCGGTACGCAGTTGCCACTTACCCGGGGGGGTGCCGCGGGCTACCCTGGCGGGCGTGAAGCCGCGCTACGAGCAGCCGCGCACCCTCGACGGGACCACGTTCCTCAGCTACATCCGGCGGGAGCGCGCCTTCGGCTTCGGCTGGCACTACCACCGCGAGTACGAACTCACGCTCATCACCGAGGGATCGGGCACGCGCTATGTGGGTACCACCGTCGAGCGCTACCACCCGGGAGATCTCGTCCTGCTCGGCCCCGACCTGCCGCACACCTTCACCTCCGAGCCGTACGAGGGCTCGGCCGAGGCCGCGGTGACGCAGTTCCGGCACGACTTCCTCGGCCCCGGGTTCTTCGCCCTGCCGCAGTTCCGCACCCTCGGCGGGCTGCTCGCGCGATCCGCCCGCGGGCTGCGCTTCGACGGCGCGGGGGACGACACCAGGGCGGAGCTCGCCCGGCTCCCCGCCCTGGAGGCCACGGCCCAGACCGTGGCGCTCCTCGACGTTCTGCGCCGCCTCGCCGCCGATCCCACCGCCGCCGCGATCACCGGTCCCGGATACGCGCCGGCGCCGAGCAGCGCCGTGCGCGACCGCGTCGACGCCGTGTGCCGCCACCTCCAGCAGACCCACACCGGGCCGGTGCACCAGGAGGAGGTCGCCGCGCTGGTGCACATGTCGCCGACGTCCTTCAGCCGCTTCTTCCGCACGGCGATGGGCCGCACCCTTACCGACCACGTCAACCAGCTGCGGGTGGAGACCGCCTGCGGGCTGCTGACCGGCACCTCGCTTCCGGTCACCGAGGTCGCCGCGCGCAGCGGCTACCGCAACCTGTCCAACTTCAACCGGCGGTTCCGCGAGCTGAAGGGCCTGCGGCCGACCGAGTACCGGGCCGCCCACCGGCAGCCGGTTGTCCCCGGCTGACACCGGCCGCGCGCCGCGCCTCACCGCGGCGTGCCGTCACCGCGCCAGCCTGCCCGTGGCCGAACGGCGGTACCGGGACGGCGTGGTGCCGGTCTCGCGCCGGAAGGCCGTGGCGAAGTGCTGCGACGACGAGTAGCCGAGGTCGGCCGCGAGGGTGGTGACCGGCACGTCGGTCTCGGCGAGCAGCAGCCGGGCGCGTTCCATCCGCAGCCGGGTGCGGTACCGGCCCGGCGTCTCGCCCGTCTCGGCGTGGAACAGCTCGGCCAGGTGCGCGGGCGACAGGTGCACCCGCGCGGCCAGCCCGGCGACGGTGAGGCCGTCGGCCAGGCGGTCCTCGATGAGCCGTGCGGCGGTGGCCACGGCCGGGTGCAGCGCGAGCCGGCGGCCCGGCCTGCCTCCCTGGGCGAGCCGGGTCGCCTCCGTCACCAGCAGGGCGGCGGAGTGGGCCAGGCCCGCCGCGCGCAGCGGCTGGTACGTGGTGACCTCCCTCAGGAACAGCTCGAAGGGGGCGACCATCGACCCCGCGTCGGGGACGGCGAACGGCCGCCGCTGCCGCCACACCGGGTGCAGGTCCTCCGCGGGCACGAGGTCCGCGGGCACGAGCGCGGCGAACAGGAAGTGGTAGGGGGCCGTGCTGGAGGCAGCCATCGCGTGCGGCACGTCCGGGGGCACCGCCAGCAGGCCGCGCGAGGGCACCTCGCACGTCCGGTCCGCCACCGTCCACGTGGTCGGCGGGCCCGCCAGCTGCAGGTACAGCTCCCAGGCGTCGTGGGTGTGGGTGCCGATCACCCAGCTGGTCGGCGCGTGCTGGTCGCCCGCGTGACGCAGCCCCCGAACCCCGGCGTGCTGCAGATGCGCGTGGAATCCGGCGCTCAGCCCCGTGGGGCGATCGATGGACACCCGAGCATTGTGTACGTGCACCCGGCTCGCGTGCACGCGCCGGCTGGGCAACCGCCCGTAACGTCCCGGGTATGGCGAACGAGACGCTCAGCGCACTTCCGACCGACGAGGACGTGGCGTTCTACCGGGAGAACGGCTACTGGATCTCCCCGCCCCTCCTCGCCGACGACGTCCTGGATGCCGCCGAGCGCGGCATGCGCCGCCACCACGCGGGCGATCTGGACCACCGCATCGCCGGCGAACCGGAGGGGTCCTTCGGGGGCTGGACCCCGGCCGACGGCGACGTGCTGCGCAAGAACGACGGCGCCTGCCTGCGCGTCGACGAACTGGCTCTCCTGGTACGCCAGTCCGTCATCGCCGGCAGCGCCGCCCGGCTGGCCGGGGCCGACGAGATCCGGCTGTGGCACGACCAGTTGCTGTACAAGCCCAGCGGTGCGCGGCAGCAGGCCAACGTCGGCTGGCACACCGACCGGCGCTACTGGCTCGCCTGCTCCAGCGAGCGGATGCTGACCGCGTGGGTGCCGTTCCACACCGTCACCGAGGACCACGGACCGGTGATGTTCGTTGCCGGAAGCCACCGTTGGGACTCCCGGACCGACCTGGACTTCTTCGACCAGGACCTGTCCACGATCGACCGGTACGCGGCCGAGCGCGACCTCAGGATCGTCAGCGCCACGCTCACCCGGGGACAGGTCTGCTTCCACCACTGCAGGACCATCCACGGCAGCGGCCCCAACCGCAGCGGCGAACCGCGCCGGTCCGTCGCCATCCACCTGCAGCCCGGCGACAACCACCACGTGGCGGCGCGCAACCCCGACGGCAGTGTCGCCGGCCACCACAACGACCGGCTGACCGCACGTCCGGACGGCACGCCCGACTACGCCGATCCGGCCGTCTGCCCCCGGCTGTGGCCGCCCGCCGCCTAAGCCGGCCGAGCCGACCGCCCGTCCCACCCGGCGAACGAGGCGTCGTAGACCTGCACTTCGGTCAGGGACGCGTCGTGCGGGCGGAACTCGGCCGCCAGGTCGTGGCCCGCCGCCTCGTCCAGGGTGCGCTTCCAGAACGCGTCGAAGTCCGAGGGCTCGTCCCGTGCGGGGCGGTACCCGCGGAGCTCGTCGAGGGGCAGGTCGAACAGGACCATCCGGGCTCCCGGTGGTGAGGTGCGGTGGCGGCGCGGCCGGGAGGCGCGCAGGCGCCGGTCGGGCGTGCTGCGCACGCCGCCCGGGCAGGGCGCGCATGCGCTGCCAATCATGCGCAACCGACCTCGGTCCGTCTACTGCCTGTGCAAGCAATTCCCGTGACAGGCAAGGGGGAACGAGCCCTTGACATGATTTTGCAAGCGCATGCAGAGTGGCGGTGAGGGAGGTGAGCGATGACCGTTCACGCACGTGCCGCCATCGTCGGCACCGGAAATCGCGCCCAGCAGTTCACCGAAGGTCTCGCCCGCCGGGAGCACATCGAGGTCGCGGCCTTCTGCGACCCCAACCGGGTGCGGATGGCGCACCACAACCGGCTGCTGGCCGCCGCCGGCCGGCCGCAGGCCGCCGTCTACCCACCGGACCGCTTCGGCGAGATGCTCCGTGCCGAGCGCGTCGACACCGTGGTCGTCACCACCGTCGACGCCCTGCACGACGGGTACATCGTCGCCGCGCTGCGCGCCGGCTGCCGGGTCGTCACCGAGAAGCCCATGACCACCGACGCCGAGCGCTGCCACCGCATCCTCGACACCGTCGGCGAGACCGGCGGCGACCTGTCGGTGGCCTTCAACTACCGCTTCAACCCCGTGCACGAGCTGGTCCACCGGCAGCTGCGGGAGGGCGCCGTCGGCGACGTCGTGTCGGTGCACTTCGAGTGGCTGCTGGACGTGCGCCACGGCGCCGACTACTTCCGGCGCTGGCACCGCGAGAAGGCGAACAGCGGCGGCCTGATGGTGCACAAGGCCGGCCACCACTTCGACCTGGTCAACTGGTGGCTGGGCAGCCGCCCGCAGCGGGTCTTCGGGCTCGGACGGCTCGCCTTCTACGGCCGGGAGAACGGCGAACGCACCGGCTACCGCCGGGACTACGAGCGCGCGCACGGCTCGCCGGCCGCAGCGGACGACCCGTTCGCCCTGCACCTGGCGGAAAACGAGGGGCTGCGCGCCCTGTACCTGGACGCCGAGCAGGAGGACGGCTACCACCGCGACCGCAACGTCTTCGGCGACGGCATCACGATCGAGGACGACATGGCCGTCCTGGTGCGTTACGCGACGGGCGCGACCATGTCGTACCACCTCACCGCCTACTCGCCCTGGGAGGGCTACCGGGTGATGTTCAACGGCACCGGCGGCCGGCTGGAGCTGGAGGTCGAGGAGAGCCTGTGGCAGCGGCCGCAGGCGAAGGTCACGTCCGCCAGGGGAGCCGTGCACGGCGACACCGAGATGGAGCACGCCGGCGGCGCGCGCATCCGGGTCCGGCCGCTGTGGCAGCCGCCGTACGACGTGGAGATCCCCGCGTTCGACCACACCGGCCACGGCGGCGGGGACGCCCGGATGCTGCGGGCGCTCTTCGACGGCGAGACGGGCCCGGCCGGCGGCGCGCAGACCGCGACCGCCGTCGACGGCGCCCTCGCGCTGGCCACCGGACTGGCCGCCAACACCGCCTTCGCACGCGGCCAGGCCGTCGACATCGACGACGTGGTGCGCCTCAGGTGACCGCCACCATGGCCGACGTGGCACGCGAGGCAGGGGTGTCCGCCTCCACCGTCTCGCGGGTGTTCAGCCTGCCGGACACGGTGCGGGCCGACACCCGGCAGCGGGTGCTCGACGTCGCCCGGCGGCTGGACTTCACGCCCAACCGGCTGGCGAGTTCGCTCGCCCGCGGCCGCACCCGGACGCTGGGCCTGCTGGTGCCGGACGTGGCCAACCCGTACTACGCCGAGATCGTCAAGGCCGTGCAGCACCGGGCACGGGCCAAGGAGCAGGCGCTCTTCCTGGCCGACACCGGCGACGACCCGGCCGACGGCCTCGCACTGGCGCGGGCCATGGCCCGGCAGACCGACGGCCTGCTGCTCGCCGGCCCGCGGATGGACGACGCCATGGTCCGCGAACTGACGCAGGCGGGCCCGGTCGCGCTGATCGGGGCGCGGCTCGCCGGGACCGACAGCGCCTACGCGGACCTCGGGATCGGGATGCGGCACGTGGTCCGGCACCTGGCCGCGCTCGGCCACCGCCGGATCGTCTACGTCAACGGCACCCGCACCGCCCGCACGGCCGGGCACCGGCAGCCGGTGCAGGAGGCGTGCGACGAGCACGGCGTGGAACTGGTCGAGCAGCTCGGCCCGTTCGACCTCACCTTCGACAACGGCGTGGCGGCCGCCGACCTGGTGCCCACCAGCGGCGCCACCGCGGTCATCGCGCACAACGAGATGGTGGCGCACGGCGTCGCCGGCGGGCTCGCCCGCCAAGGCCGGTCCGTCCCGGGCGACTTCAGCCTGGTGACGGTCGACGACACCTTCATGGCCCGCACCATCTACCCGGCGCTCACCGCACTGCACATCCCCCTCGACGTGATGAGCGCCAGGGGAGTGGACCTGCTGCTGCAACGGATCGACGACCCTGACGGTGAGCCGCGGCACGCCGCACTGCCGACGAGCCTGGTGGTCCGGGCCTCCACGGCACGCCCCGGCGCCGCGCGCTCCTGAGCGGAGGCGCCCCCGCGCACCAGCGCCCCGGGCAAAGGGCCCGGGGCTGAGGCCCCGGCAGGGCTGCCCCTGGGCAAGAACACCCGGCAGGGTGCCCCGGGTCAGAGCGACCTCTCCCCACCGTCTCCACGACCTCGTACCTCGCCGCCTCCACCCGAGAAGGCGGCGACCCCCACCGAGAAGGAGGAACGGTCCATGCACCACACCGTCAGGACCTCGGTCACCACCGCGGCCCTACTGCTCGCCGCAACCGGCCTGGGCACCGCGGCCCAGGCCCAACCCGTCCCCGTGCAGGCCGAACCGGCAGCTTCGCCGGTCCGGCCGCAGGCCACCGCCGCTCTGCTGGGCGACGGCTACCTGGCATCCCTCGGCAGCCAGATCGTCGACTCCACGGGCAAGCGCGTGCGGATCGCGGCCGCCGCCCTGCACGGCAACTCCCGCCTCGACCAGAACACCATCGTCAACCAGGACAGCCCGCTCGCCGGCCTGGACGCCAACATCCGGGCCATCCGCAACGCCGGATTCAACACGGTCACGCTCGCCTGGAGCGACGCCAGCCTCCACGACGCCAACGCCGCCGCCTACCTGGCCGGCCTCGACGCGGTGGTCGCCGCGGCCAAGAGCAACCTCCTCAAGGTCATCCTCAACCACCACAACGACGAAGGGCAGGCCGGCAACGGCAACTGCCTGGCGCAGCAAGGGAACGGCCTCTGGTACGACAGCGGCCCGGGCACCGACGGGACGGACGGGTGCGGCACGCCCGGCACCGTCACCCAGGCGTCGTTCCTCGCCGACTGGAAGCAACTCGCCACCCGCTACAAGGGCAACGCCACGGTCATCGGCTTCGACCTGGACAACGAGCCGCTCGCCTACCCCGGCGAGAGCACCTGGGGCGACGGCGGCGTCACCGACATCCACGCCATGTACACGGACGTCGGCAACGCCCTGGAGACCATCGATCCGGGTGTGCTGATCATCTGCGATGGCCCGCAGAACTACGGCGGTTCGTACGCCGGCGGCGCGGGCGTCACGGCACCCGAGGGCGACCTCACCGCGGTCGCCGCCCACCCCGTGGTGCTCTCCGACGCCAACGCGGGCCGGGCACGCGTCGTCTACTCGGTGCACGAGTACCCGTACTCCGTCGCCCACATCGACCCGGACAGCGGCCCCGCCGCGGTCCAGCGCTACAACGCGGTGTGGGGGTACCTGGTGACCCAGGGCATCGCCCCGGTGTGGATCGGCGAGGCCGGCGCCCCGATGTCCAGCGCCGACGACACGGCCTGGGCGGACACGCTCACCTCCTACGTCAACGGCCAGCAGGGGGCCGGCGGCGGGCCGACGTTCGCCGGCACCGAGAAGGGCGTCAGCGTCACCTGGTACGTCTGGGACACCCAGGGACTCGGCGCGCTCAACGCCGACGGGACGCTCAACCAGCAGCGCTACGGCGTGTACTCCCAGTGGCAGTGACCTGAGCCCGCACCCAGGGCCCCGACTCCCCGATTCCCGGCGGAACTTGCCCGGTCCTACGCATTGACGTTGGACCGTTCCAACAGTAAGTTCCCCATTCAGTGTTGGACTGGTCCAACAGATCTGTCGCAACCGGTCGTTGGACCAGTCCAACGGAAAGAGGAAACGGCATGGCAAAGCTCACCATTCGCGATATCGCCCGGCTCTCCGGACTGTCGAAGTCCACGGTCTCCCTGGTGCTCAACAACAGCCCCAAGGTGGATCCGGAGACGCGCCGCCGGGTGATCGCCGTGATGCGCGAGCACCATTACGTGCCGAGTTTCGCGGCCACCGCGCTCGCCAAGGGCAACACGGGCCTGATCGGCATGATCGTGCCCGGCCTGACGTGGCGCTTCATGGCCGACATCAACTACGGCGTGGCCAAGGTGGTCGAGGACACCAAGTACGAGATCGTCCTGTTCACCAGCACCAACGAGCGCGACTACGGCGGCGCCATCGACCGCGTCATGAGCTCCGGCCTGTGCGCGGGGCTCATCGTGGTCAACCACGACAAGCAGCCCCTCGACCGCCTGGTCGACCTGCACCGCGGCGGCCTGCCGGTGGTGCTGATCGACACCCTCGGCGCGGCGGGCGAGCTGCCCGCCGTCGGCGCAGACAACCACACCGGCGGACTGCTGATCGGCCGCCATCTGCTGGGCCTCGGCCACCGCCGGATCGCCAGCATCCTCGGCCCGATGGGCCACCCCTACGTCCAGGAACGGCGGCGGGGGCTGTGGGACGCCCTGCGCGAGGCCGGCCTGGAGCCCGACCCCGGCCTGGAGGCCGAGACCGGCTTCGAGGAGGCGCTGGTCCGCCGCCGCACCAGGGAACTGCTGCAGCTGCCCGCGGACCGCCGCCCCACCGCGCTCTTCGCGTACCACGACTCGGCGGCCTTCGCCGTGCTCGACGAACTGCTCCAAGCCGGCGTGCGGGTCCCGGAGGACGTGTCGGTCGTCGGCTTCAACGACATCGACGCGGCCGCCCACGTGCGGCCCCCGCTCACCACGGTCCGCCAGCCCTTCGCCGACATGGGACGGCAGGCCGCAGGAATCCTCCTGTCGGTCCTCGACGGGGTCGAACCCGACGAGCAACCCCGGCAGATCGTCCTCGACACCGAACTGATCGTCCGGGAGAGCACCGCTCCCGCCCCCGCCGACCGCTGAATTCCCGTACATCCCCCCGCGCATCCCCCCACGGATCTCTTCATTTCACACCGCCTCAGCACGCCGGTGGAGCCGCAGCACGGAGAGCAGCAGAGCGCCGTGCCCACCGATACCCCGGAAGGGCCGAATCCATGAGGCATTCCCGGAGACACCGCTACCCCCCACATATCGCCCGGGCAAGAAAAGCAGCGGCCGTTCTCGCCGCATTGCTCCTCGCCGCCCTGGGAATCCAGGCGGTCCCCGGCGCCGCCCGCGCCACCGCCGACCCGGCCGAGGTCCTGGGCCCCGACCCGCTCGCCGCCTTCACCGAGACCAAGGGCGATCCGGCGCCGCAGTACCGGGTCCTCCCCGTCAAGGGCTCACCCGACTTCAGCAGCGCCCTGCAGATCACCACCACCACCGACCCGAAGAGCGCCGGGCTGGACGGCGAGTACGAGATGACGCTGGGTGTGCGGACCGCCGCCCCCGTCCAGGCGAACGACGCCGCCGTGGCGACGTTCTGGGCCCGCTCGGTCACCCCGCCCGCCGGCTCCTACGCGGGCTCCGCCACCTTCGTCTTCGAGCGCGACGGGGGCTCGTACAAGAAGTCCGTGACGGCCGCGCTGCGACTCACTCCCCGCTGGCAGAAGTTCACCTTCCCCTTCCGGTTCGCCGAGGACTACGCGCCGGGCGAGGCGCACGCCAACCTGTGGCTGGGCTACGGCGCGCAGACCCTGCAGATCGCCGGCCTCTCCGTCGCCGACTGGGGCCCGGGCGACCCGGCGGGCTTCCCCAAGGTCACCTACCAGGGTGAGGAGGCGGACGCCGCCTGGCGCAAGGCCGCCGATCAGCGCATCGACCGCTACCGCAAGGGCGACCTCACGGTCCGCGTCGTCGACACGCACGGCAAGCCGGTGCCCGGCGCGTCGGTCACCGCGGACATGCAGAGCCACGCCTTCGACTTCGGTACCGCGGTGGACGCCGCGACGATGATGCAGAACACCAGTGACGGCCAGAAGTACCGGCAGGCCGTCACGAACGGCGACTTCAACCAGATCACCTTCGCCAACGACCTCAAGTGGGCGCGCTGGGAGACCCCCGGCTACCAGCAGAGCATCACCCAGCCCGCGATGAAGTGGGTCCGCCAGCAGGGCATGGCGGTGCGCGGCCACAACCTGGTCTGGCCGTCCTGGGGCAACCTCCCGGCCGACCTGCAGGGTCTGCAGAACGACCCGGCCGCGCTGCGGGCCCGGATCGACGGCCACATCACGGACGAGGCCGGCACCCTCACCGGCGACATCGACAAGTGGGACGTCGTCAACGAGCCCTACTCCGACCACAACCTGCAGGACATCCTCGGCCCCGACGAGATCGACAGCTGGTACGCCCTCGCCAAGCAGGCTGACCCCAAGGCCCGCACGGTCCTCAACGACTACGGCGCGATCGAGAACGACGGCTGGTCCACGCGCCACCAGGACTACCTCTACGACCTGGCCCAGCAGCTCAAGGACAGCGGCAGCCCGATCCAGGGGCTCGGCCTGGAGAGCCACTTCACCGCCCAGCAGCCCACCCCGCCGGAGACCGTCTACTCCCTGCTGAACCGCTACGCCTCACTCGGACTCCCGCTGGAGGCCACCGAGTTCGACGTCGCCACCGACGACCAGCAGCTGCAGGCCGATTACACCCGCGACTTCCTGACGATCCTCTTCAGCCACCCGGACGTCACCGCGATCAGCAACTTCGGCATCTGGGCGGGGAACTCCTACAACCCGCAGACCTCCCTGTACAACCTCGACTGGTCGCTCAAGCCGAACGGGCAGGTCTGGCACGACCTGGTGACCAAGCAGTGGTGGACCAACGCCGCCGGCACCACCGGCGCGTCCGGCAGCTACCGCACCCGCGGCTTCCTCGGCGACTACGTGGTCACGGTGACGGCGAACGGCGCCACCGAGAAGGTGCACGTCCACATGCCGTCCAACCAGGGCACGACCGTCACCGTCGTCGCCGACGGCACCTCCTCCGACGACACCAACCTGCTGGGCAACAACGCCGACGCCGAACTGGGCAGCGTCGACTGGTACGGCTTCAGCCCGAGCACGGTGCGGGCCGAGACCACCACCGTCCACTCCGGCACCGGCGCCGTCCGCTCCACCGGCCGCACCGCCGAGTGGCAGGGCCCGGCCGCCGGCGTGCAGGTCGCCTCCGGCCAGAGCTACAACGCCGGCGCGTGGGTGCGCCTGGCGTCCGGCGACGACACCACCGCGCAGATCCGGATCAAGCTGGCGTACACCGACGGCACCTCCGAGTCGATCCCGCTCGCCTCCGCGACGGTGTCGACCGGCGCCTGGACCCAGTTGAAGTCACCCTCCGCGGTGCCCCTGGACTTCCACGGCAAGACCCTCAGCAAGGCCGAGTGGTGGGTCAGCACCGCAGCCGGCACCGGCGATCTCCTGCTCGACGACGCATCGCTCACGAACGGAGCCTGAATCCCCATGTCTCCCCTCAGCAGACGCGGCTTCCTGACCGCGTCCGCCGCCCTCGGCGGCACCGCACTGACCTCCGCGCTGACCGGCTGCTCCTCGTCGTCGTCCTCGACGCCCGGCACCACCACGATCGACCACTGGGACTGGTTCGTCAGCCAGGAGCCCTGGCTCAAGCAGGAGATCGCCCTCTTCGAGAAGCAGCACCCCAAGATCAAGATCAAGCGCACCGTCCAGGTCAGCGACAAGTACCCGGACCTGATCAACCTCGCGTTCCGCGGCGGCAGCGCCCCGGACCTGCTGATGATCCCCAGCACGCCCGCGCTCCAGGAGCAGGTCGCCGACGGATGGCTGCGCACCCTGGACGACCACGCGACCCCGCAGTGGCGCGGCCGGTTCCCCGACGGGAACTTCTACAACGGCGTCGACATGGTCGAGGGCAAGGTCTACAGCGCCCCGTTCAGCGGGCAGGCGCCCTGGCTGCAACTGTACGTGCACAACGGCCTGTTCAAGCAGGCCGGCATCACCAACCCGGACGGCTCGGCCAAGGTCCCCAAGACGTGGGACGACGTCACCGCCGCCGCGGAGGCGATCACCGCCAAGAGCGGCGGCAAGGCGTACGGCCTCGGCTTCGGCAACGTCCCCAACACCTCGCTGCCGTGGTGGGTCGAGCTGTTCGTCCGCGGCGCCGGCTCGCCCGCGGGCTACGGCGTCGACCTTCTCGACTACCGCGTCGGCAAGTGGACCTTCGGCTCCGACCGCAACTACGCGGACTTCGTCGAACTGCTGCTGGAATGGAAGAAGAAGGGCTACGTCTACCCCTCGTCGATGTCCATAGGCGACGAGCAGGCGCGGGCGTTCTTCGAACGCGGCAAGTTCGGCATGATCGTCGGCGGCGTGTGGAACCAGTCCACCTGGACCCAGCACCACTTCACCGACTACAGCCTGACAACGCTGCCGTCGCCGACCGAGGCCCCGAAGGCGTTCTTCTACTACCCGCCGGGCGGCCACCTGTGGGCGCTGTCGAAGGACACCAAGGTCTCCGACGAGGCGTGGACCTGGTTCGACTGGCTGTACAGCCCGGCGGCGGGACAGCGCTGGGTGGAGTCCGGGCAGGGCCTGTCGATCTTCCCCGAGGCCAACAAGCAGGCCAAGGTCGGGTCCAAGCAGTTCCAGGACTACATCGACATGCGGCAGTACGCGCTGCCCATGCCCGTCCCGGCGATCCGCAACCCCGACGTGTCCAAGGTCGTCATCCCGACGGTCACCCCGGACCTGCCGGACGTCCTCGCCGGGCTGTACTCCGGCCAGTTGAAGGACGTGAGCGGGGCCCTGTCGGCCCTGGAGGACCGCCGCAACAAGGCCCTCGCGGACGGCGTCAAGCAGGCCCAGGCCAAGGGCGCCAAGGTCAGCCTGGCCGACTGGGTGTTCAAGGACTGGGACCCCACCAAGCCGTACCAGAACAAGCCGGCCTGATCCGGAGGCTCGTGTGCAACTCCTCGACACCGCCGCCCCGAAACCGCCCACCGGCGGGCGCGGGGCGGCGGCCCCCGCGGTGACCGCGCCGGCGCACGGCCGCTGGCAGCGGATCAAGGCCGCCCGGTGGAGCTATCTCTACCTGGCGCCGCTGATGGCCCTGCTGCTGACCTTCGTCGTCTACCCGATCTTCGGCTCGCTCGCCTACGCCTTCTACCGCTGGAACGGCATCGGCTCGCCCGGCGACTACGTCGGCCTCGACAACTTCCGCCAGATCGCCCACGACTCCATCTTCTGGCGCGCCGTCGGGCACACCTTCGTCTACGCGATCGTCGTGGTGCCGATCCAGCTGCTGATCGCCCTCGTGCTGGCCCTCACGCTCAACAACAGGAAGCTGCGCTTCGCCAGCTTCTACCGCACCCTGTTCTTCCTGCCGGTCGTCACGTCGCCCGCCGTGGTCGGCGTCATCGTCCAGCTGATGCTCTCCAACTTCGGCGACAGCCTGAACGGCTGGCTGCTGGACGCCCACCTGATCGGACGGCCCGTCGACTGGCTCGGCAACCCGAAGATCGCCCTCGGCATCATCATCCTCGTCGGCGTGTGGCAGACCCTCGGCTACAACCTCGTCTACTTCCTCGCCGGGCTGCAGACCATCCCCGAAGAGGTCTACGAGGCCGCGAAGATCGACGGCGCCGGCCGGCTGCGCACCTTCACCCACATCACCATGCCGCTGCTGCGGCCGGTCGGCCTGATGATCGTCATCCTGGCCTTCATCGGCTCCTTCCAGGTCTTCGACCTGGTGCAGGTGCTCACCGGAGGCGGCCCGTACTTCGGCACCGAAGTGGTCAACACCTACATCTACCACCTGGCGTTCGGCGGCAACCAGGCCGCGGCCACCGAGCCGAACGTCGGACTGGCCTCCGCGGCCTCCTTCTTCTACGGACTGCTGCTCATCGGCTTCTCGGTGCTGCAGGTGCTCCTCTTCCGTTCCCTCGCCAAGCGCCGCGCCACCGGGCGCGCCTGAAAGGAGGCAGCGACATGGCAGTCCTGGTCTCCGCCGGACGGCGCGGCCGGCCGGCCGCGCTCACCCGCCGCCGGGCCGCCGCCCGCCGCACCGCCGGCCGCTCCCTGACCCATCTGCTGCTGCTCGGCGGCGGCCTGCTGTGGCTGTTCCCGTTCCTGTGGACCCTGGGCAGTTCCCTCAAGAGCCCCGACGGCTTCTTCTCCAAGGGCCTGAACCCGCTGCCGGACGGGGTGCACGCCGGCAACTACAGCAGCGCCTGGCAGCAGGCGTCGTTCGGCCGCTACTTCCTCAACACCGTGCTGATATCCGGCGGTTGCGTCGTACTGGTGCTGGTCGCCACGTCCATGGCCGGCTACGTCCTGGCCCGCACCGACTTCCCCGGGCGCAAGGCCTGCATCGGGCTGATCTCGGTCACCCTGTTCCTGCCGCACGGCTACACGATCATCCCGATCTTCGACATCGTGCGTGGGCTGCACCTGCTCAACACGGTGTGGGCGGTGATCATCGTGCAGGCGTCGAGCGGCCTGGTCTTCGCCACCTTCCTGTTCATGGGCTACTTCTCCACGATGGACCGGCAGATCGAGGACGCGGCCAGGGTGGACGGTGCCAGCTTCCACCAGACCTTCTGGCGCGTGATGCTGCCGCTGTCCGGCCCGATGCTCGCCACCGTCGGCCTGTTCACCTGCATCAGCGCCTGGAACAGCTTCTTCATCCCGCTGGTGTTCACCCTCTCCAAGCCAGAACTGCGCACGCTGCCGGTGGGGATGTACTCGTTCGTCGGCCAGAACTCCACCGACTGGACGTTCCTGTGCGCCGGTTCGGTGATCTCGCTCGTGCCGATCGTGGTGATCTTCCTGCTGCTGCAGCGCTACTTCGTCAACGGCCTGGCCGGCGCCGTCAAGGGATAGCCCCGCAGAACCCCGCGCCACCCTCCCCGCAACCTAAGGATCATCGTGCCTCTGCGCCTTGCCATCCTCAGCTTCTGGCACGTGCACGCCGCCGACTACGCGCGCCAGGCGTCCGCACACCCCGGCACCGAGATCACCGCCGTCTGGGACGAGGACACCGCCCGCGGGCGCGCCCGCGCCGCCGAACTCGGCGCCGGCTTCCACCCCGACCTCGGGTCCCTGCTGGCCCGCGACGACGTCGACGCGGTCGTCGTCACCTGCCCGACCACCGCGCACCGCGAGGTCATCACCGCCGCCGCGGCGGCCGGCAAGCACGTCTTCACCGAGAAGGTCCTCGCCCCGACCCCGGCCGAGTGCGACGAGATCACCGCCGCGGCACAAGCGTCGGGCGTCGTCCTGATGCTCGCGCTGCCGCGGCTGTACGAGGGCTACACCACCGCCGTCCGCGAGGTGCTCGCCGGCGGCGGTCTCGGCCGCCTGACCCTGGTCCGCGTCCGGCTCGCCCACGGCGGCTCGGTCGGCGAGGGCTGGCTGCCCGAGCACTTCTACGACCCCGCGGCCACCGCGGGCGGCGCCCTCATCGACCTGGGCTGCCATCCCATGTACCTGGCCCGGCTGTTCCTGGGCCGGATGCCCGAGACGGTGACCGCGACCTTCGGCCATGTCACGGAGCGCGCCGTCGACGACAACGCCGTCGCGGTGCTGCGCTGCGCGGACGGTGCCCTCGGGGTGGTCGAGGCGTCCTTCACCGCCCCGGCCTCCCCGTTCTCCATCGAACTGCACGGCACCGAGGGCTCCCTGGTCTACGGCACGCCCGAGCCCCGGCTGCTGCTGGGCACCGGCGGCGACTGGCGCGAACTGCCGGTGCCGCCGCGCCGCGGCACGCCCTTCGACCTCTTCGTCCGCCATGTCGCCGACGGCACCCGCGACGAGGAGAACCTCGCCCTCGGCCTCGACCTGACCCGCCTGATGGCCGCCGCCACCCGCAGCGGCCGCGAGGAAGGAAGCCGCACATGACCGTGTCCGTCGGCCTCATCGGCTGCGGCAACATCTCCCGCGCCCACGTGCGCGGTTACCGCTCCGTACCGGACCTGGCCGCCGTCACCGCCGTCGCCGACCTGGACCCCTCCCTGGCCGCCGAGCGCGCCCGGCAGGCCGGCACCGCCCGGGAGTTCGCCTCGTACCGGCGCATGCTGGACGAGGGCGCCGTCGACGCGGTCGACATCTGCCTGCCCCACCACCTGCACGCCGAGGCGATCATCGCCGCCGCCGAGGCCGGCAAGCACATCCTCTGCGAGAAGCCGCTGTGCCTCACCCTCGACGAGGCCGACCGGATCGCCGCCGCCGTACGGGCCACCGGGGTCACCCTCATGTGCGCGCACAACCAGCTCACCCTGCCCGCCGTCGCCCGGGCCCGCGCCGTCGTCGACTCCGGCGTGCTGGGCCGCGTCTACGAACTGCGCACCACCGACAGCTTCTTCAACGACTTCGACCCCGCGACCATGGGCTGGCGGGCACACGCGGCCACCAGCGGCGGCGGCGAGCTGATCGACACCGGCTACCACCCCACCTACCTGCTGCTGTACCTGGCCGCCGCCCGCCCCACCGCGGTCACGGCCATGCTCAGCACCCACCGGCTGGCGTTCATGGAGGGCGAGGACTCCGCCCGCGTCCTGGTGCGCTTCGCCGACGGCGCGGTGGGGGAGGTGGTGACCAGCTGGGCGTACGAAGCCGCGCCGTTCACCGAGAAGTTCTCGCTCGTCGGCGAGCACGGCAGCCTGTGGAGCGACGGGCAGCGGCTGTGGCACAAGCCGCGCGGCGAGGCCGTCGTCCAGACCTCCTTCGAGGCGGTCGACTCCGTCCCGGCCGTCTGCGCCGACTTCGTCCGCCGGATCCACGACCGGTCGCGCCCGGTGCACACCCACGAGGAGGGCACCGACGTGCTCAAGGTCATCCTCGCGGCCTACCGGTCCGCCCACGACAAGCGGGAGATCACCCTGTGACGGGGTACGAGGCGAGCGACTTCACCTTCGACCTGCGGCAGGGCGTCGCCGAGCCGCTGTGGACCACCAGCGGCTGGTCCACCGTGGCGCTCGCCCCGGGCACGGTGTGCGGCGTCGGCGCCTGCTACGCCCCGCCGCACGCCGCACCGCAGGCCCAACTGGCCGTCGCCCTCGATGCGGACGGCATCCGCATCGCCGACACCGGCGCCCACGGGATGCACAGCATCGTGCTGCTGCCCCAGGGCGGCTCCTGGCGGCTGGACGGCATCGACCGCCAGGGCACCTACCACCGGCGGCACGAGGGGCGGCTGGTGTCGCTGCTGGTGCGCTCGCAGCTGACGCCGCTGCACGGCCACCCCGGCTACGCGCTGCGGATCACCGTCCGCAACCGTTCCGGGCGGCCGCTGCCGCTGCGCCTGCTGCCCGAGCTGACAGCCGGCCCGGTCGGCGCGGTGCCGCTGGGGGAGTGGAGCTGGATGCCGCCCGAGCCGCCCCCCGCCCATGGGACGGCGGCGCTGGTGCACGGCCCGCTGGAGGCCGACGCCGGCGCCACCGGCGAGGTGTCCTTCGAGCTGGCGGTGCTCCTCGACGGCAGCCGTCCCGGCGGTTCGCCCGCCGACTGGGCGGCGCGCTCCCGCGACCTCGTCGCCCGCCGGACGGCCGGCGTCCTGGAGCGGGTGCCGCGTCTGGCCACCGACGTGCCGGACCTCGACGCGTACTACCGCCGGTCGCTCGCCAGCGGCCTGGTCTGCCTGTGGGACAACCCGGCGTTCGCCACCGTCCCGTTCCCCGCCACCTCCGGCATCGACGGCGGGGCGCTGTGCGCCTACGCCTGGGACACCGGCGGCTACGCGCCCCACACGCTCGCCCTGATGCTCGGGCGGGGCGTCACCGACGTGGTGGAGGCCATGGTCAAGGCGGACCTGACCGACCACTACGCCATCGCCCCCGACGGGGCCGGCACCGGCGTCGCCTACGCCTACAGCGCCTGGTCCCTGGTGATGCTCGCCCACGCCGCCGCCTGCCACGACGGCATCACCCCCGACCTGGTGGCGCGGCTGCACGAGACCGAGGAGCAACTCGCCCAGCGGTTCCCCGCCGCGGGCGAACTGCGCGACTACGGCGGCCAGCAGAACCTGCTGGAGATGCGCACCGCCGGCTGGGAGCACGTGGTCGCCAGCCCCAACGCC
Organism: Streptomyces sp. NPDC020917; assembly: GCF_044333795.1. Classification (NCBI taxonomy): domain Bacteria; kingdom Bacillati; phylum Actinomycetota; class Actinomycetes; order Kitasatosporales; family Streptomycetaceae; genus Streptomyces; species Streptomyces sp. NPDC020917. The sequence continues at coordinate 79,151 of NZ_JBIRRR010000026.1, read as the reverse complement.
GAACGCGCCTGGAGCCTGGACCTGCTGGCCGAACTGGCCGAGCAGTGCGGCGCTCCCGTGCGGGCGGCACCGCTGCGCGCCCAGGCCCGGCGGATCCGCGGCGCCGTCGGGCAGGAACTGTGGGACGAGCAGGCCGGCTGGTTCCGCAGCCGCTACCCCGACGGGCACACCGAACTCGCCTACTCCGTCCAGGCGTTCGACGCCCTGAGGGCCGGCGCCTGCACTCCGCCGATGGCCGCGGCGCTGCTCGCCCACCTGCGCGACGGTGCGTTCCTCGGCCCGTACGGGGTGAGCAGCGTCTCCGCCGAGGACCGGCTGCACTACGAACTCGGCGACGTGGACTGGTCCGGCGGCGGCGCCTACACCGGCGAGGCACCCCAGCTCGCCCTGACCCTGTGGGAACGGGACGAGCCGCGGACCGCCTGGGACGTGCTGCGCCGGGTGCTGTGGATGGGCGCCCATTTCCCGTACTTCCCGCAGGACCACTACTGCGACCGCCCCGCGGCCCCGCCGCGCGGCCGGCGCGCCAACGTGATCGCCGGACTGGCCGGTGCGGAGGCCGTCCTGCTCGGCATGGCCGGGCTGCGGCCGCGCGTCGACGGCGCGCTCGACCTGGCACCGCCCGCCTGGCTCCCCGGCGAGCTGGCACTTCACGGGCTGCACTACCGCGGCCGCGAGATCGGCCTCCGGCTCTCCACCGGCCACAGCGAGGTGGCGGTGGACGGCCGCGTCCTCCACTCCGGGGCGCCCGCCCCGCTGCGCATCCTGGGAGAACCCGATGAATGACGCCCTCGACCGCTACGACCGCGACGGCTACGCGCTCTTCCGCGCGGCGATCGACCCCGACCTGGTGCGGGAAGCCGCCGGCCACGTCGCATGGCTGGAGCGCCGGCACCCCGAACTGCGGCCGGAACAGCTCGGGCACACTCTGCTGCGCGACGACCCGTTCTGGCTGCGGCTGGTCTCCGACGACCGGCTGCTGGACATCGCCGAGACCTTCATCGGCCCGGACATCGCCTTGTTCGCCTCCCACTACATCAGCAAGCCGCCGTACTCCGGCCAGGCGGTGCTCTGGCACCAGGACGGCGCCTTCTGGCCGCTGGAGCCGATGCGCGTGGTCACGCTCTGGCTGGCCGTCGACCACTCCACACCGGAGAACGGCTGTGTGCGCCTGATCCCCGGCAGCCACCGCGGCGGCATCGAGGCGATGCGCGCCAACACCGACGTCGACAACGTCCTCGGCGAGGAGATCGCCGTCGAGGTGGACGAGTCGGCGGCCGTCGACATGGTGCTCGCCCCCGGCGACGTCGAGGTCCACCACCCGAACATCGTCCACGGCAGCAACGCCAACACCTCGCCCCACCGGCGCTGCGGTCTGACCATGCGCTACATCCCGGCCGCCACCCGCATCACGGCGGACGAGCAGCCCTACCCCAGCGCCTTCCACCTGCGCGGCACACCCGGCGTCAACGCCTGCCAGCCGTGGCCCGCCTTCGACCCCGAGCGGCACTACCGGTACGCCGGAGCCGGGGCGGCCCGGGACTGATCCCCGTGCGGGTCACGAACGGCTGGTACGCCGACGGAGGACGGGTCGTGTGGGGACTCGCCCAGCACAACGGGATCTGGGGCGGATTCAAGGGGAGCAACGGCTGGTTCGCCGACTGCCCGATCCGCCCCAACATCGCGGCCCGCGACCCCGGCCGGACGGGGCCCGGACACACCGAGGACCTGCCGCGGCTGACCGACTCGATGGTGGAGCACGGCGTCCCGGGGTTCGAGCACTGCTTCGGGCTGTGGTTCGACCGCAGGCGCGATGCCCACGACACGGAGCGGCGGGCGGACCCGGACGCCGTCCCGCCGTTCCTCGAGCAGCCGTGGCCCAGGAGCGGGGGCCCCGCGGCATGGGACGGCCTGCCCCGCTACGACCTGGACCGCTTCAACCCCTTCTACTTCCGGCGGCTGAAGGAGTTCGCCGACCTGTGCGACCGCAAGGGACTCGTCCTCTTCCACGACTTCTACCTGCAGCACGCCCTGGTCGAGGTGGACGCCCACTACGTGGACTTCCCCTGGCGGCCCGCCAACTGCCTCCAGGCCACGGGCATGCCGGACCGGGTCCCGGCCGCGAACGCCTTCTACGACGTGGGTCACCCGGTCCGCGGGGAACTGCACCGCAGGTACATCAGGAAGTGCCTCGACGTGCTGGGGGACAACAGGAACGTCGTCTTCCTGCTCGCCGAGGAGTACACCGGGCCGCTGTCCTTCCTGGAGTTCTGGCTGGACGAGATCCGGCGGTGGGAGGAGGAGAACGGACGGTCGGTGCACGTCGCGCTCGGCGCGACCAAGGACGTGACGGACGCGGTCCTCGACGATCCCGTGCGCTCGCCGTCGATCTCGACGATCGACCTGCGGTACTGGTCCTACGACGCGTCCGGCGCCCTGGACGCGCCGTGCGGCGGCCGGCAGACCCCCGCGCGGTTCATGGACGGCATGCGGCCCACGCCCGCCCAGCTGTACCGCCAGGTCGCCGAGTACCGCACCCGGTATCCGGACCGGGCGATCATCGTCGAACGGCACCTGCCGTCCCGGCAGCACGTCTGGGCCTTCCTCATGGGCGGCGGGTCGATGCTCATCGACAAGATCCACTTCCCGCCGGGCGGCTCCCCGAAGTCCCTGCCGCCCGCGGAGTACGTGCGCCCCGTGGGGTCCGAGATCGCCCGGATCCCGTTCCGCTTCGTCGCGGACCACCTGGCCGCGCCGCTGGCCCGGGCCCGGCCGCTGCCGCTCGACGGCGGGCAGACGCACTGGTGCCTGGCGGATCCGGGACGGTTCTACCTGGTCTACATGCTCCACGGCGGCCGGCTCACCCTGCGGCTTCCCGCCGGCGTCCCCGCCGTGCGCTGCCGATGGCTGGACCCGCGGACCGGCGCGGTCCTGGAGGGCGGCGCGCGGGAGAAGGACCCGTCCGCGCGGGTCGAGGTGACGGCTCCGGACGAGCAGGACTGGGCGCTGTGGCTCACCCCGTCCCCGGGCCCGACGCGGCCGTGACACGGCATGCCGCGGGGCCCCGGCCCGGATGGGCGGGGCCCCGCGGTGACGTGCCCAGCGGGAACGGGTGGTCATCGCGCTGGGATCAGAACGCCCCGACGCCGCTCGGCGAACCCACTCCTGTCGGGCCGTCGTACCCGGCCACGCCGGAGCACAGGTAGTCCGACGAGCAGGTGCCGTTGAGGCCGGAGCCCACGTCGTACAGCGCGTGGCCGGGCGCCGTGTACAGGCGCTGGGCCGGCTGGCCGGAGGTGTGGCCGGTGAGGCCGTAGATCCCGGCGATGACCGGCGCCGAGACGCTGGTGCCGCCGACGACCATCCAGCCCCCGGCGACCGAGTCGTAGACCGCGACACCGGTGTCGGGGTCGGCGACCGCGGACACGTCCGAGACGGTGCGGTTGGCGCAGTAGCTGTCGCGCTGCCAGGACGGCTTGGCGGTGAAGCGCGAGCAGCCGCTGCCGGCGCCGTCCCAGACCGTCTCCTTCGTGCGGGCGCCCGAGGCGTCCACGGTGAGCGAGGTGCCGCCCACGGCTATCACCGAGTTGAACGCGGCCGGGACCGAGACCCCGTAGCCGTAGTCGCCGCTGCTCGCGGTGATCGCGACGCCCGGGTGCTGGTAGTACTTCGCCTGGATCTGGTCGTTGTCGGACCCCTCGTCGCCGCCGTAGGAGTTGGAGACGACCTTCGCGCCGAGCTTCACCGCGGTGTTCACGGCGGTGCCCAGGTCGTCGAAGCTGGCCGAGTCGGCGCCGACGTACAGGATCGAGCAGGTCGGGCAGGTCGCCGAGACCATTTCGAGGTCGAGCATCTCCTCGGTGCCCCAGCCGTCGTTCGCCGCCGGCAGCTTCGAGGTGCCGTCCTGGCCGACCTGCATCAGGTGGATCGGGCCGAGGCCGAACTGCTCGCGGTAGGCGTTGAGCGACTTCTGCGCGTCGGGGTTGGCGTAGGCGTCGACGACCGCCACGGTCGTCTTGCCGGTCAGGCCCTTCAGCCCGTAGGCGCTCTGGAGTTGCGCGGGCGTGTAGCCGTCCTGGTAGTCCGTGGTCGCCAGCGGCTTGAGCGCGGTGTCGGTGACGACCTGGGCGCTGCAGCTGGCGTAGCCGGGCCGCGGGACCGCCGCGCAGGCGGTGGCCGTGCGGTGGGTGGTGTTCAGGACGGGGTGCCGGCCGGCGAGCTTGGAGCTGTGCGACGACGACGTGGCCTGGGTCCGCCCGGTCCTGCCGTAGGGCGACGGCGTGTCAGCCGTCGGGGGCTTGCCCTGCGAGGTCGTCTTGCGGGCCGACGGCGCGACCTGGCCGAGGATCCCGCCGGGACCGGGCTTCGCGGCCCCGTCCTCGTAGACGAAGCCGGCACCGGAGATGAAGTCCGGCTGCGCCACCATGGGCGCCCCCACCAGGGCGGTGTGCCCGTCGGCCGAGAGCGCCAGGCCGGTGCCCGCGCCCCCGGTGTAGCCGCGGAACTCCGACGGCACGAGCGTCGCGTGCTGCGTGTATCCGGTGCCGGAGGCGTCCTGGACGAAGATCGCGGCCGCACCCTGCAGCGTGTTGCGGGAGGGCAGGCCGACACCGACGACCGAGCCGTCACCGGAGATGCTCACCGCGATGGCGTCCGACATGAAGTCCCGCTTGCCGCCGGCCTGCAGCTCGCCGGTCTGGGTCCAGGACCCTCCGCCGAGCTGGTAGGTGTAGGCGACGCCGGTGCCGTGGTACGGCGCGCCCACCACGAGGGTGTCGCCGGTCCCGGCGAGCGCGACGGCCTCGCCGAAGCGCTCGTTCGCGGCGCCGTCGGAGGCGGCCAGTTCGCCGGTCTGGGTCCAGTCGCCGGACTGCCGGGTGAAGGTGTAGACCGCTCCCTTGTCCTTGTTCCTGCTCATCGCGCCGACCGCGATGGCCTTGCCGTCGTGCGACAGCGAGACGCCGTTCGCGTAGCCGAATCGGTCACCCGCCACGCCGTCCGGTGCCTTCAGCTCGCTGCCGCTGCTCCAGCCGTCCGCGACCTTGTCGTAGACGAAGACCGAGCCCTGGTTGTTGTAGCGCGCGAAGTCGCCCGCGGCGACGGTCGATCCGTCGCCGGAGATGCTCACCGCGAAACCGAGGTCGTCGAACAGCCCGCCGCCCGAAGGCGCCTTGAACTCGGCGTCCTGCTTCCAGGTGGTGTCCTGCTTGCTGAAGACGTAGACGCGGCCACCGGAGTTGATCCCGCCGCTCGCGATGGTGCGGCCGTCGTCGGACACCGAGACGGAGAAGCCGATCTCGGCGTACTGCAGGTCGGTCTGCTTCAGCTCGGTGTCGAGCTGCCACGTGCCGCCGGCCTTGTGGAAGACGTAGACGGCGCCGTCGTAGTAGTTGGCGTCGGGCGCGCCGAGCACCGCGGTCGAGCCGTCCGCGGACAGCGCGGACGAGTAGCCGATGGTGGCGCCGAGACCCGCGTTCGCGGTCAGCGTCTGGGTCAGGCCGCTCTGCTTCCAGCGTTGGGCCGGGGGGTGTCCGGCGGGGTTCGCCTGCCCGGGGGCGGCGGTGGCCGGTGCGACGGCCGCGGAGTCGAGGGCCGCCGCACCCAGCAGGAGCGACGCGACGGCCACAAGGGCGCTGGTGGCGCGCCTTGGTCGTGTGCGCATGGGATTGCCTTTCGTATTCGTGTCAACGGGCCCAAGGTGCACGGGCTGTGCGTCAGCCGAGGTTGAGTGCGGTGTCGTCGACGAAGAACGACGTGGCGAGCGAGCTGTTCTCCTTGCCCGTCCAGGCGATCGTCACGGTCTTCCCGGCGTAGGCCGACAGGTCGACGGTGCGCTCGACGTAGCCGGTGCCCTTGTCGGCGTTGGAGAACGACTGCACGGCGTGCCCGCCCACGGTCACCGTGAGGATGTCGCGGGCGCCCTTCGCGCTCTCGTAGCTGGAGATCCGCAGCTGGTAGTCCAGCGTGGCCTTGCACTTGGCCGGGATGGTGACCTGCTGGGACAGCGTGGCGGTGTGCGCGGTGCCGTACCCGTCGAGCCAGGCGTAGCCGTAACCGCCGTGCGCGTAGGCCCCGTCGGTGTTGATCACGCCGTCACTCGCGGTCCAGCCCGCGTCCCCGTACTCGAAGTCGGGGTTGAGCAGGGTCTGCCCGAAGCAGCCGGTGCCGTTGCCGACGACGGTCCAGGTGAAGGACGTGGACCCGGACGCGCCGGTGTCGTCGGTGACCTTGACGGTGACGTTGCCGATCCCGCCGGCCGTCGGCGTACCGGAGATCAGGCCGGTGTGCGCGTCGATCGCCAGGCCCGGGGGCAGGCCGGTGGCCGAGTAGCTCAGCGTCGCGGCCGAGTCGGAGTCGGTCGCCTGGATCTGCAGGCTGGCGGCCGTGCCCGCGGTGCCGGTCTGGTTGCCGGGGGCGGTGACGGTGATCTTGTTGCCGGGCGCGAAGGCGGCCAGCCCGTCGGGGGTGCCGAGCCCGGTCGGGCCGTCCCATCCGGCGCCCGCCGTGCACAGCAGCGACGCGGAGCAGCCGCCGTTGTTCCCGCTCGTCACGTCGTTCAGCCCGCCGGTGTGCGCGTACGGGTAGGACGCGGGCTCGTCGTCGGAGCGCGGGGTCCCGGCGAGCGCGTACACGCTGGCGATGATCGGCGCGGACGCGCTGGTGCCGCCGTACACCGCCCAGCCGGAGCCGCCGTACGTCTGGTACACGGCGACGCCGGTGTAGGGGTCGGCGACGGCGGAGACGTCGGTGTCGGCCCGGTGGCCGCACACCCCGGTGGGCACGACGCTCTGCCACTCCGGCTTGGTCTCGTCGCTGGAGCAACCCGAGCCGGCGCCTGCCCACACCGACTCGTCCCAGCCGCGGGAGTTGCCCGACCGGGTCAGGGACGTACCGCCGACCGAGACGACCCGGTTGGAGGTGGAGGGGTAGATCGGCCCGGCGGCGTAGCCGTCGTCACCGCTCGACGCGGTGTAGACGACGCCGGTCGCCTGGAGGTACGTGGAGTCGTAGCTGGACTCCGCGCCGGACTCGGAGCCGCCGAAGCTCATCGACACGTACTTCGCGCCGAGATCGGTGGCCTTCTTGACCGCGCCGAAGAGGTTCTCGGCGGAGTTGTCGTCCGCCTCGACCAGCATGATGTGGCACGTCGGGCAGGTCGCCGAGACCATGTCGAGGTCCAGGGATATCTCACCGGCCCAACCGGCGTCGGGGGACGGTAGCGGGCTCGCCTGCCCGTTCTGGTTCAGCTTGCTGAAGCAGCCGTTGTCGGTGGTGCACGCCGGCAGGCCGTACTGCGACCGGTAGGCGGCGAGGTCGGACTCGGCGTTCGGGTCGTCGAACGCGTCGACGATGGCGACCGTGGCGCTCGTGGCGCTGTCCGGCAGGTTGTACGCCGCACGCAGGTCCCCGGGGCCGTACCCGTTGGGGGTGGCGTTCGCCGCGAGCGCCTTGACGCCCTTCACGTCGGTGCGCTTCAGGGCGAAGCACGTGTAGTGCCCGGCCTTCACGTCCTGGGCGCAACTGGGTGCCGCCGAGGGGGAGTCGGCCGGTGGCGTGCCGGCCTGGGCCGTGGCGCCGCTCAGCACGAGCACCGCCGCTGCCGCCAGGGCAGCGAGGGCGTGTTTCACGAGTACCTCCAAGGGTTGTGGGCAGCGCGGCACCATTGCCGAGGGGGAGCGTGGGGAACCGGGGGCCGCGCAGCACCGTGGGGGAGTGCGCACCGTTCTTCGGTGCGGGTGAGTCTGCCAGCGCACGCCACGGGCAGGTCACGGACCGCGGGGTGAATGAAATCCCAGGACAGGTGAAATAAATGGCGGCCGGGACTCGTCCGGCGGTCCCGTCCGCGGGACGGCGCCGGCGGGCCTACCTCACGCCTCGTCGTCGTCCGGCGCCAACTCCGCCGCCGCACGGGCGAGTTCGGCGCGGGTGGACACCCCGAGCTTGTGCTTGGCGGACTTCACCTGGGACTGGACGGTGTTGGGCGACTTGAACAGCTTCGCGGCGATGGCGGAGTCCGTCTCGCCGGCTGCCACGAGCCGGACCACCTCGCGCTCACGGGGCGAGAGCCGGGCACCGTACCCCTTCCTGCCGCGCCGTCCCGGCACGCGCGTCCCGGCCCCCGCCGTGCGCAGCACCGCCGCGACCCGCTCGCCGTGGACGACCGCGCCAAGCCGCGTGTACCGCCGCAGGACGTCCCGGAGTTCGGCGACCGCCTCCTGCCGCGCGCTCTCCGGCAGGCAGCGGGCCGCCGCCTCCAGCTCGCGCACCTCCTCGTGCGGGCGCGGCAGTTCACGCCAGGCCGCGGCCGCCCCGCGGTGCAGGTCCCGCGCCTCGGACAGGTGGCCCGCGGCGTGCGCAAGCAGCGCCCGGCAGCTGAGCAGCGCCGCGTCGGCGGCCGGGGCACTGCCGCCGCCGATCCCCGCGGCCATGGCGTCCACCACCTCCATGGCCTCCTCCTCGCTGCCGGTGAGCAGCAGGGCGCGCACCCGGGTGGGCACGAGATCGGTGCCCCACAGCCACACCCCCGTGCGCTCGATCAGCGAGAACGGCTCCTGCGTCAGCGCGAGCGCCTCCTCGGGGTCGCCGCCGGCCAGCGCCACCTCGGCCAGCACCGCGCGGGCCTCCATGACCAGTTCGGGGCCCAGCCGGCTGGCGGGGTGGTCGAGGACGGCCCGCAGCCGGCGGCGTGCGTCGTCGCTCTCGCCCTCCGCGACCAGCAGCCGGGCCGCGACGACCTCGACCTCCAGCCGGTCGCTGCCCAGGGAGCGCGCGGCGGCCACGAGCGCGGCAGCGCGCTCCCGCAGCCCTTCCCAGGAGCCCTCCAGGTAGTCCAGGTGCAGGCTGATGTCCTCCAGCACCGACGACACGACGGGGTAGTCGTAGGTGTGCGCGAGGTCGAACGCGGCCGACAAGGCTGTGCGGGCCGTCGCGTAGCGGCCCCAGATCAGCGCGCAGTGGCCGATGTTGCCCAGCCCGCGGGCCGCGTTCAGCCGGTCCCTGACCTCGATGTCGCGGGTCGGGATCCTCGCCGCCTCCCGCCAGCCGTCCGCCGACCCGAAGCGCAGCAGCACGGTCGCCAGATCGGAGGTGAGCCGCAGTTCGGAGCCGGGATCGCGGTCCTGCAGCAGCCGGGCCGCCTGCTGCAGCCACGCCTGGCGGGTGGCCAACGACCAGGTGGGCCAGGACAGATGGACGGTGTTGATCATCGCCTGCCCGGCGAGCAGCGGCTCGTCCGCGAGCAGCGGCACGGCCCGCTGCGTCTCCTCGGCAGCCTCGCTCATGCGGTCCTCCAGGATCAGGACCCGCGCCAGCTGCCAGCGCACCCGGCCCTGGTCCAGCCGCGACAGCGTCGGGTCCTCCGCGACGCGCCGCAGGACCTCCTCGACCGCGCGGTACTGGTCGACGCTGCGGAACACCGCGAAGGGTATCTTCGCCACGATCCGCGTCAGGTCCGCCGGCGACTGCACCGTGACGGTGGCGAGTTCGAGCAGGATCGTCGCCGCCGTCAGGTCGTCGGCCCGGCCCAGCGCCAGGTCCGCCACCTGCTCGGCGTACCGGGCCCACCCCGCCAGGTCGCCCGACAGCTTCAGGTGCCGGGCCAGCCGGACCACCGGCGGCGCGGGCAGCGCGCCCAGCGCCGCGGCCGCACGGGCGTGCAGGCGCGACCGCTCGCCCAGCGGCACCTGGTCGGCGACCGCGTCCAGGACCAGCGCGTGGCGGAACGCGATCTCGCCGCCGCCCGCCGCGCTCAGCAGGTGCGCCGCCATCAGCTCGTCGACCGCCGTGCCGGCCTCCTGGTGGTCCAGGCCCGTCACCGTGGCCAGCAGTGCGACGGTGGCCGGCTCGGCGAGCACGGCGAGCGCCCAGCCGGTCAACCGGGCGGACGGCGTGAGCCGTTCGGTCCGTGCGGCCACCGACTCGCGCAGGCTCGCGGGCGGCGCGAGGGCGCCGATGCTCGCCGGACTCCAGCGCACCTCACCGGGGTTGGCCCGCACCTGGTCGTTCAGCGTGCGAATCAGGTCCTCCAGCAGCAGCGGAACACCCTGCGTGCGCCGGTGCAGCAGGTCGGCCACGCGAGGCGAGGCGAGCGGCCCGTGCAGCATCGACGCCACGAACTTCTCGGTGCTGGCCAGGTCCAGCGGGCCCAGCGGGATCACCCGGCCGGTGCTGCCGGCCGCGATGCGCAGGATCCGCGCCACCAGTTCGGGGTCAGGCCGCTCCTCGGTACGCCAGGTCTCCACCACCCGAACCGGCGCGTCCCCGTCGACGGTCGCCAGGTGCAGCAGGAACTCGTGCGTGGCGTCGTCCGCCCAGTGGGCGTCGTCCAGCACCACCGTGTGGACGCCCAGCGTCCGCACCAGCTCGGCGAGTGCCCTGAACAGCCGGTGCCGCTCGAAGGCGCCGCTCTCCGCGGGCGGCAGCGCCTCGGGCAGGATGTCCAACCACTCCGGGAACAGCGGGCGCAGCGCCCCGGCGAGCCGCCCCAGCCGGCGGCGGTCGGGCGGCGTCGGGCCGAGAGCCTCCACCAGCGTTCCCATCGGGAACGGGGTGGCCACCGGCGGGCACCGCAGCAGCAGGACACCGTCGCCACCGGCCGCCTCCGGCACGGTCTCGTGGACGAACCGGGACTTGCCGATCCCGGCCTCGCCCTCGATGACCACCAGCCGCGTCGAGCCCCGCGCCAACGCCTCCCGGAGCCATTGCTGTTCCAGGTCACGGCCGACGAAGGCAGGCGAGCGCACACTGTCCATGACGTGATGCTATCCACGGGCGCGGCGGCCTGACCGTCTCGGATTCTCCCAGTTCGGAGGCCGGACACCGCCTCGTCCGTGCCCCTTGGGGAACCGGCCCGCGAGACCGCCCGCCGGCACCCGCGAACCACCCCTGCCCGCACGGGCGTTCACGGGCGACGGGCGCTACCGCGGGGAGGCGCCCGGCGCCTGCGGGGCCGCGGGGGACGCGCCGCCGGAGCCGGTGTAGGTGGTGCGCGGAACGTGGGCGGGGGCGGTGCTGATGAGCAGGACGGTGACCACCAGGACCGCGGTGACACCCGCGAGTTCGAGCAGGATGGGACGGCGCGCCTCGCGCGGGCTCGCGGGCTCGCGGCGGCGGCGCACCCGGGCGTGGGTTCGCGCGGCCACCGTCACCACGAGCAGGAACAGCGTCGCCTTGGTCAGGACGAGCCTGCCGTAGTGGGTGCCGGTCAGCCCGTGGAGGCTGCCCACTTCGCGGTAGGCCTGGTAGAGGCCGGTGGCGGCCAGCACGGCCACCGCGCACAGGGCGAGGTGCGAGAAGCGCCGGGCGGCCAGGGCCAGGGCCGCGTCCCGGCCGCGGGTCAGCAGGACGACGAGGCAGGCCATGCCGCCCGCCCACACGGCCATCGCCGTGACGTGCAGGGTGGTGATCGTCAGGGCGAGCGGCGCGACCGGGCCGGCCGGTGCGTGGCTGGTCTCGCTCCAGGTCAGGGCCAGTGCGAAGGCGATCACGGCGGCCGCCGCACGCCCGGCGCGACGGTGCCGCAGGACCTCCTCGCCGACCGCCGCGATCAGGGCGAGCAGCAGGAAGCGGGCGACGAGCGTGTGCCCCACGTGGGACGACAGTGAACTCGACAGCAGGGAGCGGTCGAAGGCGGAGTTGAGTGACTCGCCCTGCGCGGAGGGCCCGTAGAGGAAGAGCTGGACCAGCGTTCCGGTCACCAGCAGGCCCCAGCCGGCGGCGGCCGGCCACCGCATGCCGGCCCAGGCCGGCGGCGCGGTCTCCCCGTCTTCGTGGTGGTCGCGGGACGCGCCGGGGTCCGGAAGGCAGTACAGGCGGACCGCGGCGAAGCCGACCAGGCCCGCGAGCCCGGCGAAGCCGAGCCAGACGGCCGTGTCCAGGAACGCGTCGGTCAGCCGGTCGTGGCCGCCGAGCGGCGCCGGCGCGGCGCCGGTCCTGCTGGGGGCGCCCACCGAGAAGGTGAGTTGCCCCGACGTGGTGTGCCCGTCGTCGGCCGCGGTGGTCCGCCACGCGACGACGTACGTGCCGCGGTCCCGCTCCGGTGCGAGGCGCACGCGGATCCGGTCGCCCCCCGCGCCCGCCGCGGTCGGGGCGCCCCGATCGACCCGGTGCCCGTTCGGCGCGACCACCGCGACCGTGCTGAGCGCGAGCGTCACCCGCTCGGAGAAGACCAGCGTCACCTGCTGCGGCTCCGCGGACAGCACGGCCCGATCGGACGGTGACGCGTCGACCAGGTCGGCGTGGGCCGCGGCCACCGCGGGCAGGGAGAGGAGTGCGGCGACCGCCAGGCCCGCGGCCCACGCGAGCCGCCGCACGACCGCGGCGAAGCCGAGCCGGCGCGTGGCCGCGGCGGAGCCGAGCCGGTCCGTGGCCGCGACCCGCGGGACCCGGTGGTTCGGGACGCGCGTCTTCGCCGGGCGCCGGGACCGCGCGGCTGGGGTTTCCGGCATCAGTGGCATGAGCCCGCCGACCGCCGGCTCCTGATCAGCCGGTCGGCTCCGAGCCGGTAGTCGCTCATCGTGCGCGCGTCGGGCGCGAACCGCCATCGTCCCGACTGGAAGAGCAGGGAGCTGCTGCCGGTGGCACCGGCACGGTGCCAGACGATCCGCACGGTGGCCGGATCGGTGGGAGTGCTGCTGTCGATCACGTAGGGGACGCCGACCGCCGGCCGGCAGGCGGTGTTCACGTGGACGAACTCGGCCCGCGGGACGGCGTGCTGGGCGTCGGCGGTCCACAGCTCCCAGGCCTGGGCCCAGCCGCCGCCGGCCAGCAGCCCGAACTCCTGCCGGGCCACGGCCGAGGCCTGCTGGGGCTGCGGTGGGGTGGGCCCACCGGTGCCGGCCCGGATCCCGGCGCCGGAGCCGCCGCCGTGGTGGGACGGGCCCGACCGGACGGCCGCCACCGTCAGCAGGGTCAGGCCGGCCGCGGCCAGCACCAGCCATCGCTTGGGTACGCGCTGCACGATCCCCTCCTCGTCCGGGGCCTTCCGCCCGGCGCGGACGTACGCCGCCCGGCTGTGCCGGGAGCGGGTGCGCGAGCACTCGCTCCCGGCGGCGAGGGCGGACCTCCCCCGTGGCATGGGGTGGGGGAGGGGGGTCCGCCGTCGCGGTCAGTTGGTCAGACGGTCGGTTCCGTAGTGCTCGATGAGGGACTCGTTGGCCTTCAGGTCCAGGTCAGCGGTGAACTTCAGCGAGTCGCGGATCTGGTCGTTGGTGATCGCCGAGGACGGCACTCCGCCCAACGTGTACGTGAAGGACTGGCCGGGGGCCACCTGCCGCTGCGCCAGCGGCACGTCGTGGAACCCGAGGCGGGCGATGTAGAAGGACGTGCCGTCCCCGCGCGGCACCTCCAGGTAGTCCTGCTGCGGGTGGCCGTAGGACTGGGTGGCCGTGTAGCTGTGGTCGTCCGAGCTCGACGGGGCACGGAAGACCAGCACCGCGCAGTCGGTGGAGAGCACCTGGGAGGAGGTGTTGGTGAAGACGAAGTCCCAGTTGCCGTACCACTGGTTGCCGTTGAACGTCACGTACTCGGACAGGCCGACGTTGCTGGTGAACTGGGTCGTGAGCGGTTCGCTGAGGACGGGGTTGGCGCCGCTGATCGGGTGGTCGACGCCGTTGGCGCACCGCTCGAGCGGGGAGTTGTACTGCGACGGCTGACCGGTGGCGACGGCCTGGGTGTAACTGGACGGTCCCGCGGACACCGAAGTGGTGGTGTTCGGATCGGCCGAGGCCGGGCTTCCCCCGGCGAAGGCCGCGAGACCTGCGAGCAGGAGGACGGTACCGAGGCTGGCGGTTAACCCGCGCCCGGTGGACTTTCCGTGCATGGTGGGTCGTTCCCTTCGATCGCGAACGAGTGGGCGTGCAGCCCGCGGTGGGGACCGCGGGCCGGTGGGGGGCACTGCGGCGCGGTGTCGGACACCGCGCCGCCGGTACCTCGTCGACGCGTGGTGCTGGGTGTCGTCCGGCTGCCGCCAGCGGGCGGCAGCAGATGGCAGCCATCCCGACGACGCCCTGCGCAGGGCACGTTCGTACCGTGGCACTCGTGAGCTGTCCTCGCAAGGGTCTGGACCAATTAGGTCTGGACCTTTACACGTCATGGCTGGCCGCAGGCGTGGAGGCGCATTCGTCTGGCCGGTGTGCGGCATGAAATTGGTCTACACCACGGAGCTGCGACGAGGCCGTGCGACAACGTCGTCACCCCCGGATTGGTCCAGTGCGTCCCGCACCGCCGCGCCCCGGCCCGGGACCCGTGCGGGTGCCGCGTGCGCCGGGGACGTGCGGACCGGCGTGCGGATCGTCTGCCGTCATGGCCGCAGAAGCCGGACAGCGAGGAAGCACGGAGCCTCGTGGAGCTTGTCGTAGGCCGCTTCGTCGACTTCCTTCAGGTCGGGCGCCGGGCGGGGCTCCACGAGCCGCTCCAGCACGAATCCGGCGGCCAGCAGCTCGTTCACCAGCGTCTCCAGCGGCATGCGCTGGTAGCGGATCGCCCACGTCCTCCCGGCGATCGGGCGGTCGACCCAGTCCTCGGCGTAGTACGAGCCGCCGAACTTGCGCCAGTCGGCCGTCGGGTGCGTCGTCGAGACGAGCAGCCATCCGCCCGGACGCAGCACGCGGCGCAGCTCGCTGAGGAGGCCCTGCCGGTCGGCGATGTAGTGGAGCATCAAGGCGCACACGATTCCGTCGAAGGACGCCTCGCCGACGAAGTCCAGCGGCTTCTCCGCATCGTGCACGCGCAGTTCGGCCGGTCGCCCAACCGCTCCCGCGCATGAGCCAGGAGTGTGGCGCTGCCGTCGATCCCGACCACCTCGGCGCCGCGCGCCAGGAGTTCGGCCGCGTAGTGCCCGGCTCCGCAGCCGACGTCGAGAACCTTCAGCCCGGCAACGTCCCCTGCGAGTGCGAGCATCGCCGGCCGGTCGGTGTAGGCGTTGTACGGGCTGGTGTCGGCGATCCTCGCGAAGTGGTCACCGAGTTCGCCATGGTAGGCGGTGTGTGGAGGCATCGTGACAGCATCGCGCCGGCGGGCTGCCGACCGCGAGCGGTTTGACGGGGCCCCACCGCGCCATGTGAAGGGCGAACCGGAGCCGGTCACCCCGAAGCCTGACGACACGAAGTGCCCGGTGCCCGTGGTGTGTTGGGAATCGTTGGGTTCGTTGCGCAGCGGCCCCGCTCCGCGATCGGTCCCCACGTGCCGCACCGCGCGGGGTTGGAACGTTTCATGTCGGGCCAGAGTAGCGACCGAATCGGCGTCTGCCTACCGCCTGATGCCAACTCGACGTGTGCCAATGTGGGGGTTGAACCGTCAACTCCACTGGTGCCAACGGGATCTCGTCTCTCTCTGTGAGGAGTGTTGACGCGACGCCCGCACTGTGGTTGCTTTCTGGGCTGCGACATCTTCGCGTTCATTCCCGTGCTTGTTTGCTGAATTCTGTTCAGTCGCGGCCGTGTTGGCCTGGTTGACCCGTTGTCGAAGCCCCTCGGGGGAGGCATGCAGCAGCATAGGCATGAAAACGTTTTCAGGCGGTCCGGACCATGAGCCCTTTCCGCTCCCCGCTCCCGTCACCTCCACTTCCACCTCCATCTCCACTTCCACCTCATCGAGGAGACCATGTGTCTTTGTCACGCCGTACGTTCACGGCCCTGACCGGGGCGGCCGCCGCGTCCCTGGCACTGCCGGCCGGTGCCGAGGCCGCCGCCGGATCCTCCCCGTCCGGCGCCGCGGTGCCGCTGGCGGCCGTCGCGCCGGGGACGGCCCACACGGTCGCCTTCGACCGGTACTCGCTGATCATCGACGGCCGCCGGGTGCCCATCTGGTCCGGCGAGATGCACCCGTTCCGGCTGCCCAGCCCTTCGCTGTGGCGGGACATCCTGCAGAAGCTCGCGGCGAGCGGCTACAACGCGGTGTCGATCTACGCCAACTGGAGCTACCACTCGCCCGCGCCCGGCAGCTACGACTTCACGGGAGTGCGCGACCTCGGGCGGTTCCTGGACATGGCCGCCGAGACCGGGCTGTACGTGATCGTGCGGCCCGGGCCGTACATCAACGGCGAGACGGACGCCGGCGGTTACCCCGGCTGGCTGACGAGCAGCGCCGCCAAGGCCCGCACCAGCGACCCCGTCTACCTGCGGTACGCCGACGAGTGGCTCACCGCGGTCGACAAGGTGATCGCGCCCCGCCAGTACACCCGCGGCGGCGGGACCGTCGTGCTCTACCAGTTGGAGAACGAGTACGCCTCGTACGTCACCAGCGCGACCGGCGCGGACTACATGGCCCACCTGTACGCCAGGGTGCGGGCCGACGGCATCGACGTGCCGCTGTTCCACAACGACAAGGGCCGCAACGGCTACTGGGTCCCGGGCAGTTTCGACACCGGCGGCGAGACCGGCCGCTACCTGTACGCCTTCGACGGCTACGCCAGCGGCAATCCGCCGGACTGGGGCTACTTCGGTATCGGCGGTGACAAGGGCGGCTCCACCGCGAGCCCCGACACCCCCGGCTTCCTGGCCGAGTTCGGCGGCGGCTGGTTCGACGCCTGGGGCGGCGCTGGATTCAACGGGCAGGGGTACGCGGGGGCCTGGGCCGCCCGCGACCCTGCCTACGAGCGCCGCTTCTACCTGACGAACCTGGCCAACGGCATCAAGATCCACAACGTCTACATGACGTTCGGCGGTTCCTCGTGGGGCTGGCTGCCCGCCCCGGTCGTCTACACCTCGTACGACTTCGGCGCGGCCATCGACGAGACGCGGCACCTGACGGCCAAGGTCACCCCGATGAAGCAGATCGGCTCCCTGCTCGCGTCGTTCCCCGACCTCGCCGTGCTCGACCGGGCCGCGGACACGTCCGCGAGCAGCACATCGGTCCGCGTCTACCACCTCACCGACCCGGAGCGCGGCTCCCACGTCTACCTGCTACGCAACGACACCACCCACGACGCCGTCTGCACGCTGCCCGTCGACACGGCGGCCGGCACGCTGACCGTCCCGGCCGTGGCCGGCGGGCTCAAGGTGGCGGCGAAGGACGGCAAGCTCCTCGCCACCGACCTCTCGCTGGGGCGGCGCGCGCTGCTCTACTCCACCGCCCAGCCGATGTGGCGGGCCTCCGGCGCGGACAAGGACCTCGCGGTGTTCACTGGCCGCCCCGGCGACCCGGTCGAGGTCGTCCTGCTCAGCCAGGACGCCCCCACCGTGAACGTCACGGACGGCGAAGCCGACGCGGTCTACGACGAAGCCGCGGGAACGCTGCGGCTCAACGCCGTCCTCGACGGGCTCACGGTGGTGCGGATCGACGGCGGCGGCCAGGCCGCCCCGCTGGTGGTGCTGCTGGCGGACGACGACGCGGCGGCCGCCCTGTGGCCGCGGGACACCGACGCCGGCTCCGTGCTCGTCAGCGGCCCCGCCCTGGTCCGCACCGTGCGCATCACCGGCCGCAGCGTCCACCTCACCGGTGACACCACCGCGGCCACCGGCCTGCAGGTCTGGTCGGCCGGGCCGTTGAGCGCGGTGGAGTGGAACGGCCAGGACATCGCCGTGACCGCGACCCGTTCCGGCGGCCTCGCGGCCCGCAACCCGCTGCGCGGCCCCGGAGCCGTGTCGCTGCCCGTCCTCACCGGCTGGCGGTACGCCGCGGAGAACCCGGAGGCCGACCCGGCGTTCGACGACAGCGCCTGGCGCGCCTGCGACCTGACGACCAGCCACAGCAGGACCGCGGTGCCGGACGGGCAGCCGGCCGTGCTGTTCGCGGACGACTACGGCTTCCACTACGGCGACGTCTGGTACCGCGCGGAGATCGCCGACGCGAGCGGCGCGCAGGACCTCGCCCTGACCTACCAGACGGGCACCCTCGGCCTGCTGATGGCCTGGTGGGACGGCCGGCCGCTCGGCACCCACCGGATGCCGGTCCCCGCGAAGGCCGAGGTCACCACCGGCACCTGGTCCGCCACGGCCGCCTTCACGGTGCCCCAGGACCTGCGCGGCTCCGGGCCGCACACCCTCGCGGTGCTGGTCCGGCGGATGGGCCACGACGAGGACGGCGGTGCCAACGACGCGTTCAAGGCCGCCCGCGGTCTGACTGCCGCGACCCTCGACGGCGCGCCGTTGAACTGGCGCATCCAGGGCGCTTCGGGGTACGACGCGGTACGCGGCCCCCTCAACAACGGCGGCCTGTACGGCGAGCGCGAGGGCTGGCACCTGCCGGGGTTCCCCGACCGGGCGTGGTCGCCGGTCACGCTGCCGCACACCGACACCCGGCAGGGCGTGGCCTGGTACCGCACCGCGTTCACCCTCGCCGTCGACAGCGGCACCGACGCGTCGATCGGTCTGACGTTCACCGACGACCCGGCGCGCGCCTACCGCGTGCAGATCTTCCTCAACGGCTGGAACGTCGGCCAGTACGCCAACGACGTCGGCCCGCAGCACACCTTCGTCCTGCCGAACGGCATCCTGCGCACCCGCGGCGGCAACACCCTCGCCCTGGCGGTGCTCAGCGACGGCAGCGGACCGGCCGGACCCGCGCTGCCGGCGCTCACCCTGCTCGGCGCAGCGGCCGGCGGCACGCCCGTCGAGGACGTCGCCTCACCCGGCTACCGGCCGGGCGGCACGCAGGGCTGACGACCCTGAGGGCACGCCGGAACTCCCGGCGGGGAGCCCGACCGATGGTGCTCGGTCGGGCTCCCCGCCGGGAGCGGGGTGACGGTCCGGGTGGCGCGAAGGGCCCGGGCCGTCACACGGGTGACTCTCCCGTCACCCGGATCTGTTCCGCCGTCCCGTCCGGGAAGACGATCCGCACGCTTCCGTCAGCCGTGACGGTCGCGCTCGTGCCGGTGCGCAGCGCCTGCGCGTCGCCGTACACCGACGGGTCGGCCGTCAGGACGACCAGGCTCGCCAGGATCCTGGTCCCGCCGGGGTGGCGGGCGGTGAGCACCGGCGTCGCCGAGTGGCGGCCGTAGGCGTTGTGGCCGCGGGCGGAGGTGACCGAGCTGCGGCAGCCGGCGTCGGGCGCGTCGCCCTCCCAGCCGAGGAGGGCCACCAGGGCGCTGGTCAGGCCGTCCTGGCGGTGGGCCGCGGCCCACCCCGGCCCCGTCTCCTCGACGGGGGACGCCTCGTCGCCGGCCACCGCCCATCCGCCCTCGCGGACCAGCGCGCCGGCCGGTGCCTCGACCCGGTGGATGCGCACCTCCCACGGCCCGTGGGCGACGCTGGCGGTGGTGATGCGGGCGTACTCGCCGTTGTCCGCGGCCGGGCGGGTGTGCCAGGAGGCGGCGCGGCGGCCCTCGGCGAACAGCCGGTGGATGCGGCCGCGGACCGAGGGCCCGGGCACGTCCAGCAGCGCGATCTGGTTGTCGGGACCGGGCGGTTCGTCCGCCGGCGGCGTCTCCGGGGCGGTGGCGGTGGAGTAGGCGAAGCGGGTGTAGTGCGGGTTGTCCTTGGCGGTGGACGTCGGTGTCTGGTGGTCGCTGCCGTGGTTGACCAGCCGGACGATGCCGTCGGACGCCGTGGAGTGCAGCAGCCATCCGGGGCCGGGCAGCGCCAGGTAGCGGTCCGCGGTGTCGACCGGGCTCGGCTCCTCGCGGGCCGTCCACACCGGGTGGTCGGCGGGCAGCAGCAGCCCGAGGAACGCCTTGTTGGCCCAGTAGGGCGAGGCGGGCCCGGAGTAGGGCTGGGTGACGGGCAGGAAGGGGCCGTACCAGCCCAGGCGCAGCAGGCCCTCCTCGTCCGGCACCCCCCGCTCCGCGAAGTGCTTGAGGGTGCCCGAGGCCAGCCGGCGGGTGCGGCCGGGCGGCAGGGGAGTGGCGCCGGCCAGCGCCCCGGCCCACAGCGGGGCGGCCGCGGCGAAGCGGTAGGTCAGCGAGCGGCCCTGGTGGATCGGCGCGCCGTCGGCACCGAAGAAGTACTGGTGGGTCTCCAGGAACCGGCGCAGGCGTTCGCGGTGGGTGGTGACCAGCATGCCGTCCGCCCGGGGACCGGCGATGCGGGCCCACAGCACGGGGTACAGGTGCAGGGTCCAGGCGTTGTAGTAGTCGAACTTCTGCCCGTCGCCGTCGGTGTACCAGCCGTCGCCGCGGTACCAGTCGTCGAGCCGGGCCAGGCCCGCGTCGATCTCGGCGCGGCGGTGCGGGGCGCCGACCGAGGCCAGGAACTCCTCGGTGACGACCTGGAACAGCCGCCAGTTGGAGTCGTTGGGCTTGGCGCCGACGAACCCGCCGAGCCAGGTGGCGACGCGCTGCCTGACCGCGTCGGGGAGGGTGTCCCAGATCCACGGCCGCGTCTCGTGCAGGGCGATGGCGATCGCCGCGGCCTCCACCATGGACTGCGCTCCGTCGGTGATGGCCGGCCAGCTCTCCCGGTGGTCGGGATCAGCGCCGGCAGCAAGGCCCGCGGAGTAGCGCTCGATGAGGTCGCGGATGCGGGTGCTGCCGGGTTCGTCCCGGCCGCCGGCGCCGGAGATGCGGCAGGCGGCGAGGGTGAACGACCGGGCGAAGCCCTCGAGTCCGTCCGAAAGGGCACCGTGATACCCGGTCCTGCCGGGCAGCCGGTACTGGGCTCTGTGCGGTGAGGCGTAGGGGAGCAGTGCGGCCAGCATGTGGTCTGCGGCGGCCTCCCAGTGGGCCCGGGTGTAGCCGGTGTACGGCGACAACTCCGGGTCCAGGGGCGGTTGCTGGTGGGAATCGGCCAAAAGGTGCGGCGCGGTCATGCCGGTTCGGGCCCTTTCATGGGGTGCGCTCCGCTGGGGGCGCGGCGACGCTTTCGCGTACGACGATGTGAGTGCCGAGCACATGACGGGTGCTCAGGGAGTCCTCGGCCGAGCGCAGGGCGATGCGCACGGCCTCACGGCCCAGCTCCTCGGCGGGAGTGCGGACCGTGGTCAGCGGCGGATGGAAGTCCGCCGCCAGGGGGATGTCGTTGTAGCCGACGACGGAGATGTCGTCGGGGACGCGCAGGCCGGCGTCGGCGATGGCCCGCAGGGCGCCGGCGGCCACCATGTCGTCCCCGGCGAACACGGCGGTGAACTCCCTCTCGCCCTTCAGGAGTTCGGCCATGGCGCGCTGTCCGTTGGCGCGGCCCAGGCCGCAGTCCACGACATGCGCGGCCTGCGGCGGCAACCGGTGTTCGGCCAGCGCGGCCCGGTACCCGGCGACGCGGGCGTCCAGGGCCGTGTTGCCCGGCAGGCCGCCCAGGAAGACGATCTTCCGGTGGCCCGCGGACAGCAGATGGCTGGTGATGGCGCGGGCGCCCGCCTCGTTGTCGAACTCGACCACCAGGGCGGGGATGTCCGGGCCGGGCGCCGGGCGCCCGCACAGCACCAGCCGGGAGCCCGCGGCGTCCAGGGCCTGCGCGTACTGGGCGACGCGCCCGCGGTAGTCGTCGTCCTCGACGACACCGCCGACCAGGATCACCAGCCGGGCGCCCTCCTCCCGCATGAGCTGGACGAACTCCAGCTCCCGCTGCGGCTCGCCGCCGGTCTGGCCGACCAGGCACAGCCAGCCGTGGGCGGCGGCCTCCGCCTCGACGCCCTCGGCGACGTGCGCGTAGAAGGGGCTGGTGACCTGGCGCACCAGGACGGCGACCATCTTGCGGCCGCCGCCCACCAGCGCGCGGGCGTGCGCGTTGGCCACGTAGTCGAGGGCCTGCGCGGCACGCAGCACTCTGGCCCGGGTGGTCTGCGGAACCGGGTAGTTGCCGCTGAGCACCCGGGACGCGGTGGCGACGGACACGCCTGCCCGCTCTGCCACGTCCCGGATGGTGACCCGCCGCTTCGCCGCCATGTCGCTCCTGTCTCCAGCCCCTGCTGCCCTGTACGCCGTCCACGCCTCACGTGTTCGCGGCGTGTTCCTTCGCGTACTCGTCGGCCATTCTGTCGCCGCCGCCCGAGCGCCACTTGCTGATGGCGCCGTCCAGCGCGGACAGCGGCGCCCGACCGGCGATCACCGAGGTGATCGTGTCGTCCATGCCCGCCTTGAGCGTGGTGCCCTGCGCGTTGAAGGTGGCGGACTGCAACCCGAACGACGCGTCGCGGATGGCGACCGGCACCACCTTCTGCTGCCAGGCGTGCAGGGCGCGTGTCGCGTCGGGCAGGCCCGGGACGAACAGCACCTGCGGGCCCTCGGCCAGGTAGCGGAACGGCAGGTTGGCGATGTTCTCGACCTGGCCGAGCTTGGTGGGCACCGGCGAGCCGCCCTTGTCGCGGGTGAAGTGCACGCCCTCCACGCCGAAGTGGGTCAGCTCGTACTCCTTGGTACCGAACGGGGCCGCCAGGTAGTCCAGGACGCGCAGCAGCAGCTGGATGCGTTCCTTGCTCGCCTTCTTCAGGATCGTGTAGCCGAACGAGCGGCGGGCGGCGACGACGCCGCCGGGAGTGCCGTCGACCGCGTACGGCACCGCGGGCGCCGGCGTCAGCAGGCCCTTGGAGTCCGGGTACAGCGCCGTGTAGTTGCCGAAGCCGTTCTGCAGCGAGCCGATGGTGCCGTTGAGCATCAGGGTGTACGCGTCCGAGGTGGACAGCGACGTGGAGTCCGGGTGGTAGTAGCCGTCCTTGCGCAGCTGCGCCTGGAAGGCGACTGCCGCCTTGAACCGCTCGTCGGTGTAGCCGGCGTGGAAGGCGCCCTTGCCGTCCACCGCCCAGCCCTGCGGCGCGTTGTGCGCCGCGGAGTGCACGTTGTTGTTGAAGTCCGAGCCCTTCGCCGAACCGAGCGCGTAGGTCTTGCCGTGGGTCGCCTTCTTGGCGACGGAGACGAAGTCGTCCGAGGTCCAGCCGTCGTGCATGCCGGCACCGGTGAACATGCCCTGGTTGAGCCACAGCGTCGAGCCGGGGATCGGCCGCTCCAGCGGGATGCCGTAGATCCTGCCGCCGATGCGGCCCATGTCGCGCCACGCCTGGGCGGGGATCCCGGCCAGGTTCGGGTAGTCCTTGACGGCCTCGCCCGACAGGTGCGGCGTCAGGTCCTCGGCCCGCACCTGGACGAACTGGGCCTCGCGCGGCAGGACGAAGCCGGAGAACATGTTGATGATGTCGGGCAGCGAGCCGGGGTCGCCGGCCATCACCGTGGCCATCTTGGCCTGGTAGTCGTCCGTGGGGATGACGGTGTACTCGATCTTGACGCCGAGCGCCTTCTCCACGGCCTTCCAGTACTGGTTGCTCGCCTCCGGCTTGGGCGGCGTGCCGAAGGTGACCGACATGACCTTGATCGTCGAGCCGTCACCCGGGGTGCGCGAGACCGAACTGACCAGGTTCGAGGGGTAGGAGGTGAAGCCGGCCTGCACGCCCGCGGTGGTGGGCGCCAGGTCCGGCGTCGGTCCGGCGGCCGGGTGGAACGCGGGCCAGGGGGCGAGCTTCTTGCCCGCGTTGGACACGTCGCCGCCCGACGTGGTCGAGGAGCAGGCGCTGAGCAGTCCGGGGACGGAGACCGCGGCACCGGTCGCCGCGATGGAGCGCAGCAGGGTGCGCCGGGACATTCTGGACATGGCAGGGTGGCCTTTCGAGGGAGTGCGGCCGTTCGAGGGGGTGCGGGGACGGGGGCCGGGACGTCAGCTCTTGATGGCGCCGGTGAGCACGCCCTTGGTGAAGTACTTCTGAAGGAAGGGGTAGGCGAGCAGGATCGGCACGGTGGCCATCACCACGACGGCCATCTGGATCGTCTGCGGCGCGTTGACCGCGCCGTCGCCCAGCGTCGTGTCGGTCAGCCCCGAACCGGCCACGACGTAGGTGCGCAGCACCTGTTGCAGGGGCCAGTGGTCGCTGCTGAGGTACAGCGAGGCGTAGAACCAGGAGTTCCAGTACGAGACGGCGTAGAACAGGCCGACGACGGCGAGTGCGGCCTTGGACAGGGGCAGCACGATCGACCACAGCACCCGCAGGTCGCCGGCGCCGTCGAGCCGCCCCGCCTCGTAGAGCTCCTCGGGGATCCCCTGGAAGAACCCGCGCAGCACGATCAGGTTGAAGACGTTGACCAGCAGCGGAAGGATCAGCGAGGAGTAGCTGTTGAGCAGGCCCAGGTTCTTGACGAGCAGGAAGCTCGGGATCATGCCGGGCGGGAAGAGGAAGGTGAACAGGATGAGCAGCAGCACCGGCCTGCCGCCCGTGACCCGGGGGCGCGCCAGCGCGTAGGCGAGAGTCACCGTGCACAGCAGGCTCAGCGCGGTGCCCACCAGGGTGACACCGAGGCTGACGCCGAGCGCGTGGGTGACGATGCCGCCCTGCAGGATGTCGTGGTACGCCCTGAGCGTCGGGTGCTCGGGCCACAGCACCCAGCCGCCGTTGGCCACCACCTCCCGCTGCGAGGCGAGCGAGGTGGAGACGACGATCAGGAAGGGCACGCAGACCAGTGCGACGACCACGGCGAGCGCCACGGCCTTGGCGGACTGGGTGACGGGCTTCGGCTTCTCCATCCAGCCGGGCCGTACGGTCGCGCTCACTTGTAGACCCCCTGCTCGCCGAGCCGATGGGCGATCTTGTTGGCCGCGTAGACCAGCACGGCACCGATCACGCCCTTGAACAGGCCTGCGGCGACCGCCAGTCCGTAGTCGCCGCCGACGATGCCGCGGTAGTAGACGAAGGTGTCGATGACCTCCGCTGCCTGCGGGCCCACCGCGTCGCGCTGCAGCAGCATCTGCTCGAAGCCGACCGAGAGGATGTCGCCGAGCCGCATGATGAGCAGCAGCACGACCACCGGGCGGATCGCGGGCAGCGTGACGTGCCAGAACCGCCCCCAGGGGCCGGCGCCGTCGATCGCGGACGCCTCGTACAGCTGCTCGTCGACCTGCGAGAGCGCGGCGAGGAAGATGATCGTGCCCCAGCCGGTGTCCTTCCAGATCACCTGGGCGATCAGCAGCGGCTTGAACGCGTCCGGGTTCCCGATGATGTCGACCGTGTGCAGGCCGGCGTCACCCAGGTACCCGTTCAACATGCCGGTGCCGCCAAGCACTTGCTGGAACATCGCCACGACGATGACCCACGAGATGAAGTGCGGCAGGTACACCACCGACTGCACGAAGCGCCGCACCGTCGACCAGGTCAGGCTGTGCAGCAGCAGAGCGAGCGCCAGCGGGACCGGGAAGTAGAACACCAGCTGCAGCAGCGCGATCCAGGCGGTGTTGAGGACCGCGTGCCAGAACGCGCTGTCCCCGAAGAGCTGCTGGAAGTTGCCGAAGCCGGTCCAGGGGCTGCCCCAAAGGCCGGCGAACGGCACGTAGTCCTTGAACGCGACGACGTTGACGATCAGCGCGCCGTACTGGAAGACCAGGAAGTAGGCGAGCCCCGGCACCATCAGCAAAAACAGCGTCCAACTGCGACGCCTGTGAAAACCTTTTCGTTTGATCGGAGCATCCGGCGAACGATGATGGCCGTCGGAGGCCGTCGCCTTTCCTGGGAGCTCCCGTATCAGCGCCGCCACGGCGCCTCCTCACCATCGGGTGCTGGGTGAGCGGTAGTTAAAACGTTTTCAGACCTCGCGTCAACGGGTCTGACACAAATCGCAGGTAGGATCCGCGGTCCGGTCGGTGATTCGCCGGAATTGAGGCGATCTGATCCATGAATCGGTTCATCCTGCACGCCAGTTGGGCGCCCTTCGATGCCGAAGTCGCGCTCGCCGGCGGCCCGTTGCCGGCCTGGCCTGCCCTCGCCTGATCGGATGGGCGACCGATGTCCTGCAAGTCGGCGGTGGGTAACCCCAGTTCAGATGGCGTGTGGGGGGTGGCCGGCGCAGCGAGGGGCGTGCTCGTGCCTCTCCGCGGACTCTGCGCGATGGCTTGACACCACTCTCGGGCGGGCTTAGAACGATTCATCGTTCGCGCTCTGTCCGACACACGGCCTACTCCGCTCGCCACCACCCGGAGACGCCGCTGTCGGCATGCGCAACACATCCCGGCTCTCTCGCCACCCGCTTCCGCGCTCCCTTTCGCGTAGTTCCGACCTGACTGGAGTCTGTCCATGCCTGAGGGGTCCCCGCTCAACCGACGTACGTTCCTCGGCGGCGCATCGATCGCCGCAGCGGCTCTCGCCCTCGGCTCCGCCGGCCGCGCGACCGCCGCCGGCACACCGCCGGCCTCCGCTCCGGCCGGAGCCGCCCAGGGGGTGGACCTGCACTGGCTGGACGGCCGGCCCGCCGCCACCACCGGTGCGGCCTGGGGCGTCCCCTGGCCGCAGGGCCAGGTCGCCGCAAGCACCGCGTTCGCGCTGCAGGACAGCGGCGGCGACCAGGTGCCCGTGCAGTCCTGGCCGCTGGCCTACTGGCCCGACGGGACGCTGAAGTGGACCGGCCACGCCGTGTCCTCCACCGCAGCCCTCACCGACGGCTACCACCTGGCGCCGGGGACGCCGGCCGCCCCGAAGCAGCCGGTGACCGTCGCCCGCAGCGGCGACGAGATCCGCCTCGCCAACGGCGTACTGGACCTGCGCCTTGCCGCGAGCGGCCCGGTGGTGATCCGCACGATCGCCCGCTCGGGGCGCACCACCGCAGCCGACGGCCGCCTGGTGCTGATGCTGCAGGACCAGCCCGACGACACGTCGAGCACCCGGCACACCTCGTGGAGCGGGGTCGTCGAGAGCGCCGAGATCGAGCAGTCAGGGCCGGTGCGCGCGGTGGTCAGGCTGGCCGGCCACTACCGGCAGGACACCCCGCCGCGGTACGGCAACGGCGGCCGGGCGATCCTGCCCTGGACGATGCGCGTGTACCTGGGCGCGGGCGACGAGTCGCTCCGCGTGATGCACGAATTCGTCTGGGACGGCGACCCCTCCAAGGACTTCGTCCGCGGCCTCGGCCTGCAGCTCGACGTGCCGATGAGCGACCAGCCGTACAACCGGCACATCCGCTTCGCCGGCCCCGACAAGGGCGTGTGGGGGGAGTCGGTGGTCGGCCTGACCGGCCTGCGCCGCGACCCGGGGGCGGCGGTGCGCGCCGCCCAGATCGCCGGCACCGCGACGCCGCCGGTGTCGGCGTGGGACGCGACGGTGCAGAAGGGCTGGCAGGACCTTCCCGCCTGGGCCGACTTCAGCCTCGTGCAGCACTCGGCGGCGCAGGCCGTGGTGTGGAAGCGCACGTCCGCCGCGTCCGCATGGCTCAAGCACGCCGGCTTCGCCGACCGCGCCCCCGGCTTCGGCTACGTCGGCGGCGTCAGCGGCGGACTCGGCCTGGGCCTGCGGGACTTCTGGCAGCAGTTCCCGCGCGCCCTTGACATCCGCGGCGCCGCAGGCGACACCGCGACGGTCACCCTGTGGTCCTGGTCTCCGCACGCCGGGGCGATGGACCTGCGCGCCTACGACGCCGCGAGCCACGGCCTCGACCTGGCCTACGAGGACGACCGCTACGGCTTCGGCCTGTCCACGGGCATGGCCCGGTCGACGGACATGCAGCTGTGGGCGCTCGACACCACGCCCTCACGCGACGCCGTCGGCGTGCTGGCCGGCGCGCTCGCCTCCCGCCCGCAGCTGGTCGCCGACCCGACGACGTACCACGGCGTCGGTGTGTTCGGCCGGTGGAGCCTGCCCGACCGCAGCACCTCGGGGCGCAGGCAGCTGGAGGACTCGCTGGCGAGCAACGTCGCGTTCTACGCCGGGCAGGTCGAGCAGCGCCAGTGGTACGGGTTCTGGGACTACGGCGACGTCATGCACAGCTACGACGGCGACCGGCACGTCTGGCGGTACGACGTCGGCGGCTACGCCTGGGACAACGCCGAGCTCGGATCCGACGCGGCCCTGTGGTACCAGTTCCTGCGCACGGGAGACCCGCAGACCTTCCACCTCGCGCGCGCGATGACCCGGCACGTCACCGAGACAGACATGATCCGCACCGGGCCGTTCGCCGGCCTCGGCTCGCGGCACGACGTGCAGCACTACGCCGACGGCGGCAAGGAGCCCCGCGTCTCCGAGGCCTACACCAAGCGCTTCATGTACTACCTGACCGCCGACGAGTTCGTCGGCGACGCCATGCGGGTGCCGCTCCAACTGGACACCACCCTGCTGAAGTACCCGCCCCTGCGCGACTACCTGGCCACCCCCGCCGGCGTGCCCACCGTGATCCGTATCGGCCCCGACTGGTACGCGCTGGTCAGCAACTGGCTCACCGAGTGGGAGCGCACCGGCGACACCAAGTGGCGCGACCGCATCGTCACCGGCATGCGGGACATCGCCGCGCTCCCGGCCGGCCTCTTCACCGGCCAGCAGGGCGGCGCCGTCGGCTACGACCCCGCCACCGGCCACATCAGCGACCTGAAGCTCGGCGGCGACTGGGGCAAGGTCAACCTGACCATGGTGTTCTGCGGCGAGCAGATCATGTGGGAGACCACCGGGCTGGTCGACGTACCCGAGTTCCGGGCGAAGCTGCTCGAGTTCTGCCGCTACGTGCAGGCGCCCGCCGCGGAGATCACCGCGCACTTCGGCTTCAAGTTCAGCACCAGCGCGCCTGGCGTCTTCTACTCGCGGATGACCGCCTGGGCCGGCGAGCAGACCGGCGAGCCGGCGGTGCAGCAGCGCGGCTGGGACGCGTTCTTCAACGACGGCGGCGGCACGCCCTGGTCCGCGCCCACGCAGATCGACGGCTCCGCCGCGTTCAGCAAGGTCGACGAGGTCCCGGGCATGGGCACCAACGGGTTCGCGCAGAACACCCTGGCGATGATCGCGCTGCTCGCCGTCGCCCCCGACCAGGCGCCGTGACCCGGCGGCCCGCGCCCGCCTCCCGCACCGGCCCCTCGCCCACACCCTCAAGGGAGTACCCATGAACGGGATCACCCGCCTGCTGGCCGCGGTCGCGGTCACGACGGCCGCGACCGCTCTGCCGGGAACCGCCGTCGCGGCCCCCGGCGCGCCGCTGCCGGGCGACCAGATCGCCCAGCACTGCGTCCAGGGCACCGACGGAACCGGCCTGACCTGCTCCTTCGATGTACCGCCCGGCGCGTACGACGTGCACGTGGCCCTCGGCAGCCGCACCGCCGCCGCGGACACCGGAGTGGAGGTCGAGGCGAACAGGACCGTGATCGCCCCCGTCGCGACCGCGGCCGGCCGCCTCGCCGTCCGGAACGTCACCGTCGACGTGCGCACCCCGGAGAGCATGCCCGACGGCCAGGAGGGCGACGGCACCCCCGGCCTGCAGATCCGTCTCACCGGCACGTCACCCGCGCTCGCCGGACTGCAGGTGACGGCGCGCCCGCACGCCCCGCGGCTGTTCGTGATCAGCGACTCCACCGCGTGCGACTGGCTCACTACCGTCCAGCGGGGCTGGGCGCAGGAACTGCCGCAGTACTTCGGCGCCGGCATCGACGTCGCCAACTGGGGTGTCTCCGGCTCCAGCACCGTCTCCTGGCTGTCCAGCCCCAAGCTCTTCGCGACGCTCGAGCCCCGGATCCGGCCCGGCGACGAGGTGTTCATCCAGCTCGCGCACAACGACAAGACCACCCCCGAGGACACCTACCGCGCGAACCTGCTGAGCCTCGTCGACGGTGTGCGCGCGCAGGGCGGCAGGCCGGTCCTGGTCACCCCGCCGGTGCGGCACCTCTTCGGCGCCGACGGGAAAATCACCGCCACCGGACGGATCGTCAACAGCCTCGGCGTGGACCTTCCCGCGGTCATGCGCGCTGTCGCCCGGCAGAACGGCGTGACGCTGCTCGACCTCACCGCCGACAGCGAGGCCCTGATGGAACGGCTCGGCCCCGACGCCTCCTGGCAGCTCTACGCGGACCTGCCCGCCGGCCGCAGCCAGACCCACTTCGACGCCGGGGGCGCCACCACCGTCGCCGGCCTGGTCGCCGACGAGATTGCCGGCGCGCACCTGCCGGCCGCGGGTTTCCTCACCGAAGCGCGCGGGTGACCGCATGGCCCAGTTCGACCTTCCGCTTCCCCTCCTCCGCACCCACCAAAGCACCTCCGCCGAACCCGGGGACTTCGACGCCTTCTGGGACAAGACCCTGCAGGAGGCGCGGCAGCACCCGCTCGACGCGCGGTTCGACCCGGTGGACACCGGGATCTCCACCCTGCGGACCTTCGACGTGACGTTCCGCGGGCACGGCGGCCACCCCGTCAAGGGATGGCTGTCCGTGCCCGCGCACGCCACCGGCCCCCTGCCCGTCATCGTCCAGTTCATCGGCTACAACGGCGGCCGCGGACTCCCGCACACCCACACGCTGTGGGCGTCCACCGGCCGGGCCCACTTCGTCATGGACACCCGCGGCCACCTGCGCGCCGAGACACCCGACCCGGACCCCTCCGCACCCGCGGCCCCGGGCATGATGACCCGCGGCGTCGACGCGCCCGAAACCTACTACTACCGGCGGGTGTTCACCGACGCCGTGCGCGCCGTGGAGGTGGCGCGGGCGCACCCGGCGGCGGACGCGGCGCGGACCGCCGTGCTCGGCACCAGCCAGGGCGGCGGGATCGCCGTCGCCGTGGCCGGGCTGGTGCCCGACCTGGCGGCCGTCGTCTCCAACGTGCCGTTCCTGTGCGACTTTCCGCGCGCGGTGACGCTGACGGACCGCTCCCCGTACCGGGAGATCGGCACCTACCTGCAGGCGCGGCAGGAGTCCGCCGCCCGCGTCCTGCGGACCCTCGCCTACTTCGACGGGGTCCACTTCGCCGCACGCGCCACGGCCCCTGCCCTGTTCTCGACGGGGCTCGAGGACCAGACGTGTCCTCCGTCCACCGTCTTCGCGGCCTTCAACGCCTGGGCCCACCCGGACAGGACCATCGAGGTGTACGAGTTCAACGGCCACGAAGGCGGCGGGCCCCGGCAGGACGCCGTCGCGATGACGTGGCTCGACCGCCATCTGTGAAAGGAGACACGATGACCCGGACCGTGGTGCTCGCCGGCGCCTCGGGCTACGGACGCACCTATCTGCAGGAGATCGCCGCGCTGGAGGCGGCGGGAGCCGTCCGGCTGGCCGGCGTCTGCGATGTGCGTCCCCTGGACGCCGAGGGCCGGGCGCTCGCCGGCGACCGGCCGTTCGACACCGACCTCGGCAGGCTGCTCGACCGCACCCGTCCGGACATCGGGATCGTGGCCACGCCCATCCACACCCATCTGCCGCTGGCACGGCAGGTCCTCGGCGCCGGCGCGCACCTGCTGGTGGAGAAGCCGCCGCTGCCCACCGCCGAGGACTGGCGGGAACTCGTCCGGCTCGGCCGGGCCGCGGACCGCGTGTGCCAGACCGGCTTCCAGAGCCTCGGCTCGCAGGCGGTTGTGCGGCTCGGCCGGCTGATGGCGGAGGGCAGGTTCGGACGGATCAGGGGCATCGGCGGATACGGCGCGTGGTCGCGGCCGAACGGCTACTACCGCCGCGCCGCCTGGGCGGGCCGCCGCGAGGTCGACGGCAGGCCCGTGGTCGACGGCGCCCTCACCAACCCCTTCGCCCACATGATCTCGACCGCGCTGCAGCTGGACGCGAGCACGGGCTGGGACGACGTGGACGCCGTCGAACTCGAACTGTTCCACGCCCGCGACATCCAGGCCGACGACACCTCGTGCGTGCGCCTGCGCACCGGGCACGGGACCGTCGTCACCGCCGCGGTGACGCTGTGCGCCGAGACCGCCGCCGCCCCGGTGCTGATGGTGTACGGCACCCACGGCCACGCGACACTGCACTACACCACGGACCTGCTGGCGTTCGACGGCATGCGGGAGCGGCACAGCAGGACCTCACCGCTGCAGAACCTGCTGGCCCACCTCGACGACGACCGCGTCCCGCTGCAGTCCGGCCTCGACGCGTGCGGCGGCTTCATGCGCGTCCTCGAGGCCGTGCGCACCGCGCCCGATCCGCTGCCCATCGACCCGGCGTGGGTCCGGCACTCGGACGGGGAGCACGGGGACGGCGGCGGCGACGACGCGAGCGTGCAGGTGATCGGCGTCGAGGCGGCGGTGCGCGCGTCGGCCGAGCGACTGGCGACGTTCGGGGAACTCGGCGTCCCCTGGGCGCCCGCGCCCGCATCCCGTCCGTAATACCCGTTCGGGCCCGGCCGCGACCACGCCCTCGGGGCGGGCGGCGCCGGGCCGCATCCGCAGGACCATCCGCAGGACCAGACGATTCGGAGTGAGCGAATGAGACCATCCAGAGGTGCGGCACGTGTTCTGCTCGGCTCGGCGGTCCTCGTGAGCGCCGGCGCCCTCGTCGTCGACTCGGCGGCCGTGAGCAGCGCCGCGAGCCACAACCCGCATCCGGACAGCGGCGCCGTGTACTACGTCGCGCCCGGCGGCAGTGACGGCGCGGCGGGAACGAGGAGCGCGCCCTGGGCGTCGTTCGCCCACGCCCAGGAGGTCGCGCAGCCCGGCGACACCGTCTACTTCCGCGGCGGCACGTACACCTACACGCAGGCGAACACGAGTTGCGCGAGCCAGACGGCGCGGGTCGACGCCGTCACGCTCAACAAGAGCGGCACGTCCGGCAGCCCGATCAGCTACTGGGCCTTTCCGGGGGAGAAGCCGGTCTTCGACTTCTCGCACATGACCGACGACTGCCGGATCAAGGGATTCGACGTCACCGGCAGCTGGATCCACCTCAAGGGCCTGGAGATCACCGGAGTTCCGCAGAACAACACCCTCAACCACGAGTCGTGGGGCGTGTGGAACTCCGGCAGCGACAACACCTACGAGCAGCTCGACATCCACGACATCATGGGCCCGGGCCTGTTCCTCAACACCGGCGGCGGCAACCTCGTGCTGAACTCGGATTCCCACGACAACTACGACCCGAACAGCTCCAGCGGCCCCGGCACCAACGCCGACGGATTCGGCGCCCACATTCCGGCGAACAACCCCGGGAACGTCTTCCGCGGGGACCGCTCGTGGAACAACTCCGATGACGGGTTCGACCTGATCAACGCCCTGTCCTCGGTGACCATCGAGCAGTCGTGGACCTGGTCCAACGGGTACGTCCCGGGGACGAGGACGAGCGCCGGTGACGGCAACGGATTCAAGGCCGGCGGGTACGGCGGCACATACGTCGCAGGCGGGGTCAAGCACACTGTCCGCGACTGCGTGGCCTTCGGCAACAAGGCGTCCGGTTTCTACGCCAACCACCACACCGTGGCCGACGACTTCTTCAACGACACCGGCTACGACAACCACCCCGACTTCAACATGCTCGGCGTCGCGCACGACGGCACCGCCACCGGGCTGGGGACCCTGCGCAACGACATCGCGTACAAGGGGACGCTGACGTCGAACATGACCGGCACGGATTCCGCGGACAACTCGTGGGATCTGGGAATCGCCCTGGCGGACACCCAGTTCCAGAGCGTGTCGACCTCCGGCTGGGACGTGAAGCGCCAGCCGGACGGTAGCCTGCCGAACGTGCCCTACCTCCACCCGGCGGCCACGAGCGACCTGATCGACGCGGGCACCGACGTGGGCCTGCCGTACAAGGGGAAGGCTCCGGACCTCGGCGCGTTCGAGATCTCCTGACACCTGCCGCCACCGTTCGCCCTGCGCCGGGCCGGCCTCCGACCGGCCCGGCTCCGGGCGTCCCCGCCCGGCCCAACGCCCCTGTCAGTGGCGGGGGATACCGTCCGCGGCATGATCTTCGAAGCACTCCCCGACGACCTGCAGAAGCTCTTCCGCGGCCCTGAGGGCGGCGAGGGACGGGGCCTGTCCGTGGCGCTGCCCACCGGACGCCTCGTCCTGCCGGACGAAGGCGAGGGGGAGACCCCCGTCCTGTGGCTGAGCGACCGGCCGGCCACCGCGGACCTCTACCGCGCGCTGCGGGCCGAGCATGCCCGCTCCGGTCTGTACCCGCTGCTGCTGGACGCGCTGGACAAGGCGGATCCGGACTACCGGCCGTGGGCCTGCGGCGAGTTGTTCCTCGACCGGCTGACCTCGCCGGACAGTCACGATCCGGCCGCCGTGCTGGCGGGCTGGTGGCCCGACGACGGCGACGAGGACGAGGAACGCACCGAGGCCACCGCCCCCTTCGGCCAGGGGTGGCCCGGCCTGGCTCCGGCCGCGCCCCCGCGGCACGACCCCGACCTGCTGGCGGAAGCCTTCGCACACCAACTCCTCGCCGAGGAGCCGCACGTGCGGCTGGGCCTGGTCGCGGCACCCACCGGCGCGGCAGCCCTCACCTCCGTGGGCTGGTCGGGCCCGCTCAACCATGACAACGACACGGCGCGGTTCTCGGCCGTCGTCGGGGACTGGGAGCGCCGCTTCGGCGTCCGCGTGGTCGGGGTCGGCTTCGACACCCTCCGCCTCAGCGTGGCCGCCCCTCCCGCCACCGCGGACGCCGCCCTGGCCGTCGCCGCCGAGCACCTCGCCTTCTGCCCCGACAACATCTGGCAGGGCGTGGGCAGCGTCGCCGACTACGCCGAGATGCTGGTGGACGAGGATGAGTGGTACTTCTGGTGGGACTGACCGGCCGGTGGCCCCGGCCTCAGCCGACGAAGGGCCCGAACCCGCCCGAAGTTCCGCTCATGCGGGTGTGGTTGACGGGCAGGAGGCTGTCCCGATCCGGCGCGACCCGCCGGTGCGCCTCCGAGTCCGTGAACGTCGCGAGCCGCCGCCGCTCCGACACCATGACGAGCAGCCGCCCGCCCTTCTTGGCCAGCCATTCCCTCATCGCGGCACTCCCTTCCCCTGGAAATCTCCCCCGCTGCCTCCATCCTGCCCACCCGGACGGCCGGCCAGTGCACATTTGAGGAGAAACAGAGGTCAGCGGGCGGTCAGTCGCCGATCCGGTCGTTCTGGAACTCGAGTTCCATGCCGGTGGGGCCGAGGTGGATCCGGCGCACCCGGCGCAGTCCGTCGATCAGCCGGCGGAACACCGACTTCTGCGAGCAGGCCGGGCAGGTGACCGTCGCCGTGAAGCTGAACCGGCGGGCATCGGTGGTGACGCACTGGAGATCCACCCTGTACTCGACGGTCTCCCGGCACCGCGAGCAAGGAAGCCCCTGGAGTTCCAGGGGAACGCGATGGGTGATGACCCGCACCACGGCCCCGCAATGGGGGCAGTAACTCACTCCGTCGCCGCGAGCGGTCCAGCCGTCACCCCGCGCGTTGGCCTCGACTTCCCGGACGTCGACGGAGAACTCGTCCCGTGCGGCGTCCCCGCCGCGCCGGCAGTCCTCACACGGGCAGGTGCACGAGAACTCGACGCCTCCCGTTGGCATGCACGACCCCCTGCCCGCACCGCAACTGTGGCAGCATGCGCGGAAGTCTAGTGCCGCACCAGGTAGTTGACGGGGTGGGCCATGGGAATGGGGGCTGCCTGGCTAGGTCGCGGGCTGCTCTGCGGGAGGGGGCGACGGGGAGGTCTGGGTGGGGTTGCGGAGGGCGGGGGTGGTGGAGGCGAGGAGGAGGACGGCGGCGAGGCAGAGGAGGCCGCCGCTGACGAGAGCCGCGGGGCCGGAAGTGGCCTCGGCGACGAGGCCGCCGCGCATGTTGCCGATGTCGGGGCCGGCCTGGCCGACGATCTGCTCGGCGGCGCTCACGCGGCCCAGGAGTTCGCGCGGGGTGTGGGTCTGGACGACGGTGGTGCGGGAGACGACGGCGACGGTGTCCGCGGCGCCGGCCACCACGAGGAAGGCCAGGCCCGCCCAGGCGCCGGGCGCCATCCCGAAGAGGGTCAACGCCGCGCCCCAGGCGGCGGATCCGCAGAGCATGGTCAGGCCTGGACGGGGGAGCCGGGTGAACGTGCCGGAGAACACGGACGCCGTCACGCCCCCGACGGCTATCGCGGTGAGGAACAGCCCCAGGGTGCGCGGGTTCCCGCCGAAGCGCTCGGCGTTGATCACGGGGAACAGGCTGATCGGCATCGACAGCACGGTGGCCGCCAGGTCCGTGAGCAGGGCCCCGCGCACGACCGGCGTGCGGGCGAGGAACGCCAGCCCGTCCCGCACCCCCCGCAGACCGGGCCGCACGGCCTCATCCCCCGCCCCCATCGGCGGCAGTCCGAACGCACCGTGGAGCGCGGCCAGGAACGTCACCGCGTCGACCAGGTAGCAGGCCCCCACTCCCAGCCCGCCCGCGATGACGCCGCCCAGCGCCGGGCCGATCAGCATGGCGCCCTGGAAGGCGATCCGCTCCAGGGCCAGTCCCGCGGCGAGTTGGGGCTTCGGCAGCAGGTGCGAGACGAAGGTACGCGAGGCCGGGCCCGCGCACGCGACGCAGCACGACTGGAGCGCCACCAGCCCCAGCACGCCCGCGGCGGGCAGGTGCCCGACGAAGCCCTGGAGCGCGAGGAGCAGGGAGAACGCGGCCTCCCCGCTCGTCGCCAGCAGATAGACCTTGCGGCGGTCCACCCGGTCGACGAGCGAGCCGGCGAACAGCCCGAGCGCGACGAGCGGGATCGCCTGGGCCAGCCCGACGGCGCCCGTCCACGCCGTGCTCCCCGTCATCCGCCAGACCTGCACCATCACCGCGACGAGCGTCATCTGGCTGCCGAAGCCGGACAGGGCGCGGCCGATCCACAACCGCCGGAACGCGGGCGACGACCGCAGCGGCCCCGTGTCGACCAGCGTGCGCCTCAGCGTCAGCCCCACGCGGGATCCTCGGCCAGCTTCGCCGCGATCCGGTCGTGGAAGCTCCGGCGTTCCAGCGCCCGCTCGATGTCGGAGACGACCTGCGACAGCGGGTACGGGATCTCGGCCTCCAACTCCGCGAGGGCGGCCTCGGTGGCCCGCCACTCCGCGGCGAGGCGGCCGACGACCCGCTCGGCCTTGCGGGTGAGCGTGACCTTCCTGGTGCGCGCGTCGTCGCCCACCATGGTGCGGACCCAGCCGGCCGCACGCATCGCGGTCACCTTCTGGCTGAGCGCCGAGTGCGTGTGCTGGGCCGACTCGGCCAGCTCCGCGATGGTCATGGGCCCGTGCACGTGGAGCCGGAGCAGTTCCATGACGAAGGTCGGCTTGAGCCCCTCGATCCGCTGCTCCCGGTAGATCCGCGCGATGTCCGCGTCCATGGACGACTGGAGCAGGCGCAGCGGCCGCCACAGGTTCTGCCGCGTCGGGTCGGCGGCGGGAGGCCCGGCGGCGGAGGACCCGGCGGCCGGAGATCCGGCGGCGGGAGGCTCGGTTGTCATGGGGCGTATCGTATCAGCACTTATATAAGTGCTTGTCTATCGTGCTTCCGCCGCTCCGATGAGTTTTCCGCGGACCCGCGGTCTACCCTGTGGCCGATGCGGATCCGCATGGGCGACAGGCGTCCGCACCGGCAGACAGGGAGCACGACATGACCACGGAACAGCGCGGCCCCGCCAGCTACTTTCCGTCCATCGAGAAGAAGCACGGCCGGCCGATCGCGGAGTGGAAGGAGCTGATCCGTGCGTCGCCGCTGACCCGGCACATGGAACTGGTCGCCTGGCTCAAGAACGAGCACGGCCTGGGCCACGGCCACGCCAACGCGCTCGTCGCCCACACCCGGGCCGAGGACGAGGCCGCGTCGTGACGTGCGCGGACCCGCCGGGACGGCTCTGACGGGGTGACAACGTTGTGACAGCACGCGCACAGCTCACGGACAGCCGAGCGTCCACCCGCCCGTAAACTCGCGGACATGCCAAACGGGGACCACGCACTCACCTTCATTGCCTACCGCAGCCACCACCACAGCTACGGGCACTCGCACGGCGGTTCCGGCGGACTCGGAGCCACCGGCCTGTTCGTGCTGCTGGCTGTCGCCGCGGTGATCGCGATCATCGTCTTCGCGGTGAAGCGCTCCAGCGGCGGGTGAGGCGGACCGGCCCCCCACGGACCGGTCCGCCGCGATGCGGGCGCACCCCATCGGGGATGCGCCCGCACGTCATGCGCGCACTACTCCCGCCCGAGCGGCCCTACTTCCGCTTGAGCGTGAAGTCCGTGACGACCGCCACCCCCTTCTTGATCTTCACCGTGGCCACGGTCGGCTGGTAGCCGTCCTTGGCGACGATGACGGTCAGCGGGTTGTTGCGGGTGTCCAGCCACAGCGCGTAGGTGCCGTCGGACGTCGTGGTCAGCGTGTACGACGACGCCCAGCTGTCCACCTGGACGGTGGCCCCGGACAGCGGCGCGGTGCCGCCGGTGGCGGTGACGCCGAGGATGGTGCCGTTCATCTTGCCCCAGGTCTTGGGCGGGTCGACATGCAGGGCCACCGGGATCGACGCCACCGTGTAGGGGGTGTCGCTGCCCGCGGTGATCTGCGCGGTGAAGTCACCCGGCTGGGAGACCTCGGGGACCGAGGCGTCCAGGCTGACGGTGACCGTCGACGTCGCGCCCGGCTGCACCGTCAGCTCCTGCGTGCTCTCGCCCAGCCAGGTCACGTCGGACGAGCCCACCTGGTCGTAGCCGGGGAGCAGTTCCACCGCGGGGATCGGCGAGCCGGGGGCGTTGCCGCCGCCGACCTTGTAGAAGCCCGCCGCGCCACCGCTCCGGTACGTCGCCACGTTGGCGTTCGGCAGCGCGCTCCACGTCCCGGACTGCGGGTCGAAGGCGTAACCGCGGTTGGTCAGGGCGTTGTTGCTGATGCCGCTGGAGATCAGCAGCAGCCCGTTGGCCGAGGTGTAGGACGAGGCCCACTGGGTGCCGGGCATGTCCGCGACCTGGGACCAGCTGTTGGCCGCCGGGTCGTACACGTAGGAGTGCACGATCTCGGTGCTGCCGTTCAGACCGCCGGCGCAGTACAGCAGGTCGCCGATGCCGGCGCAGGACTGCCAGGAGACCGGCTCCGGGTAGGCGGCGATCGCCGTCCAGCTGTCGGAGGACGGGTCGTAGGCGCTGGCGTCGGTGGTGCCGCACGAGCTCGCGCCGCAGCCGCCGACCATGTACAGCTTGCCGTCGACCACGGCCGTGCCCGATCCCGCGTAGGCCTTGGGCGCCGAGGCACCCGTGGTCCACGTGTCGCTCGCGGGGTCGTACACCTCCAGCTTGGTGTCCGGGCTGCCGGAGGCACCCCAGCCGCCGACGGCGTAGAACTTGCCGTCGATGAACCCGTGCGCCGGGGCCTCCCGGGTGTCCGCCGCGGAGGCCAGCTTGCTCCAGCTGCCGGCGGACGGGTCGAGGACGTAGAGGTCCTTGCTGTCCGCGGACCCGTTGTAGCCGAAGGCCGAGTAGACCTTGCCGTCGTAGGTGCCGACAGCATTGTCCATGATGGCATTGGGGTAGTTGGGCGCGGTCTGCCACGCGTCGTCGGACGGGCCCGGGTCCGGCTGCGCGGAGCCGTCCGCCGGGTGCGCCTTGTCGGACAGCGGGGAGAACGTTCCCTTGACCGTCTTGAGCGGGGCGCCCTGGGCCTGGATCTTGAACCCGCCGGAGCGCTCGCCCAGCTTCAGCGTGGCGGGAGCGCCGCCGGTGTTCTTGACCGTGAGCTGCTGGGTGGTCTTCCCGCCCCAGCCGACGGTGGCGGCGACGGAGTCCGGAGTGACCTGCAGCCGGCCCGCCTTGAGCTGGAAGTCCGCCGCGACGGCGCTGTCCGCGGCCACCTTCACCGTGCCGGCGGCGGTGGCGTAGTGGGACTTGACGGCGTGGAAGGCGTGGTCGCCCATGGTGGAGGAGAACAGGGAGAAGTAGCCGTCACCGAGGTTCGGATCGTCGGGCGTGGCGACGGTGGTGACGCTCTGCGTGGTGTCGTCCTGGTTGGTGACGGTCGCGCCGACCACGCCGGCGTCGGTGTTGGCGTCCGAGACGGACCCCACGACCAGGCCGCCGGGGATGGCGGACATGTCGCGGTTGCCGACGAAGACGTTGTCCACCGACCACCACCAGCCCCAGTGCCCGGTGAAGCGGAACCGCACCTGCACGGCGGACTTGCCCGCGAAGTCGGAGAGCGGGACTTCGATTCTGGACGGTCCGGTGATGCCGGTCGTGGTGGACCAGACCGGGGTCCACGTGGTGCCGCCGTCCGAGGTGGCGTCGACTTCGGCGGTCTGCCCGCCGATGTACCGGTACTCGGTGTCGAAGGCGACCTCGGGAGCGCTCTTGCCGGTGAAGTCGTAGACCGGGCTGACCAGTTGGGAGTCCTGGCTGGCGCTGCCGCCGAAGTGGTCGCTGTCGACCACCGCGAACGCGCCGTCACCGCCGGTCCGGTTGCCGCGGGAGCCCGGGTCGTCGAACTCCCAGCCGCCCGTGGTGCCCTCGGCGTTGACGACACTCCAGCCCTGCGGCGGCGCGTCGGTGGCGTCGAACGTCTCGGTGGTGCCGTTCAGGTGCTGCGTGTAGCCGCGGGCGGTGCCCGACCACGGGTCGACCGGGACCGAGAGGTCCAGGCTCGCCGCGCTGTCACCGATCGTCACGGTCTTGCTGGCGGCCTGGTAGCCGGGGTCGGAGACGGCGACGTGCAGCGTGTAGTCGTGCCCCTGGGGGAGCGACACGGAGTACGCGCCGGTCGCGGGGTCGGTCCACACCGAACCGGGGACGCCGTCCGCGGTGATCTTGGCGTAGAGCGGCCAGCCGTGGCCGGAGCCGTCGGTGACCTTGCCGGAGAGGGTCTGGCTCGGCACCGGCGACAGGCTGTAGTTCTTGGTGAGGGTCGCGCCGTCCGCCACCGCCACGCCCGAGTCGGACGTGCCGGCGTAGCCGAAGGCGTCCACGGTCACGTCGTAGGTGCCCACCGGGACCGTCAGGTCGTAGGTGCCCGCCGCACCGGTGTGCGCGACGTTGGTGCCGGCGGTGATCGTGGCGCCGGAGATCGGCTTGCCGGTCTTGGAGTCGGTGACGGTGCCGGTCAGTTCACCGTGCGGGCCGCTGCGGAAGGCCGCCAGGCCGTCGGGGGTGCCGAGGCCCGTCGGGCCGTCGTAGCCGGGGCCGCCGGTGCACAGGTACGACGGGGTGCACGAGCCGTTGGAGCCCGTGGTGATGTCGTTGATGCCCGAGGACGCGGCGTACGGGTAGGAGTTGGGGTACGTGCCGGCCACCGGGGTGCCCGCGTCGGCGTAGACGCTGGCGATGATCGGCGACGACACGCTCGTGCCGCCGTAGACCGCCCAGCCGCCGGCGCCGTAGGTCTGGTAGACCGCGACGCCCTCGGCCACCGCGGAGACGTCGGCGAGCGCCCGGTTGGCGCAGCCGGTGTCC
Organism: Streptomyces sp. NPDC020917; assembly: GCF_044333795.1. NCBI lineage: Bacteria > Bacillati > Actinomycetota > Actinomycetes > Kitasatosporales > Streptomycetaceae > Streptomyces > Streptomyces sp. NPDC020917. The sequence continues at coordinate 38,216 of NZ_JBIRRR010000026.1, read as the reverse complement.
TTCTGGAAGGCGGGCTTGGGCTCGTACAGCGAGCAGCCGGAACCGGCGTCGCTCCAGGCCGACTCGGTCCAGCCGCGGGTGGTGCCGGTGTCACGGGTCAGCGTGGTGCCGCCGACGGAGGTGACGTACTGGGAGGCGGCCGGGTAGCCCACGCCGTAGGCGTAGTCGCCGGTCGAGACGGTCACCGCGACGCCGGGGTGGTTGTAGTACGCGTCGAAGGCGGTCGTCTCGGAGGGGTCCTCGCCGTTGCCGCCGCGGTAGTCGCTGCCGTAGGAGTTGGAGACGTACTTCGCGCCGAGCGCGACGGCCTCGTTCACCGAGGAACCGAGGTTCTCGAAGCTGTTGTCGTCCGCCTCGACCAGCAGGATGTGCGCGTAGGGCGCGACCGCGGAGACCATGTCGAGGTCGAGCGAGATCTCACCCGCCCAGCCGGAGTCCGGGGTGGGGTAGCTGGTCCCGCCGCGCTGGTCGACCTTGCTGAAGCAGCCGTTGGCCGTAGTGCAGGCCGGCAGCCCGTACTGCTCGCGGTAGATCGCGAGGTCGGCCTCGGCGTTCGGGTCGTCGAACGCGTCGACGATGGCGACGGTCTGACCCGCGCCGCCGTCGGTCGGCAGGTTGTAGGCGCTCTGCAGATCGGTGGCGCCCCACCCGTTGGGGGTGACGGCTGCCGGGGTGACGCCCTTGGCCGCCTTGATGTCGGTGCGCCGCAGGGCGTAACAGGTGAACTCGTCGGCGCCGGGGGCGGCGCAGGCCGGTTCCAGGAGCGGATGCCCGTCGGTCGCGGCGGCCGGGGCAGCGGAGACCGGTGCGGCGGCCCCGGCGGGGGCCTGGACTCCCAGGACCGCCATGGCGGTGGCACTCGCCACGGCCAGGCCGGCGAAGATCGTCCGCCGGAGAGGAGGTCTGGTTCTCATCGGATTGCGCAACGTGTGACTCCATGCGTTCTTGCAGGGGTCGACCCGTGTACGGCTCTGGGGGCGACGGTGAATGCACGTGCAATCACCGGGGGTCAATTAGCGAATCGTGTTCAGGTCATGTCAACAGTGACCCTGCGTGCAACTCGGCGACGCAGCGTCATGGCGGAAGCCCCGGAGTGTCGCCCGGCGACGGGAAATGGTGGGGGTTTCTGTGGGAATGCGGTCTGAATTCACGCCATCCCCTCAGGGTCTGACGCCTCAAAGACCCCTCTGGTTCCCGCTTGTCCCGTTGGGGGCGTGAACACGTCACGGCGCCAAGCCGCCAGCGGCCCGCATTGACCGGCGGATCACGCCAGTTGGACCTTTGTGCTGGTCAGTCCACCCCCCCACGGACACCGGCCGGTCCCCCCGTCCGCCTCCCGTATCCGCCTCCCGGATCCCGAACACGCCGCGCACGTCCGTCCCTTCCTGGAGTCCCCTTGCCAGTCCCACGCCCGTCCGTGAGACGGCTGCGCCCGCTGCGGAGCATCGTTGCCGCGGTCGCCGCCGTCATCGCCGTCCTCGCGGTCCTGCTGCCCCAACAGGCGCTCGCCGCACCCCTGCCGGCCACCAGCACCGGGAAGGTGACCGCGGCCCCTGCCTGCGGCACGCCCCAGCCCGGCCACTTCTCCTGCTTCGCGCTCCGCCGCACGGACCGCACCGCCTCGCTCGGCGTGCGGCGCAACGCGGCAGGGGCCGCCCTGGCGCCCGACGGCTACGCGCCCGCGGACCTCCGGTCGGCCTACGACCTGCCGGCCGACGGCGGCGCCGGCGCGACCATCGCGATCGTCGACGCCTACGACAACCCGAACGCCGAGGCCGACCTCAACGTCTACCGCGCGCAGTACGGCCTGCCCGCCTGCACCAGCGACAACGGCTGCTTCCGCAAGGTCGACGAGCACGGCGGCGTCGCCTACCCGGCCGCCGACGAGGGCTGGGGCGCCGAGATCTCGCTGGACCTGGACATGGTCTCCGCGGTCGCACCGCAGGCCCACATCCTGCTGGTCGAAGCAGACGCCACCACGTCCGAGGACCTCGGCACCGCGGTGAACACGGCGGTCGCCCTCGGCGCGAAGTACGTCTCCAACTCCTGGGGCGCGTACGGCGACAGCACCGACGACCTGGCTTACGACGAGGCCTACTTCAACCACCCGGGCGTCGCGGTGGTGTTCAGCTCCGGCGACGACGGTTACGGCGTCAGCTACCCCGCCTCCTCGCCCTACGTCACCTCGGTCGGCGGCACCTCGCTGGTCCACGACATCAGCAGCCGCGGCTGGGGCGAGTCGGTCTGGAACGGCGTGACGTACGGCTCCGACGGGCCGCACTGGGGTGCCACCGGATCCGGCTGCTCGGCCGTGGAGCCCAAGCCGTCCTTCCAGGCCGCCGTCGACTGCCAGGGGCGCTCGGTCGCCGACGTCAGCGCGGTCGCCGACCCGGCCACCGGTGTGGCCGTCTACAACTCCTTCTCCGACAACGGCTGGAACGTCTACGGCGGCACCTCCGCCTCGGCGCCGATCATCGCCGGCGTGTACGCGCTGGCCGGCACCCCGGTGGACGGCACCTATCCCGCCGCCTACCCCTACCAGCAGCCGGGCGCGCTCAACGACGTGACGCAGGGCGACGACGCCAGCTGCTCCGACAGCTCCCTCTGCGGCTACGGCACGGTCCCGGACTGCACCCCCGCCTACACCTGCGCGGCGCAGCCCGGCTACGACGGCCCGACCGGCCTCGGCACGCCCAACGGCACGGCCGCCTTCAAGCCCGGCCCGCACGGCGCCGTCAGCGGCACCGTGACCGACGCCGGCACCAAGGCGGTGGTGTCCGGTGCCACGGTCAGCCTCGGCGACTACCGGGCCACCACCGACGCCAAGGGCCACTACCGGCTCGACGTCCCGGCGGGCACCTACCCGCTGACCGTCTCGGCGTTCGGCTACGCGGACAAGGACCTCGGACAGGTGCCCGTCGACGACGGCGCCGCGCTCACCGAGGACGCCGCGCTGACCGCGGTGCCCTCGCAAGAGATCTCCGGCACCGTCAAGGACGGCGGGCAGCACGGCTGGGGCCTGTACGCCAAGCTCACCCTCGACGGCGTGCCCGGCACCGTCTTCACCGACCCGGCCACCGGCCGCTACTCGGTGCGCGTCCCGATGAACCACAGCTACACCCTGCACGCCACGGCGCTCTACCCCGGCTACCGGCCCGCCGAGTCCACGGCCGCCGTCGGCACCGGCCCGAGCACCGTCGACCTCGCCCTGCCGCTCAACACCGCGGGAGCGCTCCCGCCCGGCTACGAGACCGACTACCTGGGCGGCGGCCTGGAATCGTTCGCCACCTCCGCGACCCCGGCCGGCTGGACGATCAAGAACAACACCGACGCGGGCGGCTGGCAGTTCGACGACCCGCTCAACCGCGGCAACCAGACCGGCGGCACCGGCCGGTTCGCCGAGGTCGACGACTACGCCCTGGGCTGGAAGCCCGCCGACACCGAACTCCGCAGCCCCAGCTACGACTTCAGCAAGCAGACTGCGCCCGAGCTGCAGTTCGACACCGCGCTGCCGTCCCTGTACCGGCTGGGCGACCTGACCGCCGACGTCGACGCCAGCACCGACGGCGGCGCCACGTGGACCACGGTGTGGCACCACACCGATGTCATCGGCGGGCCGTCGCACCAGAACGTGCCGCTGGACGCCTACGCCGGGAAGTCCTCGGTGCAGCTGCGCTTCCACTTCACCGGCTCGCTCACCGGCATCTGGCAGATCGACAACGTCGCCGTGGGCACCCCGACGCTGGTCACCCGGCCCGGCGGGCTCCTCGTCGGCCGCGTCACCGACGCCAACACCGGCGCCGGCGTGGTCGGTGCGACGGTCAGCGGCGTCACCACCCCGGCCGACTCCGGCCGCAGCGTCGCCTCGCCCGGCGACCCGGCCGTCGGCGACGGCCTGTACTGGATGTTCTCCAGCCGGACCGGCAAGCAGCAGTTCACCGCCGGGCTGCCGGGCTTCGGCTACCCCGCGGTCAGCGTCAAGGCCGACGTGCGGCCCGACACCGTCACCTCCGCCGACTTCGCGCTGCACCCCGCGCAGTTGCAGTACAGCGTCTCCGCGGTGAGCGCCAACGTGGCCTGGGGCGGCAGCAGGACCGTCGACGTCAAGGTGCGCAACACCGGCGGCTCGCCGGCCACCTTCTCGCTCGGCGAGCAGAACCTCGGCGGGCCCGCCTCCAGCGAGCCCGGCCCCGCGGCGCGCCGCACGCCCTCCACGCTGACGCCCAACACCGCGTTCACCGCGGCTTCCTCGGCCTCCTCCGCCGCGCCGCCGGCGGCCGGGCCGGCCGCGGCGGGCGCGACCGCCGACCAGGCGTGGCAGCCGCTCACCGACCTGCCCGCCGCCTCCTTCGGCGGCGTCGCCGCCGTCGACCAGGGCACCCTGTACGCCGGACTCGGCGAGTCGCCGGGCGGCGTGTGGAGCGGCTCCTTCGGCTCCTACGACGCGACGACGGGCGGCTGGAAGGCGCTCGCCGGCCCGACGACCAAGCGGTTCACCCCGGCCTACGGCTTCATCCGCGGCAAGCTCTACGTCACCAGCGGGCGCGACGCGGCGGGCAACCCGATCCCGGGCAGCGAGGTCTACGACCCCGCGACCGACACCTGGTCGCAGATCGCCGACATCCCCACCGCCTACGGCGCCTCGGGCTCGGCCGTGGCCGGCGACAAGCTGTACGTCATCGGCGGCTGCGTGATGTTCAACTGCGGCTCCAACGACGTGCAGGTCTACGACCCGGCGAGCGACACCTGGTCGGCCGGCACCCCGTACCCCGAGCCGGTCTCCTGGCCGGCGTGCGGCACCTCGGACGGCACCGTCTACTGCTCGGGCGGCGTGTACCAGCCCGACGGCGCGGCGCCGAAGGCCTCTGTGCACACCTACGCCCTCGACCCGGCCAAGGGGACCTGGAAGCGGGTCGCCGACGCGCCCTCCGACCTGTGGGGCGCCACTGGCACCGCTGCCGACGGCAAGCTGCTGGTCGGCGGCGGCATCCAGGCGAGCACCAGCACGCTGACCAACGAGGCACACGCCTACGACCCGGCGACCGACTCCTGGTCGGCGATGCCGAACCTGGCGGCGCCGGTGCTCGACGCCCAGTCGGCACCCGGCTGGTACGTCACCGGCGGCGCGAACGCCTACAGCATCCCGCAGGCGTCGGTGCAGAAGCTGGCCGGCTACGACCAGCCGCACGCCGACGTGCCGTGGCTGACCCCGTCGGCCTCGACGCTCACGGTCAAGGGCGGCGGCTCGGTCACGGTGCGGATCACCCTGGACGCCGGGGCGATGACCTCGGCGGACGCGGGCGCCCACCGGGCCGCGCTGGTCGTGGACAGCGACACCCCCTACGGCTCGGTGTCGCTGCCGGTCACCATGACGGTGGTCCCGCCCGCCGGCTGGGGCCTGCTGACCGGAACGGTCACCGGCAAGGACGCCGACGGGGCGAGCGCGCCGCTGGCGGACGCCGTGGTCGAGATCGACTCGGCGAACGGCGACGTCTCGGTCACCACCGGCACCGACGGCAGCTACGCCCTGTGGCTGCCGGCGAAGAGCAATCCGCTCACCGTCATCGCGGCGGCCACCGGCTACCGCCCGGCGACCCGCACCGTCCGCATCGTCAAGGAAGGAGCGGTGACCGCCGACTTCACCCTGCTGCACCAGTAGCGGGCATCCCGGCGGCCGCACCGTGGTGCGGCCGCCGGGCACCGGGCGTGCACCCGCCCCGGCGGGCGGGGACGGCCCACCCGGTCAACGGGGCGTTCCCTCCCCGCCGGCGGGTGCGTCGTCCTTCTCCGGCTCGGGAATCCACCAGCCGCGGCTCGCGGCGAGCACCCCGGCCTGGAACCTGCTCGCGGCACCCAGCCGGGTGAGCAGCGCCTGCACCCGCCGCTGCACCGTGCGGTAGCCGATGCCAAGCTGCCGTGCGATGGTCTCGTCCGGCATCCCCATCGCCAGCATCGAGATGATCCGCCGCTCCTCGTCGTTGACGAACTCGTCCTCGCCGACCCGCGCGCTGCGTCCCGGCATGTAGGGCTGCGCCTGCGCCCACAGCGACTCGAAGAGCGTGGACAGCGCGTCGAGCAGCGCCGACGGATGCACCAGGATGCACGCGTCCAGCACCTGCGGGGTGGCCAGCAGCGGGATCAGCGCCGCCTGGTCGTCGGCGATGATCAGCTTCATCGGCGCCTCGGGCAGGAACCGCACCTCCTCGCCGGCCGCGATGTCCTCCTCCACCCGCCCCATCGCGCCGGGGGTGTTGAGGGCGTCGCGCGCGTGGATGAAGCGGCTGCGCACGCTGCGGCCGGCGATCACGGCGGCGGAGTTGACGCGGGTGCCGTCGCGTGACTCGGCGTAGGGCGGCGCGTCGATGCCGCGGATCTCCTTCTCCGCGCGGTTGAACAGTTGCTGCCCGCAGCGTGCGACGCCGTCCCGGCCGGTGATCACCTGGATCAGCGCGGACGAGTCGCGGTCCCGGCGCGCGTCGCGGTGCCGATCCGTCAGGCGCTCGGTCAGGGACCGCACCCGCTGGATGTCCCGCTCCCTGGCCAGCAGCAGCACCTCGAGCGCGTGCCCCGGGGGCAGCGCCGTGTAGCTCGACGGACTGCCGGGCAGCCGCGAGATCAGCCCGCCGTCCTCCAGCCGCACCATGGCCGAGGCGACCACGTCCGGCTCGATCCCGGTGCGGCGGGCCAACTCCTCGATGGACAGCGGCAGGTTGTCGACCAGGACGAAATACAGTGTTTCAGCCGGCTGATCCAGCCCGAGAACTTCCAGCATGGCCACCTCCGCCCAAACGGTAGCCCGCGGAACCTAGTTGGTTGAATACAAGATCTTCACGACTACGGGATACCCGCCGGTAACCCAGCGTGCGCCGCACCGCGCGCCGGCGCCGCCATCCCGGTGACCCGGGTTTCGCCCCGCCGGGGAGCGACCGCAACCCTGCGGACACCGCAGACGGGTACAAGTTGGCCTCGACCTGGCCCGGACTCGGCAAAGACCGCCGTGATGTCCGCCAACGGTGGGGAGGATTTACCTGGCAACGGCGTGTCCTCGACCACCAGCCCGAACCGTGGCGCGTACAACGGGCCTGGCGTGCAGGAACTGTCCCCGGTCGACGGGGCCCGGCGAAGGATCCCCCCACACGGCACCGGGTCCCACCCGCAACTGGCATGTGCCGGGCCACCCCGGCGGTCCTCCCACCCACAAGGAGTGCCATGTCCGATCTCAACCGACGAAAGTTCCTCGCCATGGGCGCCGGCGCCGTGGCCGTCGCCGGGACCGCGGGCGCGGGCGCCACCTTCGCCGGCACCACCGAGCGCCGGCGGCACGCGGCGCCGGTGCCGGCGGCGACCGGCACCCTGGCGGACGCGCAGCACGTCGTCGTCCTGATGCAGGAGAACCGGAGCTTCGACCACTACTTCGGGCTCCTGAAGGGCATGCGCGGCTTCTCCGACCGCAGCACCGTCGAGATCCCCGGCGGCTACAGCGTCTTCGACCAGCCCAACGGCACCGGCCGGCACTACCCGTGGCAGTTCAGCGCGACCAGCCCGGCCGGCGGTGCCGACCCCGAACGCCTCGCCCAGTGCAACGGCGACCTCGCCCACGACTGGGCCACCCAGCACGCCGCCTGGCACAACGGCGCCATGGACGCCTGGGTGTCGGCCAAGGGGCTGCGCTCGCTCGGCTACCTCACCCGGGCCGACATCCCCTTCCACTACGCGCTGGCCGACAACTGGACGGTGTGCGACGCCTACCACGCCTCCGGACTCACCGCGACCGGCCCCAACCGCACCTACCTGTGGAGCGGGATGATCGACAGCACCTCCAAGGACGGCGGATCGGAGTCCGGGCTGACCTGGCAGACGTACGCCGAGGCCCTGGAGAAGGCCGGCGTGAGCTGGAAGGTCTACCAGACCGCCGACAACTACGGCGACAACGGCCTGGAGTACTTCTCCCAGTTCACCAACGCCCCCAGCGGCAGCGCGCTGCGCATCAAGGGGATGTCGGTGGTGCCCCATGGCACCACCGAGCCGGGCGACGTGGCCGCCGACATCTGCGACGCCATCGCGGCGGACGTGCGCGCCGGCACCCTCCCGCAGGTCTCCTGGATCGTGCCCGACCAGAACTACTCCGAGCACCCCCTGGGGACCCCGGCCAACGGCGCCCACTTCGTGCACATGGTCCTCGACGCCCTGAACGCCGACCCCGGCGTGTTCAACTCGACGATCCTGTTCCTGAACTACGACGAGAACGACGGCTTCTTCGACCACGTGCCGCCGCCGGCGCCCCCCGCGGGCACCGCCGGCGAGTTCATCAGCGGGGTGTCCATCGGCCTGGGGATCCGGGTGCCGATGATCGCGATCTCCCCGTGGAGCCGGGGCGGCTACGTCAACTCCCAGGTCAGCGACCACACCTCGGTGCTGCGTTTCCTGGAGCAGTGGACCGCCGCGATCGGAAAGCCCGCGACCTGCCCCAACATCAGCGACTGGCGGCGCTCGGTGTGCGGCGACCTGACCGGCATGTTCGATTTCGCCAGCCCGGTCTTCGGGCTGCCCTCGCTGCCGTCCACCGCCACCACCGTCGACATCGGCCAGTGCTCGGGACTGCCGAACCCGACCCCGGCGAACAACGCCCAGCCCGCCCAGGAGGCGGGCACCCGCAAGGCCCGCGCGCTGCCCTACCAGCCCACCGCCGACCTGGCCGACTTCACCGTCTCCGGCACCGGCATCCAGGCCCACATCGCCATGAGCAACGGCGGCACCGTCGGCTGCCACTTCGCCGTCTACACCAACGGCGGCCACCGGACCGGCGGTCCCTGGCAGTACACGGTGCCGCCGGGCCGGAGCAGCACCGACTACTACAACGTCGGCGCGAACTTCGGCAACGGGGTGTACGACCTCTCGGTCTTCGGCCCCAACCGCTTCATGCGCCGCTTCAAGGGCGACGCCACCAAGCCCGGCAAGGACCTCCTGGTCGTCGCCTCCGCCGTCAGCGTCTCCGGCACCACCAAGCTCCAGTTCATCATGACCAACAACAGCTCCTCGACCGTCACCTTCACCATCAAGGCGAACGCCTACCGCTCCGACGGGCCCTGGACCTACCAGGTGGCGGCGGGCACGACGGCCACCGACACCTTCAGCTCCCTCACCTACGGGCAGGGCTGGTACGACCACACCGTGACGGCGAACTCCGACGCCACCTGGTCGCAGCGGTTCGTCGGGCACATCGAGAACGGGCAGCCGAGCGTCAGCGGCTGACGCGCCGCCCGGTGTCCCGGGGGCGGCCGCCACCGGGACACCGGACGCCGGACCTCCGCACCCCGAACGCGACGCCTGGGAACTCGCCCTGGCCCGCGCGGCACTGGACAGGGACCTGCCGGTGCTCGGCGTCTGCCGCGGCCTGCAACTGATCAACGTGGCGCTCGGCGGCACCCTCCGCCAGCACCTGCCCGACGGCAGCCACCAGCAGGTGCCCGCACGCTTCGTGCGCCACACCGTCCATGTCCGGGCGGACACCCGGCTCGCCGCGGTGCTCGGCGCCTGGGCCGAGGTGTCCTGCTACCACCACCAGGCGGTGGCCGCGCTCGGCGACGGGCTGCGGCCGGTCGCCGTGGCGGACGACGGAACGCTGGAGGCCGCGGAGTCGGACGGTCACCGCCACGTCCTCGCCGTCCAGTGGCATCCGGAGACCGACCTCACCGACCTCCGGCTGTTCACCTCCCTGGTCACCGCGGCCCGCACGGGGTCCGCCGCCTGACCCGCCGGGCCGCTCGGGCCGCCCGCACCGGTCAGGGCAGCAGGCGCTGCTCCTTGGCGACGGCGACCGCACCGGCCCGCGTGTCCACGCCGAGCTTGTCGTAGATGCGGCGCAGATGGGTCTTCACGGTGGTCTCGCCGATGAACAGGGCGGCGGCGATGTCGCGGTTGTTCAGCCCGCGGGCGAGGTGCGCGAGGATCTCGCGTTCCCGGCCGGTCAGCGTGGGCCGCGGATGGCGCATCCGGGCCATCACCCGGCTGGCCACCGGAGGAGACAGAACCGTGCGGCCCTGCGCCGCGGCCTGGATGGCGGCGAACAGCTCCTCGGGGCGTTCGGCCTTCAGCAGGTAGCCGGTCGCGCCCGCTTCGATGGCGCGGGTGATGTCCGCGTCAGTGTCGTACGTCGTCAGCACCAGGACGTGCGGGCCGTCGCCGGCCGCGGTCATCCGGCGGGTCGTCTCCACGCCGTCGATGCCCGCGCCGAGCTGCAGGTCCATCAGCACCACGTCGGGCCGGTACTTCGCCGCCAGCACCAGCGCCTCCTCCCCGGTGCCCGCCTCCGCCACGACCTCGACGTCGGGCGCGCTGTCCAGCAGGGCCAGCAGGCCCGCCCGGACGACCGCGTGGTCGTCGCAGAGCAGGACCCGGACCGGGGTCGTGGCGGTCACTGCGGTTCCTCCAGGGGGATGGCGGCGGTGAGGACGGTGCCCTCGCCGGGCGCCGAGTCGACGGTCAGGCTGCCCCCGAGCTGCCGCAGCCGGGCGCGGATCGCCGGGAGGCCGTGGCCGCGGACGCCGCCGGGGGAGTCTGGCACGGCGGCAGGGTCGAAGCCGCGGCCGTCGTCCGCGACGTCCAGCACGACCTGGTCGTCGAGGGTGGTCAGCGTCAGCGCGGCGGTGCCCGCGCCGGCGTGCTCGCGGACGTTGGCCAGGGCGCCCTGGGCGATGCGTAGCAGCGCCGACTGCACGCCGCCGGGCAGCGGGACGCCGGTGTGGTCGTCGATGTGGACGCGGACGATGAGGCGGTCGCCGCCCTCGCGGTCCGCCAGGGCGCGCAGGGCCTGCGGCAGGCCGCCGCGTTCGGCGAGGTCGGCGGGGGCCAGGTCGTGGACGAAGCGCCGGGCCTCGGCGAGGTTGGTCTCGGCGATCGACGCGGCGGTGTGGACATGGCCGCGGGCCTTGGCCGGATCGGCGTCCCAGGTGCGCTCGGCGGCCTGGAGCAGCATCCGCTGGCTGGACAGGCCCTGGGCGAGGCTGTCGTGGATCTCCATGGACAGCCGCTGGCGCTCGGCGAGCGTACCGGCCCGGCGCTCGGTGGCGGCCAGCTCGCGGCGGGTGCGGATCAGGTCGTCGATCAGGGTCCGCTGCCGGGCGTCCTGCCGCTGCATGAGGACGAACACCGCAGTGGTGAAGCCGACGACGGCCGCCGGCGCGACCACCAGGTCCAGGTCGAAGCGCGGGGCCAGCGACAGCTGGGCGGCGGTCACCAGGACGGTGAGCAGCGCGACGAGGACGAACGCCGCCGGCGCCGGCAGCGTGCGCAGCGCCACGTAGATCAGGGGGACCGCGACCCACGCGAAGCTCGGCGCCAGCGTCACCAGCACCGACCACACCACCACGACCGCGCCCAGCCACAGCAGCTGCGGCACTGGCGGCCAGGGCACCGGCAGCCGGGGAGCGGGCAGGACATGACGGTGCAGGCCGGCCGCGTAGAGCACGGCCAGCAGCGCGGCGAGCGCGATCACCGCGGGCTCGCGCCCCTCGCCGCCGTGCCGGTACGCGAACCGGGCCATCGCCGTGCCCAGCAACAGGAAGAACGTCGCGTGCATGACCACTGCCGGCCAGCGCGCGTCCGGCGCGGCGGGCTCACCGCTCGCGTGCACCGCGCACCGCCTCCCAAGCCTGTGAACAGGGACGAACAGATTCATTGTCCCCGGCTCCGGGGCCCGCGGGGTCGTCCGATCGGACGACCCCGGGGTCGACCGCGCGGTCCGCGCTCTCCGCCCCGTCCGATGACGGGTGGGCGGGGATTGCGGGCCCAGGCTGGAGACCGGAGCGGGACGGCGGGTGCTTCGGCCCGGCGGTTCCCCCCAGCCGTTCCGGCCGGTGCGTCCGGCCGCGCGGTCCTTCCGACCGACCCCTGCGATCCCTTGGAGCACGTCCCATGCAGCAGATCAAGAAGCTCTCGATGCGCACCCGCGTCCTCACCGGCGGCGTGCTGGCCGCTGCGGTCACGGTCGGGGGCCTCGGCGCCTGGTCCGCGAGCGCGTCCTCGCCCGCGGCGGCGCCGGCCGCCGCGGGCGCCGCCAAGGCCGGCGCGAAGAACGGCGCCCTGGTGCAGACCGACCACCTGTCCATCGCGGCCGCCACCCACGCCGCCGAGGCCGCCCTGCATGCCGCGGAGAAGGCGAACCAGCACGTCACCGTCGCCGTCGTGGACCGCAACGGCAACACCCTGGTCACTCTGCGCGGCGACGGCGCCGGCCCGCAGTCGTACGAGGCCGCGCAGAAGAAGGCGTTCACCGCCGTCTCCTGGAACGCCCCCACTTCCGAGCTGGCCAAGCGCCTGGCGCAGGCCCCGACGCTGAAGGACATCCCGGGCACCCTGTTCCTCGCGGGCGGCGCCCCGGTCACCGCGAAGGGCGCGCCCGTCGCGGGCATCGGCGTCGCCGGCGCCCCGTCGGGCGACCAGGACGAGACGTTCGCGCAGGCCGGCGTAGCCGACCTGGGCAGGTAATCCCGGTCGCGGGGAGCCGGGCGGCGCGCGGCGCCGGGCGGCGGCGGGCCGACGAGCCCGCCGCCGGTCCCGGTACCGTGCGCCGTAGGCCCGGCGCGTCCGCGCGCCACCGGCGCCCCGCCCCGGCGACTTCGCCCGTCCGACCCGCACACCCCGACCCCAGCAAGGAGCCCCACCGCATGAACGCCCCCGACCGCGCGCTGCTGGAGGCCGCGAGCAGCGGCGACCCCGACCTGATCCGCGCCGCCCTCGACGGGGGAGCCGCGGTGGAGGCACGCGACGCGCACCGGCGCACCCCGCTGCTGCTGGCCGCCCTCGGCGACCACGTGGCCGCCGCCGAGGTGCTGGTCGCCGCCGGCGCCGACCCGAACGCCCAGGACGACCGCCACGACAGCCCGTGGCTGGTGACCGGGGTGACCGGCAGCGTCGCCATGATGCGGGTGCTGCTCCCGGCGGGACCGGACCTGAAGCTGACCAACCGGTTCGGCGGCGTCTGTGTCATCCCGGCCAGCGAACGCGGGCACGTGGACTACGTCGAGGCCGTGCTCCGCGAGACCGGCATCGACGTCGACCACGTCAACCGGCTCGGCTGGACCGCCCTGCTGGAGGCGGTCATCCTCGGCGACGGCGGCACCGCCCACCAGCAGATCGTCGCCCTGCTCCTCGCCGCGGGCGCCGACCCGGAACTCGCCGACGGCGACGGCGTCACGGCGCTCACCCACGCCGAACGGCGGGGCCTCACGGAGATCGCCGCGCAGCTCAGGGCCGCCGGCTGACCCCGCGAACGCGGAAGATTCCGGGCATACAGTCACATGAAGAAGCCTTCAAGTGAACAAGCCCCTACGATGGGTGCGAGCAGGGCGGAATGAACAGAGGCGGGAGTTGAGAGTCGTGCCGGTCCCGCTGTACCAGGCGAAGGCGGAGTTCTTCCGGATGCTCGGGCATCCGGTGCGGATCAGGGTGCTCGAACTGCTGCAGGACGGGCCCAAGCCGGTGCGGGACCTGCTGGCGGACATCGACGTCGAGCGGTCCAACCTGTCCCAGCAGCTGGCGGTGCTGCGCCGCTCGGGAATCGTCACCTCGGTCCGCGAGGCCGACACCGTCGTCTACTCCCTGGCCAGCGGTGACGTCGCCGACCTGCTGCGGACCGCCCGCCGCATCCTCACCGAGCTGATCGTCGGCCAGCAGGACCTGCTGGCCGAACTGCGCGAGGCCGGCACCGGCGAGACGGCGGCCTCGTGATGTCCGCCTCGTGACGTCACCCGCCCGCGATCTCCCTGCCCCATCGACGTTCCCGTGAGCCAGCCGTAGTGCGGTCAGGACTGTCGCCCGGCTCACACATCGTGGCAAGTTGAAGAATTCTTCAACTTGCCAGTTATGATGATGGCGAGATTTTCAGGCGCTGGAGGTGGGTGTTCTCGTGAGGCCTGTAGCCGCCGCGGGCGGCCGGCGGCCGGAGGTCCGTCACTTCCACCTGACGCTGTCGCTGGAACGCGGGGCGGTCACCGCCGCCCGCCACGACGTGACCGCGGCGCTTGCCGAGTTCGGCTACACCTCGCGCACCGCGTTCAGCGACGCGGTCCTGCTGGTGGTGAGCGAACTGGTGACGAACGTGGTGCAGCATGCCGCGGACCGCTCGCCCACCCTGGACATCGGGGTCACCGCCGGCCCGGGCGAGCTGGTGATCACGGTGGAGGACCAGGACCCGCGGATCCCCGACCTCGCACCGGCCGCCGTGGGCGGCGGCCTGCGGGTCGTCACGGAACTGGCCGCGGAGTACGGCGGCTCCCTCGTCGCCCAACCGCTACCGCTGGGAGAAGGAAAGTCCATGCAAGTACGGCTCCTGCCGCCGGTCGGCGCACGATGAGCGACTCCCAGGGCGAGGCCACCCCCCGGCAGGCGCCCGTGCCCCGGGACCCCGGCGCCGGCAGCGAGAAGTACAAGGAGCGCGGCGTGATGCTGCGCGTCTTCGTCTACGTCGTCGCCGGGCACCTGTTCGCCGGTTTCCTGTGGCTGCTGTTCTACGTCGGAGCCCACGCGCACAAGTGAGCCGGCGCCACCGGACGCGCCGTCACCGGCGGTGCCGGCGGATCCTGATCCACAGGTCGCGGGCCTGCCGCCCGGCCGAGGTGCGGCTGCGGGCGACCAGCCGTGCCCACCGCCGCGATCGGCACCGTGACCAGCCCCGAGCCGAGCGAACAGCCCACGAACGTCCCGACGTCGAGCCAGCTCCCGAGGAACCCGCGCCGCCGGTCCGGCGCGTACTCGGCGATGTACGTGGTCGGGCCCGCGTACTCGCCGCCGGTGGAGAAGCCCTGCACCAGCCGGCAGAGCAGCGGCAGGAGCGGCGCGAACACCCCCACCGAGGCTTACGAGGGCAGCACGCCCACCGCGACGGCGCGGCGCCGCTCGGGACCGCCGCCCGGAGGCGGGCTGTGCGCGTTCACGTCGCGGATCCCTCCCTGCAGCCGGGCCACCCCTTCCCGTCGGCGCTCAGGGCGTCAGGCCCGTGCGGGTGACCGCCCCCGGGCCGTCGCCCCTCCAGACAACCCGGCCTCGGGTCGCCCAGCGCGGTGCGCGGCCCGCCGCCAGCCCAAACAGAGCAGGCCGGCGCCGCGGACGCCCGGAGCCCGCCTCGCCCGGTCCGTCCCGGCCCGTCCCGGCGGCGACCGGCCTAGCGTGGAGACATGGGCGAGGGAGCCGTGACCGTGTTCCTCGGCGGCGACGTGATGCTCGGCCGGGGAGTGGACCAGGTCCTCCCGCATCCGGGAGACCCGGCGCTGCGGGAGCCGTACGTCCGGGACGCCCTCACCTACGTCGAGCTGGCGGAGGAGGCGAACGGGCCGATCCCGCGGCCGGTCGGGTTCCGCTGGCCGTGGGGCGAGGCACTGACCGTCCTGGACGGCGCCGCGCCCGACGCCCGGGTGGTCAACCTGGAGACCGCCGTCACCGCGGACGGGGACTTCGCGCCGGGCAAGGGCGTGCACTACCGGATGAACCCCGCCAACCTGCCGTGCCTGGCCGCGGTCCGGCCCGACGTGTGCGCGCTCGCCAACAACCACGTCCTCGACTTCGGGCCCCGCGGCCTGCGGGACACCCTCGACACGCTGGCCCGGGCGGGTCTGCGCACCGCGGGCGCCGGCCGCGACGCGGCGCAGGCGCGGCAGCCGGCGGAAGTGCCGCTGCCCACCGGCGGGCGCGTCCTGGTCCTCGCCTTCGGGATGCCGTCGAGCGGGATCCCGCCGGACTGGGCCGCGACCGGGCAGCGGGCGGGCGTCGACGTCGTCGCGGAGCCGTCACCGGCCGCCGCGGCCGCCCTCGCCGAGCGGATACGGCGTGCGCGGCGGCCCGGCGACATCACCGTCGCCTCGGTCCACTGGGGGCCCAACTGGGGCTACGGCGTGTCCCGGGCCGAGGCCGGCTTCGCCCATGCGCTGGTCGACGCGGGCGTGGACATCGTCCACGGCCACTCCTCCCACCACCCGCGGCCGCTGGAGGTCTACCGGGACCGGCTCGTGCTCTACGGCTGCGGCGACCTCGTCGACGACTACGAGGGGATCGCCGGCCAGGAGGGCTACCGCGACGACCTGCGCCTGCTCTTCCTGGTGCGGGTCGCGGCGGGCAGCGGCCGGCTGACCGGACTGCGGATCGTCCCGCTGCAGGCGCGCAGGATGCGGCTGGTGCCCGCCTCTCCGCAGGACACCGCCTGGCTGCGGGACGTCCTCGACGGGCACAGCCGGCCGTTCGGCACCCGGGTCGACGCCCGGCCCGACGGCACGCTCACGGCCGTTCGGGCCTGACGCTCCGGGCGGGAGCACCGGGGGGAGTGCCGCAATCCTGCGGCGGCCGGATCCCGCAGGGCGGCACTCGGCCTCGCCACGCCGGGCCGCCCGGTCATCCCCGCTCGCTCAGCCGTGCCCGCTCATCGCTGGCGCTCAGGCCCGAGCGCTCCGCGCCTGCGCCTCGCGAACGGCCTCCTCGGTGCGGCCGATGACCGCCGTCTCGTCGTCCGCGGTGATGATCGGCCGCTGGATGAGGATCGGATGGGCCGCCAGCGCCTCGATCCAGCGGGCGCGGCCGGCGGCCGTCCGCTCCCAGGTGCGCAGGCCGAGTTCGGCCGCGGCCTTCTCGCCGGTGCGGGTGATGTCCCAGGGCTCCAGCCCCAACCGCTCCAGGACGGCCTCCAGTTCCGCGATGGTCGGCGGGTCGTCCAGGTAGCGGCGCACCGTGTACGCGGTGCCGTCCTCGTCCAGGATCGACAGGGCGGCCCGGCACTTCGAGCACTGCGGGTTGATCCAGATCTCCACGGCATGGTCCTTGGGTTGCACGGTCGTTCGGGCCGGCCTGTGCGGCCGCGGGGACAGCCGGGCGCGCGTCGTGCGACCGCGCGCACGTCGTCGTGCACCGCGCCGCCGCGGCGCGTCCGCCCGGGCCCCGACCGCACTCTACGGCCGGTGCGGGTGGCGGTGCGTTCAGGTCCGCAGCAGGCCGCGCGCTGTCGCCAGCGCCTGCTCGGCGTACCCGCGGCCGAACAGCACCGCGTGGACCAGCAGCGGGAAGAGTTGGTGCAGTCCGACGCGGCCGGCCCACCCGGGGGCGAGCGGCGCCAATTCCTGGTAGCCGTCCAGCACCTCGTCCAGGTGCGGGCAGCCGAAGAGCCGCAGCATCGCCAGGTCGCTCTCGCGGTGGCCGCCGTGCGCCGCGGGGTCGATGAGCCAGGCGCGGCCGTCGCCGCCCCAGAGCACGTTGCCGTTCCACAGGTCGCCGTGCAGCCGGGCGGGCGGCTCCGGCGGGCCGGCCAGCTCCGGCAGCCGGGTGCAGACCTCCTCGACGACCGTCGCCTCGCCGCGGCGCACGGTGCCCTCGTCGACGGCGGTGCGCAGGTAGGGCAGCAGGCGGTACTGGGCGAACCAGCGCGGCCAGTCGTCGCCGCGGACGTTGCGCAGCGGGGCGAGCCCGATCGTCGCCTCCTCCGGTCCGCCCGGCGGCGCCGCGCCGAACGCCCCGGCACCCGCGGCGTGCAGCGCGGCCAGTCCGGCACCGAACGCGCGCGCGGACTCCCGGCTCGGCCGGCCGGGCGCCACCAGGTCGATCACCAGCCAGTTCTCGTCGTACCCGTGCACGCGCGGCACGGCCACCGTGCCGGGCGCGGCCAGCCAGCGCAGCCCCGCGGCCTCCGCCCGCACCGCGCCGGCGCCGTCCCCGCGCTTGACCATCACCGCCTGCCCGCCGTCGAGCACGGCCTCGGTCAGCGCCCGCGACAGCGGGCGGACGCGGGAGACCGGACGCCCGGTCAGCCGGGCGGCCGCGGCCGCCGCGCCCTCGCCGGGTCCGGCCGGCCCGCGGGCGGTCACGGCCGGGACTGCGCGCGGACCCAGTCGATCAGGCCGGGCATGGCGGCCTCGACCTGGTCAAGCACCTCGTCGAAACCGCCGGGGCCGCCGTAGTAGGGGTCGGGCACGTCCAGGTCGCCGTCCGCGCCGGGGTCGAAGGACCGCAGCAGCCGCACCCGTGACGGGTCGTCGACCATGCCGCGCAGCGCGGCGAGATGGCCGCTGTCCATCGCCAGCAGCAGGTCGGCGTCCAGGTGCTCGGCGCCGACCTGCGCGGCGACGTGCTCGACGGGATACCCCCGGCGTGCCAGCAGTTCGCCCGCGCGCCCGTCGATGCCCTCGCCGGCGTGCCAGGGCCCGGTGCCGGCGCTGCTGACGCGCACGGCGTCGTCGAGGTCGGCCCTGCGCAGGTACTCGGCGAAGACGAGGGCGGCGGTCGGTGACCGGCAGATGTTCCCGGTGCAGACGAAGCAGATGTGCACGCGCCCAGGGTAACGGTGCCTCAGCCCCCGGATCCCCACGCGGCGTCACCGCACGCGGGGTTCCGGCGCCCCCGAACGAGCCGCGGGCGCCGGGAGTGCCGGAAGGGCACCCGCGATCAGGCGGCGAGCACCGCGGGCTTGAGCACGTCCTCGCACCACTGCCGGAACGTGGTGGGGGTGTCGATCGCCTGCCGGGCCGTGCGGACGACGCCCGCGTCCAGGCCGTTCTCCTTGGCGGTCATCATGTCGAGCAGCGACTGGGCCATGCCCGGCGAGGAGCCGGCCCCGGTGAGGTACTCCCGGAGCGCCTGCGCCGGGATCCGCCGGTACACCACGGGCGTGCCGAGCACCTCGGAGACGACGGCCGCCATGTCCGCGTACGACAGGTCCTCGGGGCCGAGCAGGGGCACGCTCTCCTGCCCCGTCCACGAGCCGTCGAGCAGCAGGCGCGCGGCGACCGCGGCGACGTCGCGGGTGGCCACCGCGGGCAGCCTGAGGTCGGCCGGGAGCATGTCGAGGAACACGCCCTGCTCCTTGATGGCGCGGGCCTGCCGCAGCAGGTTGTCCATGAATCCGGGCAGGGCGAGGGCGCGGAAGGCGACGCCGGTGCCGGCGATCAGGTCGTCCATCGCCAGCGACGCGGTGACGTGCCCGGCCCGCCCGGCCCACGGGGTGCCGCGGCCGAGCGCCGTGACGTCCACGACGCGGGCGACCGCGTGCGCGCGCAGCGCCTCGGCCGCGGGGCGGGTGAAGCCCGTGTAGGCGTCCTCGGCGGTGGCGGCCCGCCGGTCGGTCGGCAGCAGCCAGAACACGGTGCCGGCGCCGGCGAAGGCGGCGTCCAGGACCGCGGGGTCGCCGTGCGAACCCGCGACCACCTCGACGCGGTCCCGCACGGCGGCGGGCAGCTTCGCGGGGTCGCGGACGACGACGCGCACTGGCCGGTCAGAGGCGAGGACCCGGTCCAGCACCTGGTGTCCGATGTTCCCGGTGGGGGCGGTGATGACGATCATGAGCGTTCTCCGCAAAGTCGGAATCGGTAGCACGACAAAAGTAAACTCTACCGGACCGTTTACTTTTTGCTCCGGCCCGGCCCGACACCTCCCGCACGCCCCCTCCGGGGTGATTGCCTCCGGCCCGGCGGCGCCGTACCGTCCCCCGTGGACTGCGGCGCGGGAAGGCGGTGGGTGCGGGGATGACGGGCGGGGACGACCCCTGGACGGCCCTGGTGACCGTCGCGCGGGACGCGGAGACGCATCTGGCGGACCGTCACCGCGAAGCCCTCGCCCAGGGAATGGCGCTGATCGTCCTCGGCGAGGACGACTGGAGCCGGATCGGCAGCGCCCTGGCCGCGAACCCGGACTCGGCCGCGAACCTCGACTGGTTCATGGCCACGGTGATGCGCTCCGTCGGCTTCCCCGACGCCTACGCCGCCCCCGTCCTGTTCATCGAGGTGGACGGCGACCTCCAGTCCAGCGTGCTGTTCGTCGACCGCAGGGTCACCGCCTCCTTCGCGCACCGTGCCCCCGGCCCCGACGGCCCGGTCAACGCCGCCCTGCGCCGCCTCGGTGTCGACCGCGGCCCCCACCCCGACGAGAGCACCGCCCTCGGCATCCGCTGGTCCTGAACGCCCTCGCCGGACGCGCTGGGTTGAGGCGACCGCCGCTGCGTCAGGCGTCAGGCGTCAGGCGTCAGCGGTCAGGCGTCCGGCGGGGCCGCCAGCAGAGCGCGCAGCGGCGCCGTGTCCGGGGTGTCGGCCAGCGCCGCGTCGACGGCGGCGTCCATGCCCTTCTCCCAGGCGTCGGGCAGCACCAGCCCGGGGTCGGCCGACCACGACGTGTCGGGCTCCGCCAGCCCCCGGCCGACCAGGTGCAGCAGGAGGAGCCCCGCCACGGCGTCCCAGATCCGCGGGCGGATGAAGTTGCGCGCCGAGGCGCCGGTGAGCCGGGCGGCCTGCGGCGGCTTGGGCATCCGGTCGGCCACCGCCATCCACAGCAGGCCGTCGTCGATCGCGTCGAGCACCGCCGCCAGATCCGGCAGCGCGCCGGGCCCGCCGACCTCGGCCTCCGCCTCCTGCGCGACTCCCGCTCCGGTCGGCCGCCCGGTGACGGGAGCCATGCGCCGGGCCCGCTCGACGGCTTTCCGCAGCGGTGCGGCCCAGCCTTCCGCGTCGGCCACCGACCGCCGCAGCACCAGCTCCGGCCAGGCCAGGCGCGGCAGCGCCTGCGCCTCGGCCGGCAGCGTGTGCTCTTCAAGGGCGGCCATGACCGCGTCCTCGTCGCGCAGCAGCGCCAGCGCGGGAGGGCCGTCGGGGTCGTACGCGGGCCCGGCCGGCGCGAGTGCCTCCAGTGCGGCGAGGCGTTCGCGCTGCGGCGGGTGCGAGTCGTACGGGTCGTCCTTGCGGGCAGGGCGGTCCGCGGCGAGCGCGGCGAGCCCGTCCGGGCCGCGGGCGGCGAGCAGCCGGCGGAACCCGCCGTGCACCTCGCCGGACGGCGGCAGCACTCCGACGGGAACGCCGGCCGCAGCCCAGGTCGCCGCGTAGTAGCCGTGGGCGGCGCCCAGCACGCCGAGGCGGCGCAGCATGGCCGCCATCGTCGCCGGGCCGACCTGGCTGGCCGCGGCCCGGTCCGCAGCCAGTTCCTGACGGCGCGCGACCCCCTGCGACGACCGCAGGAAGAACCGCGCATAGCGCACGTAGAGGCTGCCCACCAGCGCCTGCGCCCGGCTCGTCCCGCCGTGGAACGCCTCCACGGTGGTCGCGACGGCCGCGCGCCCGCGCATGGTGACGGCCGCCAGCCGCGTGTCGTGGTGCGCGAAGTGCCCGAACTCGTGGGCCAGCACGCCGCGGATCTGCGGCACGGTCATGCCGGCCAGCAGCGGCACCCCCACCGCGAGAGTGCGCGGGCCGGCCAGCAGGCCCAGCAGCCGGGCCCGTTCGCTCACGCCGGCGTTCACCTCGCCGGTCAGCACGAGCGTGGCCGGCGGCGGCGTGCCGGCCTCGGCGGCCGCACGCCGCACCAGCGCCCACAGTTCGGGCTGGTCCCGTTCGCCGACGACGACCCCGCCGGGCCCGCGTCGCCGCAGCCCCGCGGTGAGGAAGGCGATCATGCCGCGCAGGATCGGGATCGCCACCATCACCGATGCCACGAGAGAGCCTCCGACCAGGTAGGCCGTGGACGCGGTGAACAGGACGGTCACCAGCAGCCAGTCGGTGACCGCCAGAGCGGCCAGCAGGGCCAGGCCCAGCAGATGGAAGCCGGCCAGCAGCGCGAGAGCGCGCGCGGCCCGCAGCGATGCGGTCATCAGGAAAGGCCCCCCACCGGGTGATTCCCGCCCGGGGAGCAACCGCGCTCCCGGCAGGGGCCAGATCCTATGCGCGGGTGGGGCAGGCGGAAAGGGGCGGGCGTGGGCGGTGGACAGGGAACCGGGCGTCGTACGCTGCTTCTATGGAGACCAGTGCGCCCCTCGCCGCCGTGGAGGCGTTCGAGGGTGTGGCCGGGCTCGTGGACGGGGGCGGGGTCGTCGTGCTCAGCGGCGCGGGGCTGTCCACCGAGTCCGGGATCCCGGACTACCGGGGGGAGACCGGGCGGCGCCGCAAAGGCGTGCCGATGACGTACCAGCAGTTCACCGCGAGCGAGGCCGACCGGCAGCGGTACTGGGCGCGCAGCCACCTGGGGTGGGACAGCATCTCCGCGGCCCGGCCCAACACCGGCCACCGCGCGGTCGCGCGGCTCGCCGACGCCGGCTTCGTGACCGGTGTCATCACCCAGAACGTGGACGGGCTGCACCGGGCGGCCGGCACCGCGCAGGCCGTCGAACTGCACGGCAGCCTGCACCGCGTGCTCTGCCTGAGCTGCGGCAACCGCAGCTCGCGCCGGCACCTGGACGAGCTGCTCGACCAGGCGAACCCGGGATTCCGCGGCACGCTGGCCCAGGTGAACGCCGACGGCGACGCGGAACTGCCGCTGGAACGCGTCGCCGGGTTCCGCACCGTCGCCTGCCAGGTGTGCGGCACGGGGACGCTCAAGCCCGACGTCGTCTTCTTCGGCGAGAGCGTGCCCAAGCCCCGGGTGGCCCGCTGCTACGACCTCGTGGACGCCGCCGCGGCCCTGCTGGTGCTCGGGTCGTCGCTGACCGTGATGTCCGGCCTGCGGTTCGTGCGGCACGCGGCGAAGCAGGGCAAGCCCGTCGCCATCGTCAACCAGGGGACCACCCGCGGCGACGACCTCGCCGCGTTCCGCGTCCACCTGCCGCTGGGCGCGACCCTGGCACGCCTGGCCGACCGGCTCGGCGCCTGAGGCTCCCGGACCACAAGCGGAAGCGGAAACGGAAGCAGCCCTGAGCGCAGCCCGCCGGGCGGCGCTCGGTGGTCATATCCGCTCGACGAGGCCGGCCCGCCACTCCGGCGCCGGATCCGAGCCCACTTCGCTCCAGTACTCCCGCCCCGCGACGATCCGCCCGTCGCGCACGGTCCAGAAGGACACCGCCCGGTGCAGGCCGATCGTGGCGTGCGGTACCTCGACCTCGGACACCACCTGGTCCCCGTCGGCGACGATCCGCAGGACTCGGATCGACCACCCCTCCGGGTACTCCGCGTTGACGCGCACGTAGTTCTCCCGCCCGACGATGCGCTCCGCGCTCACCGGCCACTCCACCACGGCGTCCTCCGCCAGCAGGGCACCCACCCCGGCCCAGTCCCGGTCCTCCATGCGCGCCCACAGTCCCCGAACGATCTCCGCAGCATCCATGCCCGCATCCTGGCACCCCCCACTGACACCCGTCGGTTTCCACCGTGCGCGTGCCCTTGGCCCCGCAGGGCGCTGCTGCTACCTTCTGCCCGTCAGAAGCGTTGACAACGTTGCCAGGGAGCGTGTCCCAGCACCATCACCATCGCGCAGAGCTCGGAGGGAGAGCGTCCATGCGCAGATACGCAACGCTGTTCGTCCTGTTACTCGTCGCCGCCTGCTTCAACCCGTCGTCCGCCGCGTTCGCGGCGAGCACCGCGGCCCCGGCCGCGGCCGCACCCAGCTGGGTCGGGACGTGGTCCGCGGCCGCCAACGGCGGTGTCAGCAGCAGCGGTTACGCCGGCTACACCATCCGCAACCTCGTCCACACCAGCCTCGGTGGCCCGCGCATCCGCGTGAAGCTGTCGAACGCCTTCGGCACCAAGCCCGTCCTGTTCGCGCACACCACCGTCGGCCTGCAACGGCTCCCCGGCAGCGCGGAGATCGCCCCCGGAACCCTGCGGGACGTGACGTTCGGCGGGAGCGGCTCGGTGACCGTCCCGGCGGGCGCCGAACTCTACAGCGACCCCGTCGACCTGCCGCTCGCCGACACCGCCGACCTGTTCGTCACCACCTTCACCCCCGACCCGTCGGGACCGGTGACCTACCACGACCTCGGACTGACGACGTCGTACTACTCCACCGACGGCACCGACCACGCCGGCGACCTCGCCGCGGGCGGACTGCCGCTGACCACCCAGTCCTGGCACTACGTCACCGAGGTGGACGTGGAGCCGGCCAGTGCCCAGGCCGGGTCCGTCGTCACGCTCGGCGACTCCATCACCGACGGCGCCCAGTCCACGTCCGGGGCCAACCGCCGCTGGCCCGACCGGCTGGCCGCCCGGCTGCACTCCGCCGACAGCCCCGCCAACGGGTTCGGCGTGCTCAACGCCGGCATCAGCGGCAACCGCGTCCTCCTCGACGGCGCCGGCGTGAAGGCGACGGCCCGGCTCGACCGCGACGTGCTGCAACGCGCCGGCGCCCGGACGCTGATCGTGCTGGAGGGCATCAACGACATCCAGCAGACCCCGCACCAGCTCGACCCCGCCAAGATCATCGCGGGCCTGCAGGAGATCGCCGACCGGGCCCACGCCGCGGGACTGCGGGTCCTCGGCGCCACCGTCCTGCCCTTCGAGGGCTGGAACACCTATGACGCCACCGAGGAGGCCGCCCGCCAGGGCGTCAACGACTGGATCCGCGACAGCGGCGTCTTCGACGCGGTCGTCGACTTCGACAAGGCCGTGCGCGACCCCGCCGACCCGCACCGCATGCTGCCGCGGTACGACAGCGGCGACCACCTTCACCCCGGCGACGCCGGCTACCAGGCCATGGCCGACTCCATCGACCTGGCCGCACTCGGCCACCCCGGCCCGGTGCACCCGGCACCGCCCCTCCCGCCGCGGTACTCGCTCAGCGTGTCCGCCACCCCCGGCCGGACCGTCGCGATCGCCGGCCGCCCGGCCACCGTCTCCTTCACCGCGCGCGCCTTCGTGCAGGCGCCCGGTGCCGTCAGCGGAACGCTGGACGTCGACCTGGACGGCGTCCACCTGCAGCAGGCGTTCACCGCGGACAGCAGGGGCCGGTTCGCACAGGTGGACCTCGCACCGCAGGTGCAGGTTCCCGCCGGTACGAGCGCCGGAACGCACCAGGTCACCTTCACGGTGCGCACCGACGACGGCCGCTCGGCCACGACGACGGCGACCCTCGACGTCGAACGCCTCGGCTGCGGGCCGAGCGACGACGCCTGCACGCTCGACCTCAGCACGGCCTACGACCACGACTCCATCGCGTCCTCCGCCCACCCCGACGACGGCAACTTCGACGGCCTCGGCTGGAGTTACGCCGCCGAGACGCTGCCCGCCGCCGGTCCCGTCGTCCTGGCGGGAACGCCGTTCGTGTTCCCCTCGGGAGCCGACGGCGCGCTCAACTCGGTCACCGCACAAGGGCAGTCGCTGGCTCTGCCGGCTCTGCAGGCGAGCGGGATACGGGTGTTGGGCGCTGCCAGCGGAGGGGCCGTCGACGGAACCGTCGCGGTCACCTACACGGACGGCTCGACCGCCTCGCTCCCGGTGCACTTCAGCGACTGGGCGGCCGGTCCGCAGGCCGGCGAGGACATCGCGGTGGCGGCGCCCTACCGGTACCGCGCCGGCGTCGGCCGTGACGGCCCGGCGGTCGACGTGTACGCCCGGACGCTCCCGCTCGACCCCGGCAAGACCGTCCGGTCGCTCACCCTGCCGGACCAGTCACGGCTGAAGCTGTTCGCCGTGACGGTGCAGCAGAGCAGGTGAGGCCCCGGGCTTGAGCGGCGCACCCGCCGCGTCGTACCCCCCGCCGCGCCGACCGGAACCGCCATTCTCCGGCCGGCGCGGCGGCACGCCCACCGGCGCGCCGCCGCAGCACAGTTCACGTCCGGTACGGGTCGCCCTCGGGGAGCCAGACGTCCGGGGCGTGCAGGCCGGAGCCGTCGACACCGTCGCACAGCGCGTCGACGACCGCGAGGACCGGGGCACGGACCTCGCTCCTGCGCCACACCAGGGACCACGTCCAGAGCACCTTCGGCCCGGAGACCGGCCGCTGCACCAGGTCCGGCGGCAGCGGAGTGGTCTGTCCCTTGGGGCAGTTGACGACCGGAAGGGCCGAGCCGCGCACGTGGTCGAAGAAGGCCGGGCCGGTGATGCCGTTGTCGCAGATGCGCACCGCTCGGGCGCCGGTGTCCCCGGCCAGCTGCTCCGCGAAGACGTTCCACGACCACCACGAGGTGGTGTCGTCGTCCAGCAGCACCGCGGTGTCCCCGGCGGCGACCTCGCCGGAGTCCGTGCCCCTGCTCACGGCGTACAAGCGGTCGGCGCCGGCCAGCCGGGCGTTCAGTCCCAGGCGCTCCAGGTCCTCGGCCCGCACCCAGCACACCGCGAGGTCCAGGCTGCCGTCGGCGACCCGCGCGGCCTGGGTGTGCGAGGGGGCCACCCAGGCGTCGAGGTGCACCTCGGCCACCGCGGAGGTGCGGGCCGCCAGCCGCGGTGGCAGCCAGTTGACGTAACCCAGCCTGACCGGTTCCGAGCCCGCCAGCCGCCGGGCACGCCGCCGCAGCTCGTCGGCCTGCTCCAGCAGCGCCCGGGCCTGCGCGAGCAGGTCCGAGCCCGCCGGGGTCAGCGCCACGGACCGGCGGTCCCGGTCGAACAGCCGCACCCCCAGGTCGCGTTCCAGCGCCTTGATCTGCTGGGACAGGGACGGGCCAGCGATCAGCAGCCGGTCGGCGGCCCGGCCGAAGTTCAGCTCCTCGGCGACCGCGACGAAGTAGCGAAGTTGGCGGAGCTCCACGCCGATCATGCTACGTCGCTGCGAGGCTGCGCCTCGCACCAGGAAGGAAGCCGGTCGTGGCGGGTTCCCCGGGACCGGCGGACGATGAGAACACGGCGGCCGCACCGGGCGGCCCCGGGCGCGGCGAAGCCGCCGCGGCGTCGCGGTCCGGCCGGGCGCCGCCCCGGGGCGACCGTGAAACGGCCGGAATCCGAGCGCACCGGCCGCCCGTAAAGGCGCCCGGCCCGGGCGTCCGTCGCCCGGAAACACCTCACCGAAGGGAGCAGCACCATGCGGGAGTTCCTGGTCGAGATCACCACCACCATTCCCGAGGGAACCAGCCAGGACGAGGTTGACCGGCGGCGCGCCGCCGAGCGGGTCCGCGCCAGGGAACTGGCCGCCCACGACCAGCTGGGCCGGCTGTGGCGCCCGGTCGGCGAGAAGCGCAGCATCGGCATCTGGCGCGCCGCGGACGAGGAGGAGCTGCACGAGAAGGTACTGGGCACGCTGCCGCTGAGCCCCTGGATGAGCTGCACGGTCACGCCCCTCGAACCCCACCCGAACGACCCGGGCTGGGGCGAGGGCCACGCATGAGCCAGCCCTCCGAGGGCGGCCGCCCCACGGGCCGGCGCGCCTCCGCGGCACCGGACCCGGACCCGACCGGGGCCCGGGCGGGCGCCGCGACCCACTCGGCCTGGGGCCACGTCGCCCGCGCCGCCGCGGCACTGGCCGCGGGAATGGGCGTCGGGCGGTTCGTCTTCACCCCGATCATCCCGTTGATGCAGGCCCAGGCCGGGCTGTCGGCGGGCGCGGGCGCGCACTTGGCCACCGCGAACTACGCCGGCTACCTGGCGGGCGCACTCGCCGGCATCCTGGCACCCGCACTGGTCCGCTCGCCCGCGGTGCTGCGCGCCTCCCTGCTCGTGCTCACCGGCACCCTCGCCGCGATGCCCGCCACGCACAGCACCACCGCCTGGCTCGTGCTGCGGCTGCTGGCCGGCATCGCCAGCGCGCTGATCTTCGTCATCGCCGTCACCTCGCTGCACAGCCACCTGCGCGCCCACCCGGCCCACCTGCCCGGCTGGGCCTTCGGCGGCGTGGGCGCCGGGATCGCCCTGTCCGGGCTGCTGGTCCTCGCGCTGCACTCCGCCGCCGGCTGGCGGGCCGCCTGGTGGGCGTCCGCCGCCCTGGCCGCAGCCCTCTCCGCGGCCGCGTGGAGCCTGCGCCCCGAGCCCGCGCCTGCCCCGAACGAGCCCGTGCGGGAGCCGGCGCCGCCCGGCGGCGGGGCAGTGCCGCGCCAGGGGACGAGCCGGGACGGCGACGGTGCGCCAGCCGTGTCACCCGGCCGGTCCGCAGGGCAGGTCAGCGTGGGTGGGAGCGAGCGGTGCGGGGGAGCGGCGGGGGCCGGGCGTGGTCGGGTGGGCGTGGGCCGTGGGTTCAGGTCCGCAGGGCAGGTCAGCGTGGGTGGGAGCCAGCGGTCCGGGGGAGCGACGGGGGCCGGGCGCGGTCGGGTCGGGGCGGGCCGGTGGTTCAGCGTGCTGTTCGCGTCGTACACGCTGGAGGGTGTCGGCTACATCGTCGCGGGCACGTTCCTGGTCGCGGCGATCGGGCAGAGTTCGCCCGGCTGGATCGGCAGCGGCGCGTGGGTGCTGGTCGGACTCGCTGCCGTGCCGTCCTCGGCCTGCTGGTCCTGGCTCGGGCGCCGGTACGCGCGCGCCGACCTGCTGCTTGTCGCGCTCGTCATCCAGGCGGCCGGCATAGCGCTGCCCGCCCTGACCGGAGGCGTGACGGCGGCCCTGGTCTCCGCCGTGCTGTTCGGCGGCACCTTCATCGGCATCAGCACCCTCGCGCTGGCCGCCGGGGCCGAACTCCGGTTCCCGCGGTCCGTGGCGCTGCTGACCGCCGGGTACTCGGTCGGCCAGATCCTCGGCCCGCTGGTCGTCACGCCGATGCTCCACCACGGCTACCACCGCGCCCTGATCCTGGCGTCGGTGGTCGTCCTCGCCGCGGCGGGTGCGGCGGCCGTGCTGCGCTCGGGGTCCGCCCGCGCCGCGGCGGTACGGATGCAGGCGGCGGACCCTCTCGCCTGGTCCGCGGTATCCGCGCCCGAGCAGTCGGCGGCCGCGTCCACGCGCGCGTCCTAGCCGTCACGGCCGGTCCGGGCGGGACGCCCCCGGCGTCACTCGCATGGAGCAATGTCGTTCCGCGCCCATCGGCGGCGTGACGCCGCCCCCACCCCGCGGCTCGGGCTGACCAAGTCGACCACCCGGGCGCAAACCCGAGGAGACGGATCCCGGGGGCCGGCCGGACCCCGTGCGGGCGCCCGCTCGCGGTCCGTCAGTGCGACCGGGCGGCGTTGAGACGGGCGGCCTGCCGCGTCAGGTAGTCGCGTTCGGCGAGGTTGTGGGCCCTTTGGGCCGCCTCCGCGTACAGGCGGGCCGCCGTCGCCAGGTCCCCGTCGCGCTCGTGGAGGTACGCGGCCACGGCGGTGTGGCGGGGCAGCGTGTCGTCCAGGACGGCGAGCGCGGCCAGCCCGGCGCGCGGGCCGTCGGCCTCGCCGACGGCGACGGCGCGGTTGAGCCGCACGACCGGGCTGTCGGTGAGGAGCGCCAGCTCGTCGTACCACTCGACGATCTGCACCCAGTCCGTCTCCTCGGCGGCCTGCGCGTCCGCGTGGAGCGCCGCGATCGCTGCCTGGGCCTGGTACTCGCCCAGCCGGTCGCGGGCCAGCGCCGCCTGCAGGATCCGCACGCCCTCAGCGATCATCCGGGTGTCCCAGCGGCCGCGGTCCTGCGCGGCCAGCGGCACGAGGGCGCCGTCGGGCGCCGTCCGGCTGGACCGGCGGGCATGGTGCAGCAGCATCAGGGCGAGCAGTCCCGCCACCTCGGGGTCGTCGATCGAGGTGGCGAGCTGCCGGGTCAGCCGGATGGCCTCGGCGGCGAGGTCGACGTCGCCGGAGTAGCCCTCGTTGAAGACCAGGTACAGGACCCGCAGCACGGTGCCGACGTCGCCCGGCTGGTCGAACCGCACCTTGGAGACGGTGCGCTTGGCGCGGCTGATGCGCTGCGCCATGGTGGCCTCCGGCACCAGGTACGCCTGCGCGATCTGCCGGGTGGTGAGCCCGCCGACGGCGCGCAGCGTCAGCGCCACCGCCGACGAGGGTGTCAGCGACGGGTGGGCGCACAGGAAGTACAGGTGCAGCGTGTCGTCCACCGCCTGCGCGGGCCCGGGCTCCGGCTCCTCGTCGACCCGCTCCTCGCGCCGGCGACGCGCGGCGTCCGCCCGCGTGGCGTCCAGGAACCGGCGCCAGGCGACGGTGACCAGCCAGCCCTTCGGGTCCGCGGGCTGCTCGGCCGGCCACACCCGCACCGCCTCGACCAGCGCGTCCTGCACGGCGTCCTCGGCCGCCGCGAAGTCGGCTCCGCGGCGGACGAGGACCCCGATGACGCTCGGTGTGAGGCTCCGGAGCAGGGCCTCGTCCATCGGTGTCGTCACTCGGTGATGGTGGGCGTCTCGGTCAGGAACGGGCGCAGCTCCAGCCACTCGTGGATCGGCCTGCCGCCCGCCCCCGGAGCGGCCGACAGCTCCCCGGCCAGTTCCACCGCCCGCTCATAGGTGTCGACGTCGATCACCATCCAGCCGGCGATGACGTCCTTGGTCTCGGCGAACGGGCCGTCGGTGATCGGCGGGCGCCCCTCACCGTCGTACCGGACGAACGTCCCCTCCGGCGCCAGCGCCTGGGCGTCGACGAACTCGCCGGTCTTCTCCAGCCGGGCCGCGAAGTCGTTCATGTACCCGATGTGCGCCGAGATCTCCTCGGGCGTCCACTGGTCCATCGGAATGTTGTTCACGGCGTCCGGGGCGCCCCGGTAGTGCTTCAGCAGCAGGTACTTGGCCATGGTGATCTCCTCGGTGCTGTGCGACCCATTGTGGCCGCCTTCACTCCGGGGACGGAGCAGGCCACGGATTCTCGACATCCCCGCGGAGATTTTTTCCCACGGCGGCCCGGGAGGGACGGTGACGGGGATACGGGCAGGCCACCCGTGGCGCGGCGGAGGCGTTCCGCAGGCGTCCGGCGGGGGATCCGCGGGGCCGCGCGCCCGGGCCGCGGGAGGGCGCGCCCGACGTCACTCGTCGCTGCGGAGGCGCACGGACACCCCGAGCGCCCCGAGGCGGCCGATGATGTGCGCGGTCAGCGCGCTGCGGGCGATGTCGAGCCGGCGCAGCTCGCGCCGGGCCGGCTCGTCGAGTTCCCCGGGCAGCGGAACCCCGGCCGCGACGCAGCGCTCGACCGCGTCGGTGGCACCGGCCAGGGAGTTGCCGATCTCCGTGACGTCGATGCCCTGGTCGGTCGGGGTCAGCGCCATGATCGCCGGGCTGTTCGGGGCCAGGATGCGAAAGGCCCGCGCGTGCGAGAACCACAGACCGTCACGGAGGGCCTCGTCGAACGCCTCGTTCACCGCGGACCTCGCCTTGCGCCACGACGCCTCGAACGCCGCGGGGTCGACCGGCTTGCCACGGCTCAGCGTGGAGTACGCGTCGGCGAGGACCAGGTGCCACTCGCGCGTGGCCGCCCGCATGCGGGCCATCCGGGCCGTCACCGCCTCCTGCCGGGCCCGCAGGTCGGCGGTGCGCTCGCGCTCCGACTCCGCACGGCGTTCGAGTTCGGCCACCCGCAACTCGAACTGCCGCTGCTGCTGGGCCATTTCCTCCTGCAGCCGCAGTGTCTCCCGGCGCTCCTCGGCCTCGCGGCGCTGCGTCTCGCGCCGCTCATCGGTCTCGCGCCGTTCCGCCTCCCGCCGTTCCCCGGACTCCCGCCGGTGCAGCAGCAGCGGCCCGACCACCGCGCCCCCGGCCCCGAGCATCGCCCCGCCCACCGCCCCGATGAGCCCGTACAGCGCCGCATGGTCCGCCATCCCCCCATTCTGCCCGCATCCCGGGAACTCCCCACGCCGTCAGCGAAGTCGAGGCCATCGGGACGGTCTCGCGGGCCTGGGGAGCAGCAGCCCGCGTGCGGGCCGGTCAGACTCCGTTGGCACGCTGGCCGTTGGCCGGCGTCCCTCGCCGGGGCACGGGCGGGCGGGCCCCGGCCGGCCTGCCGGCGTGAGGGAACCTCACAGGCTCGCGCGGCGCGTGCGGAGCACGAGAGCGGTCGCGGTGGCGAGGCCGGCCGCACCGAGGAGGGCGAACGTCGCGGTGGTCGCGGCGGAGGTGGGGGTGCCGTAGGGGCGGCGGGCGGCGAAGGACCACCGGGAACCGCTGGAGAACGCGGAGCCGAGGCTGGCGTGGGAGGCCAAGGACAGCAGCGACGCCGAGGAGCCGATCGAGCCGGCCGACAGCCAGGAACCGATCGAGCCGATCGACAGCGCGCTGCCCACCGAGCCGATGGAGAGGAAGGAACCCACCGAGCCGATCGACAGGTAGGAGTCCTTCGACCACAGGGAGAGGGACGAGCCCGAGGCGGAGCCGGAGGAGGAACGGGTCATGCGCCACATTGTGCGGCGCGTACGCTCCGAACCGGCGCACCCGGGCCGTCCGCGTCGCCCTCCCGCCCGCATGCCGACCGGCCATCGGGGCGACGCGCCGCCGGCTTCCGCGCGCCAACGGGCCGCGAGGCCATCCACGCAGAGGTCATGCGCGATCCGAGCGTTCCTCCTGCGGGGGAACGGCCTCCGCGGCCACCCCGGCGCCCCGCAGCCGTCGCGCCAGCCACTCGACCTCCGGGCGCGTGCCCGTGACGTCGCCGGCCAGTACGGCGCTCAGCTTCGCCTTCGCGCCGGTCAGATCCAGGTCGAGGGCCTTCCGCAGCACCCTCAGGGCCACGACGCGGTCCCCCGCGGTCACGAGACCGTCGACCCGCAACCGGGTCGGCCCGTACGCGGCGAGCATCTGCTTCCGCCGTGCGGCCGGCATGTCGCCGCCGCATGCCGCGGCGATCGAGCCGCAGGAGACGCACGACCACTCCACGTCCCACCGCAGCCGGCCGTCCACCAGCGTCTGCGTGCCCACGCACTTCATGCGCGCCCCGCAGGCCCCGCACGGCTCCGTGTACCTGACGGACTCGATCACCAGCGGTTCCACGCCCACCCCCTCCGCGTGGGGACACCCCACGCACCCCCCATGCCGGGCCCCACCCTCGGGCATGGGCTTCCCCGGCGCAACGCCGTTGGTTAGCGTGGGTCGATGGGCGGGCTGAGGCGGGATCGGGATCGCGGCGGCGATCGGGCGGGGCGGGGCCGGGACGCGCAGTCCTGGTGGGGGCGCTCCCAGGCACTGGTACGCCGGCTGCGGGAGGAACCCGGCACCGAGGACCTCAGTGGTCTCACGCCCGTGGTCGACGCGGTCGTGCGCGGCCGCGCGCACCTCAGGGACCTCCCCGACGACGACTTCCACGAGCGGGCCGCGCAGCTCACGACCTGCCGCGCGGACGACGACGAGAGCCTCGCCGCGTTCCTCGCCCTCGCCGGCGAGGCAGCCCGCCGCCACCTCGGGCTCGACCCTTTCGACGTCCAACTGCTCGCTGCGGCTGCCATGTTGCGCGGCCGGGTGGTGGACATGGCCACGGGCGAGGGCAAGACGCTCGTCGGCTTCCTCGTCGCGCTGGGCCTCGCCCTGGACGGGCACCGGGTGCACGTCCTGTCCGCGAACGACTACCTCGCCGGCCGCGACGCGGCAGCCGGAGCACCGCTGTTCGCGGCGTTCGGCCTCCGCGTGGCCGCCGTCGTCGACGGGATGGACGCGGCGGACCGGCACGCCGCCTACCGGTCGGACGTCGTGTACACCACCGTGCACCAGGTCGGCTTCGACGTGCTGCGCGACCGGCAGCGCACCGCGGCGGCCGAGCGGATCGTGCCGGACCTGGACTCCGTCGTGGTCGACGAGATCGACGCCGTCCTGCTCGACGACGCCATGGTGCCGCTGGTGATCGCCGGCGACGGCGAACCCGGCGGAGACGACGGCGCGTTGGCGTCGCTCGTCGCCGGCATGACCGCCGGGGTCCACTACGAGGTCGACGGCGACCGGCGCAGCGCGTCCTTCACCGAGGCCGGGATCAAGGCCGTGGAGCGGCACTTCGGAGGCGTCCAGCTCTACGCGGCGGAGCACGCCGACCTGTTGGCCGCGGCCCATGTCGCGCTGCACGCCGAGGCCGTCGTCCAGCGGGACGTCCACTACGTCGTCACCGACGGTGTGGTGCGGCTCGTCAACGACGCGCGCGGGCGCGTCGCCGACCGGCAGCGCTGGCCGGACGGCCTGCACGCGGCCATCGAACGCAAGGAGGGCCTTGCGGTCACCGCGCCCGCCGACGTGCTCGACCAGGTGCTGGTCGAGACCGTCGTCCGCGGCTACCGCGTGCTCACCGGCATGAGCGGTACCGCGGTCGAGGCCGCCCAACGCCTCGCCGAGGACCTGCAGTTGAGGACCGGGGTGATCGGCACCCATCTGCCGTGCGTCCGGGTCGACGAACCCGACCGCCTCTACGCGACCGCGGCGCAGCGCGACGCCGCCGCGGCCGAACGGGTGCGCGCCGCCCACGCCGCGGGCCGGCCGGTACTGGTCGGCACCCGCAGCGTCGGCGACTCCGAGCGGTTCGCCGCGCTCCTGGCCGCTGCGGGCGTGCCGGCCGTGCTGCTGAACGCGAAGAACGACGCCGCGGAGGCGGCGATTGTGGCCGAAGCCGGGCAGCTCGGCGCGGTCACCGTCTCCACGCAGATGGCCGGCCGCGGCGTCGACATCGTTCTGGGCCCCGGTGCGGCCGAGGCCGGCGGACTGCTCGTCCTCGGCCTGGGCCGCTACGACAGCGCGCGCCTGGACCGGCAGTTGCGCGGCCGGTCGGGCCGCCAGGGCGACCCTGGCGGCTCGGTGTTCTGCACGAGCATGGACGACGACGTGGTCACCGAGAACATCGTCCTCGGCATCGGTCCCCGTTCGGTGGGCCCGGACGGCCTGATCGACGACACCCGCTTCACCGAGCTGTACGCCCACGCCCAGCGCGTCGCCGAGGGCAAGGTGATGCAGCTGCACCGGACGACACGCCGCTACCACACGGCGACGGACCGGCACCGGCGGATCGTCCTCGACGTCCGCGATCTGCTCCTCACCGACGACGCGGCATTGGCGGACCACCTCGCCCGGATCTGGGGCGAGGGCGACGAGCGGGTGCGGCGGTGGACCGGGACGGCGGAGCGGCGCGCGCTGGCGCGGGAGGTCGTGCTGTACCACCTCGACCGAGGGTGGAGCCGGCACCTCAACCTGCTGGCCGAGGCTCGCGAGGGGATCCACCTGCGTGTCCTGGGACGCCAGAACCCGCTGGACCAGTTCAACCTCCTGGCCACCGAGGACTTCCGGCGCGTGTCGGACGAGGCGGCCGACGCCATCCGCGACACCCTCGACCACGCCGCCGCAGACGCCGCCGACCTGGCCGACCTCGGCCTGCGCCGGCCCTCCTCCACGTGGACCTACATGATCGCCGACAACCCCTTCGGCTCCGAGGCCGACCGCGTCCTGGCCACCGTCGCCCGCGTCGTCCGCCGCGGCCGCCCCCGGGCCGTGCGATACACCTGACGGTGACCCCGACCGCCGTGCGATACACCTGACGGTGACCCCGATCGAGGAGGACCCGGCCTTGCGCGACACGCGACCGCGCCGCAGGCGATCGCCCGAGCCCGACCGGACGGGACGGTGAAGGTCGGGGACGCCCGCGCAGCGGCAAACGACTGGGTGACGCGGTACGCCCGGCCCCGACCCGGCTTCGCCGGCGCGTACTTCACCGGCTCGACCGTGGGGGTGCCGGGCGAAGCGGAGCTGCCGGCCTCATCGGACGTCGACGTCGTCGTGGTGACCACCGACGACCAGGCCCCGCCCAAGCCGGGCAAACTCCTGCACGACGGTGCCCTCCTGGAGATCACGTACCTGCCGTGGGCCGAACTCGCCTTTCCCGATGATGTCCTGACGTCGTATCATCTGGCCGGAGGCTTCCGTACGGACGCGGTCATCGACGACCCCACCGGCCGGCTGCGGGAGCTGCACGCCTACGTCGCCCCGCGGTTCGCCCGCCGGGCGTGGGTCCGCCGCAGGTGCGAGGACGCCCGGCACCGGGTCGAGACGCGGCTCGCGGCGGTCGATCCCGCGGCCCCGTTCCACGAACAGGTCCTGTCCTGGCTGTTCCCGACCGGCGTGACCTGCCACGTGCTGCTCGTCGCCGCGCTGCGCAACCCCACCGTGCGCCTGCGCTACCGGGCCGCCCGCGACGTCCTCACCGAGTACGGCCACCCCGGCACCCACGAGGACCTGCTGGCGCTGCTCGGATGCGAACGGCTGCCCGCCGACCGCGTCCGGCAGCAACTGTGGGAACTCGCCGTCACGTTCGACGCGGCGGCCGCGGCCGGAGCCGCGCTCGGCCCCGCGCGCACGCCCTTCTTCTTCAGCAGCGACATCACGCCCGGCGCGCGGCCGATCGCGATCGACGGGAGCCAGGCCCTGATCGAATCCGGCGACCACCGCGAGGCCGTCTTCTGGATCATCGCGACGTTCGCCCGCTGCCACGCCATCCTGTCCGCCGACGCTCCCGAACTCCACGAAGCCCGCATGCCGGCGTTCCGGTCAGCCGTCGCCGACCTCGGCATCGCCTCCACCCGCGACCTCCACGAGCGGGCCGGCGAGGTCGTCCACTACCTGCCGCGACTGTGGCGGACGGCGGAGGACGTCATGGCGGCGAACCCGGCCATCACGGGTTAGCGGCCCGCAGCCGCCGCGGCCACTCGGGCGACGGCGGGCCGCCAGCGCGCGAGGCCGGGGACGGCCAGACCGACGACCTTGCCCGCGTCGTCGCCGCGGCGGAGGGCGACCGCGGCCGCGAAGTCGGGTCCGGCCTCGAAGGCCGCGACCTCGGCAGGGGACATCGGCCCGCCCTGGCAGTCGAGGGTCCGGGCGCTCTCCGGGGAGAGCGCGAGGCCCGGGTCGATCGCCGCGAGGTAGCGCTTGGCGGGGATGTGCAGCGCGACCAGGCGGGCCACCCGTTCCCCGAGCAGCCCGGCGACGGCCTGCGCGGCGTGCTCGCCGTGCCCGGCCTCGTCTCCCGGCCGCAGCCGGTGGCCGATGTCGTGGACCAGCCCGGCGACGTGCAGTTCCTCGTCGTCCGGGTAGCGCCCCGCGAGGACCGCGGCGACCTGCAGCCCGTGGTGGAGGATGTCGACCGGGTCCCCGGTGCGGTCGGGCGTGTCCCACGCGTCCTCGCAGTCCGCGAGCAGGTCCATCAGCTCGTCGACGGACTTCAGAGGCGGCACGAGCGGGGCCGGATGCACGTTCATGGCCGCAGGTTGCCCGACTCCGCCGAACGGCGGGTGTACATCGGGCGTCGGCGCGAATGCGTCACGGCGCGTGTCGCGCTGCGTGGTTGCGGTGAGGGCGTCGCGTTTGGTGGGCTTGGACTGTCAGTCGCGTGAGCCGGGCTGTGCCGGAATCGTCTGCTGTTGGGAGCGTGCTGTCGTGACGGGGAACGAGTGGTTGGCATCGCGGTTCGAGTCGGATCGCCCGCGGTTGCGCGCGGTGGCGTTCCGGGTCCTGGGCTCGATGACCGAGGCGGACGACGCGGTGCAGGAGGCGTGGCTGCGGGTGTCGCGGACGGACGCGTCCGCCGTGGAGAACATGTCCGGCTGGCTGACGACGATCGTGGCGCGGGTATCGCTGAACATGCTGCAGTCGCGGAAGTCGCGCCGCGAGGACCTGGTCGACGTCCCGGACGGCGACGCCTCCCCGCGGGTGGAGGGGGCGGCCGATCCGGAGCAGGAGGCGCTGCTCGCCGATTCGGTGGGCGCGGCGATGTTGGTGATCCTGGACACCCTGACGCCCGCGGAGCGTCTGGCGTTCGTGCTGCACGACATGTTCGCGGTGCCGTTCGAGGACATCGCGCCGATCGTCAACCGATCGCCCGCCGCGGCACGGCAGTTGGCGTCACGGGCGCGGCGCCGCATCCAGCGCCAGGGCGGAGCCGAGGGCGAGACCTCGCCCGCCGGGCGGGGCGCCGCGGCGGCCGATGAGGACACCGAGAGCGGCGAGGGGGAGAAGGCCGGCTTCGTCCGGGCCTTCCTCGCCGCCTCGCGCGAGGGCGATTTCGAGGCGCTGCTGGCCACGCTGGCCCCGGACATCGTGGTCCGCCCCGACGAGCCGGCGGTACGGATCGGCCTGGCGACCGGGATGGGGATGGCCGAGGAGATCCGCGGCGCGGACGCGGTGACACGTGCCTTCGCCAAGCTCTCGTGGGCCCCCGTACCGGCACTGATCGACGGTCACGCGGGCCTGGCCTACGTCCACCAGGGCGTACCGCGTGTGGTGTTCCGCTTCGCGTTCGCCGACGATCTGATCGCGTCCATCGACATCCAGGCGGACCTGAGGGGTCTGGACGTGGTGATCAGCTGACGGTCTCGACCGGCCTTCTCCCGCTGCCGGTTCCGGAGCCAGCTGCCAGGTGGCCGCCAAGCCGCCGCCAAGTGGTGGACTAGCGCCGGCCAAGGGGCGTGGCCGAGCCTGGGGTGGATGCCGTGGATGCGGGCTGTCGTCGCAGCGGCAGGCTGGTTCGTCCTTCCCCCGGCCCGGTCCTGACGGGCGCTCCCTTGGTGTTCGTGTGCGGTCTCGTCCCTTTTCGCAGCCCCGAAGGTTTCTGGCTGCTGTCCTGGTGTGGAGGTTGTGGTGGCGGGTTCGGTCGAGGTTGAGCGGGTGTACGGGGCGCTGGCGGAGGCTGCCGGCCTGGTGGGTGTGGTTCCGGAGGGTGATGCTGTTCGTCGGGTGCTGGCGGGGCATGAGGACTTGCTGGGGGATGCCGTGGTGGTGTTCTCGATGAC
>NZ_JBIRRR010000025.1:168-161926 GCF_044333795.1 Streptomyces sp. NPDC020917 | reverse complement strand
CGACTGTATCAGACGCTTTCCAGTGTCTGACCCCCAGTCAGCGGGGTCCGTCTTCCCGGCTGTTGGGCCGTTCCGACGAGTGAGACTTTAGCGGATGTTCACCGGCCGATCCAAATCGGCCGCTTTCCCTTCCGGCATTCCGTAAACAGGCAAACGGAAGCCACATCAGGCCGAAGACGGCCGTCGTGGTGAATCCGAGTACGTTGCTGCGGGATGGCTGTCCGGGGACCGACCGGAGTCGGCGCTCACGTCGGACAACCCGAAGGACACTACGGAAGAGATCCGGCGGTGTCAACTCTGCCCTCCGCTGTCCCCGCTCCGGTACTCTGTGTCCATGACTTCGCACACGTGCTGCACCCAGTGGTGGGCCGCCTAGGGCGGCCCGGGACTCACGTATGCATCCGACGGCCGCCGCCTCAGGCGGCCGTTTCGCGTTCTCCCGGCCGTGACGAGACGGCGGCTCCTGACAAGGGAGAGCACGCGCTCATGACACGCATCTTCAGCGGGATCAAGCCGACCGGCCACATGACCCTGGGCAACTACCTCGGGGCGCTGCGGCAGTGGGTCGAGAAGGACCAGCACCGCGCGGAGTCGCTGTTCTGCGTCGTGGACCTGCACGCGCTCACCGTCGACCACGATCCCGCGCGCCTTCGCCGGCTGAGCCGGCAGGGGGCGACGCTGCTGCTCGCCGCCGGGCTGGACCCCGAGCTCTGCACGGTGTTCGTGCAGAGCCACGTCGACGAGCACGCCCGCCTGTCCTACGTGATGGAGTGCGTCGCCTCCGACGGCGAGATGCGGCGGATGATCCAGTACAAGGAGAAGTCCGTCCGCGCGCAGGCGTCCGGGCAGAGCGTGCGGCTGTCGCTGCTCACCTATCCGGCGCTGATGGCGGCCGACATCCTCATCTACGGCGCCGACGAGGTGCCGGTGGGCGAGGACCAGACGCAGCACGTGGAGCTGACCCGGGATCTGGCCGAGCGGTTCAACCACCGCTACGGCCACACCTTCGTGGTGCCCCGGGCGGTGGTACCGGAGGTGGCCGCGCGGGTGATGGACCTCCAGGACCCCACCGCCAAGATGGGCAAGTCCCATGACGCGACGGCCGGGATCATCTACCTGCTGGACGAGCCCGACACGATCGTCAAGAAGGTCCGGCGGGCGGTGACGGACAGCGAGGCCGGAGTGACGTACGAGCCGGAGACCCGGCCGGGCGTCGCGAACCTGCTGGAGATCCTGTCCGCGTGCACCGGCAAGGAGCCGGCGGCGCTGGCCGACGCGTACGAGGGCAGCGGGGCGCTGAAGGCGGACACCGCCGAGGCCGTGGTCGAGCTGCTGCGTCCGCTGCAGGAGCGGCACGCCCGGCTGAGCGCCGACCCGGGGTACGTGGACGGGGTGCTGCGGGACGGGGCGGCGCGGGCCAGGGCGCTCGCCCGGCCGACCGTCGACAGGGCCTACCGGGCGATCGGCCTGCTGCCGCCGGCCTGAAGGTCAGGCACTGAAGGTCAGGCGCCGGAGGCCAGCTCGCGGCTGCGGTCGCGGGCGGCCTCCAGTGCGGCCAGCAGGGCCGCGCGGACGCCGTGGTTCTCCAGTTCCCGGATGGCGTTGATGGTGGTGCCGGCCGGGGACGTGACGGCCTCGCGCAGTTTGACGGGGTGCTCGCCGCTGTCGCGGAGCATGACGGCGGCGCCGATCGCGGACTGGACGATGAGGTCGTGGGCCTGGGCGCGGGGCAGGCCGAGCAGGATGCCCGCGTCGGTCATGGCCTCGACGAGGTAGTAGAAGTACGCGGGCCCGGAGCCGGACAGCGCGGTGGCCGCGTCCTGCTGCTTCTCCGGAACGCGCAGGGTCTTGCCTACGGGCTGGAAGATCGCCTCGGTGCGGGCGAGGTGCTGCTCGGTGGCGTGCCGGCCCGCGGAGATCACGGACATGCCCTCGTCGACCAGCACCGGCGTGTTCGGCATCACGCGGACGACGGCGATGCCCTCGGCGAGGCGCTCCTCGAAGTAGGTGGTCGGGATGCCGGCGGCCGCGCTGATGACGAGCCGGTCGGCGGCGAGGTGCGGGGCCAGCTCGTCCAGCATCGCGCCCATGTCCTGCGGCTTGGCGGCCAGGATCAGGGTGTCGGCGGCCTTGGCGGCCTCGGCGTTGCTGACCGCCTCGACGCCGTAGCGGGCACGCAGTTCCTCGGCGCGTTCGGCGCGGCGGGCGGTGACGAGGAGGTCGGCGGGGGCCCAGCCGGCCCGGATCATGCCGGAGAGCAGGGCCTCGCCGATCTTGCCGGTGCCGAGGACGGCGACTTTTTGGCTGCGGGTCAGGTCGGTCATGGCGGCGGCTCTCCTCGTCGCACCTGCGGGGCTGGTGGTGGCCCATCCTTCCAGGTGACCCGGACGCGGTGCTTCCGGTGGCGGTGGCCGGGTGGGACGGGGTTGCCCCGGGGGTCCGGGGCGGGCGTGGGGGAATCGTCAGGGTCATCCCCTATGGCGTTCGCGTCCCCTGCGATGGACCGTTGGCGGTATGAGGCGTTCATCCCGTGAAATCGCTGTGTCGGGCGCGGAGAAGCGGCAGTTGGCCGTGGCTTCGGCGACCCTCGGTCCCTGGCGGCCGGCCGCGGTCGTCGGCGCGCTCGGCGGAGGGGTCGACCTGGCCCTCCACCTCGTGTCGGGGCACTTCGGGCTCGGCATCTTCAGCAGTGCGATATCCATTGCGGCGCTCCTGTTCTTCTGCGTGGGTGGGGCAGGGGCCGCGCTCGGGTACTCCTCGCGTGGGGAGGGGCGCGATCGCCGCATACGGCGGTGGGCGCGGCGGCACCCTTGGCGCGTGGCGGCCGTGCCTGCCACCGCGATGTTCTTCTTCGACCTGGTCGTGCGGCAGGTCCTGACCAGTCAGGGCTTCTTCGGGTCGGTGTGGACCGGGCTCTGGCATGGCGCGGTTGTCGCGGCGGTCGTGGGGGGCGTGGGGTCGGTGGCGGCTTCTCGTAAGGCCTGAGGCGCCGGTCGCTGCGCGTTGCCGTCTGCTGGTCTCGCTGCGGCTGGTCGCGCAGGTCCCAGGGGCACCCCGGCAACCGGGGTGGCCACGGGGGGCTTTGCCGCCTGCCGCGCCGTCGTGGCTGGTCGCGCAGTTCCCCGCGCCCCTGGCGGTGCACGTTCGGTGGGTGGGTCGGGGCCGCCACGGGAGTATCTCCTCGGAACTGTGCGTGCGGCTTCTTCCATCGGCTTGCCCGGGCGCACGCACAGTTCCTGCGGGGACACTCCCGCACCGTCCCCTCCCAGCCCGCCCCCCGTCTGCGGGAGGAATAGGGCCCGGCTCCCCTACCCACCGGGCGCACCCAAGAGCGCGGGGAACTCCGCGCCCAGCCCCAACGGGTCCGTGCCCGGCAACGCACCCCCGGGGGCACCCCGGATGCCCGCCCCGAAGGGGCGATGCTCCAGGAGCGCGGGGAACTCCGCGCCCAGCCAAAGCCGACCGCTCGACGGCAAAGCGCCCTCGGGGGCTGCCCAGTTGCCGTCAGGGGCGCGGGGTCCCCCAGCGCTTCGCCTGGGAGGTGCCCCCAGCGCGACCAGCCACGACGGCGCAGCACCCGGCAACGGCGGCCCGGGGGCACCCCGGACCCCCGCCCCGGAGGGGCGATGCTCCAGGAGCGCGGGGAACTCCGCGACAAGCCAAAACGAACCGTTGCGACGGCAACGCAGCCCAGGGGGCACCCCAGATCCCGCAAGGGGCGCGGGGTCCCCCAGCGCTTCGCCTGGGAGGTGCCCCCGGCGCGACAAGACACGGCGGACCGTGGGACGGGGCGTACCGCCCGGGGGCTGCCCGGTTGGGGTAGGACGAATCCGGGCGCGGGGAGGGAGGGGGGTCAGTGAGGGGAGCGGGGGGACTCGTAGGTGGCGCGGGCGAGCGCCTCACCGGGGGCCTCGGTAAGGGACCGGACAAAGTAGGCGAGCAAAGCCCCGATGAAGCCGATCGCGTAGACGCCCCGCGAGGCGTCCGCGTCGTCCGCGCCGCCCTTGGCCCGTGGAGTGGTGAAGGACTGCCACGTCCGCTGGAAGGCGAGCGCCGAGCAGACGGCGAACCCGCACACCGCGAGGATGACGACCAGGACGTTGACGTCGGAGTCGGCCAGCCCCTGGAAGCCGAACCGCAGGGCGAACGCCCCGGCCGCGGCCGCGGCCAGCGAGCCGGCGGAGACCGCGACCCGGCGCCCCCGGTACCCGCCGTCGTGCTCGACCCAGGTCGTGCCGAAGAACCGGATCGGTTCCGGCTGCGGC
This sequence comes from Streptomyces sp. NPDC020917, assembly GCF_044333795.1. Taxonomy (NCBI): domain Bacteria; kingdom Bacillati; phylum Actinomycetota; class Actinomycetes; order Kitasatosporales; family Streptomycetaceae; genus Streptomyces; species Streptomyces sp. NPDC020917. Next base: position 157,661 of record NZ_JBIRRR010000025.1, on the reverse strand, counting down.
CGCGCCTGCGCCCGGGACCGGGCGGACGGGCGCTTCCTGGAGGTGCTGGTCGATTCGCTCACGTCATCGATTATGACGTATGGCCCGGGAATGTCCCGGATCACCCGTACTCCCACGGTTCGGCCCGCACTCCCCCGGTTCGGCCCGTCCTCGCCCGGCCTTCGGGCGGACGCCTCACAGGTCCCGGCGGCCGACCACCAGCACCGCTGTGACCACCGCCACCAGCGGCCACAGCGCGAGGACGGTCCAGGACCCGGCGAGCGTCGCGCCGTACAGGCCGGGCGGGTGCCAGCCGTCGACGCTGGTCAGGCGGTCCCAGGCGGGGAACGGCAGGGCGTGCTCGATGTCGGCGGTCCACCGGTGCTTCTCGCTGAAGAGGGTGTGGAGCAGCAGCAGGACCAGGACGCTGACGACCATGGTCGCGGCGCTGTGCCGGACGACGGCGCCGATGCCGAAGCCGGCGAGCGCGGCGACCGGTGCGAGGAGGGCGGAGGCGGCGACGACGCGCACGGTCGCCGGGTCGCCGAACGCAACGCCGATGTGCCGCCGGGACAGGATCGCCTGCGAGCCGAAGAAGGACGCGAAGGCGACGGCCGTGCCGAACAGGGTGAACACCGGCGTCAGGACAGCGACCTTCGCGGCGACCACCGAGCGCCGGGCAGGCACCGCGGTGAACGTGGTGCGGATCAGCCCGGTGCTGTACTCGCCAGCGATCGCGATCCCGCCCAGGCCGGCGCACGCGAGGATCAGGATCGTCGCGGAGACGTTGGTGAACGCGTCCCGGAGCGCCCACACCGGGACGAAGTGCGCGCGGATGTCGGCGTTGTAGCCGGGCCAGTTGTGGGAGTCGGCGTTGGCCGCGTTGAGGTTGGTGGCGATCACCGCCAGCCCGCTCAGCGCGAGCACCCAGGCGGTGGAGCGCAGCGACCAGAGCTTGATCCACTCGGCGGCCACCAGGTCGCGGAAGCGGGCCTGTTCGGCGGCGGGCGCCCGTTCGCCGGGTCCGTGACCGCGTGCCGTGCCGGGGGCGGCGCTCGCGGGCGTGCCCGGCTGCGCGCCCGTCGCCGTGGCCGCCGTCGGGGTCGGTGCCGTGCTTCCGGTCATCGGGCCTCTCCTGCCAGGTATGCGCCGCTGCCTGCGGTCAGTTCGAGGAAGGCGTCCTCCAGGGACGTGCTGCGGGTGGCCAGTTCCTGGAGCATCACGCCGTCGTGGAAGGCGAGTTCGCCGATGCGGGCGGCGGGCAGGCCGGTGACGGAGAGGACGTCGCCGTCCTCCGCCGCGGTCACCCGCCCGCCCTCGGCGGCGAGCAGCGGCGCGAGCCGGGTGGCGGCGGGCGTGCGGACGGTCACCGTCGTGGCGGTGCCGCGGGCCGCGAAGTCCCGCACGGTCTCGGCCGCGATGAGCGCGCCGCGGCCGATGACCACCAGGTCCTCGGCGGTGTGCTCCATCTCGGCCATGAGGTGGCTGGACACGAAGACGGTCCGGCCTTCGGCGGCCAGCCGGCGGAACAGCCCGCGGACCCACAACACCCCCTCGGGGTCGAGGCCGTTGAGCGGCTCGTCGAACACCAGCACCGGCGGATCGCCGAGCAGGGCGGTCGCGATGCCCAGGCGCTGCTTCATGCCGAGCGAGTAGCCGGCGACGCGGCGGCCGGCCGCGCTCTCCAGGCCCACCTCGGCCAGCACCTCGTCGACCCGGGCGCGCGGGATGCGGTTGCCGCGGGCCAGGGCGGCCAGGTGGGCCCGGCCGCTGCGCCCGCCGTGCACGTCGTGGGCGTCCAGCAGCGCGCCGACGTGCCGCAGGCCGCGGGGCCGTTCGCGGAACGGGCGGCCGCCGACGGTCGCGGTGCCGCCGGTCGGGGCGTCGAGGCCGAGGATGATCCGCAGCGTGGTGGTCTTGCCCGCGCCGTTCGGGCCGAGGAAGCCGGTGACGCGGCCCGGCCGCACCCGGAAGGTCAGGCGGTCGACGGCGGTGGTCCCGCCGTATCTCTTGGTGACTTCGTTGACGTCGATCACGCCGTTCACGGTGCCTCCGTGCGGGGGCGGGCGGCATCGGGCGGGGGGCCACAGTTCGGCGGTCGCGATGTGGCCCACGGGCGTAGTCCCGGGGGCCGATGACCGCCCAGACAGCGCTGGCTACTCTCGGGGCATGGCTGCCCTGCCCCGCCCGAACCAGCGTCCGCCGCTGGTCAAACGCGTCCCGCCGGGCGCATGGCCGGCCCTGGTCTGGGGGCTGGCGACCGCCTACCCGCTGGTTGACCGATTGGGCAGGCCGGGCCCGGTGTTCGCGGGAGCAGGCGCGGCCAAGGGCTTCGGGCTGCTGCTGGTCGTGGCCGCCGGGCTCGTCGGTCTCTCCACGGCGGTAGTACGCCGGCCGATGTCGGCCATGGTCATGCTGCTCACCGGAACGGTGGTGTCCACCACGGCGCTGAGCGTGCTCGGCATCCCGCTGCTGGAGTTCCTGCCGGTCGACATCGGCGTCTGCTACCTCGCGGCGACCCATCCGCGGCGCACCTCGGTGCCGGCCGCGGCGCTGGCCCTGGCCACGGTCACCGGCTACACGCTGGCCCGGGCGCTGCTCCACCACTCGATCCAGGGGCCGACGGCGCTGATCGTCGCGCTGTCCGGGCTCGTCGCCTGGCTCATCGGGGACTCGGTCCACCAGAACCGGGTACACGCGGAAGCAGCAGGCACCCAGGCCGCCGAACAGGCGGTCGCCGCCGAACGGCTGCGAATAGCAAGGGAGTTGCACGACATGATCGCGCACAGTGTGGGGGTGATCGCCATCCAGGCGGGCATGGGAAGCCGGGTCATCGACACGCAGCCTGAGGAGGCGCGGGCCGCGCTCAGCACGATCGAGCTGACCAGCCGCGAGACGCTGGCCAGCCTGCGCCGCACGCTCACCGCGCTGCGCAGGACCGCCCCCGGCGGTCCCGACCTGGCGCCGGCCCCCGGCCTCGCCGACCTGGACCGGCTGACCGCGTCGACCGCGGCGGCCGGCGTGCGGGTGGCGCTGCGCCGCGAGGGCGCCGAGGTGCCGCTGCCGCCGGACGTGGACCTGGCCGCGTACCGCATCGTCCAGGAGTCGCTGACCAACGTGGTGCGGTACGCGGCGGCGCGTGCCTGCACGGTGACGATCACCTACGGGGAAAGGGAGTTGAGGGTGCGTATCGAGGACGGCCCGGCGGCGGGCGGGCGGCGGGAGGAGCGGGAGCACGGCCACCGACCGGCCGCGCGGGGACCGGGGTTCGGCATCGCCGGGATGCGCGAGCGGGTGGCGCTGCTGGACGGGCGGTTCGCGGCCGGGCCGCTGCCGGCGGGCGGGTTCCGCGTCGAAACGTGGCTGCCGCTGCCGGCGGACGAAACGGTGGCGGAAGCACCGGCGTCGGACGAAGCGGTGGCGGAGGCGGCATCGGGCGGCTCGTCGCCGAAGCCGGGAACGGGACGACTGGAGGCGGGAACGGAACCGCAGGGGCCGGCGTCGTGACCATCCGCGTCGTCCTCGCCGACGACCAGCCGCTGGTGCGGACGGGCCTGCGTGTCCTGATCACCGATGCTCCGGACATCGAGGTGGCCGGGGAGGCCGGGACCGGCCGCGAGGCCGTGACCCTGACCCGCGAGACCCGCCCGGACGTCGTCCTGATGGACATCCGCATGCCCGACCTCGACGGGATCGAGGCGACCCGCATCATCACCGCGGGCGCGGACACCGCGTCCGCCCGGGTGCTCGTCCTCACCACCTTCGACGACGATGACCACGTCTACGGGGCGCTGCGGGCGGGGGCGAGCGGCTTCCTCGTCAAGGACATGGCCATCGACGACATCCTCACCGCGATCCGGGTGGTCGCGGCGGGCGACGCGCTCATCGCGCCGTCCGTGACGCGCCGCCTCATCGCGGACTTCGCGGTCCGTCCCGACCCCGCCCCCGCCGCCCGCAGCCTGAACGGCGTGGTCACCGAGCGCGAACGCGAGGTCCTGACCCTGGTCGGCCGCGGCCTGTCCAACGGCGAGATCGCGGCCGAGCTGTCCATCAGCGCCGCGACGGCCAAGGCCCATGTCGCCCGCCTCTTCACCAAGCTCGGCGCGCGCGACCGCGTCCACCTGGTGATCATGGCCTACGAGGCGGGACTGGTCGCCCCGCCCAACTGACCTCTCACCGCGGGCCGCAGACCCCGGCGGACGATCCGGCTGGCTGCGGCGGCGGGTCGGCCGGGGGTTCCGCCAACACACCCGTTCGGCAGATGTTGTGACCGATTGATTGAGCTATGCGGTGTTCTGGGTCGTATGTCCATTGCATCCGCTCCTTCCAGTGACACCGCCGGTGGCAGACGTCGCAGGGCGCTGGCCCGTGTGACGCTCGGTGCGACCTCGGCCTGCGCCATCGCGGCGGCGTGCTTCGTCGCGGTCAGCCCGGGCGACGCGCACGCCGCCGGCGAGGTCGCCACCAGCACCCTGGCCGACCTGACCATCTCGTCCGCGCCCGCCCTGGGTCTCGACGCCTTCCACGGCACGTTCGGGACCGCGGCCTCGGCAGCCGACGCGGGCCTGGACAACGGGGACTTCTCCGACCCCTCCGGACTGCAGGACCATCTGACCGTCGAGGGCTCCCTCACCGCCAAGACCGACGCCGAGCCCTCGAAGAACTACGCGCAGGCGCAGGCGTCCGGGTTCACGCTGGCCCTCACCCGGCCGGACTTCCTCAGCATCGGCTCGCTCGACTCCTACGTGGAGTGCATCCCGCCGCCCGTCGGCCCGCTGGCGCTGGCCTACGCGCACACCGACTCCGACGAGATCGACGTGGTCGGCCACCTCGTGCCGGAGGGCACCACGCAACTGGAGGTCACCGGCGAGGAGTTGGGGCTGGCCGGCACGGTCCGCAGCGCCACGCTCACGGTCACGTACGACCGCTTCGAGGACCCGGCAGGCGGCGCGTACCAGCCCGTGGGCAGCGCCCGGGCCGGCCTCGACGTCACCATCACCGGCACGTTCACCGGCACGGACGGCGACGTCGTGTACGACGGCCCGCTCACCCATGCGGAACTCGGGCACGTGGCCGTGACGTGCGAGGGCGCGGCACCCACGACCGGCCCGAACACCACGCCGCCCACCACCGGGCCGACGACGGAACCGCCGACGACCAGCCCCACGACGGAGCCGACGACGGGGCCACCGACGACCAGCCCCACGACCGAACCTCCGACCACCGGGCCGACGACGGAGCCTCCGACCACCGAGCCCACGACCGAACCGCCCACCACCAGCCCGACGACGGAACCGCCCACCACCGGGCCCACGACGGAACCCCCGACCAACGGGCCGACGCCCACGCACAGTTGCCCGCCGACCGGCGAGCCCGGCACGTCGCCGAGCCCGATGGACAGCGGCTGGCACAGCTGACCCGTCCGCGGCGGCCGGGCAGCGGTCCGACCGCCGCGGCGCCGTTCGCGCGGGGCCGTACCGCCGGTGATCGGCATGGCGGTACGGCCCCGCGCAGGTGCGCGGCCCGGCGCGACATTCCGTGCGCGACGTATTGACGACCTACTGACCGGTCAGTAAGTTCCGCGCAGCGTCGAGGCATTGCTCCAGCGCGGGACCGCGCTGGACGACGCCCCCCACGTCTGTCGTCAAGGGAGATCCAGATGTCGTTGCGCGCTCTCGTCCGCGGCCTCGCGGCGGTCGCCGCCGCGGGAACCGCGGCCCTCGGGCTGACCGCCCCGTCCGCTCAGGCCTCAAGTCCCGTGCCGTACGTGGCACTCGGCGACAGCTACAGCGCCGGTTCCGGCATCCTGCCGCTGGACCCGAACGCCTCGCTGCTGTGCGCCCGTTCGACGGCGAACTACCCCCACGTGCTGGCCGCGCGCACCGGCGCGCAGCTCACCGACGCGACGTGCGGCGGCGCGCAGACCAAGGACTTCGCGGGGTCGCAGTACCCCGGGGTCGCTCCGCAGCTCGACGCGCTGAGCGGCAGCACCAAGCTCGTGACGATGACCATCGGCGGCAACGACAACAACACGTTCATCGACGCGATCCTGGCGTGCGGCTCGGCGGGCGTCGCGACGCTCGGGTTCGGCCACCCGTGCCAGAGCCTGTACGGCAGCAGCTTCGACGACACCATCGACTCCAGCACCTACCCCGCACTGGTGGGCGCGCTCGCCGCGGTGCGGGCCAAGGCGCCCGACGCGCGGGTGGCGATCCTGGGTTACCCGTGGATCCTGCCGACCTCGTTCGACCCGACGTGCTTCGCGAAGATGCCGATCGCCTCCGGCGACGTGCCGTACCTGCGGGACCTGCAGACGCATCTGAACTCGGCGGTGCGGCGGGCCGCCGCGGCGACCGGTGCCACCTACGTGGACCTGTCCGCGGCATCCGAGGGGCACGACGCGTGCGCGGCCTCCGGCACCCGCTGGATCGAACCCGTGCTGTTCGGCACCAACTTCGTCCCGGTGCACCCCAACGCGCTGGGCGAGTCGAAGATGGCCGACCGGACCGCCGCCGCGCTGGGCCTGTGAGGCGGACCGGCCCGTGACCGCGGACGCGTCCACGACTCCGTCCGGACGGTGACGACACCACCGGTGCCGCACGCCAGTGCCCCGCCGTCGCGTTGACGGCGGGGCACTGGCGTGTCGTGGGAACGGCCGGCTCGGCCGGCGGCGAACTCCCGGCTCAGCCTTCGAGCTTGCTGATGTCGCGCACCGCGCCCTTGTCCGCGCTGGTGGCCATGGCCGCGTAGGCGCGCAGCGCCGCGGAGACCTTGCGGTCGCGGGACTTCGGCGCGTAGACGCCGCCGAGCGCGTCCCGGCGGGCGGCCAGCTCCTCGTCGGAGACCAGGAGTTCCATGGAGCGCGACGGGATGTCGATGCGGATCCGGTCGCCGTCCTGGACCAGGGCGATCGTGCCGCCGGAGGCCGCCTCGGGCGAGGCGTGGCCGATCGACAGGCCCGAAGTGCCGCCGGAGAAGCGGCCGTCGGTGATCAGCGCGCAGGACTTCCCCAGGCCGCGGCCCTTCAGGTACGAGGTCGGGTAGAGCATCTCCTGCATGCCGGGGCCGCCGCGCGGGCCCTCGTAGCGGATGACGACGACGTCGCCGGGGGTGATCTCCTTGCGGAGGATCTTCTCGACGGCCTCCTCCTGGGACTCGCAGACCACCGCGGGGCCCTCGAACGTCCAGATGGACTCGTCGACGCCGGCGGTCTTCACGACCGCGCCGTCCACGGCGAGGTTGCCGCGCAGCACCGCCAGGCCGCCGTCCTTGGAGTAGGCGTGCTCGACGTCGCGGATGCAGCCGCCGGCCGCGTCGGTGTCCAGCGACTCCCACCGCTCGGACTGCGAGAACGCCTCGGCCGAGCGGACGCAGCCGGGGGCGGCGTGCCACAGCTCGACGGCCTCGGGCGACGCGGTGCCGCCGCGCACGTCCCAGGTCTCCAGCCACTCCTTGATCGAGCGGGAGTGGACGGTGTGCACGTCCTCGTTGAGCAGCCCGCCGCGGTACAGCTCGCCGAGGATGGCCGGGATGCCGCCGGCCCGGTGCACGTCCTCCATGTAGTAGGTGCCGCCGGGCGCGACGTTCGGGGCGACCTTGGCCAGGCACGGCACGCGGCGCGAGACCTCGTCCATCTCGCTGAGGCCGTAGGCGACCTCGGCCTCCTGGGCGGCGGCCAGCAGGTGCAGGATCGTGTTGGTCGAGCCGCCCATCGAGATGTCCAGCGCCATGGCGTTCTCGAACGCGGCCGGCGTGGCGATGGCGCGGGGCAGCACCGACGCGTCGTCGTCCTCGTAGTAGCGCCGGGCCAGGTCCACGACGGTCCGGCCGGCGTTCTCGTAGAGCGCCCTGCGGGCGGTGTGGGTGGCCAGCACCGAGCCGTTGCCGGGCAGCGACAGGCCGATCGCCTCGGTCAGGCAGTTCATCGAGTTGGCGGTGAACATGCCGGAACACGAGCCGCAGGTCGGGCAGGCGTTCTCCTCGATGCGCAGGATGTCCTCGTCGGACACGCTCTCGTCGACCGCGTCGGAGATCGCGTTGATCAGGTCGAGCTTGCGGACCGTGCCGTCGACGAGGGTGGCCCGGCCGGCCTCCATCGGGCCGCCGGAGACGAAGACGGTGGGGATGTTGAGCCGCAGCGCGGCCATCAGCATGCCCGGGGTGATCTTGTCGCAGTTGGAGATGCAGATCAGCGCGTCGGCGCAGTGCGCCTCGACCATGTACTCGACGGAGTCGGCGATCAGGTCGCGGGAGGGCAGCGAGTAGAGCATGCCGCCGTGGCCCATGGCGATGCCGTCGTCGACCGCGATCGTGTTGAACTCGCGGGGCACCGCGCCGGCCGCCTTGATCGCCTCGGAGACGATCCGGCCGACCGGCTGGAGGTGGGTGTGGCCGGGTACGAACTCGGTGAAGCTGTTGGCGACCGCGACGATCGGCTTGCCGATGTCGGAGTTGGCGACGCCGGAGGCGCGCATCAGCGCGCGGGCTCCCGCCATGTTGCGGCCGTGGGTGACCGTACGTGACCTCAGCTCGGGCACGGTGTCCACTCCCTAGGGTTCACTCGAGTGCGTACGAGTAGGCGGTGCTCCGCCTGCGGTCCGAGCGTACGCCCGCGGCCCAGGATCCGGACAACCCGTCCGGATCGCGGGACCGCCGTGCCGCGCTGTTTCGTGCTGTTCCCGGCCGTTCCCCGCCGTTCCCGGTCGTGCGGCGCGCCCGGGACAGCGCCCCGAGCCGTGCGGGCTCCGGTCAGCGGCGTCCCACACCCGCGGCCGCCGCCAGGTGCAGCCGGGTGAAGGCCAGCGCCTCGGCCAGGTCGGCCTCGCGTTCGGCCGCGGACATCGCGCGCCGGGTGTTGACCTCGATCACCACATGGCCGTCGAAGCCGGTGGTCGCCAGCGACTCCAGGAGCTCCGCGCAGGGCTGCCCGCCGCGCCCCGGCACCAGGTGCTCGTCCTTGGCCGAGCCGCTGCCGTCGGCCAGGTGGACGTGGGCCAGCCGGTCGCCCATCCGCTCGACCATCGCCAGCGCCCCGGTCCGCGAGGTGGCCGCGTGCGACAGGTCCACGGTGAAGTGCCGGTAGTCCTCCTTGGTCACGTCCCAGTCCGGGGCGTAGGCGAGCATCTCCCGGTCCCGGTACCGCCACGGGTACATGTTCTCCACCGCGAACCGCACGTCCGTCTCGCCGGCCATCCGCCAGATCCCGCGGACGAAGTCCCGGGCGTAGGAACGCTGCCAGCGGAACGGCGGGTGCACCACCACGGTGGTCGCGCCCAGCCGCTCGGCGGCCCGCCGGGCCCGCTGCAGCTTCACCCAGGGGTCGGTGGACCACACCCGCTGCGTGATCAGCAGGCAGGGCGCGTGCACCGCCAGCACCGGGATGCCGTGGTACTCCGACAGGCGGCGCAGCGCGTCCACGTCCTGGCTGACCGGGTCGGTCCACACCATGACCTCGACGCCGTCGTAGCCCAGGCGCGCGGCGACCTCGAAGGCGGTGGCCGTGGACTCCGGGTAGACCGAGGCGGTGGACAGCGCGACCCTGGCACCCGGCAGCGCCACGGGCCGGCCGGTACGGCTCGCGGCACGGTGCGCCTGGGGGTCCACGGGTTCAGCCACGGGAGCTAGCGTACGGCCGACACGCAGCGTGCTCGCGACGTCACCCGCGCCACGGCGCCAGGGTGGCCCCGGTGCCGCCCTCCCGGGACCGCGAGCCGGGGGTGGCGGGCGGCGCGGTCTGGCCGGCGCCTGCGGTGTCCGCGGCCATCACGTCGAGCTTGCGCAGGATCACACCCTCGCGCAGCGCCCACGGGCACATCTCCAGCTCGGCGAGCCCGTACAGGTCCATCGCGCCCTCCGCGACCAGCGCGCCGGCCAGCAGCTGGCGGGCCCGGCCCGCCGAGACGCCGGGCAGCTCGGCGCGCTTGGCCGTGGTCATCGCGGCCAGCTTCGGCACCCACTCCTCCAGCGCCGCGCGGCGCAGCGTCCGCTGCACGTACAGGCCCTCCGCGCTGCGCGCGGCGCCCGCGATCCGGGCCAGCTGCCGGAACGTCTTGGAGGTGCCCACCGCCAGGTCGGGCCGGCCCAGCCGGGCGAACTCCGCGACGGTGCGGGCGATTTCGGCGCGCACATGGCGGCGCAGGGTGCGGACGTCGTCGGCCGTCGGCGGGTCGTCGCGCAGCCAGCCGCTCGTCAGCCGGCCGGCGCCCAGCGGCAGCGAGACCGCCGCGTCCGGGTACTCGTCCATGCCGTAGCCGATCTCCAGCGAGCCGCCGCCGATGTCCAGCACCAGCAGCCGGCCCGCCGACCAGCCGAACCAGCGGCGCACCGCCAGGAACGTCAGCCGCGACTCGTCCTCGCCGGACAGCACGGTGAGCCCGACCCCGGTCTCCCGCTCGACCCGGGCCAGCACCGCCTCGCCGTTGGCCGCCTCGCGCACCGCGGAGGTGGCGAACGGCAGCACGTCCTCCACGCCCTTGTCCTCGGCGACCCGCATCGCGTCCGCGACGGTGTGGACCAGCTGGTCCACACCCGACTCGCTGATCGCGCCCTGCTCGTCCAGCAGCTCGGCCAGGCGCAGTTCCGCCTTGTGCGAGTAGGCCGGCAGCGGGCGCGCGCCCGGGTGCGCGTCCACCACCAGCAGGTGGACGGTGTTGGATCCCACGTCGAGCACTCCGAGTCGCATGGGGTGACGCTAGCGCCCCCGGCCCCCCTCACGCGCGGGTGGGTTGCGGCATTACGCGCATTCCGGTCTTACGCTTGGGCGCGTGGCGAAGGCGAAGGGCCGCTCGACCGGCCGTGACGAGACAGCACTGGACTTCCCCCGGGCCTGGGTGGAGTTCGTCGACCCTGCCGACGAGGAGCAGGTGTTCCGCTGCGACCTGACGTGGCTCACGTCGCGCTGGACCTGTGTCTTCGGCCACGGCTGCCAGGGCATCGTGGCCGGCCGGGCCGACGACGGCTGCTGCTCGCTGGGGGCGCACTTCTCGGACGACGACGACGAGAAGCGGGTCGCCGGCCACGTGGCGCGGCTCACCCCCGACATGTGGCAGTTCCACGGCCTGGGCACCGGCGGCGACGGCTACTGGGCCGAGGAGAACGAGGACGGCGAACGGCAGACCCGCGTCGTGGACGGCGCCTGCATCTTCTCCAACCGGGCCGGTTTCCACGGCGGCCAGGGCTGCGCGCTGCACGCGCTCGCCCTCCGCGACGGCCGCGAGCCGCTGGAGACCAAGCCCGACGTGTGCTGGCAGCTGCCGATCCGCCGCACGTTCGACTGGGTGGACCGGCCCGACGACACCCGCGTGCTGGTCGTCTCCATCGGGGAGTACGACCGCAGGGGCTGGGGGCCGGGCGGGCACGACCTGCACTGGTGGTGCACCTCTGCGGTGTCGGCGCACGGCGGCGGCGAGCCGGTGTACGTGTCGTACAGGGCCGAGCTGACCGAGCTGTTGGGGGCGGAGGCGTACGAGGTGCTGGTCGGGATGTGCGAGGCGCGGCTGGCCGCGGCCCTGCCGCTGGTGGCCCCGCACCCGGCCGACCCCGCGTAGCCCGCGCCCGTGGGGACCGCGCCCGTGCTCAGGCGGGCGCGGGGCTGCGGACCGGCGTGAGCAGGGCGAGGACGGCGATCAGCAGGCAGCAGGAGCCGGCGACCAGGCAGGCCCACGCGGTGCCGTAGTGCTGGGCGGCCCAGGTGAGGACGGCCGCGCCGGCGGGGGCCGCCGAGTAGTGGATGGTCCAGTGCGCGGAGGTGACGCGGCCCAGCAGGTGTTCCGGGGTCACCTCCTGGCGCAGCGACATCGAGCAGGTGCCGGCCACGCTGACGCAGCCCAGGAACAGGGCGGTCAGGGCGGCCGTGGCCGCGACGCCCCCCGCCGAGCCGACCGCGGCCAGCGCCAGCCCGCACAGCGCGACACCGCCGATCCAGGCGGCGCCGAAGCCCAGCGCGCGGCGGATCATCGCGACGGACAGCGCGCCCACGACCGTGCCCAGGGCGCCGATGGCGAAGACCGTGCCGACCGCGCCGTCGCCCTGCCCCAGGTCGTGCTTGACGTGGTAGACGATCAGGTCGTTCAGGCCCAGGGTCAGGAAGCTGAAGACCGACAGCAGCACGGTCAGGGTGCGCAGCACGGGATGCCGGCCGAGGAACGCCGCGCCGGCCGCCAACTCCCGCCAGACGCCGACGCGTTCGGGGGCCTCCTCGCCCTCGGCCGGCTTCCCGGCCCGCAGCGGGCCGCGGAACCGGACCAGGCTCATGCAGGCGGCGGAGACCGCGAAGCTCGCCGCGTCCACGCCGACCGCGGCGGCCGCCCCGAACCAGGCGACCACCAGCCCCGCGCAGAGCGGGCCGACGACGCCGGCCGCGGCCGCGGTCGCGTTCAGCCGGCCGTTCGCCTGCGTGAGGCGGTCCGCCGGCACCAGTGACCGCACCACGGTGACGTAGGTCACCGAGAACAGCATCCCGACCGCCTCCGCCAGCGGCAGGACCACGTAGAGCAGCCAGATCTGCGGGCCCGCGGCCCAGGCCAGCGGGATGAGCGCGTACAGCACCATGCGGACCAGGTCGGTGGCGATGAGCAGCTTCCTGCGGTCCAGCCGGTCCACCACGACGCCGGCGAACACCCCGGCCACGACCGACGCCGCGCCGCCCACCGCGGTCAGCAACCCCATCCGCGCCACGGATCCGGTCGCGTGCAGCACGAGCAGCGGCAGCGCGATCAGCGCGAAGGAGTCCCCCACCACGGACAGGGTCTGTGCGACCCAGAAAGCCCCGAAGTCCTTGCGCCCGCCGCCCTCACCCATCCTGCGACCCTAACCACCGGCCGGCGCCGGGCGCCTCCGGATTTCCGTCCCGCGCGGGGGCTCCGGACCCGCCCCGCCGCGCTCGGGTCACGCCCCGCCGGTGGCCCCCGAGGCGGACGGCGTGCCCTGATCCGAGGAACCGGTGTCCGTCGGGGAGGGCGACGGGTCGTCCGTCGTCGGCGGCGGCGACGTGGGCGGCTGCGAGGTCGGCGGGGGCGAGGAGGAGGGCGGCTCCGACGTCGGCGGCGCGGAGGTCGGCGGCGGCACCGACCGGGTCGACGAGCCGTGCAGCCGCACCTGCGCCCCGCCCGGCGCGAACGAGATCACCGCGCTCCACGCCCCGGACGGCTCCATCGCACGGTCCACCCGGACGGTGAGCGTGACCGACTCGCCGGGCCGCAGCACCCCGCCGCGGGCCGACAGCTCCAGCCAGTACGCCGACGTCGTCGCCGTCCACTTGACGGGCGCGCCGCCGCTCGCGGACAGGGTGACGGTCGTGGCGCCGCCCGCGGGGCGCGCGGTGACCATCAGGTACCCGGAGCCGTCCGCCGGGGTGCCCGAGGAGACGGAGACCGTCGGCGACGCGGGGTCCCCCGAGGTGCCGGCGGCCGACGGCGAGGGCCGGCCGGAGCCCTCGGGGCCCGCCCCGCCCGCGCGTGGGGTCGGCACGGAACTGCCGGCCTTCTCGTACGGCACGCCGTCGATGCCCTCCGGCTCGCTGACGGACGAGTGGCCGCGGGCACCGGGCGCCTCGTCGCCCAGCGGCGCCGCCCGGTAGGCGGCCCACAGCGCGAGGACGGGCGCGGCCACCACCGCGGCGACCACGGTCGTGGTGACCGCGCGGTGCCGCAGCTGGGCCCGCCGGGCCGCGCGGTCCTTGAGGTCGAACGGGAAGCCGCGCCGGTCGAACCGCGGGGTCGCCTCGCGGGTGCGCCCGACACCGGTGTCCATGGCGTGCAGCAGCGCCGCGTACGCCGCCGACCGCGGCGCCTCGACGAGGGCCAGCACCGCGGCGGCGCCCGGTGCGGACGCGCCCGGCCAGGGGCCCTGGGCGACGACGCGCTCCGCGGTGCGGCGGCACACCGCGCACTCGTCGACGTGCCGGACCAGTTCGGTGCGCAGCGCGGTGCCCAGCAGCACCCGGGTGTCCCCGGCGAGTTGGGCGACCAGCGCGCAGCGCCCGGTGTCGACGACGGCCAGCGCGGTCCTGGTCCGCTCGACCTCGCAGGCCGCGCGGGCCAGCCGGGACCGCGCGGCGTCCGGGTCCAGGCCCAGCACATGGCCGATCTCGGCCGGCGTGAGCTGGTGGCGGACGGCGAGTTCGAGGGCCTCGCGCTGCTCGGGGGTGGTGCCGGCCGCCTCCGGCCAGGCGAGGGAGGCGAGTTGGGCGCGGCGCTGCTCGGCCACGGCCTCCGAGGCGCGCGGCAGCGGCTGCGCGCCGGCGGCCAGCCTGCGCAGGCAGGCCCAGCGGGCGAGCGCGTACAGCCAGGGCCGGCGCAGCGCCGGGTCGGCCAGCCGGGCGCGCTGGCGCTCGGCCAGGGCGAGCGTCTCGCCGAGGGCGGCGCCGGCCGCGTCGTGCTCGCACAGGATGGACAGGCAGTACGTGAACAGGCCGTCGAGATAGGGCTCGTAGTGCCCGGGCGGCTGCATGGGCAGGGTGCCCCGCGGCCGCCGCTCGCGGTCCCGGTCCGCCGGGCGGGCCCGCCCGGCGGGTGCCCGGTGCCGGCGGTGCGCGCCGGTGCTCTGAGTGGGGATCTCCTGCCTGCTCATCACCGGGTGACGGTAGGCCCGCACGGGGGGCGAGTTCATCACTCCGGCCGGACGTTAACCCTTATGAGTAATGATCCAGGCGGAATTCGGACATGACGGCCATACGTACGGGTGACGGCACGCGCACGCGCTCGAACGGCGCGGCGCGCGCCCCCGGATGCGCCGCCGGCGCCCGCCCGCCACCGCCGGCCGGGGGCAGGCCGAGGGGCCGCCGGATCGTCGGGCGCCGGGGCTCACGGCCCGAACCCGCCGCCGGGACCGCGGCCCGAACACGCCGCCCTGAGCCCGTTGTCGGACCCGCCCGCTACGGTGAATCGCATGGCCACCCGCAAAACCGCCGCCAAGGACCGCCCGTCGTACCGCTGCACCGAGTGCGGCTGGACCACGGTCAAGTGGCTCGGCCGCTGCGGCGAGTGCCAGGCATGGGGCACCGTCGAGGAGTACGGCGGCGCGCCCGCGGTGCGCACCACCGCGCCGGGCCGGGTGACGGCCGCGGCCCGGCCGATCGGCCAGGTCGACAGCCGGCAGGCCACCGCGCGGTCCACCGGGGTGCCGGAGCTCGACCGGGTGCTGGGCGGCGGGCTGATCCCCGGCGCCGTGGTGCTACTGGCCGGCGAGCCGGGCGTCGGGAAGTCCACGCTGCTGCTCGACGTGGCCGCCAAGGCGTCAGGACCGCAGACCCCGACCCTGTACGTCACGGGCGAGGAGTCCGCGTCCCAGGTACGGCTGCGGGCCGACCGGATCGGGGCGCTCGCCGACCACCTCTACCTGGCCGCCGAGACGGACCTGGCCACGGTCCTCGGCCACCTCGACGACGTCAAGCCGTCGCTGCTGATCCTGGACTCGGTGCAGACGGTGGCCTCCGGCGAGATCGACGGCGCACCCGGCGGCATGGCCCAGGTGCGCGAGGTCGCCGGCGCGCTGATCCGCGCCTCCAAGGAACGCGGCATGGCCACCCTGCTGGTCGGCCACGTCACCAAGGACGGCGCGATCGCGGGCCCGCGGCTGCTGGAGCACCTGGTGGACGTGGTGCTGAGCTTCGAGGGCGACCGGCACGCCCGGCTGCGGCTGATCCGCGGCGTGAAGAACCGGTTCGGGGCCACCGACGAGGTGGGCTGCTTCGAGCTGCACGACGAGGGCATCACCGGACTCGCCGACCCGTCCGGGCTGTTCCTGACCCGGCGCGACGAGCCGGTGCCGGGCACCTGCCTGACGGTGACGCTGGAGGGCCGGCGCCCGCTGGTCGCCGAGGTGCAGGCGCTGACGGTCGACACGCAGATCCCCTCACCCCGGCGGACCACGTCCGGCCTGGAGACCTCCCGGGTGTCGATGATGCTGGCGGTGCTGGAACAGCGCGGCAGGATCCGCTCGATCGGCAAGCAGGACATCTACACCGCAACGGTCGGCGGGGTGAAGCTCTCGGAGCCGGCGGCCGACCTGGCGGTCGCCCTGGCACTGGCCAGCGCGGCCATCGACACCCCGCTGCCGAAGAACCTGGTGGCGGTCGGCGAGGTGGGGCTGGCCGGCGAGGTGCGGCGGGTCACCGGCGTGCAGCGGCGGCTGTCCGAGGCGCACCGGCTGGGCTTCACGCACGCCCTCGTCCCGCCGGACCCCGGCAAGATCCCGCCGGGCATGAAGGTGATCGAGGTCGCGGACATAGGCGACGCGCTGCGCGCCCTCCCCCAGCGCGCCCCGCGTTCCTGACCGCGCCCCAGGACCCGGCCGGCCCCGCCGCCCGCCTCTTCGTCACCCTCGCGCCACGCCCGCCACCCCCGGCCCGCGCGTGCCCCATCCCCCTGCGTCAGCCCAGCCCCGCTTTACAGTCCGTCCTCCTGCTCACCGCCTCCGCGGACGCCCTCGTTCCTCGGCCGGCCACTTCGACGGCTCGGGCGTCAGCCCTCCGGTGGCAAGGAAGACGTAAACTTTGCCCTGGTCTCGCCTCTCGCCGAGTCGGCAGTGGGCATCCGTAGCTACCGGAGGATTGCAGAGTGGCAGCCAAGGACGGAGCAGGGGGCGCCGCCCCGGCCCGTAGGGCGGCAGGAGACTCTGCCGGAAGATCCGGCGGGGGCTCTGGCGCCGACGGCGGGCTGATGCGCGCCTCGCTGAGCGCGGTCGCGCCCGGCACGAGCCTGCGGGACGGCCTGGAGCGCATCGTCCGCGGCAACACCGGCGGGCTCATCGTGCTGGGCATGGACAAGACCGTGGAGTCGCTGTGCACCGGCGGCTTCGTCCTGGACGTGGAGTTCACCGCGACCCGGCTGCGCGAGCTGTGCAAGCTGGACGGCGCGATGATCGTCGACAAGGACATCACCAAGATCCTGCGCGCCGGCGTGCAGCTGGTGCCGGACCCGGCGATCCCCACCGAGGAGACCGGCACCCGGCACCGCACCGCCGACCGGGTCAGCCAGCAGGTCAACTTCCCGGTCGTCTCGGTCAGCCAGTCGATGCGGGTGATCGCCCTGTACGTGGACGGGCAGCGCCGGGTCCTGGAGGACTCCGCGGCGATCCTGTCCCGCGCGAACCAGGCGCTGGCCACGCTCGAGCGCTACAAGCTGCGGCTCGACGAGGTCGCCGGCACCCTGTCGGCGCTGGAGATCGAGGACCTGGTCACGGTCCGGGACGTCACCGCGGTCGCGCAGCGGCTGGAGATGGTCCGCCGGATCGCCACCGAGATCGCCGAGTACGTCCTGGAGTTGGGCACCGACGGCCGGCTGCTGGCGCTCCAGCTGGACGAGCTGATCGCCGGTGTGGAGCCCGAACGCGAGCTGGTGGCACGGGACTACGTGCCCGAGCCGACCGCCAAGCGCAGCCGCACCGTGCCCGAGGCGCTGGCCGAACTCGACGCGCTGCCGCAGAGCGAGCTGATCGAACTCGTCTCCGTGGCAAGGGCGCTGGGCTACACCGGCTCGCCGGAGTCGCTGGACTCCGCGGTCTCGCCGCGCGGTTACCGGCTGCTGGCGAAGGTGCCGCGGCTGCCGAACACCGTCATCGAGCGGCTGGTGGAGCACTTCGGCGGCCTGCAGAAGCTGCTCGCCGCGAGCGTCGACGACCTGCAGACCGTGGACGGCGTCGGCGAGGCCCGCGCCCGCTCGGTGCGCGAGGGCCTGTCGCGGCTGGCGGAGTCCTCGATCCTCGAACGCTACGTGTAGGGCCGGCGCTTCAGGACCCGCCAGTGAGGCCCTTCGCATGGCGGCCTTCGTAGGACGCCCTTGGCATGGCGGCCTTCGTGACGGCCGAACGCTCCGCGTGGCCAGCGGAGTCGCTCGCGCGGGCCGCGCCGCCGTCAGTCGGCGCTGAGCGCGAAGGACGAGGGCTTGGTGCTGTGGCCGGCGACCCTGGCGGACACCAGGTAGGTGGCGTTCAGCGCGGCCTGCTGGCCCTGGGAGCCGGTGCAGTCGGGCGCGCTCGTCTTCTCGTTCCAGTCCAGCGTGTACGTGGTCGAGCCGTGCGCCGGCACCTGCAGCAGGTGGTGGGTCGCGGGCTTCCCGCAGTCGTCGGAGGCCCACACATGGCCGTTGTCAGTGGCCTGGGTGATGGAGAACACCGCCTGCGTCGGGCCGAAGTCCACCTTGCAGGTGATGCTCGACGTGTTGGTGACGGTCAGGTCCAGCTTCGGCGTCTGGGTGGGCCCGTAGCTGTTCTGCCGGGGATGGACCGACGCCACCTGGAGTGCGTTCGGGGCGCAGTCCGGCACCGAGGACCCGACCGGCAGCTCGACGCCGCCGGCCGAGCTGGTCGTGCCCGAACTCCCGGACGACGAGCCCGCGTTGGCGGCGCCGTCGGAGGAGTTCCCGGCCGTGTCCGCACCGGAGGTGCCGGCGCCCGCGGACGTGCCGCCGGTCGCGCCGTCCGAACTGCCGCCGCTGGTACCGCCGTCGGTGGAGGTGCCGCCCGGCGCGGTGTCGCGGCCGCCGGGACGGCCGCTGATGTGGGTGCCGGTGGGCGCGGGGCCCGCGGTGATGGTGGCGACCGGCGTGTGCGAGCCGGCGGGTGCGCCGGAGCCCTTGCCGCCCTTGCCGCTGCCGGAGGTGACCGCCCACGCCACCAGCGCGACGGCCAGGGCGAGCAGGCACAGCACAACGGCCCGCCGCCGCCAGTAAATGGACGACGGAAGAGGTCCCACGGGATTGCGCATCGAGCCCACAGGCGAACTCTAGGGGAGATCGGCCGTGCGCCGTCGCCACACGCGCCGCTGGGCGCCCGGTCTTTACGGATGATCACGTTTAACCGCACCACCGGTCACCGCCCGTGTCCGGGCCGCGGCATGTGCGAGGATCGGAAGGAGATGAGCACTGACCTCCGCAACTCCCGTTCCCGCGCCGCCTCCGCCGGTCCGGCCGCGTCCGACGCCCCGGTGGACTCCGCCCGTTCCGGCGGTTCCGCGGAGTCCGCCGGGTCCGCCGGTTCCACTCCCGGCCACGACGCGGCGGACCCCGCCGACCGGCGGTCCCCGCAGCCGTCCGCGGCCGCGCCGCCGCTGCGCCCGCAGGCCGTGGCCGAGCTGCACGACCTGGTCATCGACTGGTTCGACGGGAACGCCCGCGACCTGCCGTGGCGCCACCCCGACGCGGGCGCCTGGTCGGTCATGGTCAGCGAGTTCATGCTCCAGCAGACCCCGGTCAGCCGGGTCCTGCCCGTGCACCAGGAGTGGCTGGCCCGCTGGCCGCGGCCGGCCGACCTGGCCGCCGAGCCGCCGGGCGAGGCGGTCCGCGCCTGGGGCCGGCTCGGCTACCCGCGCCGGGCCCTGCGGCTGCACGCCGCGGCGACCGCCATAGCGCACCAGCACGACGGTGAAGTCCCGGAGGCGCATGACGAGTTGCTGGCCCTTCCGGGCGTCGGCGAGTACACCGCTGCCGCGGTGGCGTCGTTCGCCTACGGGCGGCGGCATGTCGTCCTGGACACCAACGTGCGGCGGGTGTTCGCCCGGCTGGTGTCGGGCACGGCCTACCCGCCCAACGCGACGACCGCGGCCGAGCGCCGGACGGCCGGCGCGCTGCTCCCGGCCGACGAGGCGACCGCGGCCCGCTGGGCTGCGGCCACGATGGAGCTGGGCGCGCTGGTGTGCGCGGCCCGCTCGCCGGAGTGCGGCCGCTGCCCGGTGGCGGCACGCTGTGCCTGGCGGCTCGCGGGCTCGCCGGCGCACGACGGCCCGCCGCGCCGCGGCCAGACCTATGCCGGCACCGACCGCCAGGTGCGCGGCCGGCTGCTGGCCGTACTCCGCGCCTCACGGGAGCCGGTGCCGCAGGCGGCCCTGGACGCGGTGTGGCACGAGCCCGTCCAGCGGGCGCGGGCCCTGGACGGCCTGGTCGAGGACGGCCTCGTCGAACCCCTCTCCGGTGCCCGCTACCGGCTGCCCCAGTGATGACCGGCAAGCCCCAGGGATGACCGGCAGAGCAGCGGCCTGACGCCCCGGCGTCGTCACCGAGGGCCACCCTCCCTCCTTCTCGCCTGGCCTTATGTCCCCTTTACGCGCCGGGGAGCGACCCGCATTACGTCGCTTGTCCCGATTCGCTCCTGGGCGTTACACAACCGATGGGTTGCTGTGCGTTCGCTGTGCGCTCGCGGTGGCGAAAGCCCAACATCCGCTTCGTAACTTCAATTGCGGCCGGTTGGGAGTCCTTCCCCCGGCCCGGCGAATGGGCAGATGGGGCGGAGGCACCGATGACGGCGAACGGCGCGGTACTGGAGTTCGAGGAGTACGTCCGGACCCGGCAGGATGCCCTGCTGCGCAGCGCCCGCCGGCTGGTGCCCGACCCGATCGACGCCCAGGACCTCGTCCAGACGGCGCTGGTCCGCACCTACCCCCGCTGGGACGGCATCGCCGACAAGGCGCTGGCCGACGCCTACATGCGCCGCGTGATGATCAACACCCGCACCGAGTGGTGGCGCAACCGCAAACTGGAGGAGGTGCCGTCCGCCGAACTGCCGGAGGCCAGCATCGACGACGGCGCGGAGCAGCGGGCCGACCGCGAGATGCTGCGCGACGCCATGCGGGTGCTCGCCCCCAAGCAGCGGCAGGTCGTGCTGCTGCGCCACTACGGCCAGCTCACGACCGAGGAGACGGCCCGCGCCTTGGGCATGTCCACAGGTACGGTGAAGAGCACCCTGCACCGGGCACTGGCCCGGCTGCGCTACGAGCTGGAGCACGGCACCTACGGCTATTCACGGAGGGAGAGCGTGTGCGCCGCATAGCCTCCCTGACCACGGCGGTCGCGCTGATCTGCGTGTGCGTCGTGGTGGCCGGCTGCGGCACATCGGTGACCGGAGCCCGCAGGGAGGGGCCGGCACCGACCGAGACCGTCAAGCCGCGTTCCACCACGGCGCCCGCCATCGCCGCCGATCCGGCGGCCCTGGCGACCATGATCCGCAGGGACACCGCCGTCAGTCCCGACGTGCGCGAGGATCTCACTCCGTGCAACGACGACGCCTACCCGATGGACACCGACTCCGGCAATCTGACGTCCGGTGACGGCCCCGACCTGGTGGTCAACATCATGACCTGCGGTGACGGCCTGGGCGTGGCCTCGTACGTGTACCGGAAGGTCGGCGGCAAGTACCAGAACGTCTTCGCGGACGAGCACACCGGCGTCTACGGCACGGTCGACAGCGGCCGGCTGCAGGTGATCCACGAGGTCTACCGTTCCGACGACCCTGTGGCGTACCCCACAGGCGAGGAGTCGACCACGTACGTCTGGCGCGGCAGCCAGTTCGTCCAGGTCGCCCGCACTTACCAGGACTACGGGGCGAAGACGCCGACGGCCTCCCCGGAGCCGCTGGCCACCGACCCGCTGCCGGTGCCCGACTCCGACCCGCTGGATCCGGATCTGCCGTCGCAGTCGCCCACGAGCAGTGCGCCGGTTGGGGGACGATAGGGACATGGCGGCCACCCATGTCCTCTTCGTCGAGGACGACGATGTCATCCGCGAGGCGACCACCCTCGCCCTCGAACGTGACGGCTTCCAGGTCACCGCGGCCCCCGACGGGCTGACCGGCCTGGAGGCCTTCCGCACCAAGCAGCCCGACCTGGCGCTGCTCGACGTGATGGTCCCCGGCCTGGACGGGGTCAGCCTGTGCCGCCGGATCCGGGACGAGTCCACGGTCCCGGTGATCATGGTGTCGGCGCGCGCCGACGCCATCGACGTCGTGCTCGGCCTGGAGGCCGGCGCCGACGACTACGTCACCAAGCCGTTCGACGGCGCGGTCCTGGTCGCCCGGATCCGCGCGGTGCTGCGCCGGTTCCGCGCCGCGGCCGCCGACGACCCGGCCGACGAGGCCGCGCTGCTGGCGTTCGGCGACATCGCGATCGACCCCGAGGGCATGGAGGTCACCCGGGACGGGGCGCGCCTGGCGCTCACCCCGACCGAGATGCGGCTGCTCCTGGAGTTCGCCGGGGCGCCGGGCACCGTGCTGTCCCGGGACCGCCTTCTGGAGCGGGTGTGGGACTACGAGTGGGGCGGTGACACCCGCGTGGTGGACGTCCACGTGCAGCGGCTGCGCACCAAGATCGGCCAGGACCGGATCGAGACGGTGCGCGGCTTCGGCTACAAGCTGCGGGCATGAGCATGCGCGCGTTCTTCCGCAGTGGCCTGCAGTGGAAGCTGAGTGCGGCGATCGCCGTGGTCTCGGCGCTGGTGGCCGTCGCGCTGAGCCTGGTCGTGCACAACGCCGCCCGGGTCAGCATGATCAACAGCACCCGTGACGTGCAGGACGAGAAGGTCCAGTCGGCGCTGCGGATCTACGAGCTGACCAACCGCCCGGCGTTCTTCGCCAAGATCGACGATCCGGCGCTGCCGAAGCCGCTGAAGGAGTACGCGGCCAAGGGCCAGCGGGCCACGTTCGTGCAGGAGAACAAACACGGCGCCCCGACCGTGTGGGCGGAGACGCCGCTGAACGACGGGCACGTGCTGTCGCTGAAGGGCGCGTTCACCGACCGCTACTCGGTGCTCGTCGACCTGGACCAGGCGCTGGTGGTCGGCTCGATCGCGGTGGTGGGCGTCGGCACCGCGCTCGGCGTGCTGATCGGCGGCCGGATGTCGCGGCGGCTGCGCAAGGCCGCGTCGGCCGCCCGCCGGGTGGCCGACGGCGACAACAACGTGCGGGTCCGCGAGGAGATCGGCGGGCGCCGGGTACGGGACGAGACCGACGAGCTGGCACGGGCCGTGGACGCCATGGCCGACGCGCTGCAACTGCGGCTGGAGGCCGAGCGCCGGGTGACCGCCGACATCGCCCACGAGCTGCGCACCCCGGTCACCGGCCTGGTCACCGCGGCCGAACTGCTGCCGCCCGGCCGCCCGTCCGAACTCGTCAGGGACCGGGTGCACGCGCTGCGCACCCTGGTCGAGGACGTCCTGGAGGTGGCCCGGCTGGACGGCGCCGCCGAGCAGGCGGACCTGGCGGACGTGGCGCTCGGCGAGTTCGTGCGGCGCCGGGTGCCGGCGCTCGCGCCAGAGGCGAAGGTCACCGTCGAGGAGGAGGCGGTCGTGCAGACCGATCCGCGCCGCCTGGAGCGGATCCTCGGCAACCTGCTGGCGAACGCGGGCCGCCACGGCCGGCCGCCGGTCGAGGTGGTGGTCGACGGCCCGTTCCTGCGGGTCCGCGACCACGGCCCCGGCTTCCCCGAGGACCTGCTCCGCGAGGGGCCGAGCCGGTTCCGCACCGGCAGCAGCGACCGCTCCGGCAGTGGCCACGGCCTCGGCCTGACCATCGCCACCGGCCAGGCCCGCGTCCTCGGCGCGCGCCTCACCTTCCGCAACGCCCCGCCCGAGGACGGCGGCGGCGCGGTCTCCCAGCTCCTCCTGCCGCGCTAGACCCGGCGCTGCCGCACCGCCTGGTCCGGCCGGTCGGCGACGCGGCCGGCTTCGCCCGCTTCAGATCCAGGTGGGGACCTGTCCTTCGGCGTAGCGGGCACCGAAGCCGCCAGTCGGGAGGATCTCGCGGATCGCGGCCAGATCCTCGTCCGTGAGGGCGACGTCGGCGGCGTGGGCGTTCTCCTGCATGCGGGCGGCGCTGCGGGTGCCCGGGATCGGGACGATGTGCTCGCCCCGGGCGAGCAGCCAGGCCAGGGCGAGCTGGGAGACGGTGATGCCCCTCTCGCGGGCCAGCCGGCCGAGTCGTTCCACGGCTTCGACGTTCTTCTCGAAGTTGCCGGGCTGCCAGCGCGGGTCGGTGTTGCGCATGTCGGTCGCGTCGTACTCGCCAGCGGGCCTGGCGGTGCCGGTGATGAAGCCGCGGCCCAGCGGCGAGTAGGCGACGAAGCCGATGCCCAGCTCCTCCAGGGTCGGGAAGAGCTGCTCGACGTCGCGCTCGAAGAGCGAGTACTCGCTCTGCAGGACCGAGACCGGCTGGACGGCGTGCGCGCGGCGGATGGTCTGCGGGCCCGCTTCGCTGAGGCCGAAGTACGCGACCTTGCCGGCGTCGATGAGCTCCTTGACGGTTCCGGCGACGTCCTCGATCGGCACGGCGGGGTCGACGCGGTGCTGGTAGAAGACGTCGATCCGGTCGACGCCCAGGTAGCGCAGGCTGTTGTCGGCGACCTTGCGGATGTTCTCCGGGCGGCTGTCGAGCCCGAAGCCGCGCTCCTCGAAGGTGAAGCCGAACTTGGTGGCCAGGACCACCTCGTCGCGGAAGTCCTTGACCGCCTTGCCGACCAGGGTCTCGTTGGAGCCGGTGCCCCACCCGTAGAGCTCGGCGGTGTCGAAGAAGGTGACGCCCAGCTCGTGGGCGCGGCGAACGGCCGCGACGCCCGCCTCCTCGTCGCCGGGACCGTAGGCCATGGTCAGGCCCATCGCGCCGTAGCCGAGGGCCGAGACGGTCAGGCCCTGGGTGCCGAGTGTCCGCTGCTGCATGGAGCCTCCTCGATGTCACACCAAACTGTTCGGTTTGAACCCTACGCCCTGCACCGCCCACGACCAAACCGAACGGTTCGGTCGAGTAGCGTGGAGTCATGACGCCTCCGCCCCGCGCAGACTCGACCCGCGACCGCATCGTCAGCGCCGCCAAGGACGAGTTCTCCCGGTACGGGATCGCCGGGGCCCGGGTCGACCGCATCGCCAAGGGCGCGCGGACCAGCAAAGAGCGCTTCTACGCCTACTTCGCCGGCAAGGAGGACCTCTACCGCTTCGTCTCCGCGCAGGAGCTGACGGCGGTCGCCAAGGCGACCCGGCTGGACCCCGCCGACCTGCCCGGCTACGCGGGGCGCATCCACGACTACTTCACCGACCATCCCGAGCACTTCCGTCTCATGCGGTGGGGACAGCTCGAACTGGGAACGGACGGCTCTCCGCCCGACGACGCCATCCGCCGGTCGGTGGCCGGCAAGATCGAGCAACTGCGCCGGGCCCAGCAGACCGGTCGGCTGGACTCCGCCTTCGCGCCGATCGACGTCCTTGTCCTCGTCAACCAGATCGCCATGGCCTGGGCCGCGCAACCCGACCTGCTGCCCCCGGACGACGCGGCACGCGCGTCGTTCCTCGCGGACCGCCGGGCGGCGGTCGTGGCTGCCGTCGAGCGCCTGTTTCCCGCGGCCACCGAGGACTGACGCCCCCGAGGGGCGCGAGGAGAACGCCGGAACGCCGAGAACCCAGAGAACGCCGAGAACGCAGACGGCCGGACCCCTGGTGGGGGTCCGGCCGTCGGGTCGGGGGCGGGGAGGCCCGGAGGGTCAGTGGGCGTCGGCCAGGACCGGCGCCTCCTCGGCGGCCGGGGCGGACTTGGAGGTCGCGCCGCGCAGCGGGGTCTCGACCAGGAACCAGGCGGCGATGAAGCCGACGATGCTGACGAGAGCGCCCCACAGGAACACCACGTGGGTACCGGAGGCCACCGCGTGGAAGTAGGCGTCCTTGATGTCCGGCGGGAACTTGGCGATCGTCGCCGGGTCCAGCTGAGCGCCGCCCTGGGTGGCCGCGGCGCCCTTGCCGCCCGCGCCGCTCTCCATGCCGTGCTGCACCTTGTGGGTGAACAGCGCGCCGAACAGCGAGACGCCGAAGGAGCCGCCGATCGTGCGGAAGAGCGTCGCCGACGAGGAGCCGACGCCGATGTCCTTCATGTCCACGCTGTTCTGGGCGATCAGCATGGTGATCTGCATGATGAAGCCCATGCCGGCGCCGAGCACGGCCATGAACACGCCGGAGGTCAGCCGCGAGGTGTGCACGCCCATCGTGGACAGCAGGTAGAGGCCGACGATGATCAGCGCGCCGCCGATGATCGGGAAGATCTTGTACTTGCCGGTGCTGGTGGTGACCCGGCCGGCGACCATCGAGACCGCCATCATGGCCAGCAGCATCGGCAGCAGGAGCAGCCCGGAGTTGGTCGCCGAGGCGCCCTGCACGGTCTGCTGGAACAGCGGCAGGAAGGTCATCGAGCCGAACATGGTGAAGCCGACCAGGAAGCCGATCAGGGAGATCAGCGTGAAGTTGCCGCTGCGGAAGATGCGCAGCGGCAGGATCGGCTCGGCGGCGCGGGTCTCGGCGTACAGGAAGCCGGCGAGCGACGCCAGGCCCAGCACCAGCAGGCCGATGATCATGCCGGAGCCCCACGCGTACTGGGTGCCGCCCCAGGTGGTGAGCAGTACCAGCGAGGTGATGGCGACGGTCAGCAGGACGGCGCCGAGGTAGTCGATCCGGCTCTCGGTGCGCTTCTTGGGCAGGTGCAGCACGATGGTGATCATCGCGAGCGCGACCACGCCGATCGGCAGGTTGATGTAGAAGCTCCAGCGCCAGCCCCAGTTGTCGGTGATGGAGCCGCCGACCAGCGGGCCGCCGATCATGGCGATCGCCATGACACCGGCGGTCAGGCCCTGGTACTTGCCGCGCTCGCGCGGCGGGATCAGCTCGCCGATGATCGCCATCACGCCGACGATCAGGCCGCCGGCGCCCAGGCCCTGCACGGCGCGGAAGGTGATCAGCTGGTCCATCGACTGGGAGGCGCCGGACAGCGCGGAGCCGGCCAGGAACATCACGATCGACGTCATGAAGATGTTCTTGCGGCCGTACATGTCGCCGAGCTTGCCCCAGATCGGGGTCGAGGTGGCGGTGGCCAGGGTGTAGGCCGTGACGACCCACGACAGGTGGTTCAGGCCGCCGAGTTCGCCGACGATCGTCGGCATCGCGGTGCCGATGATCATGTTGTCGAGCATCGCGAGCAGCATCGCGACCATCAGGCCGACCATGACCACACGGACGCTGCGCTGGCGCGGTCCGTCGGTGGCGGCCGGATTTTCGGTCTGGGACATGACCGTTCTTCCTCCCCCGTGCGAGGGCGGTGGTTCAGGGGTACTTACTTGCCGCCCGGCTAGTTCTGTACGGTGAGCAAGTTACGGTGTTTACTAGCCGGGCGTCAAGTAAGTGCGTAGCCTCACAGTAAGGCCCTACCGTGGGGGTGCAACCGGGCCCGTCACGCTCGACCGTCGCGAGGTGACGCGTAGTGCAGCAGGAGAGCGACAAGTCAATGGCCACACCGCACCACACCCGCCGGGGCGACACGCGCCGCCGGATCCAGGAGGTCGCGCTGGCCCTGTTCGCCGAACAGGGCTACGAGAAGACCTCGTTGCGGGAGATCGCCGAGCGGCTGGAGGTCACCAAAGCCGCGCTGTACTACCACTTCAAGACCAAGGAGGACATCCTCAGCTCGATCGCCGAGGACCTCGCCCGGCCCATCAGGGACCTCATCGCCTGGGGCGAGGCGCAGCCGCGCACGCTGGAGACCAAGCAGGAACTGCTGCGCCGTTACAGCGAGATCCTGTGGCAGTCCACGGATCTGTTCCGGTTCATCCAGGAGAACCAGGCCACCGTCCGCGAGCTGACCATCGGCGAGACGTTCCGCTGCGCCACGGCCGCGCTCGGCGACCTGCTCAAGGACCCCGACGCCCCGATCGCCGCGCAGGTGCGCAGCGTCACCGCGCTGTTCTCAATGCACGCCGGCATGTTCGTGACGCGCAACGTCGAGGGCGACCCCGAGGAGAAGCGCGCGGCCATCCTCGAGGTCGCCCTCGATCTTGTTGCTCAGGCGGAGACGAACGTCGCGGTGGACTGAACGTTCCGCCGTCCCGAGCTGATGCTGATCACTCGCAGGAGTCGATCATGCTGCTCACGGGTTGACGCCGTGGGCACGCAGGAAGTGCAGCGGCTCGACGGAGGAGCCGTAGTACGGGGTGGTCCGGACCTCGAAGTGCAGGTGCGGGCCGGTCGAGTTGCCGGTGGAGCCGGACTTGCCGATCTCCTCGCCGGTGGTGACCTTCTCGCCCACGTGCACCTCGATCTTCGACAGGTGGCCGTACTGGGTGTACAGCTGCGAGCCGTGCTTGATCACGATGTTGTTGCCGTAGGCGCCGCCCCAGCCGGCGGTGACGACGGTGCCGGTGTGCGCGGCGCGCACGGTGGTGCCGCTCGGCACGACGAAGTCCTGGCCGGAGTGCTTGTGGGCCCAGTGCGGGCCGGCCTGGTTGTAGCCGGCGCCGAGCACGTAACCGGTGGTGGGGGTGACCCAGCCGTTGACGCGCGCCTTGGCGTCGGCGGCCTTCTTCGCCTCCGCGGCCTTGGCGTCGGCGGCCTTCTTCGCGGCGGCCGCCTTCTGGTCCGCGGCCTGCTTCTGCACGGCCGTCGCCGAGGCGGGGGCGGAGTCCGAGGGAGCGGCGGCTATCGCAGCGGTCGAACCCAGCGCGATCGCCGCGACCAGACCTCCGGTCACCACGGCGACCCTGCCGCGGGTAACGGACTTCGGGGTGCGGTTCTTCATCGTCGAGATCTTGCGCATGGAGAAATAACCTCACTGAATCGGGGGTGCAGCAGATTCCGTAGAGCAGCAGATTCCGTTCTGCGGCCCGCTGCCATTCCTTGGTAACGCGGCATTCGGCGAGGCGGCAAGGACCCCTCTTACTAGCCGGACTCGTAGCGGGACCCCCTGGCGAACCCGTCCTTCACGGGGCGGATAACTCCCGTTACGCCCGAATTGCCCGGGCGAGCGCCCTGGCGGGCCTTCACTTCCCCCGTCCCCACCCTGTGGACAGCCCCACGCACCCCGGCGTCCGACTATGTCGGTTAGTAAGTGGCGTGGCTCACGTGCGGCACGTCACTCGGGCACGCCATTTCCGATGGATTCACCCGGCAAGGGAATGTGGCCCGGGCCACATGACCCGTTCCGAATTCGCCGGAATTCGTGGCCGCGGTCACACCGGCTCCACTACCGTGGTGCCCTTGTCCGCGCAGGAGGGGGCGCTGCCGCATGACCACACAGGACGAGCACGTCGAACCGGCGGCGGTGAGCGGCATGGACCTGGCCGACGCCGTGGAGGCGGTACGGCAGGGGCTGATGGCCGGCGCCGCCCGCGGCGCGGGACAGGGCCTGCGGTTCGAGGTCGGCGAGATCCGGATGGACTTCACGGTCCAGCTGCAGCGCGCCCGCACGGGCCGCGGCGGGGTGCGGGCCTGGGTCGTGGACGCCGGCGCCGACCTGTCCCGGACAGACGGCCGCACCCACACCGTCTCCTTCACCCTGCGGCCCGTGGACGCCGCCACCGGCCACGCCCCGCTGATCGGGGCACCGGACGAGGGCGACATCTCCGGCCTGGCCCAGCGTGGCTGAGCCGGCCGCCGGGACCGGGCCGCTCCGGGAGCGCCTGGCCGTGGTCCGCTGCGGCGGACGCCAGGGCAGCGGCTACCTGCTCGGCCCCCGGCTGGTGCTCACCGCCGCACACCTGGTGGAGGGCGGCGAGGGCGCGGCGGACGCCCGCGTCACCGTGCCCGGCGGGCCGGGCGAGACGGTCTGCGCCCGCGCGTGGTCCCGGCGGCACGACCCGTCCGGGATCGACGCGGCCCTGCTCGCCGCGCCGGTGGACCTGGCGCCGCCCGGCCTGTTCCCGCAGGCCGGCGACCGCTGGGCGCAGATCGTCTCGCTCGGCACCGTCCCCGGCTGCGACGCGGTCGGCTTCCCCTACGTGCAGCGGGACGCGGCGGGACGGCTGGACAGCGAGCAGCTGACCGGCACCTACAAGCCCGGCTCCGGCCTGTTCACCGGCCGCGACGTGCTCACCCTGGACGGGACCCCGCCCGCGCCGCGGCCCGACGGCCACTCGCCGCTCGCGGGCCTGTCCGGCACGGCCGTGTTCGCCCGCGGGGTGCTGCTGGGCGTGATCACCACCGACCCCGCCGGCTGGCAGCACGGCCGGGTCACCGTCACCCCGCTGTACCGGCTGCTCGAGGAGGACGACTTCCTCGCCGCGCTCACCGCCCACCGCGTCGCTCCGCCGCGGCTGGCGCCGCCCCCCGGGCAGCTCGTCGACGAGGCCGCCGAGTTCGAGCCGCGCTACGGCGCGTACGTCGCCAAGCGCCACGGCACCCTGCGGATCTTCGGGATCGACGTCGGCGACCGCAGCCGGGCGACCTGGCCGCTGGACGCCGCCTACTACAGCCTGGAGGCCGCGCCGAGCGCCGCCGCCGGGAACGCGTGGCGGAGCGGCGGCGTCCTCGGCGGTGCAGAGGGGTCCGGCTCGCTGCCCGCCGAGCAGGCGCTCGCGGGACGGGACCGGGTGCTGCTGCGCGGGGTCGCCGGGTCCGGCAAGAGCACCCTCGTGCAGTGGCTGGCGGTCGCCGCCGCCCGGCAGGACCTCGGCGAGCATCTGGGCCACCTGCGGGACACCGTCCCGTACGTGCTCCCGCTGCGCACCCTCGCCCGCCGCGACCGGCTGCCCGCGCCCGGCGGCTTCCTCGGCGCGGTCGACGTCCCTATGACCGCGCCCGACGGGTGGGCCGAACAGGTGCTGCGCGAGGGCCGCGGCCTGGTGCTGGTGGACGGCCTGGACGAGATCGACGAGCGGGCCCGCGAGCGCGTCGGCGACTGGCTGCGCGGCCTGCTCGCCGCCTACCCCGGCAACCGCTGGCTGGTGACCTCGCGCCCCTCGGCGGTGGCCGACGCCTGGCTCGCCGACGAGGGCTTCACCGAGCTGACCCTGTCCCCCATGAACCGCGCCGACGTCCAGGCCTTCACCGCCCGCTGGCACGACGCGGTCCGCGGGACCGTCCGCGGCGACACGGCCGAGCTGGCCCGCCTCGACGGCTACGAGCGCTCCCTGCTGCAGGCCCTGCACGCCAAGCAGGACCTGGCCAGGCTGGCCACGAACCCGCTGATGTGCGGGCTGATCTGCGCCCTGCACCGCGACCGCGGCGGCTACCTGCCCACCGGCCGCAAGGAGCTGTACGACGCGGCGCTGGCGATGCTGCTGGTCCGCCGCGATCAGGAGCGCGACCTGGCGCCGCTGCTCACCGAGGCGCCGCAGGTCCAGCTGCTCCAGAAGCTGGCGTACTGGCTGGTCAGGAACCGGCAGGCGGAGATGGACACGGCCGACGCGGTCGCGCTGATCGGCGCCGCGCTGCCGGCCATGCCCGCGGTCGCCGCCCTCGGCGACGCCGGCGCGGTCCACCGCTACCTGCTGGGCCGCAGCGGGCTGATCCGTGAGCCCGCGGCCGGCAGCGTCGACTTCATCCACCGCACCTTCCAGGACTACCTGGCGGCGAAGGCCGCGGTGGAGGAGCGCGACTTCGACCTGATGACCCGCAACGCCCACCACGACCAGTGGGCCGACGTGATCCGCATGGCCGTCGCCCACGCCCGTCCCGGCGAGCGCGCCCGGCTGCTGCGCAAGATCGTCACCCGCGGCGACCGCACGAAGTCGCACCGCGCCCGCCTGCACCTGCTGGCCATGGCCTGCCTGGAACACGCCACCGAACTGGACCCCGAGGTGCGCCGCCTGGTCGAGGACCGCGGCGCGGCCCTGATCCCCCCGCGGACGTACCCGGAGGCCGAGGAGCTGGCGGCCGTCGGCCCGATGGTGCTGGAGCTGCTGCCGGGGCCCGGCGAGCTGGCGGACGATGACGCGCGGGCGGTGGTGCAGGCCGCGCACCGCGTGGGCGGGGACGCGGCGGTGCCGCTGCTGGCCCGGTTCGCCGGCCACGCCGACGCCGGGGTCCGCAGCCCTCTCGCCCAGTTCCCCCACGGCGCGGACTGCGCGCGGTACGCGGCCGAGGTCCTCGACCGGCTCCCGAGGGCGGAGACCCTCTACGTGGCCGAGTCGGCGGACGAGCTGCGGGCGCTCGCGGAGCTCGGCGGGGTGACCCAGGTGCGCACGGCGGGCGCCCTCTCGGCCACCGCGCTGCTGGCCGGGATCGGCGATCCGCAGCAGCTCACCAAGATCCACCTGGGGCCGGCCGTGACCGACGCCGAGCTGGCGGCGCTGTGCGCGCTGCCCCGGCTGGCCGAGCTGATGCTGCTGGACGCCTCGCGGATCACCGATCTCTCGCCGCTGGGACGCCGGGCGCTGCGCAAGCTGTGGCTCTACGAGCTGCCGCGGCCACTGGACCTGGCCGGGCTGGCCGGGCTCGGCGACCTGGAGTTCCTGGCGGTCGACGGCCAGGAACGCCCATGGCCGGGGCTGTCGACGCTGCCGCAGGGACTGCCTCTGAAGGAGCTCTACACGCCCTACGGCATGGACGGGTTCGACGGCATCGAGCACGTTCCCGGTCTCGTCCATCTGGGCTGCCACTCCCCGTTCAAGCCTCTTCTGCGGGAGGACTGGGCCAGGCTGGCGGGCCTGGCCGCACTCGAGTCCCTGGCCCTGAGCACCGCGATGTTCGACCACCTCGATCCTGGATTTCCCCCGCTCCCCGGGATCCGGCGGCTGTCCCTCACCGCCCAGCACGAGCTGCCGCCGCTCGACGGGGTCGACGGGCTGTTCCCCGGCCTCGAAGAGATCAGCCTGCTCTGCGCCCACCGGCCGCCGGACACGATCGACCTGCTCCCCCTGGCCGGCCTGGCCGAGCTGGCCTCGGTCACGATCCGCGACCCGGTCCGCGGCCTCACCCTGCTCAACGCCGACGCCCTCCCGCCCAAGGCGACCGTGACGTTCGTCCCCCGCCCCCGGACGTGACGAAAGCCCAGCCCCGGACCAGCGGTGCTGGTCCGGGGCCGGGCCCTTGCAGGGGGCGCTACCGCGCCGGAGGCGTCACGCCTCCTTGGACAGGTTCGGCGGGCCGCTCGCGGTCTCCACGGGCGGGGCGTCGGCCACGGTGACCTTCTCCTCGCCGCGGAAGGTGAACTTCGCCGACTCGCCCTCGCCCTCGACGTCCACGACGACGATGTGGCCGGGGCGCAGCTCGCCGAAGAGGATCTTCTCGGACAGCGAGTCCTCGATCTCCCGCTGGATCGTGCGACGCAGCGGCCGGGCGCCGAGCACCGGGTCGTAGCCCCGCTTGGAGAGCAGGACCTTGGCCTCGTTGGACAGCTCGATGCCCATGTCGCGGTCCCTCAGCCGCTCGTCCACCCGGCCGATCATCAGGTCGACGATCTGCAGGATGTCGTCCTGGCTGAGCTGCGGGAAGACGATCACGTCGTCCACACGGTTCAGGAACTCCGGGCGGAAGTGCTGCTTCAGCTCGTCGCTGACCTTGGCCTTCATCCGGTCGTAGCCGGACTTGGTGTCGCCCTGGGCGGCGAAGCCCAGGTTGAAGCCCTTGGAGATGTCCCGGGTGCCGAGGTTGGTCGTCATGATGATGACCGTGTTCTTGAAGTCCACGACCCGGCCCTGGGAGTCGGTCAGGCGACCGTCCTCCAGGATCTGCAGCAGGCTGTTGAAGATGTCCGGGTGGGCCTTCTCGACCTCGTCGAAGAGGACCACGGAGAACGGCTTGCGGCGCACCTTCTCGGTGAGCTGGCCGCCCTCCTCGTACCCGACGTAGCCGGGCGGGGAGCCGAACAGCCGCGAGACGGTGTGCTTCTCGCTGAACTCCGACATGTCCAGGGAGATCAGCGCGTCCTCGTCGCCGAACAGGAACTCCGCCAGCGCCTTGGACAGCTCGGTCTTACCGACACCGGACGGGCCGGCGAAGATGAACGAGCCACCGGGACGCTTGGGGTCCTTCAGACCGGCGCGGGTACGCCGGATCGCCTTGGACAGCGCCTGGACGGCGTCCTTCTGGCCGATGACGCGCTTGTGGAGCTCGTCCTCCATGCGCAGCAGCCGGGAGGACTCCTCCTCGGTGAGCTTGAAGACCGGGATACCGGTGGCGGTGGCGAGGACCTCGGCGATCAGCTCGCCGTCGACCTCGGCGACGACGTCCATGTCGCCGGCCTTCCACTCCTTCTCCCGCTTGGCCTTCGCGGCGAGCAGCTGCTTCTCGTTGTCCCGCAGGGAAGCGGCCTTCTCGAAGTCCTGCGAGTCGATCGCGGACTCCTTCTCGCGACGCACCTCGGCGATCTTCTCGTCGAACTCGCGGAGGTCCGGCGGCGCGGTCATCCGGCGGATGCGCATCCGGGAGCCGGCCTCGTCGATCAGGTCGATCGCCTTGTCCGGCAGGAAGCGGTCCGAGATGTAGCGGTCGGCCAGCGTGGCCGCCTGCACCA
This sequence comes from Streptomyces sp. NPDC020917, assembly GCF_044333795.1. Taxonomy (NCBI): domain Bacteria; kingdom Bacillati; phylum Actinomycetota; class Actinomycetes; order Kitasatosporales; family Streptomycetaceae; genus Streptomyces; species Streptomyces sp. NPDC020917. The sequence goes on along the minus strand of NZ_JBIRRR010000025.1, from coordinate 123,728 downwards.
GGGCCTCGTCGGTGATGGACACCCGGTGGTGCGCCTCGTACCGGTCGCGCAGGCCCTTGAGGATCTCGATGGTGTGCGGGAGGGACGGCTCGGCGACCTGGATGGGCTGGAAGCGGCGCTCCAGGGCCGCGTCCTTCTCCAGGTACTTCCGGTACTCGTCCAGGGTGGTGGCACCGATGGTCTGCAGCTCCCCGCGGGCCAGCATCGGCTTCAGGATCGAGGCCGCGTCGATCGCGCCCTCGGCCGCGCCGGCGCCCACCAGGGTGTGCAGCTCGTCGATGAACAGGATGATGTCGCCGCGGGTGCGGATCTCCTTGAGCACCTTCTTCAGGCGCTCCTCGAAGTCACCGCGGTAGCGGGAACCGGCGACCAGGGCGCCCAGGTCCAGCGTGTAGAGCTGCTTGTCCTTGAGCGTCTCGGGCACCTCGCCCTTGACGATCGCCTGGGCCAGGCCCTCGACGACGGCGGTCTTGCCGACGCCGGGCTCGCCGATCAGGACGGGGTTGTTCTTGGTACGGCGGGACAGCACCTGCATGACCCGCTCGATCTCCTTCTCGCGCCCGATCACCGGGTCGAGCTTCGTCTCACGAGCGGCCTGGGTGAGGTTGCGGCCGAACTGGTCCAGCACGAGCGAGGTCGAGGGGGTGCCCTCGGCCGGCCCGCCGGCCGTGGCCGACTCCTTCCCACCGGAGTAACCGGACAGCAGCTGGATGACCTGCTGCCGGACGCGGTTCAGGTCGGCACCCAGCTTCACCAGGACCTGGGCGGCGACGCCCTCGCCCTCGCGGATCAGGCCGAGCAGGATGTGCTCGGTGCCGATGTAGTTGTGGCCGAGCTGAAGGGCTTCGCGGAGCGACAGCTCCAGCACCTTCTTGGCCCGGGGCGTGAAGGGGATGTGCCCGGACGGGGCCTGCTGGCCCTGACCGATGATCTCCTCCACCTGCTGGCGGACCGCCTCGAGCGAAATCCCGAGGCTCTCCAGGGCCTTAGCGGCGACACCCTCACCCTCGTGGATCAGGCCCAGGAGGATGTGCTCGGTGCCGATGTAGTTGTGGTTGAGCATCCGGGCTTCTTCCTGAGCCAGGACGACAACCCGCCGCGCGCGGTCGGTGAACCTCTCGAACATCGTTAATCGCTCCTCAGAGCGGTCGGGCAGTGAGGGGTCGGTCCCCTCCCTGTCCTTCCGCATGCTAGTCCCGCACAGCGGCGCCGCTCACGTATCACCCCCGCATCCCCCAGGGAAACACAGGGCAAGCCGCGCTACCGGCTGACGTCACTCCCACAACCTCGATGGTGCGAGACGATGTTCCCGCAGGCCAGGCGAATACCCCGTTCTCAAGTACGCCCGTGGCGAACGCCCGTCCCGCCTGCTCGAACACCAGCCCTTCTCACTAGGTACTTCTTACCCTCAGCTGCCGGTAATCCACACGGCGCCAGCGTTTCGAGTGCGCTACGGGCGAACACGACTGGACATCCCCTGACCCCCATGCCGTGACGCGGCGCATTCGGGCCGGGACGAAGCGTAACCCTGGTGGCGGGTGGCAGTTGCACACGGTATGGGCTGGTACGAGCACGAGCTGGGGTGGCCGGTCTCCGGGTCGCCGCCCGGTCTGGTCACCGGGGTCCGGTTCGACGCGCTGGACGCGCCGGCGGAGGCCGGCTTCGCCATGCTGAGCCGCTTCTCGCGGCCGGAGCAGCTGGGGCCCGTCGCCCTGGACGGCCACCGGATCAGGCTGCTGGTCGCCGCGGGCGCGGCGGAGGAGCTGCCGGGGCTGCTGGAGTGGCTGGAGTGGGGCGGGATCGCCCTGGACCTGGCCGCACTGGGCGCAGGCACCCTGATGCGGGCCCCGGCGCATCCCGAATGGGTCCGCCGGGAGGCCGCGTACGACCGGTCGGCACCGGTGTGGCTGCGGCCTCCTCGGCCGGGAGTAGACGTGGAATCCGCCGTGCCCGCACTGCGTGTCTCGGACCGTGCCGATGGATCGGGGGTGCCCATCGGACTGGCGGCACTGGTCGCCTCGCTGGCGACCGCCTGCCACCGGCTCACGCTGCGAACGCGCGCCCAGGATCAGCCGTGGGCCTTCTCGTACGCCTCACGGATGGTCGCGGGCACGCGTCCGCGGTCGTTGACTTCGTAGCCCTTCTCCTTGGCCCACGCACGGATCTTGGCGGTGTCGGGGCCGGAAGCGCCCCCGCTGCGGACCGCCTTGGTGCGCCCGCGGCCCGCCCGTCCACCGGTACGGCGGCCACGGTCCGTGTACGGGTTGAGCAGCCCGCGCAGCTTGTCGGCATTCTCTGTGGTGAGGTCGATCTCGTACGTCACACCGTCGAGTGCGAACGTCACGGTCTCGTCCGCCTCGCCACCGTCGAGGTCGTCAACAAGAAGGACCTGAACCTTCTGTGCCACCGGCTTCCCTTTCATCGAAAACGGATTAACGGTAAAAGCAAAGCGCCTTTCACCGGAAAACACAAACCCCTTGCGCGAAGAGGTTCGCCCGAGGTAGCGCGATCCGGACAAACCGGATCTCTCAGAGTTGCAGCAGCATGCGGCTGTTGCCCAAGGTGTTCGGTTTCACTCGCTCGAGGTCGAGGAACTCGGCGACACCCTCGTCATTGGAGCGGAGCAGCTCACCGAAGACATCGCGGTCCACCGGGGTCTCGCCGATCTCCACGAAGCCGTGCTTGGCGAAGAAGTCCACTTCGAAGGTCAGGCAGAAAATGCGGCGCACTCCCAGCCACCGCGCGGTGTCCAGCAACTTGGTCAGCAGCAGGTGGCCGACGCCCCTGCCGTGCAGCTCGGTGGCCACCGCCAGGGTCCTGACCTCGGCCAGGTCCTCCCACATCACGTGCAGCGCGCCGCAGGCCACCACCGTGGCGTCCTCGTCGCGTTCGGCCACCCAGAACTCCTGGATGTCCTCATAAAGGGTCACCGTGGCCTTGTCGAGCAGGATGCCGCCGCGGACATAGGAGTCCAGCAGGGCCCGTACCGCGGGGACATCGACGGTGCGGGCGCGGCGGATCGTGACGTCATTCGACATGAGGGCCATGGGCGGACGCTATCGTCCTTCGGCTTCGCCCGGTCCCGAGGGGTCACCCGACTCGATGATGCGCATTGCGTCCCGCAACGCCTCGCGCTGTTCCGGTGACATCATGCCGAAGAAGTGGACCAGTGCGGCCGCGGGGTTGTCGCTCGCCGCCCACGCTTCGTTCATCAGTGCGGCTGAGTATGCCGCTCTCGTCGATACCGCCTCATAGCGATATGCGCGGCCTTCCTGGGTGCGCCGGAGCCACCCCTTCTGACGCAGGTTGTCCATTACGGTCATCACCGTTGTGTAGGCGATGGAACGGTCCCGTGTCAGGTCTTCGAGTACCTCACGAACCGTGACCGGGCGGTTCCACTCCCACACCCGTGTCATCACGGCGTCTTCGAGCTCTCCCAGCGGTCGGGGCACACTGGGAATCCTACGGGCCGATAAGCGGAAATGCCCGAATTGCTACTCCGCGCAGGCTGTGCTGGGGCGGGTACGCAGGCCCGAGCCCCCGGCCGCCGCCGGCCGGGTGTGTCCTGTGTGTCGCGCCTACTCGGCGTCGGCGGTGCGCTGCGACGCCTCGGCCCGGGCGAGCGCGGCGTCGACCGCGGCGTCCTCCTTGGCCTTGTTGGCGCCGCCCTGGTTCTTGATGATCGTCACGACCAGCACGGTGAAGAACACCGCCATCACCAGAGGCGGCACGATCGCGGAGAGGTAGTCCATGGCGTCCAGCGTAGCCAGGCGCCCGGTGGCACTTTTGCCCGCCCTCTGTTGTCCGCGCCGCCGTGGCGGGCCAGAGTGGTCGGCGCAAGCGGCAGCCGCACGCCGGCCACGGGGTGCGCCCTGCCGGGGCCGACGCCGGCAGCGCAGCACCGAAAGGCTCCCCCACCGTGGCAGAGCGCGAGGGCAATCCGCCGATCGAGGCGTTCCTGGACTCGCTGTCCGCGGCGAACCGCAGGACGCTCGCCGCCTCCGGGTTCGACATGGCCCGGCTGCGCGAGCTGGCCGGCACCGAGGCCGGCGCGCGGCAGGTCCGGCACATCGTCGCCGAGTTCGGGGCCTCCCCCGGCCGGCGGGCGACGGTACGCCGCCTGGCGGGTCCTGGCCCGGCGGACATCGCCGACCCGGCGGGCAAGGTGGCGGGGTTCTGGCTGCTGTACCTGCTGGGCGCGGCGGTCCTGCTGCTGGTCCTGCTGGGCTGCGTGGTGCTGGTCGGGCAGCTGCTCGGGGTGATCGTCGCGGTGCTGGGCTTCACGGGGCTGTTCCTGATGTGGGCGGTCGTGCCCAGCGCGCCGTGGAGCGGTCCCGCGTTCCTGGTGACGGTGCCGGCGATGATCGTGCTGCTGGCGGCGACGCTGCTCTACTCCCCCGAGTGGTACCTGGCGGCGCGCGGCCGGGACGCGCAGGCCACCGTCGAGTCGCCGACGTACCGGTGGGAGCACGGCGCCCGGGTGGCCACCTGCCGGGTGCGGCTGCCCGACGGCTCGGTGCACGGCGTCCGCGCCGACGGCACCTGCGCCCGCGCCGTAGGACTGGTCCGGCCGGTGGTGTACGACCCGGCAGGCCGCGTCGGGCCGGCGTTCGGGCGCCGCACCGGGCTCGGTGCGAGGGCCCGCGACGTGGCGGGCGGGGCCGCGGGGCTGGCCGTGCTCGCCGCGGCGGTGGCCCTGGCGGGCTCGGCCCGCCGCCGGGGTGCGCGCTGAGCGCGCGGCTGAGCGCGCGGCCGTGCCGGGCCGCCATGCAGGCCGGGCTCCCCGTCCTGGACGCCGCTGGCCGCCGCCACGGGAAAGGGCGCCGGCCACGGTGGTGGCCGGCGCCCTTTGCGGTGGCGGGGGACGGTCAGGCGCTGCGCGCCGCCTGGTCCGGCTTGCGCGTCCTGCGGTGCGGCGGCCAGATCTCCGCGGGCGTGGGCGTGCGCGGCTTGTCCGGGGTGGCCGGCTTGGGCTTCTCCTCCGGCGCCTGGCCGGGCCCGGGGCCCGGCTTGGGCGCGGGCTTGGGCGTCGGCTCGTCGGCGAGTCCGGGCAGGGTGAGCAGCCGGCGTGGGGCGGTCATAGTCATATGGGCCTCCAGACGCAGTCGGACGTCGTTCTCCGCGAGGGTCTCGCTGCGGCGCAGCAGCACGGTGCGCCGCCGGTTCTCCGCGGGGCCGCACGGCAGCGCGCGCAGCCGCCGCAGGGCGGCCAAATCGTCGGCGCGGGGGACGTATCCCGCCGCGAGCGCGGCGGTCAGGCGCTCCAGGTAGCCGCCCGCACTGCCCGGGAGTGCCTGCCGGTACCGGACCAGCTCGTCCAGCAGGAAGGCACGCAGCCGCCCGGCCTCGTGCACGGCCTCGTCGAGTGCCTCGGCCAGCCGCAGGCAGTCCTGGACGTACTCCGCCGGGCGGGGCGCGGCGGCGGGGGTAAGGGCGGTGGACGCCGCGGGCGGGCCCGGCCTCCTGCTGGGGTGCAGGACCTCGGCCAGCGCGCGCCGCAGCACGCTCAGCTCGTTCGCGCTGAACGCCATTCCGCCTCGGGTTCCGTGTGGCGTGGGCATGAATGGACTTTAAGTGCTAAGAGGACAAACTTCGCGCAATACGGTATACGCGGTGCGTCGCCGGGATGGGTGCGTCCCCGCGGCGGGCCCCGGGACGTGCGCGAGCGCCTCCGCGCGGCTTCCCGGAACCCGTAGCGGGCCCGCCGCGGGGAGGTCGCGGAGCCACCGCGGGCCCGTCGCGGGATCAGGTCGTGGAGACGTTCCGCTCGTAGACCAGCCGCAGGCCGATGAGGGTCAGCCACGGCTCGTGCGCGTCGATGATGGACGCCTCGCCCAGCACCAGCGGGGCGAGCCCGCCGGTGGCGATGACGGTGACGTCGTCCGGGTCGTCGGCCAGCTCGCGGGCCATCCGCTCGGCGATGCCGTCGGCCTGCCCGGCGAAGCCGTACAGGATGCCGGACTGCATCGCCTCGATGGTGTTCTTGCCGATGACGCTGCGCGGCCGGGCGAGTTCGATCTTCCGCAGCTGCGCGCCGCGCACCCCCAGGGCGTCCACCGAGATCTCGATGCCCGGGGCGATCGCCCCGCCGACGTACTCCCCGCGTGCCGACACCGCGTCGAACGTGGTGGCGGTGCCGAAGTCGACGACGATGCACGGGCCGCCGTACAGGTGCACCGCCGCAAGGGAGTTGATGATCCGGTCGGAGCCGACCTCCTTGGGGTGGTCGACCAGGATCGGCACGCCGGTCTTGATGCCCGGCTCGACCAGGATCGACGGCACGTCGCCGTAGTAGCGCCGGGTCACCTCGCGCAGCTCGTGCAGCACCGACGGCACCGTCGAGCAGATCGCGATGCCGTCGATGCCGTCCCCGAGGTCGCCGAGCAGCGGGTGCATGCCCATCAACCCCTGGAGCAGGACGGCGAGTTCGTCGGCGGTCCGGCGGGCGTCGGTGGAGATCCGCCAGTGCTCGACGATCTCCTCGCCGTCGAACAGCCCCAGGACCGTGTGCGTGTTGCCGACGTCGATGGTGAGCAGCATCCGCCTACGCTTCCGCTCGCAGGTCCAGGCCGATGTCCAGGATCGGGGAGGAGTGCGTGAGCGCGCCCACCGCGAGGAAGTTAACGCCGGTCTCCGCGTAGGCGCGGGCGTTGTCCAGCGTCAGCCGCCCGGAGGACTCCAGGAAGGCCCGGCCGGCGACGATCGCCACCGCCTCGGCGGTCTCGGCGGGGGTGAAGTTGTCGAGCAGGATCAGGTCGGCGCCGGCGTCCAGCACCTCCCGCACCTGGTGCAGGGTGTCCACCTCGACCTCGATGGGCACGTCGGGGAACTCCTCGCGGACCAGCTTGAACGCCTGGGCGACTCCGCCCGCGGCGACCACGTGGTTGTCCTTGACCAGGGCCGCGTCGGACAGCGACATCCGGTGGTTGGCGCCGCCGCCGCAGCGCACCGCGTACTTCTCCAGGGCCCGCAGGCCCGGCGTGGTCTTGCGGGTGTCGCGCACCTGCGTCGTGGTGCCCTCCAGCGCCTCCACCCACCGGGCGGTCGCGGTGGCGATGCCGGACAGCCGGCACAGCAGGTTCAGGGCGCTGCGCTCGGCGGTCAGCAGGTCGCGGGTCCGGGTGGTCACCGTCAGCAGCTTCTGCCCGGCCTCGACCCGGTCGCCGTCCTCGACGTGCCGCTCGACCTCGAACGCGTCGGTGCACACCACGGACAGCACCGCCTCGGCGACCCGCAGCCCGGCGACCGTGCCGGCCTCGCGCGCGGTGAAGTCGCCGACCGACAGCGCCTCCTCGGGCACCGTCGCCACCGTGGTGACGTCCACGCCCTGGTCGAGGTCCTCCTCGATCGCCATGTGCGCGATGTCCTCGACCTGGACCGGGTCGAGCCCGGCGTCGGCCAGCAGCACCGCCAGGTCCGGGTCCAGGCCGCACTCCAGCGGGTCGAGCGCGTAGTCCTCGCCGTCGCCGCAGCCGCAGCCGTCACCGCAGCCGCCGCCCGCCGCGGGCGGCGGCCCGATCGTCGGCAGCGGCAGGGAGACGGGCTGGGGACGGTCGGGGGTGGTCACGAGAACTCCTTCGGTGCGGCGGGCTGCCGGTCGGGCGCCTCGGTGGGCGCCTGCGCGGCCGCGGGGGCCGGATGCGGTGCGGCCGCCCCATCATCCCCGATCCGGGAGGGGCGCGTGCCCGCGAAGTCGGGGCCTTCGGTGGTCCGCACCTCCAGTGTGCGGTGCGGGGTGAGCCGGACGACGAGGTGCCGCCGCCACCGGGCGTCGTCCCGGTCCGGGCGGTCGTCGCGCCAGTGGCAGCCGCGGGTCTCCTCGCGGCGCCGGGCGGCGGCGACCAGCACCCGGGCCACCAGGCTCAGGTTCGTCGCCTCCCACGTCTCCACGCACGGCTCCGCGGTCTTGCCGTCCCGGTCGTACGCCTCGACGGCCGCGGTGTTCAGCCGCTCCAGCGCGCCGGCGGCCACCGTCAGGCTCTCCGCGCTGCGCAGCACGCCGGCGCCCGCGGACATGATCCGCTGCACCTCGTAGCGCGCCTCAGAGGCCAGCAGCGGATCGCCGTGGACCTGGCCCGTGGGGCCGGGAACGACCGGCTCGCCGGACACCGCCGGGTGCGCGGCGATGTCGGCGGCGATCCGCTCGGCGAAGACCAGGCCCTCCAGCAGCGAGTTGGAGGCGAGCCGGTTCGCGCCGTGCACGCCGGTGCAGGCGACCTCGCCGCACGCGTACAGGCCCGGCACCGTGGTCCGGCCGCGCAGGTCGGTGCGCACCCCGCCGGAGGCGTAGTGCGCGGCCGGCGACACCGGGATCGGCCGGGTCACCGGATCGATGCCGTGCGCCCGGCAGGCGGCCAGGATCGTCGGGAAGCGCTGCTCCCACATCTGCGCGCCAAAGTGCGTGGCGTCCAGGTACATGTGCGCGGCGCCGGTCTCCTGCATGCGGCGCAGGATCCCCTTGGCGACCACGTCGCGCGGCGCCAGCTCGGCCAGTTCGTGCTGCCCGACCATGAAGCGCACGCCGTCGGCGTCCACCAGGTGCGCGCCCTCGCCGCGGACCGCCTCCGACACCAGCGGCTGCTGGCCCTCGGCGTCCGGGCCCAGCCACAGCACCGTCGGGTGGAACTGGACGAACTCCAGGTCGCTGACCTCGGCGCCCGCGCGCAGCGCCAGCGCCACGCCGTCGCCGGTGGACACCGCGGGGTTGGTGGTGGCGGCGAAGACCTGGCCCATGCCGCCGGTGGCCAGCACCACGGCCGGCGCGTGCACCGCGCCCACGCCGTCGCGGGCCCCGGCGCCCATCACGTGCAGGGTGACGCCGGCGGTGCGGCCCTCGGCGTCGGTGAGCAGGTCGAGCACCAAGGCGTTCTCGACGAACTCGATACCGGCGGCGCGGACCGCGGCGATCAGCGCGCGGGAGACCTCGGCGCCCGTGGCGTCGCCGCCGGCGTGCGTGATGCGCCGCCTGCGGTGCCCGCCCTCGCGGGTCAGCAGCAGCTCACCGGTGGCGGCGTCGGTGTCGAAGTGGGCGCCGGTGGCGATCAGCCGGCGCACCGCGTCCGCGCCCTCGGTGACCAGCGTGCGCACCGCCGGCTCGTCGCACAGCCCGGCGCCGGCCACCAGGGTGTCCTCCAGGTGCTGGTCCGGGGTGTCGCCGTCGCCGAGCGCGGCCGCGATGCCGCCCTGCGCCCAGCGGGTCGAGCCGTCGTCCAGGTGGGCCTTGGTCACCACCGTGACCTTCGCGCCGGCGGCGGCGCAGCGCAGCGCCACCGTGAGCCCGGCGACGCCGGAGCCGACCACGACCACGTCCGCGCGCAGCGCCCAGCCGGGCGGCGGCGCGGTCAGGCGTATGCCGGTGCTGCTGCCGGCGCCGTCGCGGCCGGCGTTCCAGGTGGCGGTCATTCGGGTTCTCCGAACTCCAGGGGGATGTTGTCGATCAGCCGGGTGGCGCCGACCTTCGCGGCGACGGCCAGCACGGCCGGGCCGGTGTGGCCGGGGGCGGCGTCGGTGAAGTCGGCGGGGTCGATGAGCGCGAGGTAGTCCGGGCGGACCGGCGGCTGCGCCGCGGCGGCCTCGTCGAGCACCACCTGCGCCGCCCGCAGGGCCGCGGCCGGGCCCCGCGCCGCCGCCTCCCGGCCGCTGAACAGCGCCCGGGACAGGGCGCGGGCCGAGACCCGCTCGCTCTCGGACAGGTAGCGGTTGCGGCTGGACAGCGCCAGCCCGTCGTCCTCCCGCACGGTCGGGACGGCGACGATCTCCACCCCGAAGTTCAGGTCGGTGACCATCCGGCGGATCAGCGCGAGCTGCTGGGCGTCCTTCTGGCCGTAGAACGCGGCCTGCGGGCGGGTCAGGTGCAGCAGCTTGGCGACGACGGTGAGCATCCCGTCGAAGTGGCCGGGGCGCGAGGCGCCCTCGTAGCGCTCGCCCATGGGCCCGGCGGAGATCCGCACCTGCGGCTGGCCGCCCGGGTACACCTCGTCCGCGTCGGGGGCGAACACCACGTCCGCGCCGGCCAGCTCGGCGAGCTTGACGTCGGCGTCCAGGGTGCGCGGGTAGCGGTCGAGGTCCTCGCCGGGGCCGAACTGCAGCGGGTTGACGAAGACGCTCACCGTCACCCGGCCGTCGCCTGCGCGGGCCCGGGCCGCCCGGATCAGCGAGGCGTGCCCCTCGTGGAGCGCACCCATCGTCATGACCACGGCGGCGGCCGGAGCGAGGTCGCGGGCGTGGTGCACCAGTTCGGTCATCGGGTCCCCTCGTCGGCGAGGGCGCCGAGCAGCGCCTCCGCGTACTCGGCCTTGAGCATGCCGTTGGCGAGCGCGCGGTCCGCGGTGGCCCGGGCCATCGCCACGTACGAGGCGACGGTCTCCGGCGCGTGCCGGCGCAGTTCCTCCAGGTGGGCGCTGACGGTGCCGGCGTCGCCGCGGGCGACCGGGCCGGTCAGCGCCGCGTCGCCGGAACGCAGGGCGTTGTCCAGGGCCGCGCCCAGCAGCGGGCCGAGCATCCGGCCCGGCTCCTGCACGCCGGCGGCCCGCAGCAGGTCCATCGACTGCGCGACCAGCGTGACCATGTGGTTCGCGCCGATCGCCAGGCCCGCGTGGTAGAGCGGCCGGGCCGACTCCTCGATCCACTCCGGCTCGCCGCCCATCTCGATGACCAGCGCCTCCGCTGCCATCCGCAGCTCGCCGGGGGCGGTCACCCCGAAAGTGCAGCCGTTCAGGCGCTGGACGTCGACGCGCGAGCCGGTGAACGTCATCACCGGGTGCAGGGCCAGCGGCAGGGCGCCGGCGCGCAGCGCCGGGTCCAGGACCGCGGTGCCGTAGCGGCCCGAGGTGTGCACCAGCAGCTGGCCCGGCCGGACCGCGCCGGTCTCGGCCAGACCGCTGACCAGGTCGGGCAGCGCGTCGTCGGGAACGGTCAGCAGCACCAGGTCGGCGTTCTCCAGCACGGCCGCGGGCTCCACCAGCGGCACGCCGGGCAGCAGCACCTCCGCACGGCGGCGGGAGGCGTCGGACACTCCTGAGGCGGCGGCCGGACGGTGCCCCGCCAGGGCCAGTGCCGCGGTGAGCGTCGCGCCCACCCGGCCCGCGCCCACGACCCCCACGGCCAGCCTCGCCGGCTTCTCCTCGACGACCACGTTGCCTCCCGGCTGTCCCTTCTCGTCAATCCTACGCGAAGGCGGTGCGCGCCGACCCCGGCCGCGACGCGTAACCCGCCTCACACCCCACGCCCCCGTGCGGATGCCCGGCCCCGCGCGTGCCCGCCCCGGACCTGCGGCGGACCGGGTGCGACCCGGGTGAGTCCTGGGGAAGAGGATCCACCTTGGGGCGTAGAGGAGATCGCTCTGCGGGGTGACCCCGTCACGGGTTCCCCTCCCTACGCTGGGTTATGTGCAGCGCGTCTACGACTTCTTCCGACGGCACCCGACAGGGGTCGACTCCTTCTGGGCCGTCGTCCTGCTGGCGGCCTGCGCCGCCTGGATCGTGGGCGACCCCCGACCGTCGGCGGCGGCGAAGGTCGCCGCGGTCCCGCTCTCCTTCGCCCTCGCGACGGTCGTCGCGAGGCGCCGCCGCGCGCCCGAGCGCATGCTGCTGCTGGCCATCGCCACCGGTCTGGCGCAGCTCGCCCTCAACGTCGAGACGAATCCGGGCGACGCCGCCTTCCTGGTGATCATCTACACCTGCGCGTCGAACGCCGAGCGCTGGGCGTCCCGGCTCGCGCTGATCGCGGGTCTGGCCGCCGCCCCCCTGTCGATGGTGCGCTGGCCGCCCCACGAGAGGGGCACGACGATCTGGACCACGCTGTTCCAGACCATCCTGCTCACCGTGATCTTCGCCTGCTCCTGGGTGGTGGGCGACCGGCTGCGCACCCGCCGCGCCTACTACGCGCAGCTGGAGGAGCGGGCGGCGCGCCAGCATCGGGAGCGCGAGGCGCAGTCGAAGGCCGCGGTCGCCGCGGAACGGGCCCGGATCGCCCGCGAGCTGCACGACGTGGTGGCGCACAACGTCTCGGTGATGGTGGTGCAGGCGGACGGCGCCGCCTACGTGCTGGACGCCGCGCCGGACCAGGCGAAGCAGGCGCTGGAGACCATCTCCAGCACGGGGCGGCAGGCGCTGGCCGAGATGCGCCGGCTGCTGGGCCTGCTGCGGGCCGGGGACGACGCGGGCGGCGAGTACGTGCCGCAGCCGGGCGTCGACCAGCTCGCCGACCTCATCGACCAGGTCCGCGGCGCGGGGCTGCCCGTGCGGTTCGAGGTGGCCGGCCAGGCCCGGCCGCTGTCCAGCGGCGTCGAGCTGACCGCGTACCGCATCGTGCAGGAGGCGCTGACCAACGTCCGCAAGCACGGCGGCGACGGCGCGAGCGCCAAGGTCCTGCTGGACTTCGGGGACTCCGCGCTGGACCTGCTGATCGAGGACGACGGCCGGGGCGCCGGCCAGGAGCTGCTCACCCAGGGCGGCCGGGACGGCCTGGGGCAGGGCCTGATCGGCATGCGCGAGCGCATCGGCATGATCGGCGGCACCCTCGACGCCGGGCCCCGCCCCGGCGGCGGCTTCCGGATCAGCGCCGTGCTGCCGCTGAAGACCGGCCGATAGCACCGGCCGACGAGACCCGGCCGCCGAGGACCGGCAGCCGGACCCACGACCAGAGAAAGGACCCCTCATGGCCATCCGGGTCATGCTCGTCGACGACCAGGTGCTGCTGCGCACCGGCTTCCGGATGGTGCTCGCCGCCCAGCCGGACATGGAGGTGGTCGCCGAGGCCGGCGACGGCGCGGAGGCCCTGGAGGTGCTGCGGCACACCAAGGTCGACGTGGTGCTGATGGACGTGCGCATGCCGCGGCTGGACGGCGTGGAGGCGACCCGCCGGATCTGCGGCGGCGACCGGCCGCCCGGCGACGGCGCCCCGCGGGTGCTCATCCTGACCACCTTCGACCTCGACGAGTACGCGTTCACCGCGCTCAAGGCCGGGGCGAGCGGCTTCATGCTCAAGGACGTGCCGCCGGACGAGCTGCTGACCGCGATCCGCGCGGTGCACAGCGGGGACGCGGTGGTCGCCCCGAGCACCACCCGCCGGCTGCTCGACCGGTTCACACCGATGCTGCCCAGCTCCGGCACCGAACGGCAGGACAAGGAGATCGACAAGCTCACCGAGCGCGAACGCGAGGTGCTGATGCTGGTCGCCCAGGGCCTGTCGAACGGGGAGATCGCGCGGAAGCTGGTGCTGTCGGAGGCCACCGTGAAGACCCATGTCGGCCGCATCCTCACCAAGCTGAACCTGCGCGACCGCGTGCAGGCCGTCGTCCTCGCGTACGAATCCGGCCTGGTGCGGGCGGGCGGCGGGAATTTCTAGCCCTCCCCGGGCGTCTTGACGCTTCGACAGGTCGGATGTTGCACCGGGCGGCCGGACAGGGCAGCCTCGGGCAGCAAACGGAACCACGACGGGGAGAATTGGCATGCGCGCCATCGTCATCGAGGAGTTCGGCGGTCCCGAGGTCCTCAGGGTCGCCGACATACCCGCGCCCGAGCCGGGTCCGGGCGAGGTCACCATCGACGTGGCGTACGCGGGCGTCAACTTCGCCGACGTCAAGGCCCGTTCGCAGGGGTACCGGGTGGAGTCGCTGCCGTTCCGGCCCGGCCTGGAGGTCTCCGGGACGGTCCGCGCGGTCGGCGCGGGCGTCGCGGAGTTCGCGGTGGGCCAGGAGGTCGCCGCGTTCCTGAACGGCGGCGGGTACGCCGAGGTGGTGGCCGCGCCGGCCGCGACCGTCTTCGCGGTGCCCGAGGGCCTGTCGCTGCGCACCGGCGCGACCCTGCCCAGCGTGCTGCCCACCGCCTACGGCCTGCTGCACGAGGTGGGCCGGCTGCGCGAGGGCGACACCGTGCTGATCCAGGGCGCGGCCGGCGGTGTCGGCACCGTCGCGGGCCAGCTGGCCCGGATGGGCGGCGCGTCGGCGGTCTACGGCGTGGTGTCCTCGCTCGACAAGGCGGAGCACGCCCTGAAGTCCGGCTACGACCAGGTGTTCGCGGCCGCCACCTTCGACGACGACGTGCGGGCGGCGACCGGCGGCCGGGGCGTGGACATCGCCCTCGACCCGGTCGGCGGCGAGACCTTCACCCGCACCCTGTCGGTCGTCGGCCGCTTCGGGCGGCTGGTCTCGTTCGGCAACGCCGGCTCGGACGAGCCGTGGTCGATCGGCCCGGCCGAGACGTACCCGCTGGCGATCTCGGTCGCCGGCTTCTCCATCCTGAACATGGCCGCGGCCGACCCGCAGCGGCTGCGCACCCTGGCCGCCGCGGCCTTCCGCACCGTCACCGACGGCGGCGTGGAGCTGCCGGTGAGCGCGGAGTTCGCGCTGGAGGACGCGGCCGAGGCGCACCGGCTCGTCGAGTCGCGGACGAGCACCGGCAAGCTGCTGCTCCGGATCTGACCGCACGCCGCCGCGGCCGCCCCCGGACGCGGCGCCCGCGCGGCGGGAGCGATCCGCGCGGGCGCCAACAGCCGTCAACTGGCGTCAGCCGGTGGCGCTTTCGGTGCTGCCGGTGCTCTCGGTCAGGCAGCGCGCGAAGTCGACGGCGGCCGCGCGCACGTCGTCCTCGGTCCACTCCAGGGCGGACGCGCCGACGGTCACCTCGGTCATGGACAGCCCCGGCAGACCCGGCTCCAGGAACCGGCCGCGGCCGAACAGGCTCACCTTGGTCTGCTCGGCCTGCCGCACCGACGCCTCGTCCAGCGCCTCCGCCGGGTAGGGCAGCCACAGCTGGAACTGGTGGGTGTGCGGCTGTTCCGGGTGGATCCGCACGCCGGCCAGGCCGGCCTCGGCCAGTCCCTCGCGCAGCGCCCGCGCGACCGGCCCCGCGTGCGCCACGTACGAGGGCAGCCGCGGCAGTTCGGTGTCGAGCCCGGCCTGCGCGGCGAGCACGGCGGGGAACTGCTCGAAGAGCATGCCGCCGTAGCGGTGCCGCCACGCCTTGGCCTCGCCGATCAGGTCGGCGGAGGAGGCCAGCACCGCACCGGACAGGCCCTCCAGCGACTTGTAGAAGCTGACGTAGACGCTGTCGGCCAGGCCCGCGATCTCCGGCAGCGAGCGGCCGAAGTGCGGCGTGCACTCCCACAGGCGCGCGCCGTCGAGGTGCACGACCGCGTCGCGCTCCCGCGCCGCTTCCACGACCGCGGTCAGCTCGTCCCAGGTGGGCAGCACGAACCCGGCGTCCCGCAGCGGCAGTTCCAGCATCAGGGTGCCGAACGGCTCCTCGAAGTCGCGCACTTCCTCCGCCGTGGGCGTGCGCGGGCTGGTGGTGGGGTGCACGGTCCGCAGACCGCTCACGCTCTGCAGGGCGCCGCGCTCGTGCACCTCGGGGTGCGCCAGCGGGTGCAGGGCGACCACCGGGTTGCCGGTGCGGCCCGCCCAGGACCGCAGGGCCACCTGCTGGGCCATCGTGCCGGTCGGGAAGAACGCGGCGTCCGGCATGCCGAGCAGCTCCGCGACCCGCAGCTCCAGCTCCCGCACGACCCCGTCGCCGTAGTGGTCGGCCTCGCCCTCGGCGGCGGCCGCCGCCAGCCGCTCCAGCTTCTGCCGCATCCCCGGCCGCAGCGCCCCGCTGAGCACCCGCCCGCTTCCCTCGACCGCCGCCCGGCGCCGTACCCTGTCCGCTGCCTTGTCCATCCCCCGATCCTCCCCCATCCCCTTCGCGAGGACGCACGCAGGGACGCACCGGCCGCGGGCGCGAAGGCCCGCCGGGGGGGCGTGCGGGTCGGGGAGGCGGGCCGGGGAGGCGGGCCGGGGCGCGGGGCACCGGGCGGCGCTACCGGGGTCAGCCGGCCCGGCGGTGGCTGGGCTTGGCGGAGCGGCTGCGCTTCTCGACGTACATCCGCTGGTCCGCCGAGTGCAGCACCTCCTCGGTGGACATCCCGCACGCGGCCCAGCCGATGCCGAAGCTCGCGCCGACCCGCACCGCGCGGCCGTCCACCCGGATCGGCGGGATGATCGCGTTGCGCAGCCGCACCGACAGGTCGGCGGCGTCCGCCGGGGCCAGGCCGTCCGCGAGGACCACGAACTCGTCGCCGCCCAGCCGCGCGACGGTGTCGCCGTCGCGCACCGCGCCGGTCAGCCGCCGGGCCACCTCGATGAGGACCGCGTCCCCGGTGTGGTGGCCGAACCGGTCGTTGATCGACTTGAAGCCGTCGAGGTCGCAGAAGAGCACCGCGAGGCCCTTGTGGGCGGACTCCTCGTCCTTCTCGTCGGGCGCCACCGCGTGGGTGTGGGAGTCCAGCGCGCCCAGCGGCGCGGCCAGTTCGTCGGGCCCGTAGCCGTAGGAGAAGGCGAACTCGTCGGGGCCGCCGGCCTCCTCGCTCAGCACGACCGCGGACGCCTCCCGGACGTCGCGGTCCTGCGGGCGCGAGCACAGCCGGGCCGACAACCGGGCGCGCAGCTCCGCGCTGTTGGGCAGCCCGGTCAGCGAGTCGTGGCTTGCCCGGTGGGCGAGCTGGAGTTCGCGGCTCTTGCGCTCCTCGATGTCCTCGACGTGGGTGAGCAGGAACCGCGGGCCGTCGGCGGTGTCGGCGACCACGGAGTTGCGCAGCGACGCCCAGACGTAGGAGCCGTCGCGGCGGGCCAGCCGCAGTTCGGCCCGGCCCCCCTCGGCCGAGGTGCGCAGCAGCAGCCCGACATCCTCGGGGTGCACCAGGTCGGAGAAGGAGAAGCGGCGCATGGTGGACGCCGAGCGCCCGAGCAGCCGGCACAGCGCGTCGTTGGCGCGCAGCAGCTTGCCGTGCTGGTCGCCGCCCATCTCGGCGATGGCCATGCCGCTGGGCGCGTACTCGAAGGCCTGCCGGAAGCTCTCCTCACTGGCCCGCAGCGCCTGCTGGTCGCGTTCCAGCCGGACCAGGGCGCGCTGCATGTTCGCCCGCAGCCGGGCGTTGCTGATCGCGATGCCGGCCTGGAAGGCGTACATCTGCAGGGCCTCGCAGCCCCACGGGCCCGGGTGCCGGCCGCTGCTGGGCTGGTCCACCGAGATCACGCCGATCAGCTCGCTGCCCACGGTCTGCGAGGAGTACATCGGCGCGTAGAGCCGGTCGCCGGGGTGCCACTCGTCGGCGAACCGCGGCAGCGGGCCCTCGGTGTGCCACTGCGGCACGTCGTCGTCGATGAGCACCCAGCCCTCGGTGTGCGGGATGAAGCGCAGCACGCCCCACCGCTCCCCCATCGTCAGCCGCCGCTCCCAGGAGGCGCGGGAGCCGACCCGGCCGGCCAGCAGCGCCTCCCCGGCCGCGCTCCCGGCGAAGGCGGCCACGACGAGGTCGCCGTCCGGGCGCACCAGGTTCACGGCGGCCAGTTCGTAGCCGAGGCCGCGCACCACTCCGTCGGCGACCGCCTGGAGGGTGTCGGCGAGGCTGCGCGCGGTGTTGAGGTCCGCGACGACCTGGTGCAGCTGGCGCAGGGTCGCGAGGCGGACATACGGCTCCGAATCGGTGTCCATGCCCCTCTCCACGCCCTCTGCAGCGGCTCCCGTGATGATCTCCGGCGTTCGGTCTTCCTGGTCCCTGTGGTTACGCATGCGCACTCATCCGATTACACCGGCAACTGAATCACAGCGAGCTGTCCGCCCGGTACACAGGGTCAACAATTCCTCCCCCTTGTGACTCAAGTCACACCATCAGGTAAGCAGTTGAATACACAACGTAGAGCCTTTGGTCCTAGGACCTGATGCGCGGGGGTCGGGACCACAGCCCGATGCAGGGCCGTTCCACCGACCCGTAACGTGAGGAGCGTGCTTCACAACTCCCCGGGACGGCATTCTGGGACCACCATGGGTCCGACCGCCAGCATCGACGACTTCCGCGCCGCCATGACCCGCCTCGCCGCGGGCGTGGTGCTGATCACGGCGCACGACGCCGATGACCCGCCACGCGGCGAGGACGTCGGCATGACGGCGACGGCGTTCATGTCGGTGTCCCTGGAACCGCCCCTGGTCCTGGTGAGCGTGCGGGTGGGCTCGCGGATGGACGAATTGCTGGAGCGGCAGCCGCGCTGGGCGGTGTCCGTGCTCAGCGAGAGCCAGCGGCACATCGCGGGCCGGTTCGCCATGCGCGGCCGGATCAGCGACCGCCTGCTCTTCGAGGACATCGCCTACTACCGCGGCGAGGAGTCGGGGGCGCCGATCCTCGGCGGGGCGCTGGCGATACTCGAGTGCGAGACCCAGCAGCGGGTCCCGGCCGGCGACCACACCCTGCTGGTGGGGCGCGTCATGACCGCCCGCACCCCCAGCGCCGACGGCGGCCCCCTCACCTACTTCCGCGGCCGCTACCGCTACCTGACCTGACGGCCGCGGGCCGGCGCGTACCGGGCGGGATCTAGTCCCAGTTCCCGCGGCGGTTCCGCTTGGTCTCGCTGCGCTGCTTCTTCACCCGCAGCCGGCGCTCGTTGATGCCGCGCGGGATCCGGGTGGCGCGACGGGCCTTGGGGGGCGGCGCGGTGGCCTGCGCGAGGAGCGCGGCCATCCTGGCCTCCGCCGCCTCGCGGTTGCGCCACTGCGAACGGTGCTCGGACGCCCGCACGGTGAGCACGCCGCCGGCCAGCCGGCCGGCGAGCCGCTCCAGGGCCCGCTCCTTCCACACCGGCGGCAGCGACTCGCTCGCCCCCAGGTCGAACCGCAACTCCACCTGCGTGTCACTGGTGTTGACGTGCTGCCCGCCCGGCCCCGAGGACCGGGAGAAACGCCACATCAGCTCGGCCTCCGGCACGGAGACCGAACCGCGGATGTGCAGTGGCCCGGACATGACTCCATGATCCCGCGTCCGCGGTCACCCGTCACGGGGATTTCGTCCCATGACGGAACCTCCTGAGCCGCCCCCGCGTATGGAAGTGATGACGGTACTTTCGTCCGCAACACCTACGAGACCACAAAAGGGGACTTCCCATGGCGGTAAGCCTGACCAAGGGCGGCAATGTCTCACTGAGCAAGGAAGCGCCCGGTCTGACGGCCGTGACGGTCGGCCTGGGCTGGGACGTCCGAACCACCACCGGTACCGACTTCGACCTCGACGCGAGCGCCATCGCGGTCAACGCCACCGGCAAGGTCTACTCGGACGGCCACTTCGTCTTCTTCAACAACAAGCAGAGCCCGGACCAGACCATCGTCCACACCGGCGACAACCGCACCGGCGAGGGCGAGGGCGACGACGAGCAGATCAACGTCAACCTCGCGGGCCTGCCCGCGGACATCGACAAGATCGTCTTCCCGGTGTCCATCTACGACGCCGAGGCGCGCAGCCAGAACTTCGGCCAGGTGCGCAACGCCTACATCCGCATCGTCAACCAGGCCGGCGGCGCCGAGATCGCCCGCTACGACCTGAGCGAGGACGCGGCGACCGAGACCGCCATGGTCTTCGGCGAGCTGTACCGCAACGGCGCCGAGTGGAAGTTCCGCGCCGTCGGCCAGGGCTACGCCTCCGGCCTGGTGGGCATCGCCACGGACTTCGGCGTCAACCTCTGACGTCCGCCGCGCCTTCCCGGCCCCCGCACCCCGGCCCCGCGCCGGGCAGCGGGGGCCGTCGGCGTCCCGGGGCGAGTGTCCGCGACCGCCGGGGCGTCTGACACGATGCGCCCGTGATCGACCTCGGATACGCCCTGTCCCGCCGCTTCCCCGACCCGCCGCAGACCGACTACCGGACGGCCGACGTCCGGGCGCTGCGCCACGACCTGTTCTGCGGGGACGTCTACCTGGCGGAGGGCGAGCGGGAGCTGTCCACCCGGTGGGGCTGGGTGCCCGTGCTGGACTTCGCGTGGGCGCTGTGCACGATCGCCGAGGACCTGGACCGCGACCCGCAGGGCAGCCGCGCCGCGCGCCCGCAGCACGCCGAGTTCGACTTCACCGAGTCCACCGACCGGCTGCGCTTCGTCCGCCGCTTCGGGCACGTGGACGTCACCGCCGACTGGGTCCCGGACGAGCCGCCGCTGACCGTGCGGCACGAGGAACTGCGCCGCGAGGCCCGGGACTTCCTGCACGACCTGGTCGCCGATCTCACCGACATGCACGAGGGCCTGGACGGCAACCCCGTCGTGTGGGAGCTGCTCGCCCGCTACCCGCGGGTCTGACCGGCCGGGCGGCGGCCGCGACTTGACCTCAAGCCCGCTTGAGGTTGTTGGCTGGCGTGGTCCGTGCCGGTGCCCCGCGGGGGAGCCGGCCTCCTGACGCGAAGGGACCCGCCCATGCACGCCGTCCGCCTGCACGCCTTAGGCCCGCCGGAGAACCTGCGCTACGAAGAGGCCCCCGACCCGGAGCCCGGCCCCGGCCAGGTCCGGATCGCCGCGGCCGCCTGCGGGGTGCACCTGATCGACACCGTCCTGCGCTCCGGCACCGGCACCGGGCCGATCCCGCCGCCCGACCTGCCGACCGTGCCGGGCCGCGAGGTGGCCGGCACCGTCGACGCGCTCGGGCCCGGCACCGACCCGTTCTGGCTGGGCCGCCGGGTCGTCGCCCACCTGGGAACGGTGCCCGGCGGCTACGCGGAGCTGGCCGTCACCGAGGCGGCCCGCCTGCACGAACTCCCCGGCGGACTGGGCTTCCCCGAGGCCGTGGCGATGATCGGCACCGGGCGCACCACCATGGCGCTGCTGCGGATGGCAGCGCTGCGCGCGCAGGACACGGTGGTCGTGCTGGCCGCCGCGGGCGGCATCGGCACCCTGGCCGTCCAGCACGCCCGGCAGCTCGGCGCGACCGTCGTCGGAGCGGCCGGCGGCCCGGCCAAGGCGGCCCGCGTGCGGGCGCTGGACCCGGACCCGCGGCTGCACGCCGTGGACTACGCGCGGCCCGGCTGGGCGGACGAGGTCAGGGCGGCCCTGGGCGCGGAGCGTCCGGCGACCGTCGTCCTGGACGGTGTGGGCGGGGAGCTGGCCCGTACCGCCGTCGGTCTGCTGGCGCCCGGCGGCCGGCATCTGGTCTACGGATGGGCGTCGGGAACGGGCGGCCGGGGCGTGTTCGCTGAGGGCGAACTCGAGGCACTGGGGGTCGAATCGGCGACCCTGGTGGGTCCCGCGATGCAGAAGTACACCGGAACGCCGGAGGGGTTGCGGGAACTGGAGGCGGAGTCGCTGGCGGCCGCGGCCTCGGGCCGGCTGGTGCCGGCCGTGCAGACCTTCCCGCTCGCGCAGGCCGCCGCCGCGCACCGGGCGCTGGAGTCCCGCGGGACCACGGGCAAGGTCGTCCTGGTCCCCTGATCGGGGGACCGCGGGGCGCGGACGTGGCGGCTTGGGAACTTCTTTACGCTCTCCGGGAGTTGTTCTGAACGCCACACACGACCGTACGAAACCGTACAAACCGAACACGAAACCGCGTAGGAGAGACCGCCATGGCCCTGTGGGACCGCTTCAAGGAATCCGCCCAGACCATGCAGACCCAGCTCACGGCCAAGAAGAACGACCTGAAGAGCGGCGCGTTCCGGGACGCCAGCATGGCGATGTGCGCCCTGGTCGCCGCGGCGGACGGCACCGTCGACCCCTCCGAGCGGCAGCGCGTCGCGGCGCTCATCGGCAGCAACGACGTGCTGCAGAACTTCCCCGCGCTGGACCTCCAGCGCCGCTTCGACGACTACCTCGGCAAGCTCACCGCCGACTTCGACTTCGGCAAGGTGGCGATCCTGCAGGAGATCGCCAAGGTGCAGAAGAAGCCCACCGAGGCGCGTGCGGTCATCCAGATCGGTATCGTCATCGGCGGCGCGGACGGCGTCTTCGACAAGAGCGAGCAGGCCGTGGTCCGCGAGGCGTGCTTCGCGGTGGGTCTCAACCCCGCGGAGTTCGACCTGTGAGTCGGTGAGTGGGGCTGTCGCTGGATTCGGAGGGCCGTCTGATGCCGGGCGACGAGGACGTAGCGCTTGCGATCTACCAGGCGCTCCGGGCACAGGGCGGCATCTCCTCCGACGAGGAGCTCCGCAAGGCCGCGGGGGTGGACGCGGACCAGGCCGGGCGCGGGCGCAAGCGCCTGAACGAACTGGGCCTGGTCCAGGTCGTCGACGGGGTGCTGGAGGCGGTGGAGCCGGACACCGCGCTGGTGCGCACCATGGACGCCTACCACGCCAACGCGGCCGAACAGGTCCGCAACGCGACAGCCCTCCAGCACCTCACCCACTCCCTGATGACGCTGTACCGGCCGGCGGCCACCCGGGACCCCTCGCAGGTCGAGGTCGAGTACATCGTCGACCGGCGGCGCAAGGACCGCACGCTGGTCGCGTTGGAGACCACCAGCCAGCACTCCGTCGACGCGATGCACCCCGGGCCCATGCCGTCGGCGCAGGTCCTGGAGACGTCCCTGGAACGGGACGTGGACACCATGCGGCGCGGCGCGCACCTGCGGGCGATGTACCCGCTGGTGCTGCTGCAGAGCCCCCGCTACTCCGGCTACCTCCAGGAACTCCACGAGGCGGGCGTGGAGGTGCGGCTGCTCGACCACGCCCCGCTGGACATGATCATCCACGACCGGGCCGCGGTCTGCCTGCCCGCCGACCCCGACGACCCGGGCGTGGCCATGCTCGTGGTCCGAGGGGCGGCCCTGATCCGCGCGTACAGCGCCTTCTACGACGACTTCTGGCTGCGGGCCGTCCCCTATCCCATGGCGGAGCCACCGGGCTCCGGGGCGGCCGGACTGACATTGCAGGAGCGGGCGGTGATCCGCCTGATGGCCGGCGGCCTGAGCGACGACCAGATCGCCCGCAAGATGGGCGTCCACCGCCGCACCGTGCAGCGCGCGGTGGCCAAGCTGATGGAGCGGCTCAACGCATCCAGCAGATTCGAGGCCGGCCTCAAACTCGGCCAGGACCCCGAACTGGTCAAGGCGCTGCGCCCCACCCCGTCCGGTGGGCCGTCCGTTCCCGCCCCCCCATAGGTCCGGGAACGAACGGCACCGTGCGATGGGGGTCGACGGGCCTGGCCGGCCCCCACCAAGTCGGACAGCGCCCCCCCCCGGGGAAAAACCGGGCGAGCGTGCCGGTTTGTGCGCCGCCGTCCGACCGCCTGGCCGCGGCGACTCGGGGGAGCCGCGTCCAGGTGGCACCTTCGGTGCTGCGGCACGCTCGGTCGGCGTGGAGTAACGCCTGGAGGGCCGCCCTTGATTGGTACCCGAAGGCACCCGTCCGTGCCTAGCCGGTTACCGGGGGCCCGGTGGCTCGCGCGCGCGGTGAAAGCGTTTCCTACCTGCGTGTTCACCCGCGAGGAGTGACACGTGTCCAAAAAGGGACACGTACCAATCTGGACAGGCTTCAGGCCGTGCGGCGGCCGGTGCCGGCCCGGCCCGCCTCACGGGGCGTCACGGAAAGCGGTTGAGCCGGAGGCGGTCTCCGGCGGCTCCACCGGTCCCCGCGCGACCTCGCCGGCCGGTCCTCGCCCCGGTCAGTCGCCCTGCGCGGTGCCCCGCGCGGCACGCCACTCGGGGGCCAGCACCGACCACACCTCGGTGTCCTGGCGGACGCCGCGGTAGGGGTGGTTGGCGCGCAGCACGCCGTCGCGGCTCATCCCCAGGCGCTTGGCCACGTTGATGCTCGGGGTGTTCTCGGAGGACACCTGCCACTCCACGCGGTGAATGCCGCGCTCCTCGATCGCCCAGTCGATGAGCAGGCGCACCGCGCGGGTCACCAGGCCGCGGCCCACGGCCGAGGGTTCCAGCCAGCAGCCCGCCTCGCAGGTGCCGGCCGCCGCGTCGAACACGCGGAACAGGACGCCGCCGACGAGGACGCCGTCGAGGCGGATCCCGTAGAGGCGGCCGGTGTCGGAGGCGGCTTTGTCGGCGTACGACTGCAGCCAGGCGCGTGCCGCGGGCAGGTCGGGGGTGGCGTCGGGCAGCCCGACGTGCCGGCCGATGTAGTCGCGGCCGCGGTCCATGTGGGCGAGGAATTCCTCGGCGTGCCAGGGTTCGAGTGGTTCGAGCGTTGCGCTGTCGCCGAGGGGGGTGGCGAACATCCTCGCTTCTCCTTTGTTCGCGGTGGCCTGGTGCTGCCAGTTCCTGGATCTTCGCACCCCGGGCCCTCCCTGAGCGGTACCGGCCCGCGCCCCCAGCGGCTCCCGGGCTGCCCCCGGATGTGCGCTGCCGCCTGCCGCGCCGTCGTGGCTTGTCGCGCAGTTCCCCGCGCCCCCAGCGGCTCCCGGGCTGCCCCCGGATGTGCGCTGCCGCCTGCCGCGCCGTCGTGGCTTGTCGCGCAGTTCCCCGCGCCCCTGGCGGTGCACGTTCGGTGGGTGGGGTCGGGGCCGCCACGGGAGTATCTCCTCGGAACTGTGCGTGCGGGTTCTTCCATCGGCTTGCCCGGGTGGATGCACAGTTCCTGCGGGGACACTCCCGCACCGTCCCCTCCCGGCCCGGCCCCCGTCTGCGGGAAGAAATTGGGCCGGGCTCCCCTGCCCATCGGGCGCACCCCAAGGGGCGCGGGGAACTGCGCGCCCAGCCACCCACGCACCGTGCACCCGGCAACCCACCCCCGGAGGCAGCCCGGATTCCCGCCCCGGAGGGGCGATGCTCCAGGAGCGCGGGGAACTCCGCGCCCAGCCACGATGCATGTCGCAGACGGCAGCGGCGCCCAGGGGGCACCCCGGTTACCGAAGGGGCGCGGGGAACTGCGCGCTCAACCACAACCGGTCCGCACCCGGCAACGCACCCCGGGGGGCAGAGTGCGGGCCGGTGCATACTCGGGGGGTGGGTGGAGCCGTGAGGACAAGGCCGTGGGGGCCAGGGGAACGGACCGGGGGTCCGGCCGACGAGGTGTTCGCCCGGGTGCGGCACGCAGTGCCCAGGGTGCTCATCGAGCGGATGACCGTCACACGCCCCGGTGACGACGACAACGTGTACTTCCTGGGCGACGCGTCAGTGCCGGATCGCGTCCAGCTCGATACGTGGCCGGACGGTCAACCACCGTTCGTGGTCGAGGCCGACGCCCGGGTGGAGACCTCCGACGTCGCCGAGGCGGTCGCGATCGCCGTCGCATGGCTGGGGCCGGGTGACGTCGAGCAGCCCCTTGCCCCCGGCTAGAAGGGGACCTCCGGGGAAGGGGTGACGCAGTCGGTGCCCGGGGGCGGGGGGGCGAGCCCATGCCCGCACGGGAAGCGGCATCGCCAGGCCCCACACGGCCAGTTGACCGCAGGTAACCGCCGGGTCCCGGCCGGATACCCCAGCACCCAAGAGAGAGGCACACCCGCCCCGACTCCCCCGCTTCGCGCAGCGGTTCCCTCCGACTGTCAGAAGGGGGAACTAGGTTCGGAGGTGCGCGGCCAGTTCCGAGGTATCCAACTCCGTAGAGCGGCGGCATCCCCGGCTTTGCCAGGGGGCGGCCCGGGTTCGGCCCGGGACCCAACCGGCGGCCGGGCTCAGCTGATGGGCCCAGGCGTAACCTGCCCGCACCGGCCGCGCACCCCCTCGGCACCCCCTCGTCCCAACGGCCGCGTCAGGCCAGCTCGCGGACGACCGGGCCCAGCCAGCGGTGGTACGCCGCGATGTCGTCACGCAGGGCGCGGCTGACCGCGACATGCTGCGACGAAACCCGCCAGCCGGCCGCGCCGGCGACCGGCAGCTCCGTCACCTCGAGCTCGAACGGGTGAGCCTTGCGCCCGAGTTGGGTCTCGATGGCGCGGATGAGGTCGCCCTCGCGGCCCCGGTCGCGGCCGAGCGACGCGGCCTCGTCGTGCTTGCGCACGCCGGCCCACCGCACCGCGTCGTACCGGCACACGCGGAACAGCTCCTCCAACTCGCGGCCGTCGCCGAACCGGGCGTCGGGAAGGAAGAACCCGCGGTCCGCCGTCCCCTGCCGGGCGAGTTCCTGGCTCCACCAGCGGGCCCACTGCGCGGAGACCTCCGCGGTGGCCATGACGGCGAGGGACGCCCGCAGCTCCACGGCGGGCTCGGCTGGGGGCACGTCCACGGTCGCCCGCGGGTGGAGTCCGGCCGCGTCGCGGACGAACAGCCCGATCAGCAGGTGCTGCGGCGCGCTGATCCGCACCATCCAGCTCGACGCCCAGCTACCCCGCATACCGCCCATTCTGCGCCCGCCGCCACTGAACAGCCAGGAGGCGTAGGTCAGTTGACGCCACAAGCGGCGGGGGGACGCCCGCACCCAGGGCGCGTACCGGGCAGACCCCGGGGCGGAGTGGCCGATCATCGCTTCACCGGTCGTTCGCCCATCTCCCCCAGCGGCGATCTCGTATGTCTCGCCAAGATAACGGGTCCATACCGAGCGCTCCGCAGGAGAACCGAGCGCCGAAGGGCGGTCACGCGCCTGGCCCCGGCCGTCCGCCAAGCGGATCAAGCGCGGTGGCGGGGCGGTCGGACGTCGCGGAGGCTGGGGCGCATACCGCTCGCGACATCCCGTTCCGCCGCTTCACCGAGGAGTCACGCCATGCCCGCTTCTCCCGGGGGTTCCCGACGCGCCGAGTCCGACGTCCCCGGGTTCACCGCCTCGCCGCAGTTCGCACAAGCCCTGCAGCAGATCCTGGTGGACCTCGTCGAGCTGCACCTGCAGGGCAAGCAGGCGCACTGGAACGTGGTGGGCCACAACTTCCGCGACCTCCACCTGCAACTCGACGAGATCGTCGACGAGGCCCGGGAGGCCGCCGACACCATCGCCGAGCGCATGCGCGCCCTGGAGGCGTGGCCCGACGGCCGCACGGACACCGTCATGTCCAGCACCACCCTGCCGGCGTTCCCTGAGGGGGCGGTGAGCGTGAGCACCGTCGTCGACCTCGTCGCCAACCGGCTGCGCGCCACCGCCGCCACGCTGCGCACCCACCACGACCAGGTGGACGCCGAGGACCCCTCCACCGCCGACCTGCTCCACGCGATCATCGACTCGCTGGAGAAGTACGCCTGGATGGTCGGCGCGGAGAACCGCTCCGCCTGACGGAGCCGCTCCTCAGGGGGCGGCGTGGTGCGGCGGCGGCGCGTGGCGCGGGCGGGCCGGCCGGCGGGCCGGCGGGGTCGCGGACGACCGGAGCCCGGTGAGGGTGAGGCCGACCAGGCGCAGGACCGCCGCCTCCGAGGGCAGCGCGGCGGCCGCGTCGAGGGCGTGCAGGCAGTAGGCCGCGAGCTCGCCCGGCGCGGTGTCGTCGCGCACCGCGCCCGCCGCCGCGGCGTCGGCCAGCACGTCGCGGAACAGGTCGAGGAGCCGCCGCCGGGCCTGCGCGGCCGGCTCGCCCCGGTGGACGAGGGCGGCGATCTCGGCGTCGTGGCCCGCTCGGTGGTGGGCAATGAAGGCGTACGCGGTGAGGACGGCCGCCAACTGCTCGGCCGGCAGCCCGCCTTCCTCGCGCAGCGCCGTCAACTCGCCCAGGTGCGCCTCGACGTGGCCTTCGTGCCAGGCGATCAGGATGGCGTCGACGTCCGGGAAGTACTTGTAGAGCGTGGCCCGTCCGATGCCGGCCTTCTCGGCGATCTGCGCCATCTTCACCGAGGCGAGGCCGCGTTCGGCCACGAGGTCCGCCGTGGCGGTCAGGATCGCCTCGCGCACCGCGGCCCGGTGCGCGTCCACCGTCTCGTTCCACAGCTTCGGCACGCTTCGAGTCTACGGGATGCCCGGATCATGACACTACGCATTGACAGCGACACTCTGTCTCGTAAAACTCGGTGCCGTCGGCTGGACACGACGACCTGAGGACGGGCTGCCATGTACGCCACCCCCACCGTGCGGGCCGCTGCGGCGCTCCAAGCCGGCGCCGAACGGCTCGGCGGCCTCGTCCCGCGGCGGGGAAAAGGGACCGGGGTGCGGGACGGGGGGCGCCGCCCGGCTGGAAGGATGCCTGCCATGCTTCTGGAGCCCGAGAACACCCTGTTCGTCCGCGGCACGCTGCCGGCGCTTCTGCTGGCCGGGGCGCCGATCCACGACGCGCTGCCCCAACTGGCCGTGGCCGAGGGGCCGATACCCGCCTGCGAGGGGTGGACCCTCATCCCCCAGCTCACCATGTGCGTGGTGGACGGCCCCGGGGAGCACGGCCTCCTCGTCGCCGCCTTCGTCGCCCCCGTGGCGGACGGCCCTGACGCGCGCACCGCCCCCCAGCCCGGCGCCGCCGGCATGTCCGGCTGGTGCGAGGACGCGGAACGGGCCGGCGGCGCCGTCGTCCTCTCCCTCGCCCACCTCCCCGCCACCCCCGACTGGCCCGCCCTCCTCCCCACGGGCTCGCCCCGCGGCGGCTTCGTCCCCACCCCCACCTGACCCGCAGGCGCCGCCCGGAGAGCCGTCAGAGGGCCGGCCCCGACGGCGCGCCCCCGGCTCCCGGGTGCAGCACGAACTGGTGCAGCACGAACTCGGCGATCCCCCGCACCCGCTCCCGGGACCACACCTTGCCGCGGAACACGTCCCGCTGAACCGCCGTCTCCCCCGCCAGGAACCGCCGCACGGGCCACCACCTCCGCCTCGATACCGCCCGAGGCACAGCAGTTCACCCCACCATGCGCACATAGGCACGCTGGATCTCGGCCATGTACGGGCCGAGGGGGAACCTGACCTCCTCGACGACTCCGGAGTCGCGCCCCGGGTACATCAGCTCCGACCAGACGACCGTGCCGCCGCGCAGCCCTATCCGCAGGGCCAGTTCGTCGACGCCGGCTTCGACGCCCGGCGGAGCCGCCACGCTCACCCACCGCGCGACATCCGCCGGATACAACGGCCCGCCCGGACGCAGAAGCCGCGCGGGCTCGAACCCCACAACCCTGCTGTCGCTGCGGGCGATCACGTCGAGACCGTCGACGAACAGGTACGTGTGCGGGCCCGTGCACGCGGGCGCCCCGCCGCAACTCCCGACCAGCAGCATGCTGTCCGCCCCACGCCCTGGCCCACTCCCGACCCGCGCCCCCGGCGCCGCCCGCCTCGGGGACCTACGCGCCATCCGCCCCGGTAATCGTCATACCCACACCCTATGCGGCCCCTCTACGAGCCAATCCGCCGCAACCACCCCTACTCCAGGAGGCGTTCCACCTCGTCCGGGAACAGGGGGCCACGCCGAGGCACTCGTTCGTCCCCTGGACCTCCCGGATGACCTCCACTTTCCAGACCAGGCCGTCCGGAACCGGACCCGCCGGATACGGCTGTCCCGCCTCCGGCCGCCCCGCATTCCGCCGGGTTGCGGCCGGTCCGGGGGCGGGATGGCTTGATCGGGGCGGCGGCGTCGGGGGGAAGTACTACATGATGTAGAAATTGGGGGGAGGTCGGTTGGCGGGAAGGCCCGGCGGAGGGCGGACGGCGAGGGTCCGGCGCGTCCGGGCGTGCACCGGGGAATCTACTACAGGAAGTAGATGCGACGGCGGGCGCAGGAGCACCCGCAGGGGGAGGGCGCGGCGATGGCACCAGGTGGTTCCCTGACCGTTGCGGCCGGCGCGCTGGATCCGCAGGCCATGCTGGCCCGATTCGGCGCCTGGGCGGTGCTGGCCGTGGTCTTCGCCGAGACCGGGATCCCGGGACTGGGCGTGTTCCTGCCCGGGGACACCCTGCTCCTGCCCGCCGGGCTCGCGTGCTCCGCCAGCACGCCGCACCCCGCCCGGCTGCCGCTGCTCCTGGTGCTGGCCTGCGCGGGCGCCGGCTCGCTCGCGGGCGCGCAGACCGGCTTCTGGCTGGGCCGCCGCGGCCGCGACTCCCTGCGGCTCGCCAGGTCGGGCACCCGCGGCAGGGCCCGCATGGCGCGGGCCGAGGCGCTGTTCGCCCGGTACGGGCCGCGGCGCGCGCTGGTCCTGGGGAGGTTCGTCCCGGTCGTGCGCACCCTCGTCCACCCGGCGGCCGGGCTCCTGGGCATGCCCACGGCCACCTTCACCCTGTGGCAGGTCGTGGCCGGGCTCGCCTGGTCGCAGTCGCTGGTGCTGGCCGGATACGCCCTCGGCGAGACCGGGCGGCGCGGATCGGCGTACCTGACGCCGGCCATCGCCGCGGTCGTCGCCATCGGGCTCCTGCCGGCCGTCACCCAGTGGCTGCGCGGCCGCCGGGCCGACCGCCGGGCGGAACGGGCGGCACAGGCGGCACAGGTGGCACAGGCCGACGGTCACCCCGCCGTACCGGATCTCGCGCCGCCGCCCGCGGCGGACCCGGACTCCCCGCCCCAGCCGGGCCCCGGACAGGCGACGCGCCGGTGATCCGTGCATCGTCGTTCCCGGCGGAGGAGTGCGCCTCCGGCCCGGAGGAGCATGGCGGCGGAGCGGGGGAGCCCGGCGCCGAGCGTGAGGGCCCCGCCACGGAGGCGGAGAGCCGCACAACCGAGGCGGATCCGGGCACCTCCCCCGCGGGGACACGCGCCACCCCCGCCGCACCAAGTCCCGCCCCCACGGACGCACTTGCGGCCTGCCCCGACGCCGACTCCGCCCGCCTTCCGGTGCCCGGCACGGCGGGCCGGATCCGCCGCGGCATCGTGATCACCCTCCTCGTGCTGATCCCCGCGGGATACCTCGTGATCTCCGCCGGCCAGAGCCACAACGAGGCGGCCGCCCGCGAACTCAGCGCCGAGCAGGCCGGGTTGGTCAACGGGCTCCCCTCCCCCGTACAGCTGGCCGTCTACCGGGTCCCGGTCCCGGAACAGGCAGGCGGCGTCGCGTTCTTCGAGGCCAACTCGTGGTCCACGGACACGCTGTACGTGCAGTTCACGACCACGCAGGCCGGGCTCGCCGGCTTCCTGGGCCAACTCGGGGCCGGCCCGGACGACTTGCGGGCCGGCCTGCGCGCCGTGACCGTCCCCGCCGCGCAGGCCGCCCAGGTCCCCTGGGCGTTCCCCGACGACCACCGCTGGGCGGGCCTCACGCTGACGTCCCGGGAACCGCACCCACCGCACCCCGCGTACGCGATCACCGTGGACCTCGACGACCCGGCCAGTCCCGCGGTGTTCGTCACCTCGACGGTCCGGTTCGCCCGCTGACCGTAGTGACCAGGAGGCCCCCGGCGGGTCTCCGAGGGGGCCGCCGGCACAGAGTTCTACAACATGTAGTAAATTAACCGGGCAGTCACCTTCACATCACTGCGATGCCATCGGCACGCCTTCGTACGAGGGGGCGGAGGGGGCACACCGCGCTGCCTCGGACTCACGCCGTACGCGCCGTACCCGGCGTGCGCGACGGCTCGACGTGCCCAACGACGTGCTCACACGGAAGGACGTCTCGCTATGACCGCGGCCGCCACCGCGCAGCTGGCCTTCGACGGATCCGGGATCGACGGCTCGCTCTTCACCTCAGTCACCGACTTCGCCCGCGACACCAAGTGGCTCAACACGCCCATGGAGGTGTGGACCAACCTGGGGCTCGGCGTCTTCGCGGTGCTCATGGTCATGGGCTGGTGGACCGCGCGCCGCCGCGACGCCCGGACGATGACCGTCGCGCTGGCCGCACCGGTCGCCGTCCTGACGGCGTTCGCCGTCGCCGAGGTGGTCAAGAAGATCGTGGGCGAGGTGCGGCCCTGCCGTTCGATGCCGCACGCCTACCTGGTCGACACGTGCCCGGCGCCGTCCGACTACGCCTTCCCCAGCGGGCACAGCACGGTGGCCGCCGCAGCGGTGGCCGCGCTGTTCCTGCTGGACCGCCGGCTGTGCGCCATCGCCGCGGTGTTCGCCCTCATCGAGGGCTTCAGCCGGGTCTACGTCGGGGCCCACTACCCGCACGACGTCCTCGGTTCCGCGATCCTCGCGCTGCCCGTGGCCTACCTCACCACCCTGGCGCTCCGCCGCTGGGCCACGCCGCTCGTGGCGAACCTGAGCCGGGGCGCGCTGCGCCCGCTGCTGACCGCGGAACCCGCCGCCGTCACGCCGACCGCAAGCTGAGGGACCGCTCCTGGGCGGCCTCCGCGCCGGTCGCCCTCAGCGCGGGACCGCACCCTCCCGGTCCGCCTCCGCCCGGTGCGCCGCCTCCTCCTGATCCCTCTCCGCCCGGTAGGCGCGCAGGGTCAGCGAGGAGGGCGGCCAGGGCTGGGGGACGGGGCGCAGCCGCCGCCAGTCGTACGGGGGATGCCCCAGCTTCGGGCGGTGCCGGTCGTAGAGGTTGATCAGCGCCCAGCCGCCGACGCACACCACGATGCCGACCCGGCCGGCGACGTCGCCCGGGCCCGACCCGGGAGCCAGCAGGCCGCCGAGCCCGGCCGTCCACAGCCCGTACCCGAGCAGGGGATAGACCACCAGCTGGTGCCAGACCTTCGTCGGCGCGAACGCCTGCTCGCGCGTGAAGAACCCGGCGCGCAGCTCGCCCCGCCACTGCACGAGGCCGAAGCACAGCCATGCCGCTGCGGACGCCAGCGCCCACCACGGTCCGGCCGCCCCCGCCGGCGTGCCCGCGCCGATCCGCCACACACCCAGCCCGACCGCCACGGCCAGCAGCGGATCGCCCAGCAGCACCGCGACGAACCCCGTACGCACGCCCATCAGCCGCCGCTCCAGCAGCAGGGCCAGCAGCCACAGCGCGCCGGGCGTGACGGCGAACGCCGCGCCCGCGGCGACCCAGGGACCGTGCCGCAGCGGCACGCCCAGCCAGGGAACAAAGCCTCCGCTCACATGGAAGACGATCCCCGGGCGGGCCCGCGCTCATGCCGGGCCGGCCCACGGTTCACGCACGGGGCGCAGCCGTACGCGGTGCGGACCGCCCCCCGGGCGACGTACCTCGCTGCGGCGGGCTGCCGGGCCGCCGGGCAGCCGTCACCGAGACGACGGCCGGGGGCCGTGGCCACAACCACAGCCGCAGCCCGCACCCGCACCCGCACCCGCACCCGCACCCGCGAACCGTCGCCCAGGGGCGCCTAGGACACCGGCGCCGTCACCCCGCCCGCAGCTGCGCGGCGGTCGCCCGGTGGGCGTGCATGGCGGCCTCGAACAGGCGCTCCGTGTCGTGTGCCGTCAGGGCGAGGCTGGCGCAGCAGGCCGCCATGAGGAGGGCGAAGGCCACGGCAGAACCGTTGCGGCGCGGCGTCGGCGGTGCCAGCAGGGCCCGTACCCGCTGCGGCACCGGGCCGCCCGTCGCGGCCAGGGCCGCCGCCTTCCCGGCACGACCCGACGCCAGGGCGGCCCGCGCTATCGCCCGGGCCACCAGGGGCCGGTCGGCCACGACGGCGCCGGCGTCCTCGTCCGCCCACCGTTCGACGGCGAAGGAACCCGCCCGCTCCAGCGGCCGCAGCAGCGGCTGGAGGACCGCCGCGAGGTGCAGGGCCAGCGAGAAGAGGTGGTGCCGGTGCCGCAGGTGCGCCCGTTCGTGCGCGAGCAGCGCCCCGCGTTCGCGGGCGTCCAGGACGCGCAGCATCCCGGAGGAGACCACCACGCGCCCGGGCAGGCCGAGCACGGCGAACGCCGCGGGGACGGGATCGTCCACGACGGACAGGTCACCGCCGGCGGCCAGGTGCCGGCACTCCCGCCAGGCTCCGACCATGGCCCGCCCCCGGCGCCAGGACGCCACCGTCGCCATGACCAGCACGACCAGCACCACGCCCGCGCACACCGCGGCGAACTCGCGGTCCACCGGGTCCTCCGCCGCCAGCACGCTCACCGACCACGGACCCTGCGCCGCCACCAGCGGCACCTGCCCCACCGCCGTGAACGCCAGGATCGCCAGCTCGGTCACCCAGGTGCCCGCCGCCACGACGGCGGCGCACGTCATCGCCCACGCGCCCGCACGCGGCGGCATCCTGCGCCCCACCCGCGGGGCGACGACCGCGAGCACCGCGCTCACCAGCAGCGGCAGATACATCTGCACCGGCCAGAACACGGGTCACCCCAGGTGGGGCCGGGCGGGCCGGTCGGGCCAGGCCGGCGCCCCGGGCAGTCCCGGCCGGACGGGCAGCTCGGCGTGCAGGAGGTGCTCCAGCAGCTCCTCGTCCTCAGCCGAGAGGTCCGACACGAAGCGGGCCAGCACGGCCGCGCGGTCGCCGCCCTCGTCCAGCAGCGAGTGCATCCCCGCGGCGACGACGCCCGCCTGGTCGTCCACGGGCGCGTACACGTGGCTGCGGCCCTCGCGCCGCCGGGTCACCAGGCCCTTGTCGCACAGCCGCGTCAGAATCGTCAGCACAGTCGTGTACGCGGTGCCGGGGACGCTCTCCTGGACCACGGCCGCCGTCACCGGCCCGTCCGCCGCCCACAGCGCGGCCAGCACCTCTCCTTCGAGCTCCCCCCGGGCCCGCCGCCGGGCCTCCCCCCGGCCGCCCTCCAGCGCCACCACCCGGCACCTCCTCTTTCCCTCAGCCGTACGGCGTCGTCTTCCCGCTCAAGCTACTACGACTCGTAGAAACCAACCACGGTGGATGCGGGCGCCGGGGAAGGGGACGGGGAGACGCGCCCGGGGCCGCCGGGCGGGAACGCGACAGGGGCACCGCCGGTCGCGGCGGTGCCCCTGGGATGACGGGCTGTGTCGGGCGGGCGTCGGGCCGGGGGCCCTATCCGGCTAGAGGAGCCAGCGGTTGCGGCGGACGAAGGGGATCCGGGCCCAGATCCGGCCCAGGCCCCAGGTGTTGCCCGCGTAGGCGGCGGCCATCAGGACCATCACCGCGGCGTAGAGGACGTGGTAGTCCATGAAGGGGTTGCTGGACATGGTCGGCGCGCCGGTCGACAGGTGCTGGGCGGGCGGCCACTCGGCGGCCCACATCATGGCCATCAAGGCGGTTCCGGCCACGGCGGTGAGGCGCAGCGCGACGCCGCTCGCCAGGGCCAGCCCGATGCCGAGCAGGCCGAGCATGAACAGCGCGTCGGCCCAGCCCTTGCCGGCGATGTCGTGGAAGAACGACTGGAGCGGGCCGGCCTGGACGCCGGACAGGAACCCCTTGGTGGGCGAGCCGCCGTCGATCCAGCCCTTGCCGGAGCCGGTGGCGTAGTGCCAGCCGAAGGTCTTGTCGAGGAAGGCCCACAGGAAGACGAATCCGGTCGCCACGCGCACCACGGCCGCGGCCTTCGCGGCGATCGGGGTCATGACGGCGCCGTGCCGGGGCGCGGTGTCCGCGGCCTCGACGGCCGGCACCTGCATGCTGGAGGTGAGACGGGGCTCCTCGCGAACGGCCATGACGGCCTCCTTCGTCGTGAACGGTGCTGGTCGTTTGGTGACGGCATCACTGTCCTGCGCGGGGCCGGGCCGTCGCTGGGGGCCGAGGTCCCGCCGCGCTGGGCCGAACGTCCCTGTGTGCGAGGCCGGTTGGGGCCGGGAGCGGACAGCACGAAGGCCCGCCGGCGGTACCGGCGGGCCTGAACGGCTGGGCAGGCGAGGCGGGTTGGGTGCCATGACCCCGAAGCGGGCGGGCTCCGGCTCCCCTTGTCCCGCCCACGGGCCCCGGACGTATGCGGTCCGGTCATGCGCCGGGCACCGGCACCACGACCACCGGGCACAGGGACTGACGCAGCAGCACATCGGTCACCGGGCCGAGTTGGCGGCCTTTCCAGGGGTGGCCGCCGCGGTGCGCCGCGACCACGATCAGGCCGGCGTTCCCGGTCGCCGTGATCAGGCCGCCGCACGGCCGTATGCGTGCGGCCGCCGCCCCCGTCCCGGGGCCACGGCGGACGGCACGCGGCGGCGCGGGCCGGTCCGCCACCGCGGGCGAGGAGGCACCCGGCCGCTCGGCCGCGTCGGCAGGCGGCGGCCCGGGCAGGTTGCCGGCGGCTTCCGGGGCCGGCGGCCGGTAGGTCCACGTCTGGACGATGTTCAGCGGCGCCTGCCACAACTGCGCCTCCTCGAAGGCGAACAGCACCGCCTCGGCGTCGTCGTCGCTTTCGAGGCCCATCAGGACCCGGCGCGGGCCGGCCGCCCGCGCGCTGAGGCCGCCGCGGCCGCGCACGACGAGCAACGGCCCCTGCGTGCGCGCCGCCAGCCGCCGGCCGACCGAGTGCGGCGGCAGCCCCGGAAGGCCGGTGCGGCCTCGGGAACCCACCACGGTGAGGGCGCAGGACCGGCTGCGCCGCGCCAGCACCCCGGCCGGATCGCCGGCCTGCGCGCAGGCGGTGACCGGCAGCCCCGGCAGCCGCCGGGCCACCCGGGCGCGGGCCGCCCGCAGCACGGGCCCCGCCTCGTCGGCGTCCCGCACGCAGTACACGATCTCCAGCCGTGCCCCGCGGACTTGTGCCTCGGCGGCTGCCGCGTCCAGAGCGCGGAAGGCGCCCACCGAGCCGTCCATCCCGACCGTGACCAGTGGTGCGTTCATGCCCGTTCCCCTCCGCGTCCCGTGCGTTCTCACCCTGTGGTGTCTCGATGCTCGGGAATCGCCGCCGTCCCCGACAGAGCCGTTGGACGGACCCGTGCAGGTCCGACTCGCCCTCGTGGCAGGGCCGTTCGGCACTCCGCGCGGGCACCGCGCCGGAGGCAGCGTGGTGGTGCGGCGGCGCCCCGGCAGCACGGGCCGCAGGCGCCGCGGCAACAGGTGCGGGGGACAGGCCCGTTGCACCGGCAGGACTGGACGGAGGGCGAGGTCATGAGCGCACACATCGTGGTGCTGGGCTGCGGCCGCAGCGGCAGGCAGACGGCCAACCGGCTGCGCCGCCACTGCGCCCCCGGCACCCGCATCACCGTCGTCGACCGGCGGGACACCCGCGACCCCGAGGCCGAACTCCTCGCCGAGATCGGGCTGTACGGGCCCCACGCGCTCAACGCGCCGGACGACCTCCGGCTGTTCGACGGCATCGAGTTCCGGCACGTCGAGGCGGCGTCGGTGGAACTGGGCCGCCACGAGGTGTGCCTCATGGACGGCACCACCGTCCCGTACGACGCCCTCGTGGTGGCCACCGGCAGGCACCGCCCGGCGGACCGCGGGCCGGAGGCGGAGGGCCGGGGCGCGTCCTGCGTGGCCCGCTCGGCCGGCCTCGGCGACCGTGACGCCCTGGTGCGCGTCGACGCCGCCACGGGCCGGTCGAGGACCGAACGCGACGTGTACGCCGTGGGCGGCGCGGCGAGCGGCCCCGCCGCGTCCGGCCCCTCGCTCCAGGCGCGGATCGAGCGGACGGCCCAGCACCTGAGCCGGCTCACGTGCCCGTCGGCGCCCGGTCCCACGGACCCGGTTCCTCATCCGGCCGCCGGCGCACCGGCCCGGCCCCCCGGCGACGCAGCGACGCTCCGGCTCACCAACTCAGCCGATCCACAACGGCGGAGGCCGACCAGTTCACCGGAGTCGCCGTGAACGGAGGGGAGTTCCGCCTCTGGCCCCGGGCCGGGGGCGATCGGGTCCGTTCGGCCCTATGAGCACGGCGCGCGGCGAGCGATGATCGAGGCCGAGGCCGGCACCGGGCGGGCCGGCGCACCCGACGGCGAAGGTCCTTCCCCCTCATGACCGAGACACGGCAGTTCTCAGCGCAGTCCCCGATCCGGGTCTTCCTGCTGGACGACCACGAGGTCGTCCGCCGCGGAGTCCTCGACCTGCTCGACGCCGAACCCGACATCGAGGTCGTCGGCGAGGCGGGCACCGCCGACCAGGCGGTGGCCCGGGGCCCGGCGCTGCGCCCGGACGTCGCCGTGCTGGACGTGCGGCTGCCGGACGGCGACGGCATCACCGTCTGCCGCGAACTGCGGTCCGCGATGCCCGGGTTGGCGTGCCTGATGCTGACGTCGTTCGACGACGACGACGCGCTGCTGGACGCGATCATGGCGGGCGCGGCCGGCTACGTCCTCAAGCAGATCAAGGGCTCCGACCTGGTCTCCGCGGTGCGCACCGTCGCGTCCGGCCAGTCGATGCTCGACCCGGCCACCACCGCGCGGCTGATGAGCAGCCTGCGCGCCGAGACTCCGGCCGCCGACCCGGGCCAGGAGGCACTGGCGGGCCTGTCCCCGCGCGAGCGGGAGATCCTCGGGCTGATCGGCGAGGGGCTGACGAACCGCCAGATCGGCGAGCAGCTGTATCTGTCGGAGAAGACGGTCAAGAACAACGTCTCGCGGCTGCTGGCCAAACTCGGCGTCGAGCGCCGGGTCCAGGCCGCGGTCATCGCCACCCAGGGCAGCCCGGGGAGCGAACAGGCCCGGCGCTGAGGGCCGTTCGGTCCCCGGCCGCCGGCCATCCGAGCCGCACCTCGCCAGCGCGACGCCGCCCGCGTGACGCCCGGGCCGAGCCGCCTCCCCCCGGGGAAGGCCCCGTCAGCCTCTCGTGCCGAGCGGCACCGTCCACAGCAGGCGGGTGCCGCCGTGCGGCCCGGGGCCGGCGTCCAGGCGGCCGCCGAGCCGCTCCGCGCGGGTGGCGAGGTTGCGCAGGCCGCTGCGGCGGCCGTCCTGCGGCAGCCCGACGCCGTTGTCGGTGACGGTCACCGTGAGCGTGCCGCGGGCGACGACGAAGGTGACGTCGGCGGCCGTGGCCCGGGCATGCCGGGCGACGTTCGACAGGGCCTCGCTGAGCACCGCGACCGCGTCCTCGGCGACGGCCGCCGGCACGTCGGTGTCGAGCAGCCCCTCCATGGCCAGGGAGGGGGTGAACCCGAGGTTCCCCGCGGCCCGTTCCACGCCCGCGGCGGCCCGGGCGCGCAGGCCCTGCGGCCGGCGCTCGGCCTCCGCGGTCCTCAGCCCGAAGATCGTGGACCGGATGATCTTGATGGTCTCGTCGAGGTCGTCGACGGCCCGCAGCAGCCGCTCGCTCGCCTGCGGGTGGTCGACGAACCGCAGGGTGCTCTGCAAGGTCATGCCGGTGGCGAACAGCCGCTGGATGGCGAGGTCGTGCAGGTCCCTGGCGATGCGGTCGCGGTCCTCCAGCAGGGCGATCTGCTCGGCGGCCCGCCGCCGCTCGGCCAGTTCCAGGGCGAGCGCGGCCTGGCCGGCGAACGCCAGGAGCGGGCTCGTCTCGTCGTCCGTGAACGGCGCTCCCCGCTCTCTGCGGGCCAGCAGCAGCGCCCCGGGCGTTCCGCCGTCGGTGACCATCGGCACGGCCACGGCCGGCCCGAGGCCGCCGAACCGGGGCGGTCCCGCGGTCACCCGGGCGTCCTTCTGCACCTCGGCGGTGGTGATCGACTCGCCCGCGGTCACGGCCGCGCCCATGAAGCTGCCGTCGCGGGGCAGGACCAGCCCGCGGTGGTCGTCCGCGTCCGTCCCCGTCGCGATCATCACCCGCAGATCCGTGCTGTTCTCGACCTGCAGCGCGACGGCCGCGAGATCCGCGCCGACGATGGACCGCGCGTGCCGGACGATGCCCTCCAGCACCTCGAGCTCGCCGGCGCCGGACAGCAGGGCGGCGACGATCTCCGCGTTGGCCTCCATCCAGCGCTGCCGTTCGCGGGCCGCCCGGTACAGGCGGGCGTTCTCGATCGCCACGCCGGCGGCCACGGCCAGGGTCTGCAGGACCGTCTCGTCCTCGCCGTCGAACTCGCCGCCACCGCGCTTCTGCGTCAGGTAGAGGTTGCCGAACACCTCTTCCCGCACACGTATGGGGACGCCGAGGAAAGTGTGCATCGGCGGGTGGTCGGGCGGGAAGCCGTACGACGCGGGGTGGCCGGAGATCTCGCTCAGCCGCAGCGGCTCGGGGTGGCGGATCAGCTCGCCGAGGATGCCGTGGCCGGACGGCGGCGCGCCGATCACCGCGGCCTGCTCCTCGGAGACGCCCACCGTCAGGAACTCCGACAGCCGCGATCCCTCCACCACGCCCAGGGCGCCGTACTCGGCGTCGACGAGGACCACGGCGGCCTCCACGATCCGGCGCAGCACATGCGGCAGATCCAGTTCCCGCCCGATGGACAGCACCGCCTCCAGGAGGCTGTGCACCCGGTCCTGCGTGCCGCGCGCCGCGTCGATCCGCACCTGCAACTCGTCGAGCAGCTGGTCCAGTTGCAGCCGTGGAAGCTGCGCACCGTCCCTGCCGGCCCCCGGCTCGTCGTTCACCCGTTCCTCCCCTCGCGCCGCCCCCGGACGGAACGCGCCAAGCTCAGCACACCCGCCCGTCCATGCGGAAGACCGCGCGCGGCGTTCGCGGGATGAGCCAGCCGCATATGCGCCGGGGCCGGCGCGTGGCGTGTGCCGGGCGGAGGCCCGCTGCCCGCCCCCGCCACCTGCCCCCACCCGCCACCCGGACGGACGGTCCCGGCTGCCCTTCCCGCCCGTCCGGGCCCTCAATAGGGGGTAACCGCTGCTCGGAGCCCGGAGCGGTCGCGAGCGGTCGCGCGGGGGCCGGCGCCCGCGGCCCGCGCCGGGGGAACCGGGGAAAGGGGCCTGATGAGCGCGAGCGATCACGGCGACGCCCGGGAAGCCTCCCGGGCGGGGCACTGGCGGGCGCTCGTCGTGCTGGGCACCGCCCAGTTCCTGATGGTGCTCGACACCTCGGTGATGAACGTGTCGATCAGCCAGCTGGTGAAGGACTTCGACACCGAGGTCACCGCGATCCAGGCCGTCATCACCCTCTACACGCTGGTGATGGCCGCCTTCATGATCACCGGCGGGAAGCTGGGCGACATGATCGGCCGCCGCCGCGTCTTCGCCCTGGGCCTGGTCGTCTACGGCACCGGGTCGCTGATCACCTCGGTCGCCCCCACCCTGGCGGTGCTGGCGGTGGGCTGGTCCGTCATCGAAGGGCTCGGCGCCGCGCTGGTCCTGCCCGCGCTCGCCGCGCTGGTCGCCGGCACCTACCGGGGACGCGACCGCGCCGTGGCCTACGGCGTCGTCGGCGGCCTGGCGGGCGCGGGCAT
The DNA here is from genome assembly GCF_044333795.1 of Streptomyces sp. NPDC020917. Classification (NCBI taxonomy): domain Bacteria; kingdom Bacillati; phylum Actinomycetota; class Actinomycetes; order Kitasatosporales; family Streptomycetaceae; genus Streptomyces; species Streptomyces sp. NPDC020917. The sequence continues at coordinate 83,206 of NZ_JBIRRR010000025.1, read as the reverse complement.
CGCCGTCGGGCCGCTGCTCGGCGGGTGGGTGACCACCTATCTGACCTGGCGCCTGGTGTTCGCCGGCGAGGTCGTGATCGTCGTGGCGATGCTCGCGGTGCTGCGCTGGATCCCGCAGGACCCGCCGCGCACCGGCCCGCGCCCCCGCCTGGACGCCGTCGGCGCGCTGCTGTCCGTCGCCGGCCTGGCGCTGGTGGTCCTCGGCGTGCTGCAGAGCAGCTCGTGGGGCTGGCTGCGGCCCCGCAACCCGCCGTTCACGATCCTCGGCTTCTCCCCCACCGTCTTCGTGATCGCCGCGGGCTGCGTGCTGCTGTTCGTGTTCCGGGCGTGGGAACGGCACGAGGAGGAGCGCGGCGCGATCCCCCTGGTGCGGTTCGCCGTCCTGCGCGTTCCGCCCCTGCGGTCGGGCCTGGCCATGCTGCTCGCCCAGAACCTGATCCTGCTCGGCCTGTTCTTCACCATCCCCCTGTACCTGCAGATCGTGCAGGGCTTCGACGCCTTCCAGACCGGGCTGAGGCTGCTGCCGGTGTCCGCCACGATGCTGGTGTCCGCGATGAGCGGCCCGCTCCTGGGCCGCTACGCCACGCCGCGCACGGTCGTACGGATCGCTCTGCTCGTGCTGCTGATCGCGATCGTGTGGCTGCTGGGCACGGTCCAACCGCACATCGACGACGTGTCCTTCGGCTTCGCGATGGCCTTCCTCGGCCTGGGCATGGGGCTGCTCGCCTCGCAACTGGGCAACGTCGTGCAGTCCAGCGTCGAGGAGAGCGCGCGCAGCGAGGTCGGCGGCCTCCAGTACACCGCCCAGAACCTGGGATCCTCGCTGGGCACCGCGCTGATCGGCTCCATCCTGATCGGTGCCCTGGCAGCGGCGTTCACCACACAGATCGAGAACGACCCGGCCATCTCGGCGGCCACCCGGCAGCAGGCCGGGATCACCCTGGAGGCCGGGATCAGCTTCGTCAGCGCCGACCAGGTGCGGGCCGGCGCCGAGAAGGCCGGGCTGCCGGCCGCGGAGACCGACGCCGTCGTCCACGCCTACTCCCAGGCCCAGCTCAACGCCCTGAAAGCCGCGATCCTGGCGACCGGCGTGATCACCCTCGCGGGCTTCGCGTTCACCCGCCACCTGCCCACCGAACGGCTCGCCGCGAAGGAACCGGGCTGACGGGGCGCCGGCACGAGGACCGGCGGCGGCCGGCCCGAGGCCGTCGTGGCCGTGGCCGTGGCCGTGGCCGTGGCCGTGGTCGTGGCCGTGGCCGTGGCCGTGGCCGTGGTCGTGGTCGTGGTAATCGATGTCGTTGCAGCCTTTGACCTGTGACGACGCCAGCGATTGACTCGTCGGTGAGACCATCGATTCCCGGCATCAGGAGGTCCTGTGGCCCACGACCACGCAGCCGGCGGGCACGGCGGGCACGAGGGCCACAGCCACGCGCTCGCGGCCGACGCCGACCGGCGGTGGCTGACCGGGGCGCTGGGGCTGATCGTCGCCTTCATGGCGGCGGAGGTCGTCATCGGCGTGCTGGCGCACTCGCTGGCGCTGCTGTCGGACGCGGCGCACATGCTCACGGACGCCGGTGCGATCGTGCTGGCCCTGGTGGCGATGCGGCTGGCGGCGCGGCCGGCCCGCGGCGACTACACCTTCGGCCTCAAGCGGGCGGAGATCCTGTCCGCCCAGGCGAACGGCATCACCCTGCTCGTGCTGTCGGTGTGGCTGACCTACGAGGCGGTGCGGCGGCTGATCTCGCCCCCGCCGGTGGCCGGGGGCCTGGTGCTGGCCACCGCGCTGGTCGGCGTGGCCGTCAACATCACCGCGGCCTGGTTCCTCTCCAGGGCCAACAGGACCTCGCTGAACGTCGAGGGGGCCTTCCAGCACATCCTGACCGACCTGTTCGGGTTCGTCGCCACCGCCGTCGCGGGCGCGGTGGTGCTCGCCACCGGGTTCACCCGCGCCGACGCGCTCGCCTCGCTGGTCGTCGTCGTGCTCATGCTCAGGGCCGGGATCGGCCTGGTCCGCGCATCGGGGCGGATCTTCCTGGAGGCGGCCCCCGCGGGGCTGGACCCGGACGTGGTCGGTGACGCGATGGCCGCCGCCGACCAGGTGGTGGAGGTACACGATCTGCACATCTGGCTGATCACCTCCGGCCAGTCGGCGCTGTCCGCGCACGTGCTCGTCCAGCCGGGCGGCGACTGCCACGCCGTACGCCGGAATCTGCAGGGCTGGCTCCGGGAGACGCACGGCATCACCCACGCCACGCTCCAGGTCGACCACCTCGGCGAGGAGCAGGACGACGGCTGCGGGAGCCTGCTGCAGATCACCGGCCCCGAAGGCGACGGGCAGGAAGGCCGGGGCCACGACGAGCCCGAGCACGGCGAGGACATCCACGGCCCCGTCCACCGCCCCGGCCCGCACAGCCACTGACCCGGGTGCGGTGCCGGTCCGCGTCAGGCGAACCAGAGCATGCTGCCGACGCCGGCCACCAGGCAGTAGATCGCGAACGGCGTCAGCGTGCGGGTGGTGAACCAGCGGGACAGGAACCGCACCGCCGCGTACGCGCAGATGCCGGCGGTGATGAAGCCCACCGCGACCTGGCCGTGGATGTGGTCGCCGGCCGACCCCGCCAGGCTCGGCAGCTTCAGCAGCCCGGCCGCGAAGATCACCGGCGTGGCCAGCAGGAACGAGAACTTCGCGGCGTCCTCGTGGTCCAGCCCGCGCAGCAGCCCGCCCACCATCGTGATGCCCGAGCGGCTGATCCCGGCCAGCAGCGCCAGCGTCTGGAACAGGCCGATGATCCCGGCCTCGCGGTAGTTGAGGGTGTCCAGCCGGCGCTCTCCGCCGTGGGCGCGGACGTCGGCCTCCGTGGCCGCGCCCGGGCCCGCGCTGAGCTGCGGCGCCGGTGCCGCGGCGCGGGCTTCCGAGCCGCGCCGCAGGCGCTCGCCGGCGATCAGGATCAGCCCGTTGATGGTCAGGAAGACCGCCGCGGCCATGGGCTTGGCGAACAGGGTGCGGAAGGTGTGCTCCAGCGCCAGCCCGGTGATGCCGACCGGGATCGTGCCCACCACCAGGAGCCAGGCGAGCCGTTCGGTGGAGGTGGTCACCTTGCGGGTGCGCAGGGTGGTGAACAGCGCGCGGATGATCGCGACCCAGTCCTTGCGGAAGTAGGCCAGCAGGGCCAGGGCGGTCGCCACGTGGAGGGCGACGATGAAGGCGAGGTAGGGGGAGGACCCGGAGTCGCCGGAGGCGTTCTCGGTGACCAGGTGCTGCCAGGAGCCACCGATCCAGGCCGGCACGAGCACGGAATGGCCCAGGCTGGAGACCGGGAACAGCTCGGTCACGCCCTGCAGCGCGCCGATGGTGACGGCTTGGAGGTAGGACAGATCAGACACGGGGCAGTCCTCATGGAGCCGAGATGGACGGGGCGGAGGCGTCACTCAGGCGCGGCGACGCCGGGCCGCCGATGTCTACACTGCTGTAGACGTTCCAGGCGAACGTAGGAGCCCGCACGCCGGCCCGCAAGCCAAACCGGGTGAATTCCCCCTGAACTCCGCATGACGGCGGGGCCGTTCCCCGGCCCATTCGGGCGACGTACCCCCGTCCCGGCCTCGCGACGGCCGGGCACCACCTGCCGCTGCTTCTACATCATGTAGTAACTTGCCAACGTTGAGCCCTCCGGGCGAAGGAGCACTCGCGGTGAACGTGCCGGTCCGACACATGCTGGGCCTGGCTGCCGTACGCGCCGAGCAGACCGTCCGGATACTCATCCCCCCGGTGGCGCTCGCCTTGTTCGCCGCCCTTCTCAGGCCGCAGGTGTGCGATCGGCCAGGCAGGGGAGGAACGCTCACAGCCCTTGCATGCGCACTGCCGGCGGCACCGGCCGCCGTCTACGCCGCCGCGCGCATGTGAAGGCCCGAAGGTGACCTACCGAGGGGACGATCCGTGTCGCATTCCGCCGACTCCCGCGCCGCACCGAGGCGCCGACGCGCCGCTCCCCCTGGGCCCGCCCCCAGCGGGCAGCCCGGACGGCGCCCCCAGCAGGAGCCGGCGCGTCCGGGACCGGGGCCCGACGACCCCTACGCCGGCACCTTCCGCGGCGCCCTGACCCGCACCGCCGAACTACTGGCCTGCTGCGCGACCTCCGCCATCATGAGCCTGGTCGTCCTCGGCCTGGTCTTCGGACTCGTGATCGGCATCTACACCCTCCTCGGCTGACCCCGGCCACCCGGGCGGTGCGCGCTCCCCTCGGCGTGAACGAATTCCCCCCGCCGCCGAGCGGGCCCCACCGCCCGGGTGCCGTCGTTCCCGTGCGCGCACGTCCGTCTTGCCGCGACGGGTACGTCCCGGTCGTCGCCGAACCGCCGTGAACGGCGCCGTGCCAGGCCGAATCCAGGGGGGAGCCCGAGCCATCGAGCGCGCCCTGCGAGAGGGCTGGTCCCCCACCACCCCCGGCTCCCCCTTCCACCTCGACCTGTCCGCCGGCTACACCCCGTCGCCCTGACCGGCGCGGCGACAGCCTAAAGTGCGGCCTTGCCTCGCCCGACTGCGGCCGCAAGGCCGGAGATCATCCGGGGAGTCGTTTCACGGCGAGGACGGCGACGTCGTCGGCGAGGCGGCCGCCGGTGTGGGCGGTGAGGTCCTGGATGAGACGGCGGAGCAGTTCGTCGGGGCCGACGGACGGGAAGGTCACGGCCCGCTCCTCCAGGGGGTAGAAGACGCCCCGGGGTGATCGCGCCTCGATCACCCCGTCCGTGTAGAGCAGGAGCGTGTCGCCGACGGCGAAGGCGAACCCGTCGCTCTGCAGCTCGGAATCGTCCCTGCCGACGACGCCCAGCGGCGGTGCGGGCACGCTCGGATGGACGACGTCGACCGACCCGTCGCGCAGCACCAGGGGCGGCGGGTGGCCGCAGCTGATCATGGTGCCGTGCTCCGAAGCGTCCGGCAGGTCCAGGACCAGGGCCGTCACGAAGTGCTCGCCGGGGTCCTGTTCGGTGTCGGCGGCCTCCTCGATCTCCGCGTTCACACTGGCCTGCATGGACTTGACGAGGCCGTCCAGCGTTTCGCAGTTGCGGGCGCCCTGCCGGAAAGCGCCCAGGACCATGGACGCCTCACCGATCGCGGGCAGCCCTTTGCCGCGCACGTCCCCGATCAGGATCCGGCTACCGCCCCGGCCGCTCCTGACGACGGCGAACAGATCGCCGCCGATCTGGGTGTCGGCGTCGGCCGTCAGGTACAGCCACGCCACCCGCAGCGGCCCCACCTGCTCCGGGGGCGGGCGCAGCAGGGTGCGCTGGGCGGTCTCGGCGACCACGCGCATCCGGCTCAGCTCCCGGCCGCGCCGGTCCTTGAGGTAGCAGAAGAAGACCACCACGATCGACAGGATCACCAGCGCGATGAACTGCCACAGGTGATTCGCGGTGCCCAGCCCGCCGTTCAGGACCGCGACCAGGGCCTGGGCCCCCACGGCCACGGCCCCGACGATGGCCGTCCGCCCGGGTCCCGCGAAGGAGGCGGCCAGCGCCGGCGCGATCACCAGCAGCGGGCTGAGATGGACGTCGCTCGGGGACTCCAGGCCCGCCACCGTGATCACGACGATCAGCGCCAGCGGAATGGCCATCCACCGCCCCGACACGGGACTCGGCGAATCAACCAGCCTCCGGAAATCCATTCGTTCATTTTGTACCGATTTGCCCCGATAGTGCTATTGCCAGGGGATCGGAGGCCCCTGGTGCCCGGCCCGCCCGCCGGCCGTACCGTCTACAGTCTTGTAGACGGATGGGGACGGTCAGGAGTTGCCCGCATGAGGACATGGCCGCGCCGGTGGCCCGTGACGGCGGCCGCCGCCTGGGTGCTGTTCGCCGCGCTGGCGGCGGCACTCGCGCTGCACGGATGGCGGCCCTTCGGGTTCGAGCGGGCGGCGATCGACTGGAGTACCGGGCACCGGCCCTCGGGCGCCCGGCACGCCGCGATCGCCGTCACCGCGCTCGGCACCGGGGCGCCCCCTTACGTCCTCGCGCTGATCGCCGGCGCCGTCCTGACCCGAGGCGCCCGCGGGGATCGCGGGGATCGCGGAGATCGCGGGACCCGCAGGGACCGAGGCACCCGCAGGGACGGAGGCACCCGCACGCGCCGCCGCGCCGCCGCCCTCCTGCTGACCCCGCTGCTCTGGCTGATCGCGGGCCAGCTCCTCCGCCAGGCGCTGATGCACGGCTTCGGGCGGCCCCGGCCGTCGTCCGCGCACTGGGCCACCACCGTGACGGGGTTCGCGTTCCCGTCCGGCCACTCGTTCACCTCGGCGGTGTGCGCGGGGCTCCTCGTGCTGGCCGTCGCCCGCCGCCGTCCGGGGTGGACCCGCCGGGCCGCCGCCGTGGCCGTCCCGTACGCGGTCATGGTCGGCCTCAGCCGCGTCTACCTGGGCGTGCACTGGCCGCTGGACGTCGTCGGCGGCTGGCTCCTGGCCGCCGGCTGGCTGGCCTGCGGGGCCGCCGTCCTCACCCGCGTCGACCGGCGCCCCGGCGACGTCACCGCGCCGGGCGGGCGAACGCCCGCACGCCGAGCGGATCCCGGCGACCCGACGGTCCCGGCGCGCCGGGCCGCGCTGATACCGGCGGTGCGGTGACGAGCGCCGCGGAGCCCGCGGGAGCGGACCTGGCGCCGGCCGAGCCGGTGCGTGCGGCACCGCCGGGACGCCATGTGCGGCCGCTGTACGCCGCGGGCTTCACCACCGCCTTCGGCGCGCACGGGATCGCCGCCAACCTGGGCGCGCACGCCGCCGGCGCGGCGGTGTCGGTGCTGGCGGCGTGCGCGGCCGTGCTCCAGCCCGGGGCCGGACGGGCCCAGGACCGCGGCCGCCTCGGCACCGGCTCCCGCCGGCGGGGGCCGCACGGCGGGTACGGCCGGCACATCGCCTGCGGGCAGCGGCACGGGCGCGGGCCGGACGCCTGCGGGCAGCGGCACGGGGCGGGCCGGACGCGTGCGGGCCGGACGTCAGGTGCGGGCCGCCCGGCGGGCGAGGAGGGCCGCGCGGCGCTCGTCGAAGCGCGCGGCCTGATCGTTCAACCCGCCCATGAAAAGCCCCAGTTCCTCCTGGGTGCGCAGTCCTTCGGGGCCGAGCCCGGTGCGCTCCAGCACCTTGAGGTGGCGCAGCACCGGGATCAGCACGTCGTCGTGGTGTACCCGCAGGTTGTAGATCCCGCTGACGGCGATCCGGGCCGCCGCCCGCTCGAACCCCGGCATGCCGTGCCCCGGCATCCGGAAGTCCACCACGACATCGCGGATGGCGACCATCGCCTCGTCCGGGGCCAGTTCGAGGGCCGCGGCCAGCAGGTTCCGGTAGAAGACCATGTGCAGGTTCTCGTCGGTGGCGATCCTGGCGAGCATCCGCTCGCACGCCGGATCGCCGGACTCGCGCCCGGTGTTGCGGTGCGAGACCCGGGTGGCCAGCTCCTGGAACGCCACGTACGCCACCGAGTGCAGCATGCTGTGCCGATGGTCGTGCTCGAAGCCGTCCGACATGTGCTGCATGCGGAACCGCTCCAGCTCGCACGGGTCGACCGCCCGGGTGGCCAGCAGGTAGTCCCGCATCACGATCGCGTGCCGGCCCTCCTCGGCCGTCCAGCGGTGCACCCAGGTGCCCCAGGCACCGTCGCGGCCGAAGAGGGTGGCGATCTCGTGGTGGTAGCTCGGCAGGTTGTCCTCGGTCAGCAGGTTCACCACCAGCGAGATCCGGCCGACCTCGGAGACCTTGGACTGCTCGGGCGCCCACGCCTCGCCGCCGAACACCCCGTCGAAGTTGCGGCCGTCGCTCCAGGGCACGTACTCGTGCGGCATCCACTCCTTGGCCACCCCCAGGTGCCGGTCCAGCTCGCGCGCCACGATCTCCTCCAGGGCGTGGAGGAGGGCCGCGTCGCTCCAGCCCTCGGAGCGGGCGAGGTACGGCGAGGTGAGGGGCACGAGTTCTCCTGTGGGGTTGTGGCCGGTCCGCGAGGCACGGGGCGACCGGAACGAGGATGCTTCCTCGCGGGGCAGCGGACCCAGCAAGCTACTACACAAGGTAGAAACCGGCTGGGTATGCGGACCGCGAGATTCCGCGGCTCGCGCCGAGTGCGGCGGCCGGGGCCTCGGCGTCCGCGCGGCCGCCCTCAGCACACCCCTGCTCCCCGACACCGGGCTGGGCGCCGCCAGACGCTACAGCGCCCACGCGAGCCACCGCGACTTCACCGGCCGGCTCGGCGTGGCCCGCAAGCGCGGTGAGGCCGCGGATCGTACCGGCGATCAAGCCGAGGGACCCGGATGCCCGCTTCCCCGCCATCGGCCGCCCACCACTTGCACCCTGGGCCGCCGATCGGCCCCATCGGGCGACCTGCCGTCAGCGGTCGAGCGACGAGCGGCGCTCGCGAGAGGAAGAGGCGCTCGGCGATCTCCTGGTTCGTCGCGCCCGATGCGGCCAGTGCCGCCACCCGACCCGGTCAGCACCGACCACCAGCCTCCCCCTGAACGGCGCCCAGGCCAACGTCCAGGACCTGGCACTGACCCGCCCCTCCTGCTGATCCCTGCGACCGCCGCCGCCACAAGCGACGTCCTGCACCGCACGCAGCCGGCATCGCGACCCGCGACGCCGGCTGCGTCGTCCCCACCGGCGGGGCCGCACGACCGATGACGCCTGACGGACCCCGGGCCTAAGGTGTGCCGGTGATCTTCAAGAAGAAGCGGGGGGCTTCGGACCTCGCCACCACAGTTTCCGAGCTGGAAGAGGCCGTTGCCGAGCGCGACGGCGACCGCACCGGGCGGGCCTTCACCGCTCTGATGAACGGCGTGCAGTCGGCGTCGGACGCCGAATGCGAGCTGGCCGGGCCCCGGTTGGCGGCGCTGCTCCCGGCCTTCCCGCCGATCGGCCCGCGGCCGATGCTGGCGATGGCCGCCGGCTTCTGCGTCGAGCGCGGGGCGGATCCGGTGGCCTGCGCCGAGCCGATCCTCGACGGCGTCCACCGGGACCTGCTCGACTCCCTGGAGTTCGGCCGCCGTTGGACCGCCGGAGGCGGCGCCGAGGACGAACTGCCGGAACCGGACCAGAAGATCATCGACGAGGCGCTGCTGGCCCGCGTCGGCGGCGACACCTACGAGGCCACACGGCTGGCGCTGGCCTGGTGCTCGATCCAGGAGTGGCAGCCGCCGGCGCTGGCCGTGCTGTGCCGCAGCGCGGAGGTGCGCCGTCGGTATGCGTCCGCGCTCCTCCCGGCCTGCCGCGAGCTGAACGGCCTGGAGCGGCACGACCTCAAGTGCCTGGCATACGCGCTGGCGGTCCTGGACGACGAGCCCCTTGTCGTGCTGCACCGGCCCACCGGCACCGGATTCGAGATACGCATAGGTGGGATCGGCGACAACTTCCAGTTGCACACGCTGCTCGCGCACGTCCTGGTCGGCGGAGGCCACGTGCCGGGCACCCCGCCCTCCCCGGAAAGCGTTCGTCTGGCCACGGACCCGGCACCCGCCCGGGGACGCACCGACGTCGTCGCGACCGGAGCCTTCGAACTCCTCGCCCCGGACGGCACGCGCATCTGGAACGAAGGACTCCCCGACGACATCCCCGTGGTCGACGGCCGCCGCCTCCTCGTGCTCGACGAGCCGATGTACCAGCGCAGTTGGAACGCCGACCGGTTCTTCCCGCATCTCGCCGGCACGGCACAACTGACCCGCGTCCTGACCGCGGACGAGACACGGACCTGGTACGCCCGGACGTCGCCGAGCGCCTGAACACGTCGGAGCGCGGCTGCTGCACGTACCCCGGTCCCGCGCTCACGCCTTCAGGGACCGCCCGGCGCCGGGGTTCGCGGACCTGGCCAGGCTCTGGGCGGCGAGCAGGGACATCAGCAGGGCCGCCCCGCAGCTGTAGGCCAGCAGGACAGCGAAGGAGATCGGCGGGTCGGACGTCATCGCGCCCACCAGGTCGGCGGGGTCGCGGAGGATCTCGTAGCGGTCGCCCGGGCGGGTGTCGGAGCGGCACTGCTTGCTGCCCTGGAGGGTCGACGAACGCCCCTGCGCGTCACGGACCTTGCAGGTGTACGAGACCCTGCCGGTCTGTGCCGAGGTACTGCTCTTCACCGCGGTGACGGTGGCCTGCTCGTGCTCACCGCGCCAGTCGAGGATCGCGCTGCGGAAGCCGTACGGGACCATGACGAGCAGGAAGATCCCGAGGACCAGCAGGCCCGCCAGGCGCGCCGGCGACGGCACGCCGAGGATCAGCGGCAGTCCGAGGAGGACGGCCGCGCAGAGCAGGAAGGGGCCGGCCGTCACGAGTGCGGGCAGGTTGTGCGCGACGTCGAACAGCACGCCGCAGCCGATGATAACGGCCGCGCCGGCCAGCCCGAGAAGCGCTCCCGTCGACCGGGGCCGTCGCGGAGTCCACGAGCCGGGCCTGGTCAGCACCTCCCGTATCCACCGCCCGGTCGCCACCACCCGTCCCTCCACCCTCGACGCCCCCGTCGCCCGCATCCTGTAACGGCCTTACCCCCCGGGGTGGTTGACCACGCCTGAGCACCGGCACCCACGGCCGCGGCAAGCACGCGGGCCGCGCTGATCCACCCGCATCTGGAGGGCGTGACCCCGGTCACGACGAAGGGCCAGGCACCGGAGACAACCGCTCCGGCCTGGCCCTTTTGCGCGAGCCCCCTGTCGGGTTCGAACCGACGACCCCCGCTTTACAAGAGCGGTGCTCTGGCCAGCTGAGCTAAGGAGGCGCAGTCGCAGTGTACCGGGGCCGGGGGTGGGCGGGGCGGGGTCCCGCGGACGGGTCCGGGAGGGACGGCCAGGGGAGGTCAGGGGGAAATCAGGGACGGGGGCCTGGTGACAAGGGGCGTTCCGGCAGGTAGCGTCACGGCAGGTCCGCGCACGGTGGACCAGACCTTTACTCGGATCGTCCGGCACGTTCCTGCCGGTGAAGGGACTGCACTCAGTCATGGCAACTGTCACATTCGACAAGGCGACCCGCATCTACCCGGGTGGCGACAAGCCCGCCGTCGACGGGCTCGAGATCGAGGTCGGGGACGGCGAGTTCCTGGTTCTCGTCGGCCCCTCCGGCTGCGGCAAGTCGACCTCGCTCCGCATGCTCGCGGGGCTCGAGGACGTCAACGCCGGCGCCATCCGCATCGGTGACCGCGACGTCACGCACCTGCCGCCGAAGGACCGGGACATCGCGATGGTGTTCCAGAACTACGCGCTGTACCCGCACATGACCGTCGCGGACAACATGGGCTTCGCCCTGAAGATCGCCGGCGTCAACAAGGCCGAGATCCGCAAGCGCGTCGAAGAGGCCGCCAAGATCCTCGACCTCACCGAGTACCTGGGCCGCAAGCCGAAGGCCCTGTCCGGTGGTCAGCGCCAGCGTGTCGCGATGGGCCGCGCGATCGTCCGTGAGCCCCAGGTCTTCCTCATGGACGAGCCGCTGTCGAACCTCGACGCCAAGCTCCGTGTGCAGACCCGTACCCAGATCGCCAGCCTGCAGCGCCGCCTGGGCGTCACCACGGTGTACGTCACCCACGACCAGGTCGAGGCCATGACCATGGGCGACCGCGTCGCGGTGCTCAAGGACGGCCTCCTGCAGCAGGTCGACAGCCCGCGCAACATGTACGACAAGCCGGCCAACCTCTTCGTCGCGGGCTTCATCGGCTCCCCGGCGATGAACCTGGTCGAGGTGCCGATCACCGACGGCGGCGTGAAGTTCGGCAACTCCGTGGTGAACGTGGCGCGCGAGGCCGTCCAGGCCGCCGCCGACAAGGGCGACCGCACGGTCACCGTCGGCGTGCGCCCCGAGCACTTCGAGATCGTCAACGGCGAGAGCGGCTCGCTCTCCAAGGACGGCCCGGCGGGCCTGGCCGTGACCGTGAACGTCGTCGAGGAGCTCGGCGCCGACGGTTTCGTGTACGGCTCCGCGGAGGTCGGCGGCGAGCACAAGGACCTGGTCATCCGGGTCGGCGGCCGCGAGATCCCGGAGAAGGGCGCCGTGCTGCACGTCGTCCCGAAGGCCGGCGAGAGCCACGTCTTCGCCACCTCCACCGGCGAGCGCCTCAGCGACTGACGCAGGCGTCGCCCACCGGGCGAACGTCGCCACGTCCGACAGGGCGGCCGGCCGGTACGCACACCCCGTGCGTGCCGGCCGGCCGCTTTTTCGTGCCCGTTCCCGCACCCGGTGCGCCCGCACCCCGCCCACTCCCATACCGCCCCATATCCGGCTTTTCGGGTGCGTTCGTCAACCTGCGCCCGCCACCCGCCCCGGTTCCCCTCCCTCGTGAGGGTGACTAAATGTCGCCAAATCATCACCAGTCGCTACCATCCGATGCGTGAACCAGGTAGCTCGCCGTCTCGGCAAGACATTCGCTCTCGTTCTTCCGGTCGTTCTCGTCCTGTCGGGGACGCTCGCCGTCACCCGCGTCCCGTGGGCGGCCTCCTCCTCCGAGGCGCAGGTGCTGACCGCCTCAGCGAAGAGCACGCAGCAGGTGGCGGCCGCGAAGGCCGCGACGTCGCCCCAGGAGGCGCTGCGCCAGCGCCTCCTGGCCGAACTCCAGGAGAAGGACCCGGGCGTGGCCCTGACCGATCTGCAGATCGCCATGGCCCAGCACCCGTCGCTCGCGAAGTACTGCGTCTCCCTCGCCCGTTCGCTGGGCCGCGCGGCCGTCGCCAAGTACGACGGCGTCACCCGCCGGGCCCAGGCGTGGTCGCGGCCGGTGTGCGACACCGCCTTCGCCACGGGCGTCGCCTCCGTCGGCTGAATGCCCCCGGCAGTCCCCCGGTAGACCCCCGGCAGGCCGCCGGAACCCCTGCGACGCCCGTGCCCCCGACCCGGCACATGAAGGGCGTGCGGCCCACCCTCCGCGGGCCGCACGCCCTCGTCGCATAAGGTGCGCTGCATGACGCCCGCCCAGCATCACGCTCACACCCCCGTCAAACCGGTCACGCAGGCCGTGCTCCTGGCCGGCGGTCAGGGCTCGCGGCTGCGCCCCTACACCGACGACCGGCCCAAGCCCATGGTCGAGATCCCCGGCACCGGAACGCCGATCATCGGCCACCAGCTCGCGTGGCTCGCCGCCGAGGGCGTCACGGACGCGGTGGTCTCCTGCGGCCACCTCGCGGACGTGCTCCAGGAATGGCTCGACGCCACCCCGCTGCCGCTGAACGTCACCACGGTCGTCGAGCACGAGCCGCTGGGCCGCGGCGGCGGCCTGAAGTACGCCGCGGCCTCACTCCCCCGCTCCGACGAGCTCTGGTACGCCACCAACGGCGACATCTGGACCCGGTTCTCGCTGCGCGAGATGGCCGCCTTCCACGAGGAGCGGGACGCGGTCGCCACGCTCGCCCTGGCCCGCCCCCGGATCCCGTGGGGCGCGGTGGAGACCAACGAGTTCGGCCAGGTGCTGGACTTCATCGAGGCACCGCCGTCGCCGTTCCTGATCAACGCCGGCGTGTACGTCTTCTCGCCCGAGTTCACCACGATGCTCCCGGACCAGGGCGACCACGAGCGCACCACCTTCCCCCGCCTCGCCAGGGAACGCCGCCTGGCCGGCTTCCCCATCCCCCAGGGCGCCTACTGGCGCGCCATCGACACCGCCAAGGACCTCACCGAGGCCGCCAAAGAACTCGGCACGGCCTGATTTTTTGCCGGCCCCTTTCTGCCGGCCTCTCGCCGCCGGGCCCTTAGACCCGGTGTCTGCCGGTCGATCGTGCTCGCTCGCTGCGCTCACTGCGCGCGTTCTCCCTCTAGACACCGGCGGGCCCTTTGGCTCGATGCCTACACGGAGCAACCGGGAGAATTGGTGCGGGCCCATGGGGCACCCCAGACAGGTAGTCCAGGGTCACCCTGACAGCGAACCCTGCGAACATTCGAAGCGTCCTGCCTCACCCGTTTTTGTAGCGCCCGAGCCGAAGGGCCCGCCGGTGTCTAGAGGGAGAACGCGCGCAGGCCCGTGAGGAACGAGCGGGCCGAGCACGATCGACCGGCAGACACCGGATCTAAGGGCCCGGAGGCGAGGGCGCGGCAATAAGGGGCCAGGACGTCCACTCTGCGGACTCGGGCAACCGATCACGTCCAGCCGAATCGTCCACGCTGCGAGCTACGCCCACCGATCACGCCCAGCCGATCCGTCCACATTGCAAGCTACGCCCCCTCGCCCCCTACGCCACGCGATCAGTTCCCCCCGACCCGCCGCCCGAGCCCTCGCCCGCCCCGCCGGAAGGCAGGCCGAGGAGGAGGCCGGTGGGCGAGCCGCTGCCGAGGAGGCCGCCGATCGCGCCGGGCTGGGTGGGCTTGGGGGCGGGCTGGGACGGCGGGGGCGGGGCCTGGTGGGTGGGTGCAGAGCCGGTCGGGTCCTGCGAGCCGCCGCCTGAGGAGGAGCCGGAGCCGCCGGGCGCCGTGCTCGTCGAGCCGCCGCCCGAACCGCCGCTGCTGCCGCTGCCGGTGCTGTGGCTGGTCGGCCGGTGGGTCGGCGGGACGACGGCCGACGGGGTGTGCGCCGCGGGCGGCTTGTGGGTCTTCGTGGGCGCCGCGGTCGGGGACGTCGGCGCCGGTGAGCCGCCGGTGCCGGCGCTGTCGCCGCCGGAGACCTCGGGGAGCGGCGAGCCCGGCAGGTTGTTGGTGGGTGTGACCTGGGGGTCGGGCCGGTCGAGGTGGGTGCTGCTGGCGCGCACCGCGGCGCCCAGCACCGAGCCGATGAGCAGCGTCAGGCCGATGACGACGGTGGCGAGCACGGCGCCGCGGCGCAGCACCCGGCGCCGCAGGTCCCACAGGTCCACGCGGGGGCCGAGGGTGCGCCAGGCGTCGGAGGCGAGCCGCCCGTCGACGGAGTAGACCGGGGCGCCGGCGATGACGAGCGGGCTCCAGGCGGCCAGGTAGATGAAGTCGGGGGCGTCGTAGACCGGGACGGTGCGCCAGCTCACCGTCACCAGCAGCGCCACCGACAGGGCCGCGCCGATGGTGGCGGCGACCCGCTGCCACAGGCCGAAGACGGTCAGCACGCCGACGACGACCTGCAGGAAGGCGATGCTCAGGCCGGCCCCGACGGGGTGGTTGAGCGCGGCGTCGCGCAGCGGCTCGGCGAGCGCCCAGGGGTGCAGCGACCGCAGCCAGGTGACCATCGAGCCGCGCTGGCCGCCGTCGAAGTAGACGCGGTCGCACAGCTTGCCCATGCCGGCGTAGATCGAGACGAAGCCGAGGAACACCCGCAGCGGCAGCAGCACGATGCCGAGGTTCATCCGGCGGCCGGGGTACCAGGCGTGCTTGACCGGCTCGCCGCGTCGGTTGCGCGGCCGGCGCTCGGGCTCCGCGCCGTACGCGTCCGCCGCGTACCGGCCGGCATCGCCGTCGCCGAAGCCGCCGCTGTCGGTGCGGCCGCCGCGCCGGCCGACCACCGGCTCGCGGTCGCCCGCGCCGGGGTACGCGTCGGCCTGCCCGGGCTGCCCGTCGTCGTACGTCTCGTAGGGCGGCGCGTACGCCTCCCGGTACCCGCCGCCGTAGCGCTCGCCGTCCGCGGGCCCGTAGGGGCGCGGCAGCAGGCCGGTGGGGACGTCGCCGCCGGTGCGCTGGCCCACGACGGTCGGCAGCACGGTCGTCTCGTCGATCCGCGGCAGCACCTGGGTCGCCGCGCCCGAGTCGGCGCGGTGCACCGCCTGGAACAGCTCGCCCGCCAGGGCGTCGCCGGAGGCGCCCTGCCCGGACCAGACCACCGGCGCCCTGCGCCGCCCGGTGCTCTGGGGCACGACCGGGATGCTGGCGGTGTCGTCGAGGCCGAGGGCACGGGTCGAGGTCGCCCCGAGCCTCACCCGGAAGCTCGCGTGGTTGACGATGACCTGCGCGGGGTCGCTCGGCACCCGAGGCATCGTCAGCACACGCTCGTCGTAACCGGGCGCGCCTCCCCCCGTGGGAGTGCGGGGTGTTCTGGTGTCCACGCTCAACTAACCGAGTGACACACCGTTTAGAAACGGCCTCGGAGCGTCATCGTGTCGGCGCTCCGACAATCGGGGGTTCCCGCCCCGCGGCCCGCGGGCCAGGTCCCGGCGGCCTCAGGACCGCCGGGTCAGGCACGCGTCACGCGCGGGTCACGCGCGGCGGCGCGACGCCTCGTAGAGCACGACGCCCGCGGCCACACCGGCGTTCAGCGACTCGGCGCCGCCCGGCATCGGGATCCGCACGCGCAGGTCGCAGGTCTCGCCGACCAGCCGCGACAGGCCCTTGCCCTCGCTGCCCGCGACGATCACGACGGGCCCGGACAGCAGCTCCAGGTCCTGGAGTTCGACGTCGCCGTCGGCGGCCAGGCCGACGACGGTGAGACCGGCCTTCTGGTACGCCTCCAGGGTCCGGGTGAGGTTGGTGGCCCTGGCCACCGGCACCCGGGCCGCGGTGCCCGCCGATGTCTTCCACGCGCCGGCCGTCATCCCGGCCGCACGCCGCTCCGGCACCACCACGCCGTGCCCGCCGAACGCGGCCACGGAGCGGACCACGGCGCCGAGGTTGCGCGGGTCGGTGACGCCGTCGAGGGCGACGATCAGCGGGTCCTCGCCGCGGTCGGTGGCCTCGACGACCAGGTCGTCGGGGTGCGCGTACTCGTACGGCGGGATCTGCAGCACCAGGCCCTGGTGGTTCAGTCCTGCGGTGATCCGGTCGAGTTCGGGCCGGGCGGCCTCCAGCAGCGGGACGCCGCGGTCGGCGGCGAGCTGGACGGCCTCGCGCACCCGGTCGTCGTTCTCGATGTACTGCTGCACGTAGACCGCTGTCGCCGGGATGTCGGCGCGCAGCGCCTCCACCACCGGGTTGCGGCCGACGACCAGTTCGGCGGTGGCCTTGGCGCCGCGGCCCGACGGCCGCCGCGACTGGGCCGAAACCGCCCGCTTGGCCTGTGCGTTGGCCACGCGGTTCTTCTTGTGGCCCTTGCGCATCTCGGCGGGCGGCGTCGGCCCCTTGCCTTCCAGGCCCCGGCGCCGCTGCCCGCCACTGCCGACCGTGGCGCCCTTCTTGTTGGTCGTACGGCGGTTCCTGCGCTGGCTGTTGCCGGCCATGGGAGGCACTCTCATTCTTCGGTGAAGCTCAACTAACGTCGTGCGGTGCCGTGTCGGCCCCGCGAGGGGCCGGGGTCACCCCCGGCCCGAGGGCCTCCCCCGGGCCCGGGGCGGTCACCCCTGCAAGGTCCAGCGGGACCCGGTAGGCGTGTCCTCGATCTCCAGGCCCGCCTGGACGAGCCGGTCGCGGATCGCGTCGGCGGTGGCGTAGTCCTTGCGGGACCGGGCCGACTGCCGCTGCTCCAGCACCAGCGTGACGAGGGAGTCCACGACGCCGTGCAGGTCGTCGCCGCGGTCCGCGCCGGTCCAGTGCGGGTCCAGCGGGTCGAGACCCAGTACTCCGAGCATCGCACGGACTTCGGCCAGCCGCGCGACCGCCGATTCCTTGTCGTCGGCGTTCAGCGCGCTGTTGCCCTGGCGGACGGTGGTGTGCACCACCGCGAGCGCCTGCGGCACGCCCAGGTCGTCGTCCATCGCCTCGGCGAAGGCCGGCGGCACCTCGGCGGCCGGCGGCACGTGCTTCCCGGCCTTCTCCGTGACGCGCTGCACGAAGCCCTCGATCCGCGCGAACGCGGCCTCGGCCTCCCGCAGCGCCTCCTCGCTGTACTCGATCATGGAGCGGTAGTGCGGGGTGCCCAGGTAGTACCGGAGCACGATCGGGCGCCAGTTCCTCACCATCTCGGACACCAGCACCGAATTGCCGAGCGACTTGCTCATCTTCTCGCCGCTCATGGTGACCCAGGCGTTGTGCACCCAGTACTGCGCGAACTCGTCGCCGTACGCCTTCGCCTGGGCGATCTCGTTCTCGTGGTGCGGGAAGATCAGGTCGATGCCGCCGCCGTGGATGTCGAAGGCGCTGCCCAGGTACTTGTGGGCCATCGCCGAGCACTCCAGGTGCCAGCCGGGCCGGCCGCGGCCCCACGGGGTGTCCCAGGACGGCTCGCCGGGCTTCGCCGCCTTCCACATGGCGAAGTCGCGCTGGTCGCGCTTGCCGGTCTCGCCCTCGCCCTCGGGCTGCCGCAGGTTGTCCAGCTCCTGGTTGGACAGCTCCAGGTAGTCGGCGTACGAGCGCACGTCGAAGTAGACGTTGCCGTCGGCGACATAGGCGTGGCCGCGCTCGATGAGGCCCTGCATCATCTCGATCATCTCGGGCACGTGGCCGGTCGCCCGGGGCTCGTAGGTGGGCGGCTGGCAGCCGAGGACGTCGTAGCCCGCGTTGAACGCGCGCTCGTTCTCGTAGCCGATGGCCCACCACGGGCGGCCCTGCTCGGCCGACTTCCGGATGATCTTGTCGTCGATGTCGGTGACGTTGCGGATGAAGGTGACGTCGTAGCCGCGGTAGCGGAACCACCGCTGGAGGATGTCGAAGTTGAGCCCCGACCTGATGTGCCCGATGTGCGGGGCGGCCTGCACGGTGGCGCCGCACAGGTAGATCGAGACGCAGCCCGGCCTGAGCGGGGTGAAGTCACGGACCTGGCGCGCGTTGGTGTCGTACAGGCGAATAGTCACGCACCAAGGGTATCGGCCCCGGACGGGTGCCTCGCGCGGATCGGTCGAGCCCGGCCGGGGTGCGGCTGAAGCGGCGTTCACCGCCGCGGCCGCGGCGTCCGGCGGCGAGGTCAGACCCGCACCACCAGCGCCGTGGCGATCGCGGCGAGGCCCTCGTCCCGGCCGGTGAAGCCGAGCCCGTCGGTGGTGGCCGCGCTCACCGCGACCGGTGCGCCGACCGCCGCGGACAGCACCTGCTGCGCCTCGTCCCGCCGCTTGCCGATCTTCGGGCGCCGGCCGACCACCTGGACGGCGACGTTGCCGATCTCGAAGCCGGCGGCGCGGACGATGCGGGCCGCCTCGGTGAGCAGCGCGACGCCGGACGCGCCCGACCACTCGGGGCGGCCGGTGCCGAAGTGGGCGCCCAGGTCGCCGAGGCCGGCCGCGGAGAACAGCGCGTTGCAGGCGGCGTGCGCGACCACGTCGGCATCGGAGTGGCCGGCGAGCCCCGGCCCCTCGCCCTCCCACAGCAGGCCCGCGCACCACAGCTCGCGGCCCTCCTCGAAGGCGTGGATGTCGGTGCCGATGCCGACCTGCGGCAGCGCCGGGCGGCCGACAGGAGTGGCCGAGGCGGCCGCGGAGGCGGCGGGCTCAGTAGGCATCGGTGGCCCTCCGGCGGGCGAGGACGGCCTCGGCGAGCACCAGGTCCAGCGGGCGCGTCACCTTGAACGCCTCCTCGTGCCCCGGCACGACCAGCACCGGCACGCCGAGCTGCTCGACCATGCTCGCGTCGTCGGTGACGTCGCGGGTGACGGTGGCGTGCGCCTTGGCGAGCGTGGCCCGGTCGAAGCCCTGCGGGGTCTGCACGACCCGCAGCAGGGAGCGGTCCGGGGTGCCGGTGACGATCCCGGTCTCCGGGTCCACGCTCTTGACCGTGTCGGCCGCGGGCAGTCCGGGGACGACGGCGGCGGCACCGCCGCGCACCGCCTCCACCACGGACTCGACGGTCTCGACCGGCACCAGGGGCCGGGCCGCGTCGTGGACCAGGACCACGTCGACGTCCTCGGGCAGCGCGGCCAGGCCCAGCCGCACGGACTCCTGCCGGGACTCGCCGCCCGGCACCACCCTTATGTCCGTGGACTCGGGCAGGCCGTGGGCGTCGAGCAGCGCCCTGACCTCGGCGGCGCCCTCGGGCGGAGCCACCACGACGATCACCTGGACGGCGCGGGCGCGGGCCATCGCGCGCACCGCGTGGACGAGGATCGGGACCCCGCCCAGGGTGCGCAGCGCCTTGGGCGCGCCGGGGCCCAGCCGGACGCCACGTCCGGCGGCGGGAATGACGGCTGCGGTACGCAGGTTTGTGTCCTTGTATGAGATGGGTATCGCACTCAACGTGCCGGGCACCGCGTTCTCGGGACCCCTTCCGTGAAGTCCCGGGGAGCGCGAGCACAAGCATGCCGCAGCACCCGGCGATTGCGCTCGGCCGGGTGCCGCGGCGGTGTCCCCCGGCGGTGTCCGGGGGATGCGTCTGCGTAGGTCGGTACCCCAACGTCGGTGTGCAGGCGGCACACCGTCAGAAGCGCGACACGAGAGCGTCCGAAAGGGGACGGTCTTACGACGCGAGGACCTCGTCGAGCAGCGCCTCGGCCTTGTCCTCGTTGGTGTTCTCCGCGAGAGCCAGCTCGCTGACCAGGATCTGCCGCGCCTTGGCGAGCATGCGCTTCTCGCCGGCCGACAGGCCGCGCTCACGCTCGCGACGCCACAGGTCACGCACGACTTCCGCGACCTTGATGACATCGCCGGAGGCGAGCTTCTCCAGATTTGCCTTGTATCGGCGGGACCAGTTGGTGGGCTCCTCGGTGTACGGCGCGCGCAGCACCTCGAAGACCCGGTCCAGACCCTCCTGACCGACAACGTCGCGCACGCCGACGAACTCCGCATTGTCCGCGGGCACACGCACCGTCAAGTCGCCCTGGGCGACCTTGAGCACCAAGTAGGTCTTGTCCACGCCTTTGATCTGGCGAATTTCGATGGCCTCGATCAGCGCGGCCCCGTGATGGGGATAGACCACGGTGTCGCCAACCTTGAACGTCATGTGACAGGTACCCCTTCCGTGGCTATCCAGGGTAACACGGGAACGGCCTCATCTGAATGGCGTTTTCGCAGGTCAGGGCATATCTCGGGGCTTGACAAGCGACCCCGGAACGTGCTGCGCGGTACCTCGCGGCAGGGGTATCCGCAGGTCGGAGCCGGTATTCACGACGCCTGAAACACGGCCGTCACAGGCCCGGATGCCTCCGAACAAGGGGCGATACGTCCTGGTTTGTCACCCCCGCAGGAGTGGCCGATCGCTACTCCGTTCGGGCCAGCGGCGTGAGGAAGATCCAATTTTGCACAGTCATGGAAATCCGGCCGGGGAAGTGATCACCTTAAAGGCGGGGCCGGTGCGCGGTCTGCTGGACGGCTCGGTAATCTAAGGCCGCTAGAAGATCTTCCGATACCTGCTAGGTACCTGCCCAAGGAGATGCCGCCGCCGTGGTCCGCAGCAGCTTCCGTCGCGGCGCCCTCGCCGCCGTACTCGCGCTCTCGCTCGCTCCCCTCGCTGCCGCATGCGCCGCCGGGAACGACGCGCAGACCCTGGAGGTCAAGCCGGACAGCGCCGCCTCCAGCACCGGCAACGTCAAGGTGCAGAACGCGTTCGTGCTCACCGATCCGACCGGCCCGGCCAGCGTCACGGCCCGGGTCTTCAACAACGGAGCGGCGCCCCAGGCGCTGCAGTCGATCGCCCTGGCCGGCACCGTGAGCGCCACCCTGAAGGCTGCCGACGGCAGCTCCACCGTGGTCATCCCGCCGCACGGCTCGCTGCTGCTCGGCGGCAAGGGCAACCCGTCCGCCATCATCGAGGCCGGCGGCGAGTCGCTGCGCAACGGCGACGTGCAGCAGGCGACGTTCACTTTCAGCCAGGCCGGTGCGCTGAGCCTGCCCGTCAGCGTGGTGCCCGCGGTCAGCTACTTCCAGCCGTACGGCCCCAGCTCGACGCCCGGCACGGCGACCCCGCTGCCGACCGGCACCACCACGCCGACCACCAAGCCCAACACGCCGGCGACGCCCACCACGCCGGCCACCGCGACGCCGACCGCGTGAGCAGCGTCACGGCGTCACCCGCGCCGTGACGTCCTCGAGTTCACGAGGAATTCATCAGGGGAAGGGCCCGGCGGATTCGCCGGGCCCTTCCCCTGATGCCGTATTGCGGTGTTCCGGAGTTCCGGTGTTCCGCCGGATCTTTCTTAGGGCTCGAACTTGTAGCCCAGGCCGCGCACCGTCACCAGGTAGCGCGGCGCGCCCGGGTCCGGCTCGATCTTGGCCCGCAGGCGCTTGACGTGGACGTCGAGGGTCTTGGTGTCGCCGACGTAGTCGGCGCCCCAGACCCGGTCGATCAGCTGCATCCGGGTGAGCACCCGGCCCGCGTTGCGGAGCAGCATCTCCAGCAGGTCGAACTCCTTGAGCGGCAGGTCGACCTTGCCGCCGCCGACGGTGACGACGTGCCGGTCCACGTCCATCCGGACCGGGCCGGCCTCCAGGGCCGCCGGCGACACCTCCTCGGGCTCACCGCGGCGGCGGAGCACCGCGCGGATCCGGGCGACCAGTTCCCGGGAGGAGAACGGCTTGGTGACGTAGTCGTCGGCGCCTATCTCGAGGCCGACGACCTTGTCGATCTCGCTGTCCTTGGCGGTCACCATGATCACCGGGACATTGGACTTGAGGCGCAGTTGGCGGCAGACCTCGGTGCCGGGCAGGCCCGGCAGCATCAGGTCGAGCAGGACCAGGTCGGCGCCGTTGCGCTCGAACTCGTCCAGACCGTCGGGCCCGGTCGCGGAGATGGCGACCTCGAAGCCCTCCTTGCGGAGCATGTAGGACAGCGCGTCGC
The DNA here is from genome assembly GCF_044333795.1 of Streptomyces sp. NPDC020917. NCBI lineage: Bacteria > Bacillati > Actinomycetota > Actinomycetes > Kitasatosporales > Streptomycetaceae > Streptomyces > Streptomyces sp. NPDC020917. The sequence goes on along the minus strand of NZ_JBIRRR010000025.1, from coordinate 60,758 downwards.
TGAAGGACTCTTCGTCCTCGACGACGAGTACGCGGGTCACGGAAGGACCTCCGGGGCGGGGATGTGTTCGGGGAGAGTCTGGAAAAGCTGATCCGCGGTGGGCTCGTCGGCGGGCTCGTCGCCCGATTCCGGATCCACCTCGGCGTCGGGGTCGAGACCCTGCTGGAGCGCCCTGTCACGGGCGATGCCGGCCTCGGGGAGCCGCAGCGTGAAGGTGGAGCCCTGGCCCTCGGCGCTCCACACCGCGACCTCCCCGCCGTGCGAGGCGGCCACGTGCTTGACGATGGACAGGCCGAGCCCGGTACCGCCGGTGGCCCGCGAGCGCGCCGGGTCCACCCGGTAGAAGCGCTCGAAGATCCGTTCGCGGTCCTTCTCGGAGATGCCGATGCCCTGGTCCGTCACGGAGATCTCGATGAGGTCCCCTCCCCCCGAGCCGGCGGCCCGTGAGGTGCCTCCGGGCACGCTGATCCGGCGCCCGGCTATGCCGACCCGGGTGCGGGCCGGACTGTAGTTGACGGCGTTCTCGACGAGGTTGCCGAGGGCGGCGGCGAGCTGGCCCCGATTTCCCCAGATGAACAGGTCGGGGGTGGTTCCGGTGGCCATGGTGATCTGTTTGGTGTTGGCCTGGTGGCGGCAGCGGTCGACCGCCTCGGCGACGAGGTCGTCCACGGCGACCGGCTCGGCGTCGTCGAGCAGGTCGTCGTTCTGCACCCGGGACAGGTCGATGATCTCCTGCACCAGGCTGGTGAGGCGGGTCGCCTCGATCTGCATCCGGCCGGCGAAGCGGTTGACCGCCTCGGGGTCGTCGGCCGCGTCCATCACGGCCTCGGACAGCAGGGACAGGGCGCCGACCGGCGTCTTCAGCTCGTGGCTCACGTTCGCCACGAAGTCCCTGCGCACCGCTTCGATCCGGCGGGCCTCGGTGAGGTCCTCGACGAGCAGCAGCACCAGCCGCGAGCCCAGCGGGGCCACGCGGGCGGAGACCGCCAGTCCCTCGCCGCGGCTCGCGCCGCGCCGCGGCAGGTCCAGTTCCACCTGCCGTATCTCGCCGTCCCGCCGGGTCTCGCGGGCCATCTGCAGCATCTGGTCGACGGCCAGCCGGCCGCCGCGGACCAGTCCGAGGGCGTATGCCGCCGAGCTGGCCTTGACCACCGTGTCGCCCTCGTCGAGGACGACCGCCGAGGAGCGGAGCACCGACAGCACGGTGTCCACGCCGGGCGGCAGCACGGCGGTGCTCTGATCGGAGCGCAGTGCGGTACGAGTCGGGCGGGACAGCTCCCGCTCGCTCCAGCGAAACGCGAGCACAGCGATCACGCCGGTCAGCAGACCGGCGATCGCACTGGCTGCGGCGACTGCCGCGTTCACGTCCATGGCTCCAGGTTAGGTGGACTGTTCACGCAGCCCACAAGCCTGTGAGAGAGCTCTCGGATGTACGTTGCCAAGAGTTCACCTTCATGTGGGTGGTGGTTCACTCCGGGTGCGCGACCGGTACGCGAACACCCGCCAGCGTGACAGCGTGGCCGTGTGCCATCGAAGTCTCTGTTCAGACGGAAGGAAAGCGATGCGCGACGCATACCACGAGGAGCTCGACTCGATCGGTGACGGCCTGGTCGAGATGGCGCGGCTCGTCGGCTCGGCGATCGGCCGGGCCACCACGGCGCTGCTCGACGCGGACCTCAACGTGGCCGAGAGCGTGATCGCCGCGGACGAGAAGGTCGACGACCTCCAGCGCGAGCTGGAGAACCGGGCGATCACGCTGCTCGCCCGCCAGCAGCCGGTGGCCACCGACCTGCGGATCGTCGTGACGTCCCTGCGGATGTCCGCGGACCTGGAGCGGTCCGGCGACCTGGCCCGGCACGTCGCCAAGCTGGCCCGCCTGCGCTTCCCCGTGTCCGCCGTCCCCCGCGACCTGCACAGCACCATCCTGGAGATGGGCCAGCTCGCGCAGCGCCTGATGGCCAAGGCGGCCGAGGTCATCGTCACCAAGGACATCGACGACGCCCTGCAGCTGGAGGCGGACGACGACCGCATGGACGAGCTGCACCGCACCCTCTTCCAGCACCTGCTGGACGACCGCTGGAAGCACGGCATCGAGACCGCCGTCGACGTCACCCTGGTCGGCCGCTACTACGAGCGCTTCGCCGACCACGCGGTGTCGGTGGCCAAGCGCGTGGTGTACCTGGTGACCGGCGAGCACGCCGACGAGCTGTCGCCGGCGCCCACGCCGGTCGAGGGGGCGTAGCACCGGCGGGGTAAACGTGGGGGGATGCGGCGCTCGAAGTGCGCGCGACGGGGCGGGCTGCCCCTGTGCGCCGTTGATGCGCCGTATCGCCCCCGGCTTCACTGGGGGAAGGCAAGCCTGAGGAGGGTGTAACTCATGCCGGAATCCCCCACGCCCCAGCCCGTACGCGACCAGTCCACGCCTGACGCCGCCCCGCTGCGGATCCCGCTCCCCCTGGCCGCCGCATGCGGCTGCGGATCGGGCTGTGGCTGCGGCTGCCAGTCCGGCGGCCCCTGCCAGTGCAGCGGCTGCACTCACTGACCCACGCGCGACCTGACCCCCGCGCGACCCGGATGCGCCCGTTCCCGGACAGCGGGACCATGGAAGGAAGTGCTGACGCTCGATCCGGGAGCGTGTCCTCATGTCCGGCATGATCCGCAAGAGTCTCGACAAGCCCGATGAAGTCCGGCCGTTCGAAGCGAGCACCGGCCAGCTGGAACTCGTCACCCTCGACACCGGCCCCGTGGGCCGCGCGACGTTCGCACCCGGGTGGCGATGGACCTCGCACGTCAAGCCGATCGCGGGAACCGACAGCTGCCAGGCCGCGCACCTCTGCTACTTCGTCTCCGGCCGTATGAAGGTCGTCATGGACGACGGCGAGGAGGCCGAGTTCGGGCCCGGTGACGTCGCCGTCATCCCGGCCGGCCACGACGCCTGGACCCTCGGCGACGACGACTGCGTCGTCATCGACTGGCAGGGCTTCGCCGACTACGCCAAGCGGTAGCCCCCGCGGCCGGGGGCCGGCGCCTGCGGGCGCGGACCCCGCCCAGGAAGCACCGACGCCCCCTTCCCACGGTTCAGACCGCAGGTCGGGGGCCGGGTGCCGTGGCGCCGGGCTACGGGCTCGCCCGGTTACGGGGTGGGGAGGGTGGAGGCGTTGACGCCGACGTCGACGGTCTGCCAGCCGACGCTGCCGTCGGGGCCCTCCGCCTTGATCCGGTAGAAGCCGGGGCGGGTGAAGGTCGTGGTGAAGGACGCCCAGCCGGCGGTGAGGTCCACGGTGCTGGGGAAGTTCGCGGGTACGGCCACGCCCTTGGGCGGGACGATCGTCAGGTTGACGGTCCCGCCGGCGGAGGCGTCGAGGGTGAGCCCGCTGCCGTTCGCCTCCAGGTAGAAGGTGGCCGGCGCGTTCTGCTTGGGGATCGGGGCGTGGGAGGTGTCCTTGCCGCCCCGGAACGCCAGCGTGTCCGCCGGCGCCACCGGCATCCGCGGCGCGGGCAGCGGCGCCTGGTGGAAGTCGAAGGCGTCGCTCAGGTTGTTCTGCTGGGCGTTCAGGCTGTTCAGCGGCGGCAGCCCCCACTGGTTCTGCATGAACGACAGGATCGACATGTTCGTCGTCTCCTGGTGGAAGACGCCCGGGCGCACGTACGGGGAGACGATCATCGTGGGCGTGCGCTCCCCGTAGCCGTACGGGTGGACCACCCGCGGGGAGACGTGGTCCCAGAAGCCGCCGCCCTCGTCATAGGTGACGAAGACCGCCGTGGAGTCCCAGTAGGGGCTCTTGGCCACCGCGTCGACGATCTGCCCGATCCAGGCGTCGGGGTTGCCGAGGTCCTCCTCGGGTTCGCCGCTGTAGTCGACGCCGGGGCGCAGGAAGGAGAAGTCGGGCAGGCTGCCCGCGGAGACGTCGGTGAAGAACTGGTCCGCGGTGGACAGGTCCGCCAGGTCCGGCGGAACGATCTTCTCCCAGATGGTGCCGGTCAGATGGGACCGGGGCACGCCGTAGTACACCTTGCCGGTGCGGCCGTGGTCCGCGAGCTCGTCGAAGATCGAGTTCCAGGGCTTGGTGTCGTCCGGGTTGAGGTTGTTGTACATCCAGCCGTGCGCGTCGGCGTTCAGCGCGTACATCACGTTGGGCTGGGTCGGCGCGATCGCGGGCTGGAAGTTGCGGTCCTCCAGCGCGTAGGTGCCGGCGAGGTACTGCTGGTTCGGGGTGAACTGCGGCCCGAACTCGGTGATGGACGCCATGCCGTTGTTCGGGACCATCGTGTAGTGGTCCATGAGGTAGCCCTGGTGGGGCGCGTAGTCCATGGACATCTGCACGGCGGCGCGGCTGTTGTCGATCCCGGCATAGACGTCGCCCTCGTTGGGCGAGGCCCACACCGGGCTGACGTCGGGGGCGGAGTCGTACGTGGCCTTCGGGTTCTGCAGCGTGGTGCCGGCCGGAATCCCGTCGGCGCCGGGGAAGTTGCCGAAGAGGTTGTCGAACGAGTGGTTCTCCAGCATGACTTCGACGACGTGCTTGATCGGCGAGGCGGAGTTGTGCGCGGTGGGCGGGGGCGGGCTTTGCGGCGTGGCCGCGGACGTGGCCTGAGGCGTGGCCGGGGACGTGCTTTGAGGCGTGGCCTGGGGCGTGGACGTCGGCTCGGCGGACGCGATCTGCGTCGTCAGGCCGACGAGCGCGGCGATCGTCCCGGCGGCCACCATGAGCCGCGTGCGCATGACAGGTCGGTGCATCCACATTCTCCCTGGAATCTCGCGGTTCGGGCTCGCGCCCTGGACGGGGACCGGTTCACGCTCGTCCTTCCCTGAGAACGGGAGTGATCATTCAGCCAGCGGCAATGTGAAGGCTCGGCGGATGGGGCGGGGTTGGGACTAGGGTTCGGGGCATGGCGAAGGTCCACCCGGGCGCAACGCTCACCCCGCACTTCCGCGACTTCCTGCCCGGCTGGGTCGCCCGGCAGGAGTGGTACGCCGGGAGCGGCGTGCCGTCGCTGGCTCCGGTCGGCTACTTCCGGTTCGAGGACCCGGCGGGCGAGGTCGGCATGGAGACGCATCTCCTGTCGGACGGATCGGCCCTCTACCAGATCCCGTTGACATATCGCGGCGCCCCGCTCCGGGACGCCGTGCCGGGCGCCGCCGACCCGCTCGTCGCCACAACCGAGCACAGCGCGCTCGGCACCCGCTGGATCTACGACGGCCTGGCCGATCCGGTCTGGCGTGACCAGCTCCTGGACCTGGTCCGCACCGGCGGCCTCTCCGACCCGAGCAGCAAGCGCGGCGTCGGCCCCGCCGAAGCCCGCGGCCACCAACTCGTGCCCGGGGAATCGGCCTTGACCGCCGCCCGCATCGACCTCAAGCGCATCGTCACCGCCGGCACCCCCGCCGAGGACCCGTCCGCCCTCGGCATCGTCACCGGCACCTGGCACCCGGCCGGCCCCACCAACCCCCCGGCCCACGGCCTCCTCGCCGTCCTCCACCCGTCGAACCCCTGAGCCCCGCGAACCCGCCGCCCATGACAGCCGGTTTCGACGTGGCAACCGCCCTGAGCGGCGGGGTCCCCACCCCTGTCCACGCCTGGGACTTCGTGCACCGCTTCACCGACGAGTGGGTCGGCGCGCCCCTGCACGACCAGGACGGCTTCACCGAGGCCGAGTTGGACGACGTGGAGTCTCATCTGGGTTTCGAACTCCCGCTGGTGCTGCGCCAGGGCTACGCGCTGTTCGGGCGCCGCGACGACCTCACCCGAAGGCAGGACCCGTTGGTTCCCCCGCCCTGCCTGAACGTGGACGACGGTCTCGACGGCCTCCTCGTCTTCCGCCGCGAGAATCAGGACTGCGCGCGATGGGGAATCCGCCTCGACCAGATCGAACAGGCCGACCCGCCTGTGTGGGTGGAGTCCGACCGCGGATGGATCCCGTTCCTGGACCGCATGTCCCTGGCCTGGGTGGAGTTGGTGCTCAGTGAGACCCTGCTGAGCCCGGGACCGCACTACGACGCCTGCGAGTTGCCCGAGGCTCTTCTGCCTCGCCTCCACGACCGCTACGCGCCCGTCCCCCTGCCCGACCATCCGATGTGGGCCGGTGCGGACAACTCCCCGCTGCGCTGGTACTCCGCGCCCGGCCTGCTGATCCGGCGCGACGGCGACCTCGACCTCGCCTGGCTGCACGCCCGCGGCCGGACCGCACACGACCTCCGCACGATCCGGGCGGATCTGCCGACCGCCTGGGGCAACTGAGCCCAGTGGGTGTGAGCGAGGTGTACGCCACGCTGGTGTGCGACGAGGTGTCCCGTGACGTGGCCCATGACGGGCCGTCGTCGGGAGTGACGGTCACCGTCCCGTTGTTCGTGCCACCAGCGACCCGGGCCGGCCCCGGATGTACGCGTGCCCCCGTCCCGCGGAAGAACCCGCAGGTCGAGGGCATGGCGGAGCAGAAAGACTACTTCTTGCCCTGGTTCTTGACGGCTTCGATGGCGGCCGCGGCGGCGGCGGGGTCGAGGTAGCGGCCGCCGGGGGTGACGGGGCGGAAGGAGGCGTCGAGGTCGTAGGCCAGGGGGATGCCGGTGGGGATGTTCAGGCCGGCGATGTCGGCGTCGGAGATGCCGTCGAGGTGCTTGACCAGGGCCCGCAGCGAGTTGCCGTGGGCGGCGACCAGGACGGTCTTGCCGTCGATCAGGTCGGGCACGATGCCGTCGTACCAGTACGGGAGCATCCGCTGGACGACGTCCTTGAGGCACTCGGTGCGCGGGCGCAGCTCCGGCGGGATCGAGGCGTAGCGCGCGTCGCCGTCCTGGGAGTACTCGCTGCCGGGCTCGATCGGCGGCGGCGGCACGTCGTAGGAGCGGCGCCACAGCATGAACTGCTCCTCGCCGAACTCGGCGAGGGTCTGCGCCTTGTCCTTGCCCTGCAGCGCGCCGTAGTGGCGCTCGTTGAGACGCCAGGTGCGGTGCACCGGGATCCAGTGCCGGTCGGCCGCCTCCAGCGCGAGCTGCGCCGTGCGGATCGCCCGCTTCTGGAGCGAGGTGTGCACCACATCGGGGAGCAGGCCGGCGTCCGTGAGCAGCTCGCCGCCCCGGACCGCCTCCTTCTCGCCCTTGTCGTTCAGGTTCACGTCCACCCAGCCGGTGAACAGGTTCTTCGCGTTCCACTCACTCTCGCCGTGGCGGAGCAGGATCAGCTTGTACGCAGCAGCAGCCATGAAGCTGAGCCTAATCGAAATACCTTGGCGTTCCCCGCCGGGCCTATGTAAGCTGCGCGAGCAGCTTGCGGTTGTTACAGGGAGGGTCACGGTGGGGGCGGCGTCACGCGCGGTACGGGAGACGGTCGGCGGGCTTCCCCGCCAGTTCTGGTGGCTGTGGACCAGCACCCTGATCAACCGCCTCGGCGGCTTCGTGGTGACCTTCCTCGCCCTGTACCTCACGGTGCAGCGCGGATACTCGGCCTCGTACGCGGGCCTGGTCGCCGCCCTGTACGGGCTCGGCGGCGCGGGCGGCGCGGTCCTCGGCGGGGTGCTCGCCGACCGGCTGGGCCGGCGCTCCACCCTCCTCGTCGCGCAGCTCGGCTCGGCGCTCGCCACGGCCGTGCTCGGCCTGGTCACCCAGCCGCTGGCCATCGCCGGTGTCGCCACCGTGCTGGGCCTGGCCAGCAACGCCTCCCGGCCCGCCCTGCAGGCGATGATCGCGGACCTGGTCCCGGCCAAGGACCGGGTGCGGGCGTTCTCCCTCAACTACTGGGCGATCAACATCGGCTTCGGCGTCTCGGCGGCCGCCGCCGGCTTCATCGCCTCCGCGGGCTACCTCTGGCTGTTCCTCGGCGACGCCTTCACCACCGTGCTGTGCGCGGTCGTGGTCTTCGCCAAGGCCAAGGAGACGCTGCAGCCGGCAGTGACCGCCGTCACGGAGGCGACCACCGCGACGGGCCCGGCCGCCGGCGAGGCCGGGGACGCCCCCGCCGCGCCGCGTGCCATCCGCCTGGTCGACGTCGTGCGCGACCAGCGCTTCATGGGCGTGGTCGGCCTGACCTTCCTCCTGGGCAGCGTCATGCAGCAGGGCAGCTCCACCCTCGCCGTCGACATGGGTGCGCACGGCCTGTCCGCGCGGCAGTTCGGCCTGGTCGCGGCGATCAACGGCCTGGTGATCGTGGTCCTGCAGATCCCGCTGACCCGGATGCTGCGCAGCCGCCCGACCGCGGGGCTGCTGGCCGCCGGATCGCTGCTGCTGTCCTGGGGGTTCGGGCTGACGGTGTTCGCCGGCACGGTCGGGCTGTACGCGCTGACGGTCGTGGTGTGGACGCTCGGCGAGATCGTGCACGCGCCCGCGTCGATGTCGGTGGTCGCGGACCTGGCACCGGCCACCGCCCGCGGCCGCTACCAGGGGATGTACACCCTGTCCTGGTCCGCGGCGGCGTTCGCGGGCCCGCTGGCCGGCGGCCTGGTCTACGACCACCTCGGGCGGGACGCGGTCTGGGCGTGCTGCGCCCTGGTCGGCACGGTCGCCGCCGCCGGCTACTACGCCCTGCTGCGGGTCCGCCCCGTCCCGGCCGCGGCCCTCATGGGTGCCGGAGCCGGAGCCGAAGCCAACACCGGAGCCGACACCGCAGCCGAAGCCGACATCGCGGCCGGCGCCGGCCGGACGGCGGACGCGACGGCCGCACCGGACGATGCCCGGCAGGAGCCCGCCATCGGCTGACGGCCCCGCGCCGCCCGTCCTGGCGGCACCACACGCCACGCGTCAGAGCAGCAACTCCCTCTGCGCCTCGTACAGGTTGACCGGCGCGACGCCCGGCGTCCCGTACGCCTCCAGCCGCGAGTGCAGCGGCCCGGTGAAGTCCGGCACGTCGATCTGGCCGAACGGCCGGACCGTGGAGAGGGCGAACGTCGCGCTGTACGGCGCGACGTCGTCGATCTTGACGCAGCCGGCGCGGCCGTTGGTCACCGTGACGTTCCAGTGGGTGAAGCGGGCGCCGTACAGCGGGCCGGCGCTCGCGTCGCCGCCGTGGGAGCCGTCGTTGGAGACGGTGATGTCGGTGCGCACGTTGGCGAACGGCAGGCCGCGGTGGGTGTCGAACGTGCCCATCTCCATGGCGCCGCGGGACCAGACGTTGTACGAGGACAGGCCCTCGACGTTGATGCCGTGCAGCTGGGTGCCGGACGGCGCGGGAACGGTCCGCTGGTCGATGCGGAAGTCCTCGAAGAGGTTGTCGTGCGCGCCCTCGCGGCAGGCGTACGGGTGGTGGCTGCCGCGGCCCGAGACGCGGGTGCGGCGGAACGTGGTGGCCTTGGCCGCGACCATCAGGAACCCGTTGTCGACGTCGATCGCGTGCACGTCGTCCACCCAGCAGTCCCACGTGCACTGGGCGACCAGGCCGTTGTAGCCCTTGTCGAGCAGGTGCGGGGACTGCGGGGTCGGCGTCATCTGGATGGTCAGGCCCTCCACACCGGAGTTGACCAGCGGCGGGACGCAGGTGGTGATCCGCGGCTGCCACAGCAGGCGGGTGTCCAGCGGCAGCGGCCGGTCGAACGTCACCTGCCGCCCGTGCACCGCGGTGATCCGCGCCGGCCACTCGTACGGCACGTACGACAGGAGCTTGGTCTTGTCCTGCCAGTAGTACGAGGCCGCGCCCTCGACGTCGCCCGCCATGTGGTCGAGCAGGCCGTGCGCGGGGTCGTCGGCGTACTGCAGGAGCACCCGGTCACCGGGCCGCAGCCGCTGCGCGTCGTCCACCGTGACGCTCCGACCGCCCTGCGCCGACTCGGCGGTGACGTGGGCAAGCACCTCGAACTCGTCGCGCTTGTTGCCGGTCCAGCCCTCGAAGGGCCAGTCCTTCGCGCGGATCGCGTCGGTCAGGGTGCGGTAGCGGTCGGCCGGGCACATCCACACCAGACCGCCGGCCCACGACCAGGACGACTTGTCGCCGCCGTACCGGCTGCCGTAGACGCCGATCAGCTCGGTGAGCGACTTCGTCGCGTACAGCGTGGTCTCGCCGCTGCCGGCGCCGCGCAGCGTGGTGTTGCTCCAGCCGAGCTGGATCACGTCGTCGATCCGGTAGGTGCCCGGAGGCACCAGGACGGTGCCGCCGCCGGCCTCGCCGACCTCGCGCAGGGCCCGGTTGATCGCGGGCGCGGAGTCGGCGGAGCCGTCGGGGACGGCGCCGTAGTGCAGCACGTTGGCCCGCACCGGGCGCCGCGGGAAGTGCCGGGCGCCGCCGTCGAACCCGGCCTGCGCGACGTACGGGATCTGCGGGTGGGTGTACGGGGTGGCCCGGAACTCCGCCCACAGGCCGGTGGGTTGAGTGCCGGCCTCGGCCCCTCCCCCGGCACCCGAAGCCGTTCCCGGGGGCCCGGCCGCCGGCTGCGCCGCGGCCGCGGTCGTGACCGCACCGCCGAACGCGGTGGCGGCCGCGGCCGCCGAGGCCACCTGGATGCTCGCGGTCAGCAGTCGTCTGCGACTGATCGCCATGATCTCTCGCCTCTCGTCCTTCACGTATCTGAACTTCATTCAGATGTGCGACGGGCATGAGAGTGCCACGCGCCACAGACGCACGGAAGGGGCCGTGCACGGACAGAAAGCGGCAGAAAGCAGCAAGAAGCAGCAGGAAGGGGGGAGTTCCGAGGTGCGCGGTCGAGCGGGAGAGGCCGCGCGAGGCGGCGCGGAGGCGCCGGGCCGCGGGCGCCGATCGCTACTCGGCGAGGTCCTGAGTCAGATGCGTGAACGCGTCCAGGTTGCGGGTGGACTCACCGCGGGACACCCGCCAGGCGTACTCGCGGCGGATCGAGGACGCGAAGCCCAGCTCCAGCAGGACGTTGAAGGAGCCGTCGGCGTTCTCCGCGACCGCGCCGAGCAGCCGGTCGACCTCCTCGGCGGTCGCCGCGGACACCGGCAGCCGGCCGTTGAGGTAGACGTCGCCGAGCCGGTCGACCGCGTAAGCCACCCCGTACAGGCGCAGGTTGCGCTCCAGCAGCCAGCGGTAGAACGCCTCGTGGTTCTCGTCGGGGTGGCGCACCACGAAGGCGTTCAGCGACAGGGTGTGCCGGCCGACGATGAGCTGGCAGGTCGTCGACAGCTTGCGGGTGCCGGGGAGTTGGGTCACATAGGTGCCGGGCTGCGGTGACTCCCACTCCAGCCCGGCCTCGACGAGCGCCTGCTCGACGGCCTTGCAGGCGCGGGCCGACGGGTCGGCGGTGTCGGCGGTGTCGGCGGTGTCGGCGGTGTCGGCGGTGTCGGCGGCAGCGTCTGCCGATGTGTGGGGGCCGGCGGCGGCGTCGCCCGCGGGCCGGCCGGCGGACGCCGCGGACGGCTCGCCTGCGGACGCGTCAGCGGGGCCGCCGGCCCCCGGGTGCTCAGCCATGGACCGATCGTAGGTGACGGCGGTGCTCGTACTGCGCCGCCGCGTAGACCTCGGCGGTGTCGGCGGCGGCGGTGTCCCAGCCGAAGCCGCGGGCATGCCGGGCCGCGGCCTCGCCCAGGGAATCGCCCAGGTGCGGGTGGTCGACGAAGCGGCGCAGCACCGCCGCGTAGTCGTGCGGGTCGTGGCCGGGCACCAGGAAGCCGGTCCGCTCGTCGCGGACGGCGACCGGCAGCCCGCCGACGGCCGCCGCGACCACCGGGGTGCCGCACGCCTGCGCCTCGATGGCGACCAGCCCGAACGACTCGCTGTACGACGGCATGACCAGCACGGTCGCCGCCCGGTACCAGTCGGCCAACTGCTCCTGGTCCACCGGCGGGTGGAAGCGCACCACGTCGCACACGCCGAGCCGGGCGGCCAGCTTGTGCAGCGCCTCCGGCTTGGCCAGGCCCGAGCCGGACGGGCCGCCGACCACCGGCACGATCAGCCGGTCGCGCAGCGTCGGGTCCTCGTCCAGCAGCACGGCCACCGCCCTGACCAGCACGTCCGGGGCCTTCAGCGGCTGTATCCGGCCGGCGAACAGCGGGATCACCGCGTCCTGCGGCAGGCCCAGCCGGGCGCGGGCGGCGGCCCGGCCGCCCGCCGGGCGGAAGCGGTCGAGGTTGACGCCAGGGTGCACCACGGCGACCTTGCCGGGGGCGGCGTCGTAGTGCCGGACCAGCTCGCCGGCCTCCTCGTCGGTGTTGGCGATCAGCCGGTCCGCGGCACGCACGACCTGGGTCTCGCCGATCACCCGGGCGGTCGGCTCGGGGCAGTCGTCCTCGGCCAGCGCGGCGTTCTTCACCTTGGCCATGGTGTGCATGGCGTGCACCAGCGGGACGCCCCAGCGCTCGGCGGCGAGCCAGCCGACGTGGCCGGACAGCCAGTAGTGCGAGTGCACCAGGTCGTAGTGGCCGGGGCGGTTGCCGGCCCAGGCCTGCATCACGCCGTGGGTGAAGGCGCACAGCTGGGCGGGCAGCTCCTCCTTGGCCAGGCCCTCGTAGGGGCCGGCGTCGACATGGCGGACCAGGACGCCGGGAGCCAGTTCCACCGCCGGCTCCAGGGCGCCGCTGGTGGCGCGGGTGAAGATCTCGACCTCGACGTCGCGCTGGGCCAGGCGCTTGGCCAGCTCGACGATGTACACGTTCATGCCGCCCGCGTCGCCGGTGCCGGGCTGGTGCAGCGGGGAGGTGTGCACGCTCAGCATCGCCACGCGGCGCACCCGCCGGCCGACCGACCACCGTTTGTGGGGGCCGGCGCGCAGTGCGCTGAGGCGGGACGTGTAGTGGGTCACCCTACGTTCCTTCCGGCAGCCGTACCCCCGTCGTCAACCCCCCTCAACACCGGAATCGGCGATTCCATTTCCCCCTTTGCCGAACGGTTACCTCACCCCTGCGTTTCGCCCGCAACGGGCGAGGTCAGCCCCGAGGGGCGCGGGAAACGGCGCGACCGGCCCTCCGCCGGCCGGTGGCCCGGGACGGACCGGGCTGCCCCTCCCGGACGGTGACGACCTGCGGCCCGCAGCGGGGCTGGTCGCGCAGTTCCCCGCGCCCCTCGGGGCTGACCTCGCGCGTACTGGGCGCAGCCCTTGCCCGGATGAGGCGGCCGCTCGGGCCGCTACGCTGCGGGGATGAGCGGCAAGCGGGCGGAAGGCGTGGTGACCAGGGGCACCACCAATCCGAACCGGCTGCGCCGGATGGACCGCTGGATCGCCGCCACCTACGCCGCGCAACTGCGCCGCTCCCCCGACCCCGTCGCCGTGGACCTCGGCTACGGCGCCGCGCCCTGGACCGCCGTCGAACTCCTCGACCGCCTGCGGCGGGTCCGGCCCGACGTGCGCGTGGTCGGCGTCGAGATCGAGCCCGCGCGGGTCGCCGCCGCCCGGCCGTACGCCCGCGACGGCCTGGTCTTCGTCCACGGCGGCTTCGAGGTGCCGCTGCCCGGCGACGCGCGCCCGCTGCTGATCCGCGCCGCGAACGTCCTGCGGCAGTACGACGAGTCCGAGGTCCGCGCCGTGTGGGCCCGGCTGTGCGCGAGGCTCGCGCCCGGCGGCCTGCTGGTCGAGGGCACCTGCGACGAGATCGGCCGCCGGCACGTCTGGGTGGCGCTGGGCCCCGAGGGCCCGCGCACGGTCACCTTCGCGACCCGCCTCGGCTCCCTCGGCAGGCCCTCCGACCTGGCCGAGCGGCTCCCGAAGGCGCTGATCCACCGGAACGTCCCCGGCGAGCCGGTGCACGCCTTCCTCACCGCGTTCGACCGCGCGTGGGCGGCCGCCGCGCCGCTGTCCGCGCTCGGCGCCCGGCAGCGCTGGATCCGGGCGGTACGGGACCTGCGGGACGCGGGCTGGCCGGTGCTGCACGGCCCGGCGCGCTGGCGGCAGGGCGAGGTCACCCTCGCCTGGGAAGCGGTGGCCCCGCGCGCGAACCCGTAAGAGGGCCGATTCGGCGGCACGGTTGTGGCCGAACGGCGTGACGTTGGTCATGTGCGGATCAGCACATCCACGGTGAAATCACCCGCTGGCCACTGCATATGACGCTGACGGTTTACTTCCGGCCCTCCCGTCACGTCGTCTCCAGCCACTAGGGTCGCCTGATGTTCCTCGGAGGAGGGAAGGGAGTCGCTTGATGTCCGCTGCACGGCGCGACACCGAACGGCCCTCAGTCACCGGTACCGGGGCCGAGGGCCCCGCCACCATGCCCGCGCACGATCTGGCGGACCTGCCGCGCCCCGACGCGGGGCCGGAGCCGCTGGACCGGCCCGCCGGCGCGCTCACGCTGCCGCGCCAGCGCCAGGACAGCGTCCCGGGAACGACCGTGCTCACCCTCCTCGTGGTCGGCGACGACGCGACCGGCGCGTTCACCGCCCCCTACTTCCAGGAGGGCAGCGGCCCGCGGATCCGGGTCCTGCGGGCCCGCAACCTCACCGCCGCCGGCCGGCTGCTCACCGACGACGTGAACTGCATCCTGCTGGACCTGCCCGACGTCCTGGAGCGGCTGCCCGAGGTGGTGCGGATCGCGCCCGGCACCGCCGTGCTCGTGCTGAGCGACGGCGACGACGCGGACGGCAGGGCCGCCGAGGCGGTCCGCATCGGCGCCCAGGACCACCTCTCGCGCGACGCCGTCGACGCGGCCACCCTGACGCGGGCCGTGCGGTACGCCGTCGAGCGCAAGCGCGCCGACCTCGCACAGCGCCAGCTCACCGAGTCCCGACTGCTGGCGCAGGAGAACTCCCGGCTGGAGCGCGGCCTGCTGCCCACGCCGCTGCTGCAGGGCGCCACCGACCTGCGGTTCGCCGCCCGCTACCGCCCCGGGCGCAGCCGCGCGCTGCTCGGCGGCGACTTCTACGACACCGTGCGCACCCCCGACGGCACCGTGCACGCCATGATCGGCGACGTGTGCGGGCACGGCCCGGACGCGGCCGCGCTCGGCGTCGAACTGCGCATCGCCTGGCGGGCGCTGACCTTCGCCGGGCTCGGCGGCGAGGCGCTGCTGCGGACCATGCAGGACGTGCTGGTGCACGAGCGCGCGGACGAGGAGATCTTCGCGACGCTGTGCATCGTGGACATCGCGCCGGACGGCGACTCCGCGGACCTGCACCTGGCCGGGCACCCGGCGCCGCTGGTCGCGCTGGCCGGCCGGGAACCGGGACTGCTGCCGTTCGAGGAGGGCGGCCCGGCGCTGGGACTGCTGCCGGAGGCGTTCTGGCACCGGATCCGGGTGCGGCTGGCGGGCGACTGGAGCCTGATGCTCTACACCGACGGCCTGATCGAGGGCCGGATCGGCGAGGGCACGCTGCGCCTCGGCCAGGACGGCATGCTGCGCATCACCTCGCGACTGCTGGCCGCCGGGCTCGGCGGCGAGGAGCTGCTGGACGCGGTGGTCACCGAGGCGCGGGAACTCAACGGCGGCGAGCTGACGGACGACGTGGCGGTCGTGCTGCTGGAGCGGCGGGGCGCCTGACGGCGCTCACGGCACGCACGGCGCTCCCGGCAGGACCCGGCCTCAGCGGCGGCCGTTGTACGGGCCGTAGGGGCCGTCACTGCTGCTGCCACCGCCGTTGCGGCGCGGGCGGTTCCCGCGGTTGCGGCCGCCCACCTCGCGCAGCGCGGGCCGGACGTCGACCATGTAGACGATCACCGCGACCAGGCCGATGATCGGCAGGAACGACAGCACCGAGAAGAGCTTCATCACCACGGCCGCGATGCCGAGGATGATCAGCCAGAACGCCTTGGTGTTCTTGCCCGCGGCCCGGTAGGCGTCCTCGCGGTGGATCGCCGCGTCCACGAACGCGAAGAGCGCGAAGAGGAAGAGCACCAACGAGATCACGCCGAATACCGTGAAGAATCCCGTGATCAGCACGTGTCCACCGCCTTGGTCGCCGTCATGTCGGTGCGTGGGTTGCTGGGCCCACTGACACCCGCGTCCACCGTACCGGTCCTACCCGCACAACGGGCCGGGCGCGCATCGCGTGCCCGGCCCGTTGCGGAAAGGACGCGGAAGGACGTCGTGGCAGTCGTCACTTCGCGGACTTGTCGCCGGCCTTCTTGGGGGCCGCCGGCTTGCGCGGCGTGGACCGGCGGGCGGCGGCCGGCTTCGGGGCGTCCTCCTTGCCCTGCGCGGACTTCGCCTGCGCGGACCTGCCCTGCGCCGACTCCTTCTGCGGCTCCACGGCCGCGGCGATCTCCACCACGTCGTCGGCCGCCTCGCCGCGCCAGGTGGCGACCGCGCCCTTGCCGCGCTCGGCCAGCCCGTCGTACGTCTCGCGGGCCCTGACCGCGTACTCCGCGGCGCGGCCCACGCCCTGCAGCGCGATGCCCTGCATGGACTCGCCGATCCTGCGGAAGTCCCGCAGCTCCTTCATGTCCAGCTCGGCGAACGTCTCGTTCAGCCTGGCCTGGGCGTCCTTGGCCTGCGTGGTGACCCGCTCCTGCACGACCTTGGGGTCGGTGCCGCGGATCTTCTCGAACCGCTCCGGCGCCTGCTCCCTGAGCTTCTCGAACAGCGCCGGCACCTCCCGCAGCTTCTCCGCGGCGAGGTCCGCGGTGCCCGCGACCGCGTACAGCGGCGTGGGGTTGCGCAGGCTCTTCACGATGTCATCGGTGATCGTCATTACCGGTTTCCTCCCGTACGGGGACGGGCCCCGCGTGTGCTTCCGTGCCCGTGTCTGCGTCTGTGGTCTGGCCGTCCTGGGCCTCGTCGGCGGCGGCGTTCTCCTTGCGGAAGGACTCGTAGATCTGGATGAGCACCTGCTTCTGGCGCTCGTTGATCGACGGGTCCGCCATGATCGCCGCCGGCACCTCGAGCTCGTCCCGTTCGCGGGCGTCGAGCATGCCCGCCTGGACGTAGAGCGTCTCCGCGGATATCCGCAGCGCCTTGGCGAGCTGCTGCAGGATCTCCGCGCTGGGCTTGCGCAGCCCGCGCTCGATCTGGCTCAGGTACGGGTTGGACACCCCGGCCGCGTCCGCGAGCTGCCGCAGGCTCAGCTGCGCACTGCGCCGCTGCTCCCGCAGGAACTCACCGACACCGCCCACCTTGAGTGCACCCATGCGTACAGCCTGCCTCCGTCCGCTAACTTTTGCAAGCATGCTGCTTGCAACTGTGTCATCCGGGGGTGGGCGGAGGGCCGTGGCAGGATGTCCGGTCGCGGACGAGCTCCCGGGAGATCCCATGAACGACCACGGCACCCCTGGCTCGGCGGAAGGCTTCGGCGTCTTCGCCGTCGACGCCGCCTGGCCGCAATCGCGGCAGATCACCGGTCACGGCCACAACCCGGCCGCCGGCGACATCCACGTGTACCTGTGGTTCGGCCATCCGTACTTCGACCCCGAGGTCGAGCACGTCAGCGTCTTCAGCGGCTCCTCGGGCAACGCACAGGCCGGCGAGGCCCTGGAGCAGGCTTTCGAGGACGCCTTCGACCCCGACGGGGAAGCCCCGGCCGGCCTGCCGGCCTCCGAGCCCGTCACCGTCACCGCGGACGGGAGTCCCCGGGAGTTCGAGCTCTGGCGCAACAGCGGCAACGGCTACTGGGTCGCACGGGGACGCGTCGGGAGCACCGAGGTGGTCCTGTCCGGTTCCGGGATCGAACCCGGCGAGCTCAGCCTGGTCCGCGTTAGCGACCTGACCACGTTGTCCAGCCCGTTGACGATCTCCGGGTCATCGCACGGCCCCGGGGTTCTTCACCACCGGGAGATGATCTCCCGCCTCCAGGACGCGATCTCCGGACCTGCGCAGTCCGCGGGCGGAGCCCCGGCGGGGGGCGGGGCTCAGGGGCAGGAGGAAGGGCCGCTCGGGCGGGGGCCGGCCTGAGGGCGGGTGTTCAGCGACCACATGTGGGTGCACTGCGGGCACTGGAGCTGCACGACGGGACCCGCGTTGGAGATCAGGTAGCGCCAGTGGTCGGCGCAGTTGCGGCCGCCGGCGCAGCTCGCGCAGCGGCTGGCGTCGTCGCAGACGGGGCAGGGCACCCAGGCCCGGCGGGCCGGGTCCGCCTGGGGATCAATCGGAAGCCGCACGGCCCGGCTCCTCTCCCGGCAGCACCCCGGCGGCCACGAGCATGTCGTAGGTGCGCTGCTGCTCGGCGTCCAGGCCGGAGTAGAGGAGGGCGTACGCCTCCTGCTCGCCCCGGAGGGCGGCCATCGGGTCCCAGTCCGGCCCGAGCGCGGCCACGACCTCGGCTCGCCGCCTGGCCTCCTCGAAGGTCAGGTCGATCGCGAAGGGTATGAGGCCGGGTGTGTTGTCCTGGTTCATGGCGAGACTTCCCTGTGCTGGCGGATCTCCCCACATCTACCAGGAACCCCCCGCGACAGGGAAGGGTGACCTAACTTTGTGAGGCATTTCACCGTATGCCGGGCAGATCGGCGGGCGGGAGCCGGAGCCGGCCTCGGGGCCGGAGCCGCACACCGGGCCGCGCCCGCTCCGGGTGTCCGAGGGTGCCGCGCCCGGCCTCGGGTGTCCGAGGGTGCCGATAGCGTCGTCGGCCATGAGCGAAGCGACCTATCTGGATGCCACGCGTGCCGCCTACGACACCGTCGCCGTCAGCTACGAACGGATCCTGCGGGACGAACTCGACCGCAAGCCGGTCGACCGCGCCATGCTGGCCGTGTTCGCCGAACTCGCCCAAGCCGTGCCGGGCGGCCTGCGGGTCGCCGACCTGGGCTGCGGGCCCGGGCGCGTGACGGCGCACCTGCGCGGGCTGGGCGTCGACGCGTTCGGCGTCGACCTGTCCCCCGAGATGATCGCCGTCGCTCGCCGCACCCACCCGGACCTCGACTTCGCCGTGGGGTCCATGACCGCGCTGGACCTGCCGGACGACTCGCTCGCCGGCGTCCTCACCTGGTACTCCACCGTCCACACCCCGCCTGAGGTACTGCCGGCCGTCTTCGCCGAGTGCCACCGCGTGCTGGCCCCCGGCGGCCACATGCTGCTGGCCTTCAAGGCCGGCGACCAGTTGTGGCACCGCGACCAGGCGTACGGCCACCAGGTGTCGCTGGACGTGTACTGGACCGACCCGGACCGGATCGCCGCGCTGCTGGCCGGCGCCGGGCTCGTCGTCGACGCCCGGACCATCCGCGAACCCGACGAGACGGAGCGGGCGCGGCAGGGCCGCCAGGCGTTCTTCCTGGTCCGCAAGCCATGACCGTCCCGGCCCGGCGGGTTGGCGCGGGCCGGCGCGAGGCAGCGGGCTGATGCGGGTACGCGCGGCCCCACGTCGGCGCTGAGGCCCCGGCACCGGTCGTGCCCGGGCACCCCGAAAGCCCCGGCTCCCGGCCCGATATCCGGTACGGCCGCGGCGGCACGCCCGGCTACCCTCGGCGGATGATCGCTCACCGCAGTCCCGCCAAGCCGCGGCCCGGGGACCGGATCGCCGTCGTCTCGCCCGGCGCCGGGCTCCCCGGCCTGTTCCCGATGCCCTACGAGCTGGGGCTGCGGCGGCTGAAGGAGGAGTTCGGGCTGGAGGCCGTCGAGTACCCGACGACCCGGCGGATGGGGTCGAGCCCGCAGGAGCGGGCCGCCGACCTGCACGCCGCGTTCGCCGACCCGGACATCGCGGCGGTGTT
Source organism: Streptomyces sp. NPDC020917 (assembly GCF_044333795.1). Classification (NCBI taxonomy): domain Bacteria; kingdom Bacillati; phylum Actinomycetota; class Actinomycetes; order Kitasatosporales; family Streptomycetaceae; genus Streptomyces; species Streptomyces sp. NPDC020917. The sequence goes on along the minus strand of NZ_JBIRRR010000025.1, from coordinate 41,318 downwards.
CGCCAGCATCGGCGGCGACGACGAGATCACCGTGCTGCCGTACCTGGACCGCGACCTGCTGCGGGCGCACCCCAAGCCGTTCTTCGGCTACAGCGACAACACCAACCTGCTCGCCTTCCTGTGGAACCTGGGGATCACCGGCTACCACGGGGGTTCGGTGATGGTGGAGCTCGGACGGCCCGGGGCGATGCACCCGCTGACCCTGGAGTCGCTGAAGGCCGCGCTGCTCGGGTCGGGACCCTACGAGCTGACCGCCGCCGCGGAGTCCGGGGACGTCAACCGGCCCTGGCAGGACCCGGCGACGTTCGCGTCCGAACCGCGGCTGTCGCCCGCGGGCGGCTGGACCTGGCACCGGCCCGACCGGGTGGTGGAGGGCACCAGCTGGGGCGGCAACCTGGAGATCCTCGGGTGGCTGCTGATGGCCGACCGCGAGATCCGGCCGGTCGAGGAGTACCGGGGCTGCGTGCTGTTCCTGGAGACCTCCGAGGAGATGCCGTCCGCCGCCGAGGTGTACCGGACCCTGCGCAACATGGGCGAGCGCGGGCTGCTGCGGCAGTTCCCCGCGCTGCTGATGGGCCGCGCCAAGTCCTGGTCGTTCGAGCATCCGCTCGACCCCGAGGCCGGGGCGCGCTACCGCGACGAGCAGCGGGAGGCGGTGCTGCGGGCCCTTCGCGAGTACGCGCCGGAGACGATGGCCGTCTTCGACGTCGACCTCGGCCACACCGACCCGCAGCTGGTCGTCCCCTACGGCGGCACGGTGCGGGTGGACGGCCCGGCCCGGCGGATCACCGTCACGTACTGACGCCGGTCACCGCCCGTGTTGACCTTGCCCTTGGGGCAGGGCACAGCATCGGTGGGGCCGGGCGACGGGTCCGGCACGACGAGGACGGCGCAGCGGCACGAGCGCAGGAGAGGACCGCGGGCATGGGCGAGCTGATGACCATCGGCGCCTTCGCGAGGGCCTCCCGCCTGTCGCCGAAGGCGCTGCGGCTGTACGACGAGCTGGGCCTGCTCGCCCCGGCGCAGGTCGATCCGGACAGCGGCTACCGGCGGTACGCGCCCGAGCAGCTCGACCAGGCGCGGCTGGTGGCCTGGCTGCGGCGGCTCGGGATGCCGCTGGCCCGGATCCGCGAGGTGTGCGCCCTGCACGCCCGCGACGGCCGGGCCGCCGCGGCCGAACTGCGCGCCTACTGGGCGCAGGTCGAGGCCGAGACCGCCGCGCGCCGGGACCTGGCCGCCTTCCTCGTCGACCATCTGGCAGGGAAGGAATCCGCCGCCATGGCCCCGACCGCACACCCGCTGACCATCCGCTACGCCGCGCTGTCCGACACCGGACTGGTCCGCGACACCAACCAGGACGCCGCGTACGCGGGCGACCGGCTGCTCGCCGTCGCCGACGGCTTCGGCGCGGGCGGCGCGTCCGCCGCCGCGGGCGCGGTCGACGCGCTCAGACAGCTGGAGGACGACGGCCTGCCGGCCGGGAACCTGCTGAACGTCCTGGAGGACGCCGTGGGACGGGCCCGCACCGCCGTGCGCGGCGTCGCGGACGCCATGCCCGAGGAGCCGGTGGGCACCACGCTCACCGCGATGCTGTGGACCGGCTCGCAGCTCGCGCTCGTCCACATCGGCGACTCACGGGCGTATCTGCTGCGCGACGGCGAGCTGTTCCAGATCACCCACGACCACACGATGGTGCAGTCGCTCGTCGACGAGGGGCGGCTGACCGCGGAGGAGGCCGCCTCCCATCCGCAACGCTCGCTGCTGGTGAAGGCGTTGGGTGCGGGCGAGGCGTTCGAGCCGGAGCTGCGGCTGCAGGAGGCCCGGGCCGGCGACCGCTACCTGCTCTGCTCCGACGGCCTGTCGGCCGTGGTGGCCTCGAACGACGTCCACCGGGTCGTCGCGGAGGCCGCGGAGCCGGCGGCGGCCGTCCGCGAACTCGTCGCCCTCGCCCGCGAGTCCGGCGCCCCCGACAACGTCTCCTGCGTCGTCGCCCACGTGCGGCCCGCGGCGGCGTGACACCCGCGTGTGGCGGCAGGCACCGCGCAGCTGAGGCGCCCGGGCCTTCGACGCCCCGGCCGGTCGGCGCCCCGGCCCCCGAAAGTGCGGCCCGGTCGGCGCGCGTTCGCCCCCGGTCAGCCGGCCGCCTCGGCGTCGAGGGCGGCCACTTCGGCGGGCGTGAGCCGGACGGCGCCGGCGGCGACGTTCTCGACGAGGTGCGCGGGGTCGCCGGTGCCGGGGATGGCCAGCACGTGCGGACCCTGGTGCAGCGTCCAGGCGAGGCGGATCTGCGCGGGCGTCACCCCGTGGGCCCGGGCCGCCGCCAGGACGGCCGGGCCGTCCGCGCGGCCGGACGCCGCACCCGCCTCGCGCCCGTCGCCGGCGATCGCGAAGAACGGCACGAACGCGATGCCGCGCCGGCCGCACTCGGCGAGGATCTCGTCACTGCCGTCGAGCCGGCCGCCGAGCCCGAACCGGTTCTGCACGCACACCACCGGCGCGATGGCCAGCGCCTCGGCCAGCTGGTGCGGCCGCACCGTGGACACCCCCAGGTGCCGGATCAGCCCGGCCCGGCGCAGCTCGGCCAGCACCCCGAAGTGCTCGGACAGCGGCTGCGGCCCGAGCATCCGCAGGTTCACCACGTCCAGGTGGTCCCGGCCCAGCTGCCGCAGGTTCTCCTCGACCTGGCCGCGCAGCTGGTCGGGCCGGGCCAGCGGCAGCCACTCCCCCGACGGGTCGCGGCCCGGCCCGACCTTGGTGGCGATCACCAGGTCCTCCGGGTAGGGGCCGCCCAGCGCCTTGTTGACCAGCTCGTTCGCCGACCGCAGCGGCGAGAAGTAGAACGCCGCGGTGTCGATGTGGTTCACGCCCAGCTCGATGGCCCGGCGCAGCACGCCGATCGCCCGCTCCCGGTCGCTGGGGACGCCGCCGGGCCCCTCGGTGAGCCGCATCGCCCCGAAGCCCATGCGGTGCACCGTCAGGTCCCCGAGGCGCCACGTTCCGGACGCCGCCGCTGTGATCGTCTGGCTTGTCATGGGGCGAGAGTGTGACACAGCCGCGACGTGCCGGGACGAGGGACCCTCCTGCGCGGACACGTGCGTGAGCGATGATCGGACGATGGAAACGATCATCCTGATGTCGGACCCGAAGGTCGCGGCGATACCCGTGGCGGAGTGCGGGGAGCCGCTGGTCGACGTGCGACGGGACGGCGCGCTGCGGGTGGACGCCCGGCGCGACGACCCCGAGGGCGCGTTCGCGCACCTGCGCGCGGACGTGCTCGCCCGGCTGCTCGACGCCCAGGGCCGCCTGCCGGCCGGACTGCGCCTGCTGTTCGTCGAGGGCTACCGCCCGCCGGCGCTGCAGCGCACCTACTTCGAGGGCTACGCGGCGCGACTGCGCGCGGCCAACCCCGGCTGGCCCGCGGACAGGCTGCGGGATGCCGCGAGCCGCTACGTCTCCCCGCCGGAGATCGCCCCGCACAGCGCGGGCGCCGCCGTCGACCTCACCCTGGTGACCGACGACGGCCAGGAGGTGGACATGGGCACCCGCATCAACGCCGACCCCGAGGAGAGCGGCGGCGCCTGCTACACCGGCGCGCCCGGCCTCTCGGCCGGCGCCCGCGCCAACCGCGCGATCCTGTCCGCCGCCCTGACCGCGGCCGGCCTCGTCAACTACCCCACGGAGTGGTGGCACTGGTCCTACGGCGACCGCTACTGGGCCCTGTCCACGGGCGCCCCGGCGGCACTCTACGGACCGCGCGAACTCGACTGACCCCGCTTCCCGGCCGGCGCCGCCCCGCCGAACGACCCGCGGCCGCCCCCTTGAGACCCGGGGTCGCGGGCCGCGGGCGGGACCGTCCGGGTCCCTGGCCTGTGCCGTCCGCGGGCCGGGGCTGGCCGGGCCGGATCCCAGGCCCGTCGTGTCCGTAGGTCGGGCCTCGACTGGCGCCCGCTGCCCGCGCCCACCCGCCGCCGGACCCGTCCGGATCCCGAACCCGGGGCGCCCGCGGGCCGCGCCTCCCGTCCGCCCCACCCGCAGGCCGGGGCTGGGGCGGGTGGGGCCTCGTTCCGTTCGAGGGCAGGGGTGGGCGTGCGGAGCCTCGGGCTGTGCCGTCCGCGGGCCGGGGGCATCGAGCCGCGAGCCCGGCCTGTCCCGACTCCAGCTCGCGCAGGTTCCGTCCGCGCTCCTCGTCTCCGTCCACAGGCGGTGGAAAAGCCGGCGCCGGATGTCGATCCGGGACGTGCCCGATCGACGCGTGAGTGAGAGCGCCCGAGGGGGCGCGAGGAGCGGCGAGGAGCAGCCGGCATGCGCAAGATCATCTACCTGGTGCACATCTCGGTCGACGGGTTCATCTCGGGCCCCGCGGGCGAGTTCGACTGGCCCCGGATGGGACCGGAGTTGTCCGCCTACGTCGACGAACTCGACGAGGGCGTCGACACGTTCCTGTACGGGCGGGTGGTGTGGCAGATGATGGCCGCGTTCTGGCCGCACGCCGAGGACGTCGCCGACGACCCGCACGTACGGAAGTTCGCCCCCAGGTGGCGGGCGATGCGCAAGGTCGTGGTCTCCCGCACCCTGCCGCAGCCGGACGACGACGTGCGGGTGCTGCGCGGCGAGGCCATCGAGGAGGTCGCGGCGCTCAAGGCCGAGCCCGGCAGGGACATCCTGCTGACCGGCGGCACCGAGCTCGCCTCCCACCTGGCCGCGGCCGGCCTGCTCGACGAGTGGGTGATCGCCGTGCACCCGGTCGTCCTCGGCGGCGGACCGCGCCTGTTCACGCACCAGAAGGAGCGCGCCGGCCTGGACCTCGTCGACACCCGCACCCTCGACGGGCGGGTCGCCGTCCTCCGCTACGCTGCCTCCTGACGCAGCGGGTCGCACGGGGGCGCGAGGTCCGATTCCCGCCAGCTCAGCGGGCTGCCCGCGGCAAGACTGGCGGCATGACCACGGAAGACCTGACCACGAGCATCCCGACCGCGCGCCCCCTGGCCGGGGACGGCTCCGGCCACGACCCGCACAGCCGGATCGAGCCGGGCATCCTCTACTTCGGTACGCCCGTCGTCCTGCTGTCCACCCTCAACGAGGACGGCAGCCCCAACCTGGCCCCGATGTCCTCGGCGTTCTGGCTCGGCTGGCGCGGCATGCTCGGCCTCGGCGCGCGCTCGCAGACCGCCCGCAACCTGGTGCGCGAACGCGAGGTCGTGCTCAACCTGCCGGACGACTCGCTCGCCGACGCCGTCGACCGGCTCGCCCTCACCACCGGCACCGACCCCGTACCCGAAGGCAAGGCAGCCCGCGGATACCGGTACGTCGGCGACAAGTTCGGCCGGGCCGGGCTCACGCCGCTGGCGTCCGAGACGGTCGGCCCGCCGCGGGCCGCCGAGTGCCCGGTGGCCATGGAGGCGGTCGTGGAGGCGACGCACCCGCTCGCCGACGACGATCCCCGGCAGCGCGGCGGCATCACCGTGTTCGAGGTCCGCATCCAGCGGGTCCTGGTGCACGACGGCATCAGGATGGCCGGCAGCGACCGGCGCATCGACCCCGACAAGTGGCGTCCGCTGCTGATGAGTTTCCAGGAGCTGTACGGGCTCGGCAGCCGGCTGCGCCCGTCGGCGCTGGCCACCATCCCCGAGGACATGTACCGCGGCCCCGACATCGCCCGCGCCCGCACCGCGCCGGCCGCCACGGTGCGCCCTTGACACCCGCAGTCCGCCCGCAGAGTCTGAACTGTGCGCGGGGCGGCACCTCTTCATCACCGTCAGTTCCCGTGCACGACAGCTGGTTCGGGCCGGCAACCGGTTGCACGTCGAATGTGGACGCCGAGGAGGAGCCGTCATGCGCGGGCCAGACGCGTACCCGACCGTGTCAGGTGTCGCGGCGGCGGCCCGCATCCTGAGCATGCGGCACCCCGACCTGTGCCGGATGCGGCTCGCCGGGGAATCGCGCGCCGGACGGCCGCTGTGGCTGCTGTCGGTCGGGCACGGCAGGCGCCGGATCCTGGTCGTCGCAGGACCGCACCCCGACGAGCAGGCCGGCGGCGCGACCGCGCTCTGGCTGGCCGAGCAGGCCGTGCACGAGCGCCGGCGGTTCGCCGAGGCCGACGTCACCTGGGACTTCCTGCTGTGCCTCGACCCGGACGGCACCGTGCTCAACGAGAACGGGCCGGCCGGCGAACGCCCGCCCGCCGTCCACTTCCGGCACACCTTCCGGCCGCACGCGGCCGAACAGCCGGAGTGGGCCGCCTCGTTGCGCACCCCGCGCGAGGAACTCCCGGAGACCATCGCCCTCCTGGCGATCATCGACGAGCTGCGCCCGGTGCTGCAGTGCTCGCTGCACGGCACGGACGTCGGCGGCAGCTGGGTGCAGCTGACCGCCGACATCCCGGGCCTGGCCGAGCCGTTCGGCAAGTACGCCGCAGAACTCGACGTCCCCGTGCAGACCGGGACGTTCGACGCCCTGTTCTGGCAGGGCGCCGGGCCCGGCGTCTTCGTGCTGCCGCCGCGCGGCGAGCAGGAACGCTTCGGCAGCGAGCCGGAAGCCGCGGACGGCTCCACCTGGAGCCGCCCGCACCTCTACGGCGGGCTCACCGCCCTGGTGGAGGTGCCCATGTGGGCCACCCGCAAAGTCGCCGACCCGACGCCGCACCCCGACCCCGCCCACGCCGTCACCGTCCTCGGCGCCCGCCTCCGCAAGGACGGCGCGGCCGCGGCCGTCTCCCTGGAACGCGCCCTGCCCCTCCTCCAGCAGGCCGGCCCGACCGCCGGCCCGGTCATGCGGGGCATCGAGCAGGCCGTCGGGGCGTTCCCCGGCCTCGCCGACGAGTTCGAGCGCCTCGCGACGCAGTCCCCCGTCCCCCTGACCATGGCCCACATCGCGGCCCTCGACATCGCCGCCCGCCGCATCCCGCTGCGCGCCGCCGGCATGCTCCTGCGCCTCCTGGACGAGGCCCGCCTCGACGAGGACCCCAGCAGCGAACCCGCCCGCCTGCGCTCCCGCCTCGAACGCCGCATCGACGCCGGCGCCCGCGACCTCATCACCACCACCGACGCCCGCTGGGTCCCCATCCCCGACCAGATCGAACTCCAAGCCCGCACGGTCCTGGCGGCTGTGGGGTTGGTGATGTGAGGGGGCGGGCTCGTGGGGGGGGTGGGGGTAGCTCGAAAGGTGAACGGATCAGCTGAACGTGATCGGTGCGGGTAGCTCGCAGGGTGAACGGATCAGCTGAACGTGATCGGTGGACGTAGTCCGCAGAGTGAACGTCCTGGCCCCTTTTTTGCCGGCCTCTCGCCGCCGGGCCCTTAGACCCGGTGTCTGCCGGTCGATCGTGCTCGGCCCGCTCGTTCCTCACGGGCCTGCGCGCGTTCTCCCTCTAGACACCGGCGGGCCCTTTGGCTCGATGCCTACACCGGCGTACCCGGGAGCATTGGTGCGGGCCTATGGGGCACCCCAGACAACTGATATGGAGGGCTTGTTCGTCAAGTGGGCGTGCTGAAGTGGCTCGATGTGTGGTCATCGCGCCTGTTCAGGGATGTGTGGGGCCGGCGGGAGGCGGTGCGTGGGAGGCGTGTCGGCTCGACGCGCGGTCAGACTGATATCCGCGGGTTGGTTACCGCATGACCGAATGTTCGTCGGGAGCGTTCCGCGGATCTAGGGTCGAGCGTGGCCGCGCTGGTTGCCCGGTGTGGCTGCTCATAGCTGTATCGCGGGTCGCTCCTCGCGCTGCCTGGACACGCACCGGCCCTCCCGCCGGCGGCTTTGTGGGGTTCAGGTCGGGGTCAGTGGTTGTTGTCCATCACGGCCAGGCTCCAGCACCAGCCGGCCAGTTCGCGTGCGACGGCCACCGCGGTCACGGTGGGCCGTTTACCGCGCGCGTCCAGACGTGCCCATCTCTGGTGCAGCCTGCGGTTACCGCGCTCGGCTCGGTCCCGAACCGCTGGCGGCTGTCCGTCGCGGCGGCGGATCAGCTCGCGGCTGAGTCGGTAGGGCTTGCGATGGTGCCAGGCCGACTCCACCAGCAGGCGGCGGGCGTGGCTGTTACCGGTCTTGGTGATCGGTCCTTGGGCCCGGCGGCCGCCGCTGGAGTACTCGGCCGGGACCAGGCCGAGGTAGGCGCCAATGCTCGATCCGGTGAACCGGTGCCAGTCCGCGACTTCCACGCTCAGTCCGAACGCGGTCAGCGTGCCGACCCCGCGCAGGCAGCCCAGCCGGGCCACCACCGGGGCGAACGGCTCTGCCGCGGCCATCTCCTCGATCGCCCGATCCAGCCGCGCCCGGCGTGCCCGCACGTTCAGGACAGCATCGAAGGCCTCGTCGAAGGCCAGCCGCACCCCGACCCGCTCAAAAGACAGCGACCGCAGCCAGCTCTCGTGCTCCGCCGTCCATGCGGATCCCTCCCAGAGCAAGCCCTGGCGCAGCAACAGCTTCGACAGCCGGTGCCGGGCCCGCATCAGGTCTCCCCGGGCGTCTTCACGCGCGCGCACCAGGTCCCGGGCGGCTTCCTCGGCCTCGGTGGGCACCCGCACCGCGGGTAGCTCTCCGATCCGCAGCAGCCGTGCGAGGCGTTCGGCGTCCCGGCGATCGGTCTTGACCCGGTCTCCCGGCGGTCGTTCGATCTTCGACGGTGCCACCACCACGCACCGAACACCCGCCCCCGATAACGCCCTGGCCAGCCCGAACCCGGTCGGCCCGGCCTCATAGGTCACCGCCACCGGGCCGTCCAGCGACAACACCCATGCCAGCACGGCATCGGTCTTCGGCGACAGCCGCAACGACCGGACCTCCCCCGACACGGCGTCAATCGCACACGCAACGATCGACCGCGCGTGAACGTCCAGCCCGACACACGTACGCTCGAACAGCACCGGCGCCTCCCGTAATTGCGGCTCTACCGTCACACCCCAATGTGACGGCAACCCGCGCCAACTTACGAGCGAGGCGCCGGCCCTCCATACGGTCTAGTCCAGGGTCACCCAGACAGCGAACCCAGCGAACATCCGAAGCGTCCTGCCTCACCCGTTTTTGTAGCGCCCGAGCCGAAGGGCCCGCCGGTGTCTAGAGGGAGAACGCGCGCAGTGAGCGCAGCGAGCGAGCACGATCGACCGGCAGACACCGGGTCTAAGGGCCCGGAGGCGAGGGCGCGGCAATAAGGGGCCAGGACGTCCACTCTGCGGACTACGGCAACCGATCACCTTCAGCCGAATCGTCCACCCGACGAGCTACCCGCACCGATCACGCCCAGCCGATCCGTCCACCCTGCGAGCTACCCCCACCCCCCACACCCACCCACTCCGTCCACCCTCCAACGCCACCCCCATCGCCCTACCCCTCCCCCTCCCCGTAAGTGCCGCCGCATGCCTCGCAGTTCGGGCGGCGGGGGTGGCGTTGGAGGACGGGGTCCTGGAGGGCCATGAGGTTGATGCCGTAGCGGAAGCCCGGGCGCATCGGGGGGACGCCGGTGAGGAGGGCGAGGGCGGCGTGGGCGACGAGGGTGCCGGAGAGGCCGGCGGTGACGGCGTTGGCGGGGTTCCACGGCATGCGGGGGGACGCCGCCTCCTCGTCCTCGCCGGGCCGGAGCCGCAGATCGCGGCGTTCGGCCTCGCCGGCGCGCTGGCATTCCCAGCAGGGGCCGTCGCCGGGGACGTGGACGCCCGCGGTTACCAGGGGGCCGCGGTAGCCTCCCTCGACCCAGGGGGTGCCGAGCGCGAGGCAGACCCGGTTGGCCCAGCGGCGGATGTCGGCGGGGCGGTCCGCGCCGAGGACCAGCAGGTCGTAGGGGGCGGGGCCGCCGGTGAGGAGGTCGGCGAGGTCGTCGGGGCCGCGGACCTCGCGCCGTTCCCCGGTCACCGTGACGTCGGAGTTGAGGGCGCGCAGCGCGGCCAGTGCGGCTTCCGTCTTGGGCCGCCCGATGTCCGTCTCGCGGTAGAGCAACTGACGGTTGAGATTGGACAGTTCGACCACGTCGGGGTCGACCGCGTGGAGCTGTCCGACGCCGGAGGCGACCAGGATCTGTGCGGCGGCGCCGCCCGTTCCGCCGACGCCGAGGACCAGGACGCGGGCCCGGTTCAGGCGCAGTTGGGCGCTCCAGGGGCTGGCCCGCGGGCTGAGGTCCATCCAGCGCAGCAGCGCGGCCCCGCGGGCGTGCCGGACCAGGTCCCGGGGTGACAGGCCGGCGGGTAAGGGCGCGTCGGCGTCCTCGACGAAACCGGCCTCGCGCAGGTCGGCCATCGCCGACCAGACGTCGCCGAGCGGCACCGCCGGATGGCGAAGCGTCACTCCTTCGGCGACCTGCTCCGCGGTGCGTGTGCCGTCCATCATCTGGGTGAGCGTCCAGACCCAGCCGTCGGGGTCCTGGACCTCCGCGCCGATCCCGTAGATGACACTGCCGATCCGCACGTTGCCGTCGACCGTGCGGTACGGGCGGTGCTCCGGTTTGATCCGCGGCCGACTCAGTTCCCCCGCCCTCGTCCGCGCTTCCCCGTATCCGTCCGGAAGTACCGTCACCCGGCTCCCCCTTGCCTCGCGACCACGCCGGCCTTCCTGCCGCGCCCTCGCCTCCGGGTGTTCCGCCCCGCTGTCGCGCGCCGAGCGTGCCCGGCCCCCTGGTGCCCCGGGGCCGCGCGTTCTCCTCGTCGACAGCGGCGCCCCCTTCGGCTCGGTCGCTACCTGCGGCACAACCCCGGTGGCAGTAGCGCCCCTTGACACTGTCGCCGGGCCGCCGCAGCCTTGGCAAGGCGTGGGGGACAACCCGGGGTGATACAACGACTACCCTGCGCGCCACCCGACTTGTACAGAGAGGAGATCTCGTGGCAACCACGATCGTCATCCGCCCACTGGACAAGAAGGAGACCACCGGCGACAGCAACTCCAACGGCACGTGACGTCGGCGATGGCCGACGCCTATCCCAGCGTCGCGGGGGTCGCTGCGGCGGCCTCCGCGTTCGCGCGGTTCCACCCGCGGCTCTGCACGCTGCGGCAGGTGGGGAAGTCGCGCGAAGGACGCCCGCTGCACCTGCTGTCCGCGGGGCGCGGGCGGCGCAACGTCCTGGTGGTGGCGGCGCCCCACTCCGACGAGCGGATCGGCCCGGCGACCGCGCTGCGGCTGGCCGAACGGGTCGCGGTGGACCCGGACCTGCACGCGCGGGCCGACGCGTCCTGGCACTTCCTGCTCTGCCTGGACCCGGACGGCACCGTGCGCAGCGAGGAGGGCCCGGCGGTACGCCGCACGCCCGCCTCCCACTTCCGGCACTCGTACCGGCCGCCGCCGGACGAACAGCCCGAGTGGGCACCGTCGGTGCGGCCCGCGGGTGACCAACTACCGGAGTCACAGGCGCTGTTCGACGTGATCGACGAGCTGCGGCCGTTCCTGCAGTGCTCGTTGCACGGCAACGACCTCGGCGGCTCGTGGATCCAGCTGACCCGCGACATCCCGGGTCTGGCCGAGCCGCTCGGGAAGCTGTCCGCCGAGCGGGACGTGCCGGTGCAGACGGGCACGTACGACGCGCTGTACTGGACGGTGTCGGGGCCCGGCGTCTACGTGATGCCGGAGCCGGGCCGCCCGATGCAGTTCCCGAGCCTGCCCGAGGACGTCACCCGGTCCACCTGGGTGCGGCCGCACCGGTACGGCGGGATGACCGCGCTGTTCGAGGTGCCGATGTGGGCCAGCCGCCGGGTCGCCGACACCGCGCCGCACCCGGACCCGGGGCGCGCGCTGGCCGCCCTGGCCGGGCTGCTGCGCCGCCAGTCGGACCGCACCCGCGCACTGCTGGACGACGTCGGGGCGCTGCTGCCGTCCGCGGGAGCGGGGTCCTGCGGACCGTACGAGCCCGGGTCCGGGCCGTGGCCGGAGACGCTGCTGCGCCTGGCCTCCGGGCTGGTGGACATCTGCCCGCAGGTCGCCGACGACTGGGAGGCCCTGCACCCGGCGCCGGTCCCGCTGACCCTGGCGCACGTCACCGCGCTGGACATCGCGGCCCGCCGGATCTCGCTGCGTGCGACCGGCACCCTGCTCCGGCTGCTCGCCGGGCTGCCGGGCGAGGGCCCGGCCAGGACGCGCGCGGAGTGCGAGCGGCTGCTGCTGCGCTGGGCGGACGAGCTGGCGGTCGGCCACGACCTGGCGTGGGTGCCGGTGCCGGAGCAGGTGGAGCTCCAGACGGAGTGCGTGCTGGCCGCCTTCCGGCTGCTGGCCGCCGGCTGAGCGCGGCCCCGCCCGTGCGGGTGGGGCCGCGCCCGGCCGGTCCGCGTGCGCCCCGGCCGGTCGTGTGCGACGCCGGTTCGGACCCTGGACCGTCTGCGGGAGGGCTCAGGCCCGCGCGGCCGTGAGCTCGGCGGCCACCAGCTCCGCGATCTGCACCGCGTTGAGCGCCGCGCCCTTGCGGAGGTTGTCGTTGGACAGGAAGAGGGCCAGGCCGTTGTCCACCGTCTCGTCGACGCGGATCCGGCCGACGTAGGACGGGTCGTTGCCGGCGGCCTGCAGCGGGGTGGGGATCTCCGAGAGCTCCACGCCGGGCGCGTCGGCCAGCAGCTCGTAGGCCCGCTCGACGCTGATCGGCCGCGCGAACCGGGCGTTGACCTGCAGCGAGTGCCCGGAGAAGACCGGGACGCGGACGCAGGTGCCGGACACCTTGAGGTCCGGGATCTCCAGGATCTTGCGGGACTCGTTGCGGAGCTTCTGCTCCTCGTCGGTCTCGAAGCTGCCGTCGTCGACCAGGTTCCCGGCCAGCGGGACCACGTTGTAGGCGATGGGGCGCTGGTAGACGGACGGCTCGGGGAACGCGACGGCCGCGCCGTCGAAGGTGAGGCGGTCGGCGCTCCCGGTGACCTCGGACGCCTGGCCGTGCAGCTCGGCGACGCCGGCCAGCCCGGACCCGGACACCGCCTGGTACGTGGTGGCCACCAGGGCGATCAGCCCGGCCTCCTCGTGCAGCGGGCGCAGCACCGGCATCGCGGCCATGGTGGTGCAGTTCGGGTTGGCGATGATGCCCTTGGGGCGGTCGGCGAGGGCGTGCGGGTTCACCTCGGAGACGATCAGCGGCACGTCCGGGTCGCGGCGCCACGCGGAGGAGTTGTCGATCACCACCGCGCCCTGGCCCGCCACCTTCTCGGCGAGGTCCCGGGAGGTGCCGCCGCCGGCGGAGAAGATCACGATGTCCAGGCCGGTGTAGTCCGCGGTGGCGGCGTCCTCGACGACGACCTCGCCGTCCGCCCACGGCAGCGTCTTCCCGGCCGACCTGGCGGACGCGAACAGCCGCAGCTGCGTCACCGGGAACTTCCGCTCGGCCAGCACGCTGCGCACGACCCCGCCGACCTGTCCGGTCGCTCCGACGATTCCGATCCTCATGCGGTCTCTCTCCGATCTGGTGGTGCGCTCCCGGCGGCGCTGGTCCCGGCCCGGGCCGACGCCGCCGCTTCGAGTATCCCCCGGCCCGGGAGGAGGGCGATGCGGGATTTCACGTGCCGAGACGTGGCCCGGTCGCGAGCGGCTCCAGGGCGGCGAGCAGGTCCAGCGCGGCGTCCCGGCTGCCGGGCCCCGCGGGCAGCAGCGGCAGCCGCACGTCCGGGGTCGGGATCCGGCCGTGGGCGTGCAGCGCGGCCTTGATCACGGTCGGGTTCGGCTCGCGGAAGAGCGCGGCGCTCAGGGCCGCCAGCCGGTGGCCGAGCGCCCGGTCGCCGGTCGCGGCCAGTTCCGCCCAGCGGGCGGTGGCCAGGTGCGCGGAGGCGGCGATGGCGCCGTCGGCGCCCAGCGCCAGCAGGGCGGGGGCGAACTGGTCGTCCCCGGCGAGCAGCTCGAAGCCCGCGGCCGGCCGGTCGCCGAGCAGCGCGACGATCTCCGCGTCGACCGCGCCGGTGGCGTACTTCATGCCGGTGACGCCCGGGATCGCGGCCAGCTCGCGCAGCGCGGCCAGGCTCAGCGGCTGCCCGGTGCGCAGCACCACGTGGTAGGCGATCAGCGGCACCGGCGCGGCGGCGGCCAGCGCGCGGAAGTGGGCGATCACGCCCTGTTCGCCCGGACGGGTGAACGACGGGACGGTCACCAGGGCGGCGTCCGGCCGTACCGGCAGGTCGGCGAGGGCGGCCAGCTCGCGGGCCGTGGTGCGGGTGGCGCCGCCGGCGACGCCGACGGTGAAGCGGGCGCCGCGCTCCCGGCAGACCCGGCCGACGACCGCGGTGACCGCGCGGCGCTCGTCGCCGTCCAGGGCCGCCGCCTCGGCGGTCGTCCCCAGGGCGACGAGCCCGGTCGCGCCGTCGTCGAGCACCTGGTGCGCGAGCCCTTCCAGGGCCGCGGTGTCCACCTGCCCGGCGGACCCGAACGGGGTGATCAGCGGTACGTGGATCATGTCTGCGAGTGTCACCCGGCCCCTCGCGGAAGGTCCAGTGAAATGTCGTGCATGGCACTCTTAAGCAGCTCTACTCTTCGGTCCATGTACGAGATATCCGCGGACCCGGCCCGCCTCGACGTCCCCCGCATCCACCAGTGGCTGTCCACCGACGCCTACTGGGCGCGCGGCCGCACCCTCGCCAAGCAGGAGGCGGCGATGGCCGGCTCCCTCAACTTCGGTGCGTACCACGCGGAGTCGGGCGAGCAGCACGGCTACGCCCGGGTGATCACCGACCAGGCGACGTTCGCCTGGCTCTGCGACGTCTACGTCGCCCGCGAGGCCCGCGGCCACGGCCTCGGCACCGCGCTGGTGGCCGCCGCCCGCGACCACCTCTCCCCCTTCGGCCTGCGCCGCATCCTCCTGGCCACCGACGACGCCCACGGCGTCTACGCCAAGATCGGCTTCGAGCCCCTCAGCAACCCGGAGAAGTGGATGTCCCTGGGCCTGCAGTGACCGCACGACCACCGAGCCTGTTCAGGATCCCGGGCCCGGCGGCGGCCCGGGAAGAGCGGTGACGTTCAGCGCGGCCGTGATCAGCGGGCCCATCCCGATCACGCCGTGCGGTGCCGGCGCCCCTTCCCGCAGCCGCCGGGACCGCTCCTCGTTACGCGCGTAGCCGAGAAACGGTATGCCCGCCGCGTCGGCCGCCATGGCGTCCATGACCGAGTCGCCGATCATCAGGCACCGGTCCCGCGCGGCACCGAGCTCCCGCACGGCCCGGTCCAGGCAGTCGGGATGGGGCTTCATCCACCGCGGGTCGTCGGTGCGCCGGCCGAATATCCGGGGCCCGAAGAGGTCCTTCAAGCGGTGCGCGTTCAGGTAGTTGTCCACGGCCTCCGGCGCGTTGTTCGTGGTGATGGCGAGCAGACGCCCGCTCCGGTGCATCAGCTCCGCGAACTTCGCCGCGCCAAGCGTCGGTTCGGCCTTGGACGCGGCTTCGATCTCCTCTTCGGCCATCCGCCGTTCAAGGAGGGGGAACACGCTGAGAAGGTCTGCGGATCTCAGTATCCGGTGCGGGTCTGTGGCCTCCGACCACTCGACCGCCTGAGCGGGCAGCCCCAGATCGACCAGAAGATCGCACAGCGTGACGGCGATGTCCCGTGCCGGGTGCCTGGCGAAGAGCCGGCACAACGGACCGTCGAAGTCCCAGAGCAGGCAGGTTGCCCTGTTCAGGAGAACCTCCGGCGAGAGGTCGCCCCACGTCGCGTCGCCCGACTGGTTGTACTGAGAAGTCACTTGACGAGTGTCACGGGCCGGACCGTCGAAGACCAGAGCGCGGCTTCGGCTAACGGCGCCCGGTCCGCTGGAGGAACGCCTGCAGCGCGAGTTCGACGGCCGGCAGCGGCAGGGTCTTGTCCAGCTCCAGATGAGGCCGCGCCGCCTCGAGCGCCCTGCCCACCACGACAGCGGCGGCACGGAGCCGCTCGGGGGCGCCGGCCAGGCGCGCGGGGCCGGCAGCGGGCCCGGCCACCGAAGAACCGGCAGCGATCCCCACCGCCGGAGCCTCCACCTCCGATCCGTCGGCGGCCGTCAGACGGGCGGTGGCCCTCAGCACGTCGGTGCACAGCGACTGGACGCGCTTGTAGGCGCGGTAGTGCGGCAGGTCGTCCCGGGCGCCCGCAGCGGCGTCCGGACCCACCGCGCGCTCCCAGCACGCGATGACCTCCGCCTCCTGGTCCGCGGGATAGCCCATGAGGTGCAGATGGGTGGCGAGGTCGTACAACGGGTCGCCGACCAGGGCCAGTTCCCAGTCGATGGTCCACAGCGCGCCCGCACGATCGACCACGAAGTTCTTCCGGTGCAGGTCGCCGTGGAGCAACTTGCGCGGCCGGTCGGTCAACTCGGGTCGGCGTCCGGCGAATTCCCCCAGCTTCTCCGGGGGTACGCCCAGGTCCGTCAGCAGGTCGTCCATGTCCTGCCGCTGCTGGTCGTACGCGTGGCTGAAGGTGAAGTGCAGGAGCCGGCTCAGGAACTGGCTGGACCCTCCGTGCTCGGGATACGCCGCGAGGTTGCAGTCCGCGCACCCCGCGACCACGGGACTGCCGTACTCCACGAAGCGATCGGCGTCGACGGAGGCGAGCGCCGCGAACAGCTCCTCGATCTGCCGGAGGAACCTCTCCGCGACGCGGCCGGCACGCCCGCCGCGCACCCTGTCCAAGGTGGCGCCCTCGATGAACTGGATGAGGGCGATGAGCACCGGTGGCGGTCCGGCCTGCACCTGCTCGTCGCAGACCCGCGGGACGCGGCGGACCACATCCCCGAAAGGCTCGCGCAGCAACCGCAGCACCACGTCCTCGGACGGGAACCACCGCATGTCGTACCAGAGCACTCCGTCCCGCGGCTCCCGCAGCTTGAGCCACCGGAACTCCTTGGCGAGCGCCGAGGAGGTGTCGACCCGGACGGCGAAGGTCCGGTGGTGGTTGCCCTTGAGCGGGCCCTCCACCCGATCCGCTCCCACAACGCCCACCTGCGCCTGTTGGGAGGTCCCCCGCATGGTCGCCCTCGCGGTCAAGGTCGCTCTCTTACCCTTCTTGGGCCGACGTCACACCCGAAAGGGCCCACGATAAGGCGCACCACCGCCGTTGCCAGCCCTTTGTCAGCTTCCGGCACGGGGTTGTAACCCGGACAGGTGAGGCGCTGGAGGATGGCTGGAGGATCAGCCGAACGGTTGCAGCGGCTGGGCGATGGTGGTCCACAGAGAGTCGAACCACTCCTGGCTCTCCTCGACGAAGCGCGAGCCGTGGCTGCCGGTGTCGTCCGGATCGGCGCGGTACGGGAACAGCACCGCCCCGACCCCGAGGACGTCGAAGATCTCCCCCTCGTGCTCCCGGTAGCTGATGTCTCGCCTGACCACGCGGTAGAAGCCCGAGAGCGCGGATCGTCCGTTGAGGATGTACAGCTTGTGGAGCGGGGTGACCGGAACCACGCTCAACTGCACCGACTGGACGATCTCCGCCCGCACGTCCGTCACCCGGCGGAAGGCGCTGGTGAGCGAGACGACTTGGGCCCCCAACAGCTCACGCAGCCGCGCCAGCGGCCACTCCTCCTCGCCGTCGACCAAGCGGGGAATCCCCAGAATGGCATCCGACGTGGGTAGCAGGAGCCGCAACCGGATCGACTTCGGGTTCAACTCGCGGGCTATGACCCGGTTCAAGGGCGCGGCAAGGGCACTGCTGAGGGTCTCGGCGGAGAGCGAGTACGCGTCGATGGTGACGTCCTCGGCCTCGAATGCCTCGGCGACGAAGCGGTCCAGGATCTGGAAAGTGGGCCCGGGCATTCCCTGGGGGGGCGGCGGCGGGGTGCTCGCGGCCTTCCAGTCCAGCACCTCCGCCGCGCGTCCGCGCTGGTTGTCGAGGTAGCCGGCCCTGCGGAGTTCGGTCAGGGCGCGCTGGACGGTGGGACGGGAGACGTTGAAGCGCTGCTCCAACTCCGCCTGCGGAGGGAGGCGTTCACCCACGCGGAAGACGCCGTCGTGGATCTCACCGCGCAGCACGTCCGCGATGTGCAGGTACGGCGGTCGATGAGCGCCCGTGACTTCCTGCTCTTCCTCGTTCACGTCACTACGCTACCAACTTCCCCTCATCCAGGACTGCTTGCTTGACCTGAGTTTACCGATCTCAGGCAACCGGGCACACCCTTGAATGAGAGAACTCATTCAACTAGCCTACGGAACCGGCAAGTTGAATGATCCAACCTCAACTCGGGGGTCGCAACTTCCCGTCCAAGGACGTACGGGGACGCACCGCACCACCCGCCTTCAGCACGAAGCCACGAAGCAGGGCGTCACGAAGGAGGGACCGGTCATGCTCGTTCTCAGCTTGTGTGCCTACGCGTGCGAACAACTTGTCCAGTGGCGGTACGGCGCGGCCGGAATGGTCGCGGTCGGGCTCGTCACCTGGGGGCACAAGTCCCGCAACACCACCTGCACGGCCATCGGACTCACCGCACTGGCGCTGCTGCTGGCGCAGTGAGTCCGCGGACGACACGGCGGCAGGTCAGAAGACCTCCGGGCACCAGGGCCTGCGCGCCGTACGGAACAAGGTGTCGGCCGAACGGACCGCGCCCGGGCGGTGTTCGGTCACCCGGCCCAGTGCGGCCAGTCGGGACGCCGACTCGTCGCCGAGGTAGAGGCATCCCAGGTCCGCGACATCGAGGACGAGGTCGGCCGCGTCCGCGGGGGAGGCGGCCGTGCACCGGCCGGCACCGGTCGCGTCGGTCTCCAGGACGAAGCGGCCGCCGGCCAGCCCGGCGCCGTCCCGCACCTCCAGCACCAGGCGGGCGGGGGCCCCGCCGTAGGTGCGCGCCGACAGCGCGACGGGGACGTCGAGCATCCGCAGCCACATGAAGTCCGCGTGCGTCTCGGTCTGCGCGGCGCGCGGGTCGCCCAGCAGCAGCGGCAGCACGTCGTCCGGGGCGCGGTGACCGGTGTTGATCATCGTCACCCAGTCCAGCGACAGCAGGAAGCGCCACAGCGCCTGCTCGGCGGCCGGTGTGGCGGCGATCAGCTGCAGCACCTGGGCGTCGACCCGGGGCAGCTTGCCCGGCCAGGGGTGGTCGGTGGTCCGGTACGCGACGAGGCCCTGGACCTCGCCGTGCTCGTCGCGGTGCAGCGCGACGAACGGCTCGGTCCACGGCTGGGAGGGGAACTGGATCTCGCCGGTGACGACGTCCCACCAGCGGGCGTCGCGGCTGATGGCGCCCGGCGTCAGGGCGCGCACCCGCTCGTGCAGGGCGGGCCCGGCCTTGCGGACCTCCGCGATGTCGGCGAGGTCGACCCGGCCGCCGTCCGTCGGCCCGGCGTAACGGCCGTCCATCGCGGCCCGCGGGACGTTCACCTCCCAGTCCACCACCCAGGTGGCCGGGCCGAATCCGAACCGCCCGTAGATCGGGTACTCCGCGGCGACCAGGATGGCCACCGCCTCGCCGCGCTCCTTCGCGTCGGCCAGGTCGGCCGCCATCATCCGGCTGGCCAGGCCGCGTCGGCGGTGGGTCGCCGTGACGGCGACGTTGGTGATCGCCGAGGCGGCGACGAACGCCCCGCCCGGCACGGTCAGTTCACGCGGCATGCTGCGGAAGGTCGCGACGCAGCGGCCCTGGTCGAAGGCGCCGCGGGTGCGCGCGAGATCGAAGCCGGGACGGCGTGCCGCCACTTCCTCGTCCGTCACGGACGGCGCCCGGTGGAACCCCGTCCCCAGGGCGCGCACCCAGGCGGCCACGTCGGATTCGTCCAGCGTGCGGGTCTCAAGGGTCATGCCCGCACGCTAGGCGAGCGCCTCGCCGCCCTGCATCCGATTAACCGCCCGGCTCAACCGCCGGGCCACCGCCCGCAGACGGACGCGCAGACCCGGCCGCAGGTCAGCCGTCGGCGAGCAGGTCCTCGACCCGTGCCTCGCCCTCGCGGTACCGCCGGGTGATCTCGGCCGAGCAGCCGTCCACGGTCTGCTGCAGGGCGTGGCGGCGCTTGGAGACCTGCTGCTCGTACCGCACCAGCCGGTCCATGGCCACGTCGAGTTCGGGGTCGGTGCGGGCGTCGAGGTCGGACAGCTCGACCTCGGAGAGCATCTCCTCGGCCAGTGCCCTGACGCGCTCGGTCAGCGGGGTGCCGAGCGTCACGTGCCGGGCCGAGGACCGGACCCGCGAGGGGCCGTCGGCGAGGATCTCGGAGAGCCGGTCGACGAGCGGTCCGTCGGCGGCGGGCCGGGCGCCCGGGGACCCGGGGACGGCGGGCCCGGGGACGACCGCGGAGGGGCCGGGCCCGGCGGGAACGCCGAGCGTGGCGGTGCCCAGGGCGCCGGAGGTCCCGGCGGAGCCGTCGCGGCGGTGCAGTTCCGCCTGGAGGATGTCGATCCGCCCGTGCAGCATCCGCCGCAGGTAGGACAGGTCGGCCTCCTCCTGCTGGGCGTCGCGGCGCAGGGCGCGCAGCGCGGCCAGGTCCAGCCGGGCGAGGTCGGGCGTCGGGATGTCCACGAGCGGGCTCCGCGGTGCGGGCGGGCGCAGCGGGCCCCGGGCGTCGGCCTTCAGCATGTGATGGCCCTTCCTGGTGGGCGCCGTCGGGACGGCGGCCGTCGGTCCGGCGGCGCCGGACGCCGCCGTGGGTCCTGGTACGGCGGTGCCGGGAGTCTCTCCAGTGCCGGGTGTGGTCATACCTGTCGTCCCCTCCTCGCTGCGGGCGCGCCGCGACCCGGAATCGATGCTGCCACTTGCCGCTGACACCCCGCAGCGACATGGCACCCGAACGGCCGTCGCAACAGTTGTGCGAGCCCGCCGACCGGGCGTACCCGCGCCACCCCGTGCGCCCCCCTCACCCGTGTGAGGGACGCGCGGGGGCCCACGCCACAATGGCGGCATGCGAGCAGTGGCCCAGCGGGTGAGTGAGGCGAAGGTCGTCGTCGACGGGAAGACCGTCGGCGCCGTCACAGGACCGGGACTGTGCGTCCTGGTGGGCGTGACGCACGACGACACCGTGGAGAAGGCGGCCGCGCTGGCCCGCAAGCTGTGGACGCTGCGCATCCTGCCCGACGAGCAGTCGTGCTCCGACATCGGCGGCCCGCTGCTCGTCATCAGCCAGTTCACGCTTTACGGTGACGCCCGGAAGGGGCGCAGGCCCACCTGGAACGCGGCCGCGCCGGGGCCGATCGCCGAACCGCTGGTCGACGAGGTCGTCGCCCAGCTGCGGAAGCTGGGCGCGACCGTCGAGACCGGCGTGTTCGGCGCGGACATGAAGGTGTCGCTGACCAACGAGGGCCCGTTCACCGTCGTCGTGGAGATCTGAGCCGGGAGCCGGTCGAGCGCGGGGAGGCGCTCCGAGGCGTCAGGGGGCGACGACCGTCTCCTGCGCCGCCGCCGTGTCCTCGGCCAGCAGCGTCGCCCGCTCCGGGGTGTTCCGCTTGACCAGGGCCAGCGCGATGGGGCCCAGCTCCCAGTGCCGCGCGGACGAGGTGATGAAGCCGATGGCGCGGCCCAGCTCGCCGTCCGGGCCGGTCTCCGCGACCCGCACGGGCGCGCCGTGCGCGGGCAGCCGCACCTCGCTGCCGTCCAGGTGCAGGAAGACCAGCCGGCGCGGCGGGCGGCCGAGGTTGTGCACGCGGGCGACGGTCTCCTGACCGCGGTAGCAGCCCTTGTCCAGGTGCACGGCGGTCTCCAGCCAGCCCACCTCGTGCGGGATGGTGCGGTGGTCGGTCTCCAGCCCGAGCCGCGGCCGGTGCGCCTCGATCCGCAGCGCCTCGTGGGCCAGCACCCCGATCGCCGGGCCGGCCTGCGCGGTCCACTCCTCCAGGAGGTCGCGGGGCACGAACACGTCCCGGCCGTACGCCGTCTCGCGCACGGTCCACTCCTGCGGGACCTCGGTGATCGACCCGGCAGGCAGGTGGACCACCGCGTACCGGTCGGTGACGTCCGCGGTCTCCACCCGGTAGAAGAACTTCATGCTCTCCAGGTAGGCCAGCAGCGCCTCCTGGGTGCCGGGCTCGACGTGCATCCACGTGGTGGCGCCGTCGTCGACCAGGTACAGGGCGTGCTCGATGTGGCCGTGCGCGGACAGGATCAGGGCTTCGGCGGCCTGGTGCGGCGGCAGCTGCTCCACGTGCTGGGTGAGCAGCAGGTGCAGCCAGGACAGCCGGTCCTCCCCGCTGACGGTCACGACACCGCGGTGTGAGAGGTCCACGAACCCGGTGCCGTCCGCGAGCGCGCGCTGCTCGCGGAAGAGGTCGCCGTAGTGGGCGGCGACCCCCTCGTCAGGGCCTTCTGCGGGGACGGCGCCGGGCAGCGACAGCAAAGGGCTCTTCGTCATGCCGTCAAGCGTACGACCGGCCTGCCCCGCGAGGATGAGGCCGGTCCACCGGCAGGCTGACGGGCGGCCGTTGCAGGCCGGCGGTCAGTCCTGGCCGTCGGCTGCCTTGCGGGTGCAGTCCCGGCAGCGGCCGAAGATCGCGAAGTGCTTCATGTCCGTCTCGAAGCCGAACTGCTCGCGCAGCCCCTCCTTGAGGGGCTCGGCCAGTTCCACGGACGCCTCCGTCACCGCGTCGCAGTCCCGGCACACCAGGTGCATGTGGTCGTGCCGGTCCGCCAGGTGGTAGGTGGGCGCGCCGTGGCCGAGGTGGGCATGGCTGACCAGGCCCAGCTCCTCGAGCAGCTCCAGCGTGCGGTAGACGGTGGAGATGTTCACTCCGGAGGCGGTCTTGCGGACCTCGCACAGGATGCCGTCGGGCGTCGCGTGCTCCAGGTGGCCGACGGCCTCCAGGACAAGCTGGCGCTGCGGGGTCAGCCGGTAGCCGCGCTGCCGCAGATCGCTCTTCCAGTCGGTGCTCGCCACACGGCAAGTGTAGGCACGGGGTAACAGCGCGGGCCCGGCCCGCGGCGCTCTCCCCCGGCTTGGGCAAGGCGATGCAGGCGAGGAGGGCGGTCTACTTGAAGAAGGCGATGCCGTCGTCCGGCAGGTCCTTGAGGTCGGCGGCCCACTCCCGCGGGTCCACGACCTTCTTCAGGTGCGCGGACATGTAGGCGCGCATCGGCACCGACGGCGTGGCCTTCTCGCCCACCCACATCAGGTCGCCGTTGACGTACCCGTACAGCCGCTTGCCGCCGCTGTACTCCGGGGCCTCCGGCAGCCGCGCCGCCGTGTCGGTGATCAGGTCGATCTGCGGCTTGCCCTCGGCCAGCTCGCCGGTCCAGATCTCCACGACGCCCTCGTCGCGCGTGGTGGTGACGTCCACCTTGCGCTCGGCGTCGATCCGCCAGTACCCGCTCTCGGACTCCAGCGGCCGGACCTTGTTGCCCTCGGCGTCCAGCACCCAGGTGTGCGAGGTGTACTCCAGGAACGGCCGTCCGTCGTGCGTGAAGGACAGCTCCTGCCCGAAGTTGCACTTCTCGGCGCCCGGGAAGTCGTGCACGCCCGCGCCCGACCACTCACCCAGCAGGAACGCCAGCGGGACCAGCTCGGGGTGCAGGTCCGAGGGGATCTCGATCATGTCAGCGCTGACCCTGGTAGAGCTTCTTCACCGCGTAGAGCGTGAACGCGGCGACGGCCAGGCAGATCAGGATCAGCAGGGCGTCGAAGTAGTACTCGATTGCCACGGGACGTGCTCCTCGGAGGGGCGGGCGGTCAGGGCCGCGCACGAGTCTAGTCGGCGGCCCGGGCCCGGGCGCGGCCAGCCCGCGTGACGTGCGGCTCAGGTCGTCGCCCGGGCACGCGGCGGGGCCCGTGCCCGGGCGGCCCGTTCAGCCCAGCAGCTGGGCCTGCAGGCGGACCGTCTGGCGGAACGGCACTCCGGCGACCGGGCCCTTGCGGCTCTGCACGACCAGCCCGATCACGTCGCCGGCGTGCAGGAACGCGTACCGGGTCGCGGTCGCGCCGTACGGCGGCGACTCGGCCGACGCCTCGACCGTGATGCCGGAGGGGATCGCCTTCGAGGCCACGCCGGAGTCCTTGGCCGTGTTCTCGGCGCCCTTGAGGCGCTCGGCACCGATGCTCGGCGCGTACAGGTCGGCGTAGCCCGAACTCAGGAACTGCAGCAGGTAGACGTCGGTGCGCGTGCCGTCGGGCGACGTCCACGAGCGGGCGGCGATGTGCCGCAGGCCCTGCTCGCGCAGTTGGGCGGCCTGGGTCTTGCGCAGGTAGTCGTCGGAGACCTGGAACAGGCCGAGCCAGGCGTCGGTCGGCAACCAGCCGGCCGGACCGGGCACGGCGCGATCGGGCGTCGCGCCGACCGGCGCGGGCAGCAGCAGCGAGCGCACGTCGGCGTAGTGGTGGTGACCGGGGTTGGCGTCGGCGAACGGCCTCGCCCTGCCCGCGGGCAGCTTCGGCAGGGCGATCGGCGGGTACGTCCACCGGCCGTCGTCCGGCGTCCGCAGCCCCGGGATCCGGGTCCGTTCCGGCTGGGTGACGGCGTACGCGGTCGCGCCGCCGAGCGCGGCGAAGACCAGGACGGCGGCGGTCCAGCGCATCGCCGCGCGCAGTACCCGGCGCCCCGCCCGCGGCCCGGCGGCCGGAACCTCCCCGGACGCCGCAAGGTGCTCGGCCGCGGGTGCGGGTTCGGGCGGGGCCACGGGCGCGGCCGGGGGCGTGGCACCGGCCACCGCTTCCAGCGCTGCTTCCGGCGCCGCTCCCGGCACCGGCGCCGGCTCGGGCGCTCCTTCAGGTGCGATCTCGTGCATCAGACCGCCTGCCCCGGGTCCCGGACACGGTCCAGTTGCCTGCGCAGCAGGTCGGCCGCCGCGGCCTTGTCCAGCGGCAGCGTGCCGTTGACCGTCATCTTGACCATCAGGTCCCCCTCGGTGGCCTGGCAGAACATCGCGTCGAGCTGGGCACCCGACTTCTTGGGCGGCAGGACGCAGGTGGCCTGCGGGTGGCCGGCGATCCTCGGGCCGGTCCTGAAGACCCCCATCGCCCGCGTGAACTGCGTGAAGAACGTCGTCACCGACCGGGCCGCGTCCTTGTTCCGCATCTGCACGATCGCCATCTGGACGACCAGCCGCTCGTCGTGCTGGGTGTAGGTGCGCAGGCCGGCGCCCTCGATGCGGAGGCCGTCCACCCCCGACTGGACGGCCTTGCGCTCCTTGGCCGGCAGGCTCGTCACATCGCCCTTGACCAGATCCTGGGCCTGGTGCGCGTCGAGCACGGCATCGTTGCCGAACGCCTGCACATCCGGGCCGAGGCGGTAGCCGTCGGGCACCGGCAGGAGCAGGAGACTGAGGCTGCCGTAGTGGCTGCCGCCGGAGCGCGCGCCGAACGCCTTCGTGGCACTCGGGGTCGGTTCGGGCCAGGGCGTCGCCGCCGCGGTGTGACCGGCCCGCACGCCGTCCGGCCCGCCATGGTGCAGCACCGCGTAGCCGACACCGCCGGCGGCGGCGACCGCCACGAGCGCGGCAGCGGTGAAGAGCGCGATGCGGCGCCTGCCGCGGGGAACGGGAACCTCGGTGGTGTCGGTCACAGCCGCTCCAGTTGCCGGGTGACGAGGGCCGCGACCGTGGCGGCCTTCACGGGCCGGGCGGAGATGAAGGACACGTCGACGACGATGTTGCCGATCCGGGCCATGCCCCTGGCCGAGTACGCGGTCACGGAGCCGTCGATCCGGTGCGGCTTGGCCGAGCCCCAGACCTTGCCGTCCATCGTTCCGGGGACGTCCTCGCCGTCCGCCAGCTCGTCGTCGGCGTCGTTGTAGAGGCTCTGGTCGGACATCCGGCGCGGGGCGGAGGGGGCGGCGTCGTCGCGGAACTGCGCCAACTCGACGCTGACGACCGTGTCGTGGTGCTCCAGCCACATGGCGTTCACCGCGCGCTGGAAGTCGTCCCCGGAGAACTCCACGAAGGCGGTCCCGGGCTTGGTGAAGTTCTCGCTGTAAGCGGCCAGCGACTCCCAGCCGCGCTCCCCCTCCTTGGCGCCCTTGGGCGTGGGAACGAGCAGCTTGAGCAGGTCGCCCCCGTAGACCGCGGCGCGGTCCTGGCTCACGGGCAGCGCGGCGGCGGCCGGGCCCGCTCCGTTCGGCTGGGCGAGCGGGCGGCCGGTCAGCGGCGGCAGGGGCGTGGGCGTGCGCTGCTGCTGGATGCGGTAGCCGAGCCCGCCGCCGGCCAGCACGCCGAGCACCGCGGCGCTCGCGATCAGCAGGGTGGTGCGGCCGCGGCGCCGCGGTCGCACGGCCGGCGGTTCGGTCCGGTCGTGCGACGGCGCGGGCGCCATCGGTTCGGGCAGGGGCGGTGCCGGTTCAGGCACCGGATATGCCGGTTCAAGCACAAGGGGTGCCGGTTCAGGCACAGGGGTGTTCTGGGACAAGAGCCACTCCGGGAAGAGGAACGTACAGCTCAGCGGGGAGCCGGCCGCGACGCGGCGGACGCGGGGTCCTGGGCGACCGGGCGTTCGGCGCCGGCGGCGCGACGCGCGCTTCTGCCGCCGCCCGTGCGCGAGTTCGGCCCGCAGGCATACGGGTAGCCGTTGTCGACCATCACAGAGCCCCCCCAGGCTGACATGTGCATTCCGCGTGATCGCGCGGAAGCAGATTTATACCACCCCCTAGGCTGGGCGCATGGCGAATAAGCTCGTGATCAAGGTGACGGCCGGGGCCGATGCGCCCGAGCGCTGCTCGCAGGCGTTCACCGTGGCGGCCGTGGCGGTGGCCAGCGGGGTGGAGGTGTCGCTGTGGCTGACCGGTGAGTCGGCGTGGTTCGCGCTGCCGGGCCGGGCCGCGGAGTTCGCGCTCCCGCACTCCGCGCCGCTGCCCGACCTGCTGGACGCGGTGATCGCCGCCGGGCAGGTCACCCTGTGCACGCAGTGCGCGGCGCGCCGCGAGATCGGCGAGAAGGACGTGCTGGAGGGCGTGCGGATCGCCGGGGCGCAGGTGTTCGTCAGCGAGATCATGCCGGACGGTGTGCAGGCCCTCGTCTACTGACGGGCGTCACTGGCCCTGGTCGGGGCGGCGGCGCGGCGGCTGGCCGTGGCCGTCGTGGTCCTGGCCGTCACCGCGGTCCCGGCCGTCCTTGGCGTCCTTGCCGCCGCCGGTGCCGTTCTTGCGGTCCTTGCCCTGGGCGCTTCCGTCCAGCTCCGCCCACCAGGCGTCGGACTCGGGGTCGCCGCTGTCACCGCGGGGCTCGTCCCACCAGCGGTCCTCGGGACCGCGCCGGTTGGCCACGATCGCGGCGACCGGGGGGATGACCATGGCCGTCAGGCACATGGCGATGGCCGCCGGTACCGACCACAGACGCACGACCGCCCACGCCATGATGAAGAGCACCACGCAAGTGCCCATCATGGCGAAGTACCAGTGACGACGGCGTGCGTACACACTTCAAAGGTACGTCCGGCGGCCGGAGACCGGAACACGCGGGAAGGGCCGCACCCCCTTGCGCGGGGTGCGGCCCTTCGCGTTCACGAGCGGCGCTGCCGCCGGGCGCCGTCAGCGGCGCCGGCCGGCGTCAGACCGCGATGGCGACCTCGGCCGCCGCGCCCTGCTGGGCAACGACGGTGCGGTCGACCGTGGCGCCCGGGACGAGCGCGCGCAGCGTCCAGGTGCCGGGCGCCGCGAAGAAGCGGAACTGCCCGGTCGCCGAGGTCGGCACCTCGGCGGTGAACTCGCCGCCGCCGTCCAGCAGCCGCACATAGCCGCTGACCGGCTCGCCGTCGCGGGTCACCGACCCCTGGATGATCGTCTCGTTCGCCACGTCCACTCCTGCCAGGTCAGGGCCGCCGGCCTTCGCTCCACACATACGGTTCAGTCCTCGCCTCGGTCGATCGGGGTCAGTTGGCGCCGAGCTCGATCGGAACACCGACGAGCGAGCCGTACTCGGTCCACGAGCCGTCGTAGTTCTTCACGTTCGCCTGGTCGAGCAGCTCGTGCAGCACGAACCAGGTGAGCGCGGAGCGCTCGCCGATCCGGCAGTACGCGATGGTGTCCTTCGCCAGGTCGACGTTCTCGTCCTTGTACAGCTGGACGAGCTCCTCGTCGGACTTGAAGGTGCCGTCGTCGTTGGCGTTCTTCGACCACGGGATGTTGCGGGCGCTCGGCACGTGGCCGGGGCGCTGCGACTGCTCCTGCGGCAGGTGCGCCGGGGCGAGCAGCTTGCCGGAGAACTCGTCGGGCGAACGCACGTCGACCAGGTTCAGCGAGCCGATCGCGGCCACCACGTCGTCGCGGAACGCGCGGATCGCGGTGTTCTGGGCCTGGGCGGTGTACGAGGTCGCGGCGCGCTCGGGCACGGCGGCGACCAGGTCGCGGGAGTCCAGCTCCCACTTCTTGCGGCCGCCGTCGAGCAGCTTGACGCTGTCGTGGCCGTAGAGCTTGAAGTACCAGTAGGCGTACGAGGCGAACCAGTTGTTGTTGCCGCCGTACAGCACCACCGTGTCGTCGTTGGCGATGCCCTTGGCGGACAGCAGCGCCTCGAAGCCGGCCTGGTCGACGAAGTCGCGGCGGACCGGGTCCTGCAGGTCCTTCTTCCAGTCGATGCGGACGGCGTTCTTGATGTGGTTCTTGTCGTAGGCCGAGGTGTCCTCGTCGACCTCGACGATGACCACCTTGGGGTCGTCGATGTGGGCCTCGACCCAGTCGGCGTCCACCAGGACGTCACTGCGGCTCATGCTGATCTCCTCCGGGGCAGTTCGGATGTGCGGTGGCGCGGGCTGCGGGGTGCGCGAGAGCGCGCGGGGGTGTGCCGTGGGGCACGGGGACCGGGGCGGGCAGGGAGCGCCGGGGGCCGTCGGGCCCGCTGCGGCACGGGGGAACTGCTGCCCCTAGGGCATGCGACAGAGCATGGCGGCGACGCGGCACAGGTCGACTGCCCGCCGCTTCGTGAGGTCCGCCTGTCGCTTCATGACTCCCGATCGTAGGGAAACGGACCGGCGGGTGTCACCGCCGTGTCGTATGGCGAGACAAGATTGTCCGTATGGCGGTACGTCGTGCCGTCGGCGGCCGCCGGGCCGCCTCCTCCGGGGGTCGCGCGTGCGTTCGACGGCGCACGGCCGGGGGCTGGTGGTCGCGGTGCGGACGCGGGCGTCTCAGTTGGCGAGAACGACGCCCTTGCCGGTGACCTGGACCGAGATGCCGTCCGGCGTGGTGGTCACCGAGGACAGCTCCAGGTTGCCGGGCAGGTGGGAGACCTGCCGGGTGAAGTCGATCTGGTCGCGCACCTTGCTCTCCAGGCCCAGCGCGGTCAGCTCCTTGGGGAGCCCCTCGGCGTGCAGGCCGATCGAGTCCTTGCTGACCAGCACGTCGCTGAGCACGCTCAGGTGGGCACCCATGAACGATCCGGTGAGCTTGACCCGGGGCGTACCGGACGCCGACGCCCCGGCGTAGGACACCTTGATCCCGGCGGGCGCGGCCTTCGACAGGTCGGCGTAGGTGATGAACGCGTTGCCGTCCGCGTGGTCGGCGATCGCCCGGCTGAAGCCGTTGGACAGCTTCACGCCGTACAGGTCGGCGTGGAAGCTGTCGATCCGAACGGACTGCGAGCCGTCACCGGCCGCGATGTCCTTCGCGCTGACCTTCACGTCCTCCAGCTTGCCGCCCATCACCTGGGTCAGGAACGGGAAGCCGGTGATCGTCACCTTGGGCTTCTCGGCCAGGTTGTCGGTGGCCTGGGCGCGCTGTGCCGCCTTGTTCTGCACCATCGACACGGCGATCCGGTCCGCCGCGACGAACAGGCCGCCGAGGACGACCACGATGATCAGAACTATTCGCGCCACCCGCATGCGTCCGCCACTCCCCGCTCGTCGTACTCGTTCCGGCCCCGTGCGGCGCCGTGCCCGCCCTTCCGCTTACGCCTGACGGACGGCGGGGGTCCCGTGGTTCCCGATCGTACGGATCCGTTACCTGGGAACTTTCCCCGCGCGGCCGGTCGCGCGGTGCCTCAGTGAAGGGCGTTGCCCAGGAGGTAGGCCACCGGGGCGGCCGCGGTCAGCGGCAGCGCGACGCCCGCCGTGAAGTGGACGAACCGGGACGGGAAGTCGTAGCTCGCGACCCGCAGCCCGATCAGCGCGCCGATGCCGCAGGCGGCGGCGAGCAGCACGCCGTGGCCGCCGCCCATGCCCGTCGCGGGTCCGGTGGCCAGCCCGGTGACGAGGGCGGCCAGCACCGACAGCACCACCGAGACGGGCTCGCCGCCCGGCAGCCGCACCGCGCGCACCAGCGTGGCGGCGGCCACCGCGATCGCGCCGACCACCACCGGGTCGCTGCCCGCGCCGGACTCCGCGGTGGCCAGGTAGCCGGCGGCGACGACGGTCAGCAGCGTGGACGCCGAGGTCGCGGTGAGCGACGACAGGCGCTCGTCGGCCGAGCCGTGGTGCCGCAGCTGCAGCACCAGCACGAGCACCAGCCACACCCCGAGGGTGCCCACCAGCACCTCGGCGTTGTGGTGGCCGCCGTCGATGAGCAGCGCGACGTCCGCGGTGACGCCGGCCATGAACGCCAGCACGATGCCCTGCCGGGCCGGCCACATGCCGTTCAGCCGGAACCAGCCGGCCGCGGTCACCGCCTCCAGCACGAGCAGGACGACGGCGAGACCCGGCTTGCCGAGCGCGGCCGCACCTGCCGTGAGCAGGCCGAGCGCGGCGGTGAGCGCCGCGGGCTGGATGCCGGGCGGGATGATCGGCGAGCCGGTGCGCACCGGCGCCGGCGCGCCCGCGGCCGAGGGCCCGTCCGCGTTCCGGGGCGGCGCCTCCTCGACGAGCGGCAGCACCGCGGTGTGCTCGGTCCCCGCGAACGGCTGCTGCGCGGCGTAGCCGTGCGGCTGCGACCACTGCGCGGGCCCGGGCTGCGCGATTCCAGGCTGGGCGGTTCCGGGCTGCGCGGGCGCGTACCCGGTGCCGTCCACCGCGGCGGCGTGCTCCCACGGCTGCGCGGCGGGCGGCGCCTGCCCCCAGCCGTCGACACCGGCAGGTCCCTGGTAGGCGTCCTGCGCGGAGGCATGCCCGCCCCACGCGTCCCCGGCCGACGGCACGCCGAACGCCGCACCCGGGTCCGCCTCCGCCGGCAGCTGCCCGCCGAGCGGCTCCGGCACGTAGGCGCCGCCGTCCGGCAGCCCCGAGTGCGTGCCGTGCCCGGCGCCGTAGCCCGCGGCGGCGTCGTAGCCGCCGTCATAGCCGCCGGCCGCGTACCCCGGGGTGACCGGGTAGCCGGGACCGGCCCCGTAGCCCGGGCCCGCGTCGTACCCGGAACCCGTCCCGTAGCCGGGGTCCGCTCCGTAGCCGGGCCCCGTCCCGAAGCCGCCGGGCTGCCCGGCACCGGGCGGGTAGCCGTAGCCGTAGCCGCCGTCGTGGCCGGCCGTGCCGTCACCGGCGGGGTGGCCGCCCGCGGCCGGCCCGTCGAGCGGGTGGCCGTGGACGGGGTGGCCGGTCGGCGGGACGTCCGGGGGCGGAGGGAAGGCGCCGTCCGCGGGCGGCGGGGGAAAGCCCGGCGGGACGTCGGGGCGGTAGGGGTCGCGGTCGGGGGTGGTCATCGCGCACCTCCCGCGAAGGGCGGCAGGACTTCCACGGTGGCGCCTTCGTGCAGGGCGACCGAGGCGTGGTCGCGGGTGCCGACGGGCGTGCCGTCGACGAGGAAGGAGCAGCGCTGCAGCACGCGGGCGAACTCCGGTTCGCCGGCGTGGCGTTCGCGGGCGGCGGCCAGCGCGCCGGCCAGGGTCGCCGCCTGGTACGGCTCCTCCGCCGTGCCCGCGGCGGCCTTCGCGGCGGCCCAGTAGCGGATCGTGCCCGCCGCCAGCCGCCCGGGGGCCGTGTCAGGTGCAGCCATCACGCTTTCCGTTCCTCGTCTCCAGGTCGTGCCGGGGTCCATCATGGCCCGTGGGCCTCACGCGGCGGGAACGCGGGAGGTCAGCCATTCGCCGATGCGGGCCAGCAGCGCGTCGTCCGCCGCGTTCTCCGCGTGCCCGAAGCCGGGCTCGATCCACAGCTCGGCGCCGTCCTCGCCGGCCGCCGCGGCGAGCGAGCGCGGGTGGTCCAGCGGGAAGTACGCGTCGCGGTCGCCGTGCACGATCAGCAGCGGGGTCGGGGCGATCAGCGGCACCGACTCCACCGGGGAGGCGGGCACCGGGTCCCAGTCCCGGGGATGGATCCGGGTCTTCAGCCCGAACCGGGACACCAGCCGGCCCGCGGGCCGGGTCACCACCCAGTGCAGCCGGCGCATCGGCGCGGTGCCGCGGTAGTACCAGCGGGCCGGCGAGCTGACCGAGACCACGGCGGCGAGGTCCGCCCCCGGGGCGTGCCGCAGCACCACCGAGCCGCCCATCGAGAAGCCGACCGTGGCGACCCGCGCGTACCCCAGCCTGTGGGCCCAGGCGACGGCCGCCGCCAGGTCCAGCACCTCCAGGTCGCCGACCGTGGAGCGGCCGCCGGAGCGGCCGTGGCCGCGGAAGGAGAAGGTGACGACCCCGCCGAACCGGCTGAGCCGGCGGGCGGCGCGGCGCACCGCGGGCCGTTCCAGCGCGCCCGTGAAGCCGTGCGCGATCACGATCGCGAGACGGCCGGATCCGTTCGCCGCGGGCAGGTGTTCGGCCTCGATCGGAACGCCGTCGGACGTCAACAACACGGTCCGACGGCCACTCGATGCGGTCACCCGGCCCCGCAGACGCAGGTTGCCGGTCTCGGCAGGGCTGTCCATGTGGGCTATTGTTGCCTGGCAGAGGACCTGGGCAATGTCGCCCCCGGGTCCTTTCGTGCTTTCCGGCACGAAGTACGTCGTCCTCGCACACCGAGGAGGGTTCGGTTTTGAGCCAGCACGACCCGCTCGACCCGGCGGTGCCGCACGCACCGCACGGGAGCACGCCGTGTCATGTCCGGACGCCCGACGGGAGCCCCTGGTGAGTTCACTCCTGCTTCTGACCAACGCCCTGCAACCGTCGACCGAGGTGCTGCCCGCACTGGGGCTGCTGCTGCACAACGTGCGGGTGGCCCCGGCCGAGGGCCCCGCCCTGGTGGACACCCCCGGCGCGGACGTCATCCTGATCGACGGCCGCCGCGACCTGCCGCAGGTGCGCAGCCTGTGCCAGCTGCTGCGCTCGACCGGCCCCGGCTGCCCGCTGGTGCTGGTGGTCACCGAGGGCGGACTCGCCGCGGTCACCGCGGACTGGGGCATCGACGACGTCCTGCTGGACACCGCGGGCCCGGCCGAGGTCGAGGCCCGGCTGCGGCTGGCGATGGGCCGGCAGCAGATCACCGCGGACGACAGCCCGATGGAGATCCGCAACGGCGACCTGTCCGTGGACGAGGCGACCTACAGCGCCAAACTCAAGGGCCGGGTGCTCGACCTGACCTTCAAGGAGTTCGAGCTGCTGAAGTACCTCGCGCAGCACCCCGGCCGGGTCTTCACCCGCGCCCAGCTGCTGCAGGAGGTGTGGGGCTACGACTACTTCGGCGGCACCCGCACCGTGGACGTGCACGTGCGGCGGCTGCGCGCCAAGCTCGGCGTGGAGCACGAGTCGCTGATCGGCACCGTGCGGAACGTCGGCTACCGCTTCGTCACCCCGGAGAAGGTCGAGCGGGCCGCGGAGGAGGCGGCGCGCAGCGAGGCGGCCCAGGGGCGCGGCTCCGAGGAGTCGTCCGCGCAGCGCTCCTCGGCGGACCACTCGGTATGACCGGTATGACGAACCATGTGACGGCCGGATAGACACGCGTAGACTGCGCGACGTGCCCAAGGTGACGCGTGACGATGTGGCCAGGCTGGCGGGGACCTCGACCGCGGTCGTCAGCTACGTCATCAACAACGGACCCCGGCCGGTAGCACCGGCCACCCGCGAGCGTGTGCTCGCGGCCATCAAGCAGCTCGGCTACCGGCCGGACCGCGTGGCGCAGGCCATGGCCAGCCGCCGGACCGACCTGATCGGGCTGATCGTGCCCGATGCCCGGCAGCCGTTCTTCGCGGAGATGGCCCACGCCGTGGAACAGGCCGCGTCCGAGCGCGGGAAGATGGTGCTCGTCGGCAACTCCGACTACCTCGACGACCGCGAGGTGCACTACCTGCGGGCGTTCCTCGGCATGCGGGTCTCCGGGCTGATCCTGATCAGCCAGGGCCCCAGCGAGAACGCCGCCATAGAGATCGACGCCTGGGACGCCCGCGTGGTGCTGCTGCACGAGCGGCCCGAGGCGATCGACGACGTCGCCGTCGTCACGGACGACATCGGCGGCGCGCAGCTGGCCACCCGGCACCTGCTGGAGCACGGCCACCCGTACGTGGCGTGCCTGGGCGGCACCGAGATCACCCCGGTCGTCGGCGACCCGGTGACCGACCACATCGTCGGCTGGGAGCGGGCGATGCAGGAAGCGGGCCGGCCCACGGAGGGCCGGCTCTTCCAGGCCCCGTACAACCGCTACGACGCCTACAAGGTCGCGCTGCAGCTGCTGTCCGGGCCCGACCGGCCGCCGGCGATCTTCTGTGCGACCGACGACCAGGCCATCGGCGTGCTGCGGGCCGCCCGCGAGCTGCGGATCGACGTGCCCCAGGAACTGGCGGTGGCCGGCTTCGACGACGTCAAGGAGGCGGCGCTCGCCGACCCGCCGCTGACCACGGTCGCCTCGGACCGGCAGGCCATGGCGCGGGCGGCGGTGGACGCGGTGCTCGACGACTCGCTGCGGGTGCCCGGCTCGCGGCGGGAGCGGGTCCGCCAGTTCCCGTCCCGGCTGGTGGTCCGGGCATCCTGCGGGTGTGCCTGACCCAGCGTGACCGTCCGGACCGCCATCGGAGGGGGCCGCTCAACTCCCCCGGCAGCGGCGGGTGTTGAGCCCGGATAAAGATCGGCGCCGGGGATGCCCCACGGTCCTTATATCGGGCATACCTACTTCTGTCGGGCTTCTCAGCGTGTACTCAGGAACCTCTCATGGTCCGAGCGCACAGTCATAGACATGACCGAGAGCAGCCGCAACGGCGAACCCCACCCGTACGACCAGCAGCCTCCGCTCTACCACGGCCAGGAGCCGGCGTACCCCGCCCCCGAGCCGCAGGTCCACGCGACCACCCCGTACGAGCCGTCGCCCTTCGGGGACGAGCGGGTCGTCCCCTCCGAGGTCGTCGCCTCCCATTCCTCCGAGCCGGGCACGCCCCCCGCGGGTGACGGCGCCGGCGGCTTCCCGCCGCCGCCCCCCTACGGCCCGGGCTACGCGGCGATGCCCGGCGGCCCCGCACCGCACCGGCGGCGGCGCCTCCGCAAGCCCGCCGTGCTGTTCGCGGCCGTCGCCCTGGCGGCCGGCGTGATCGGCGGCGGTGCCGGCGCCCTCATCGGCAACGCCACCGACCACTCCACCAGCACCACCGCCGCCCCGGCCGTCAACGCCTCGGCGATCGACGGCAGCGTGGCCGGCGTCGCCAAGGCGCTCAGCCCGAGCGTGGTCGAGATCAACGCGACCTCCGCGAGCGGCAAGTCCACCGGCTCCGGCGTGATCATCACCGCCGACGGCCAGGTCGTCACCAACAACCACGTCGTCGCCGGCGCCGACACCGTCACCGTGACGTACAGCAACGGCAAGAGCGCGCGGGCCAGCGTCGTGGGCACCGACTCCGGCAAGGACCTCGCCCTCATCAAGATCACCGGCGCCTCCGGCCTGCCGGCGGCCGTCCTCGGCGACTCCAACGCGATCGCCGTCGGCGACCAGGTGGTCGCCATCGGCTCGCCCGACGGCCTGAGCGGCACCGTCACCAGCGGCATCGTCTCCGCGCTGAACCGCGACGTGACCGTGTCCACCAACGAGGGCCAGGGCCAGCAGTTCGGCGGCAACGGCAGCGGCAACAGCGACGGCCGGTGGCCGTTCTCCTTCGGCGGCAACCAGTACAACGGCGACACCGGCAGCTCCACCACCACCTACAAGGCGATCCAGACCGACGCCTCGCTCAACCCCGGCAACTCCGGCGGCGCGCTGATCAACATGAGCGGCCAGATCATCGGGATCAACTCCGCGATGTACTCCGACTCCTCCAGCAGCGGCTCGTCGAGCGCCGGCAGCGTCGGCCTCGGCTTCGCCATCCCCGTCAACACGGTCAAGGCCGACCTCGCCACCCTGCGGGCCGGCGGCACCTCCGGCAGCTGACCCTGCCCGTTCCCCGCACCACCTGGGAGATCCCATGAGCAGCACGATCACGGCCGGCGTCAACCACCTGAGGCGCGCCCTGGGCGCGGCGGTGTCCTGGGGCACCCGCGCCCCGGCCGCCGGGACCGGCCCGGCCGACGTCGACCTCCCCCTCGCCCTGGCCGCAGGACTGCCCCCGCTGCGCCGGGCGCCCGAGGTCCGGCCCGAGGCCCGCACCCCGCGGCCCGCGCGCGGCCGCGACCGGGCGGTACGCCGCAGGCCCGCAACCGTGCGACGCTGAGACTGTCCCCGCACACCACCGCCATGTCCGTCAGTGAGGTACCGCAGACCATGAGCCCCGGCGAGAGCGGCGAGGCCCCCGCCCGCATCCTGATCGTCGACGACGAGCCCGCCGTGCGGGAGGCGCTGCAGCGCAGCCTCGCCTTCGAGGGATACGACACCGCCCTGGCCGCGGACGGCATGGCCGCGCTCGAGCAGGCGGGCACGTACGGGCCGGACGCCATCGTGCTGGACGTCCTGATGCCGCGGATGGACG
This sequence comes from Streptomyces sp. NPDC020917, assembly GCF_044333795.1. Taxonomy (NCBI): domain Bacteria; kingdom Bacillati; phylum Actinomycetota; class Actinomycetes; order Kitasatosporales; family Streptomycetaceae; genus Streptomyces; species Streptomyces sp. NPDC020917. Next base: position 4,918 of record NZ_JBIRRR010000025.1, on the reverse strand, counting down.
GCCTGACCACCGCCCGCCGGCTGCGGTCGTCCGGCGTGACCACGCCGATCCTCATGCTCACCGCCCGCGACACCGTCGGCGACCGCGTCACGGGCCTGGACGCGGGCGCCGACGACTACCTCGTCAAGCCGTTCGAACTCGACGAACTGCTCGCCCGGCTGCGGGCCCTGCTGCGGCGCAGCTCCTACGCCGCCGCCGCGGGCCCGGCCGGCGAGGAGCACGTCATGACCTTCGGCGACCTGCGGATGGACACCACCACGCGCGAGGTCACCCGCGACGGGAACCCGGTGGAGCTGACCCGCACCGAGTACACCCTGCTGGAACTCTTCCTGGCCCACCCCCGCCAGGTCCTCACCCGCGAGCAGATCCTCAAGGCGGTGTGGGGCTTCGACTTCGAGCCTTCGTCCAACTCCCTCGACGTCTACGTGATGTACCTGCGGCGCAAGACGGAGGCCGGCGGGATGCCGCGCCTCGTGCACACCGTGCGGGGAGTGGGCTACGTCCTGCGCGCCCCGGACGGCGGTCATTCGTGAACCGGCTCCCCCTGCGGTCGCGCCTGGCGATCCTCACCGCTGTCGCGGTGGCGGTCGCGGTGGCGGCCGCGGCCCTGGCGTGCTGGTTCATCACGCGGGACCAGCTCGTGTCGCAGCTGGACAAGTCGTTGCGTCAGCCGGACCTGATCTCCGTGCAGGACATCACCAGCACCCTGCGCCAGGACGGCTGCCACTCGACGCCGCCAAGCGCCGACCGTGACGGCCGTGTCGGGTTCATTTCTACGACGACGTCGGCACAAGTCGTCCTCGCCGACGGGACGTCGTGCTGGGTCCAAGGCCACGAGACGATTCCCGTGACCGCGCAGGACGAGGCAGTGGCCGCAGGCCAGAGCCCGCCCGTCTTGCACACCGTGTCGTCGCCCGGTGGAAAGCTCCGGGTCTTCACCGTCCCCGGCCGTGGCTTCCTCCTGAACAACCAGCCGATCGCCGTATCCGTCGCCCGGCCGCTCAGCGACGTCACCGCCCCCCTCACCAGACTCGCCTGGCTGCTGCTGGCCGTCACCGGGTTCGGCGTCCTCGGCGCGGCGAGCGCGGGCGCGGCGATCGCGCGGGCCGGGTTGCGGCCGGTGGACCGGCTGACGGACACGGTCGAGCACATCGCCCGCACCGAGGACCTGAACGTGCGGATCCCGGTGGAGGGGCATGACGAGATCGCCCGGCTGAGCTCGTCGTTCAACGCGATGACGGCCGCTCTGGCGTCGTCGCGCGAGCGGCAGTCGCAGCTCATCGCCGACGCGGGCCACGAGCTGCGCACCCCGCTGACGTCGCTGCGGACCAACATCGAGCTGCTGGAGCGCAGCGAGGCCACCGGCAGGGCGCTGCCGCCGGAGGACCGGCGCGCGCTGCTGGCGTCGGTGAAGGCGCAGATGACGGAGCTGGCCGTGCTGATCGGGGACCTCCAGGAGCTGTCCCGGCCGGACGCGGAGCATGTGCTCCAGGTGGTGCCGCTGCACGAGGTGACCGAGACGGCGCTGCGCCGTGCCCGGCTGCGCGGTCCGGACCTGAAGATCGTCGCCGAGGTGGCGCCCTGGTACGTGCGCGGTGAGGCGGCCGCGCTGGAGCGGGCGATCGTCAACCTGATGGACAACGCGGTGAAGTTCAGCCCGGCCGGCGGGGAGATCGACGTGCGGCTGCACGGCGGGCAGCTGACCGTGCGCGACCATGGGCCGGGCATCCCGGCCGAGGAACTGCCGCACGTCTTCGAGCGGTTCTGGCGTTCGCCGTCGGCGCGCAGCCTGCCCGGCAGCGGGCTCGGCCTGTCGATCGTGGCGCGCACCGTGCAGCAGTCGGGCGGCGAGGTCACCCTCGCGCCCGCGGAAGGCGGCGGAACGCTCGCCGTCCTGATGCTGCCCGGAGCTCCCACGCCGCCGCCGGACGATCCCGCCCAACCGTCGCCCTGACGGAAGCGAGTCTCACGATACGGAATCCTCTGTCTCAATCTGCGACATAGGAACATAGTTGGCGGCACCACCTACCAAGGAGGTGCCGCCCCCGTGCGCCGATGGATCATGCTGGCCCTGGGCACCGCCGCGCAGACCGCGGCCTGTGCCTTCGTCTACGGGATCCCGTACCTGGCCGACACCCTGCGCCGCCAGGAACACCTGGACCTGACCCAGGTCGGCCTGCTCGTCGCGTGCCCCACCGCCGGGCTGGTGCTCGCGCTCTACCTGTGGGGCGCGGCCGCCGACCGCTGGGGCGAGCGCGTGGTGATCGCGCTCGGCCTGGGCGCGGCGTCCGCGGCGCTGGCCGGCGCGGCCTGGGGCGTGCACGGCATGGTCGCGCTGGGGCTGCTGCTGGTGCTGGCCGGGGCGGCCGTGGCCTCGGTGTACTCGGCGAGCGGACGCCTGGTCATGGGCTGGTTCACCGCTCGCGAGCGGGGCCTGGCCATGGGCATCCGGCAGACGTCCACGCCGCTGGGCATGGGCGTGGCGGCGCTGGCCATGCCGCCGCTGTCCGGCGCGCACGGGCTCGGCGGCGCGATCGGCTTCCTGGCCGTGGTCTGCGCGGTGATCGCGGTCCTCATCGCGCTGTTCGCCGCCGACCCGGCACGGCCCGCGAAGGCCGCGGCGGAGCCCGCGCCGAACCCCTACCGCGGGTCGAACCGCCTGTGGCGGATCCACGGATCGGCCGCGCTGCTGGTCATCCCGCAGTTCACCGCGGGCGCGTTCGCGCTGGTGCTGCTGGTGGACGTGCGCGGCTGGTCGCCGGTGCACGCCGGGCAGCTGATCGCCGCGGCCCAGGGCCTCGGCGCGGTGTCGCGGATCGTCGTCGGCCGCTGGTCGGACCGGGTCGGGGAGCGGCTGCGGCCGATGCGGCAGCTGGCGGTGGCGACCGCGGCCCTGGTCGGGGCGACGTCGCTCGCCACGGCGTTCCCGTCGCCGCTGACCCCGGTGCTGCTGGTGGCCGCGATCGCGCTGACGTCCAGCACCAACGGCCTGTCCTTCACCTCCACCGCCGAGTACGCGGGCCCCGCCTGGTCCGGGCGGGCCCTGGGCGTCCACAACACCGGGCAGAACTTCACCGCCGCGGTCGTCCCGCCGCTGATGGGCGCGGTCATCTCGGCCACCGCCTACTGGCCGGGCTTCGTGCTCGCCGCGGCCATCGCCTGCGTGTCCGCGGCGATCATCCCGGTACCGGCGCAGGCGCCCGCCTCCGCGGCAGGTGCGCGCCGTACGATCTCCGCATGAGCGACCGGCGCATCGAGGTACTGACCGACCTGGCCCCCGCGACCGCCGACCAGGTGCTCGCCCTGATCGCCGCCGGCGCCGCGGAGGACGGCCAGCCCGCGGTGTCCGAGCAGGGCAGGCTCCGGGTGCGGCACGGCGAGCGCGCCGGGGTGCGGCACCTGCTGCTGTGGACGGGCGGCGGCGACGCTTCCGGTGAGGCCGGCGGCGCGGGCGCCGAGGAGCTGACCGGCTACGGGCAGATCGACGGCACCGACCCCGTCGAGGCGCCGGCCGGCGAGCTGCTGGTCCACCCTCGCCACCGGTCCCGCGGGCACGGCCGGGCGCTGGGGCAGGCCATGCTGGAGGCCACCGGCAAGCGGCTGCGGGTGTGGGCGCACGGCGGCCATCCGGCGGCCCGGCACCTGGCCGTCCAGCTCGGGCTCAAGCTGTTCCGCGAGCTGCGGCAGATGCGCAGGCCGCTGGACCCGGTGGCCGCCGGGATCCCCGAGCCGCGGCTGCCCGAGGGCGTCACCGTCCGCACGTTCGTGCCCGGGCAGGACGAGGAGGCGTGGCTGGCGGTGAACGCGGCGGCCTTCGCCCACCACCCCGAGCAGGGCAGCCTGGGCCTGCAGGACCTCAGGGACCGCGAGGCCGAGTCCTGGTTCGACCCCGAGGGCTTCTTCCTCGCGTTCCGCGGGGCCGCGCTGGCGGGCTTCCACTGGACCAAGGTCCACGCCGAGGAGGGGCTCGGCGAGGTGTACGTCGTGGGGGTCGCGCCCGCCGAGCAAGGCAGCGGGCTGGGCCGCGCCCTCACCGCGATCGGCCTGCGCCACCTGGCCGCCACCCGTGGCCTCCCCACCGCCATGCTCTACGTCGACGCCGACAACGGGCCGGCCGTCTCCGTCTACGAGCGCCTCGGCTTCACCGTCTACGAGACGGACCTCATGTACCGCACGGAGTCCTGACCCCTCGCCCCCTACGGCGGCGCCACCCCACCACAACCTCCCCCCAGCCCTCGGCGGGCCCGGACCTGCGCACGGAGGGTGCGGTGCCGGCTGCGCCGTGCGTCGTGGCTGGTCGCGCAGTTCCCCGCGCCCCTTGCGGGGTCTGGGGTGCCCCCTGGGCGTCGTTGCCGTCTGCGACGTGCGTTGTGGCTGGGCGCGGAGTTCCCCGCACTCCTGGAGCATCGCCCCTCCGGGGCGGGAATCCGGGGTGCCCCCGGAGGTGCGTTGCCGGGTGCGGACCGGCTGTGGCTTGTCGCGCAGTTCCCCGCGCCCCTTGCGGGGTCTGGGGTGCCCCCTGGACTGGGCTGCCGGGTGCGGACCCGTCGCGGCTGGGCGCGGAGTTCCCCGCACTCCTGGAGCGTCGCCCCTCCGGGGCGGGAATCCGGGGTGCCCCCGGAGGTGCGTTGCCGGGTGCGGACCGGCTGTGGCTGGTCGCGCAGTTCCCCGCGCCCCTTGCGGGGTCTGGGGTGCCCCCTGGACTGGGCTGCCGGGTGCGGACCCGTCGCGGCTGGGCGCGGAGTTCCCC